>DASZVA010000010.1:0-169596 GCA_035547395.1 Candidatus Peribacteraceae bacterium | reverse complement strand
GCAACGATTGTACCTTTTCAAAAAGTGAAACACTGATGAGCGGTGGATGATTGCCCTCTATGATGTTCTCGCCATTTTTCAATTTTCCAATATAAAAAGGATTTGTAAGGATGAATTGCATCGTAGATATTGCAATAGGCTTGCTTACCTTCTCAGAATTTTCTTCTCCATACTGCATCGCTTTTTTTGTGCGACGCTTCCGACGTGGTTTTGTAGTCAGTCCCTGTTCATGCGACCATTTACACAAATCACGTAACGACCATTCGCCAGTGGCATATTGTTCAAAGAGCCGCCGGATGATAGGAGCGCGTTCAGGATCGAAAGTTTTATTATCGGATCCCTCATCGAGATAACCAATTGGTGCGATATACGTACAGCGTCGATCATCGCGAAGCTTCTTGAATGCCGCTCTAACTTTCTCGGATGTAACACGGCTATGGTGCCGTGCGAACATACCATCGATGTCACGATGAAGCGCACCGGAACTTGTAGCATGATCATACTCAGCCTGCACAAAACGGAAGCTGATATTGTGTTTATCAATGAGTTCTTTGACGATGAGATCTGATTGCTCGTTGCGTGAAATGCGATCCCAACAAAGTACAACCACACCCTCATACTTCCCTTCCAGAAGCCAAGAAATCATATGCATGAATTTAGGCCGCTCAATCTGATATTCCACAAGGCCTGCACCGCTCACGGAGAGAGCAGATGCTTTGAAGGCAGAATGACTTTCCGCGATAAGACCATTTTTCATCACCCCTTCGATGCTATCATATGCGATATCAATTTTGTTCTTCTGTGCATATTCACGACACATGCGATCCTGATACTCCAGAGAGTTCTTTTGGTTATCCGCATCATCCGTTGATTTACGAGTGTAAATTAGGAACATAATTTTTGAGATGAATAATAGTACGATCGATGATGCGAAGAAGTTGCCCCTTTGATTTTATTACTTCCTGACTGCTTTTCTTTGCTATTTCCATTTCTGCATGAACCATTCTTAAATTATGAAGAATATCAAGAGCATTCATAGAATTCTCATTTCTAATCCAAAGGACGGTGTCGCCAATGGCCCGCATCCATAACTCTATCTCTTTTGAATCAACTAACACATTTTTACGATCCTGATATGTAATTGACTCGAAAGTTGGCGATTTAATTGCATCGTCTCGAATTATCTCCATCCACATGATGGGATTGATCTGTCTGCGAAGACAAAAGTTTGCGAATTTTATGATCTGATCCTCCTCTGTTTCATCAAATATATCTGGCCTTCTAATTACGTCTCTAATGCTAGCTGGGTATTGCATATCAAGATCAAGGTGATACATAAATCCAATATCTGAATCTGAATCAATCGTGAAAATTCTTGAAAAGCGGTCTGTAAAGTTACTTTTTTCTGTAGAATTTGGCCTCTTATCTTTTTTTGAAAAAACAACCAACTGAGCTGAAAATCCACTAACTGCGATCGGATTATCATATTTAAGCAATTCGCTTGGCATAGGATGAGGATCTTTTTTTAAATTCTCTCTCTGCGTATGCGTCCCTCTATAAGAAATCATTTCTTGTCGCGCTTTCATTTGTGCACCCTGCGCATCTGAATACAACCTTCCTTCTATATCTATACCAGTCGAGGTTCCATAAGCTAGAAAAAAATGCCATTCATATTTTTGCAACAAAAATTTCTTGTATCTTTCCTTGTCACGCGCAATGCGCTTTGGAGATGGCAAAAACTCTTCTGATTTAGCCAATTCTAAAAAATTTTTCCGATCATCTCTACTTGCAAATACTAAATCTGCAATTTTCTCCCGTATTCCATCTGGAAATGGGGATGTCCCATTCATCCAATGTTGTAGAGCACGTTTATCAGACAATCCAAGGTCTTTCGCCAAACTGCGCTGAGTAAAACCTGCTTCCCGATAGTGAGTTCTCACGAGCTGTCCCGCTTTTGACATAGCCACAACTTAGACATTTATGCGCCTTGGCGCAATGTAATTTGTTGCGCCAAAGAAACAATGATTTACATTCTGGATCATGCAAACAACCCTAAAGAAAATTCGGGAATCTCGCGGCATCTCACAAGCATGGCTAGCTCAACAATTAGGAATACATCGTGTGACCTTGGCACGCTATGAATCAGGTATAGCAAAGCCATCGAAATCTCTTCTGTTCCATACTGCATATCTCCTTCACATCTCCCCTAAGGAGCTTCTTGAATATGACAAAATTTAGTCCTGAACAAATTGCAGATTATCGAGAATTCTTCACGATTCTCGCAAACATTCGACGTCGGCAAATGCTTAGCCAGCATCCTCGCGATGGACCTCAAACGGAAAAGAACCCACCCCGCTAAGAGTAGATCCTATTTCCTTACAAATCTTATCATGACTCTACACCATAAATCGCATTTCTACCAGCCTTCTCCATCGTCCGGCCAAACATGGTGCCAATCCTACATCTCATGGATGGAATCGAAAGAAGCTGCTCGAAAATTCTTTAAGACAATTCCCCGCCACAAACATGAAACCCGCTGACTTACCACCATTATCAATCATGGATGTGGCGGCAGATCTCGGACTCCGGCTCGAAAAGCTGGAGTCTGGATCAGCACATATTTATCAGGAACAAGACCGAATCGGTTCCGTCTACGGCTCCACGGCAATGCAAATGAGCTTAGAAGATGGTGGTGAATGTTCGGTAAAAGAACTGGTCTGTACGGTGCGCAAATGCGATGAAGAACAGGCTGAGAAGTGGCTCAAGAAAAAATATGGGGGCAAAGCACGCAAAACTGTGCAATCGGGTCCCATGCTCATCCTTGAAACATCGATTGAAAAATTAAAACCTGCACAAGATTTTATGAATGGCACAGCCTTTTTTACAGTTGGACTGTTTGTTGAGAAGGATGGGAAAACAATCGAGTTCCCATATATCGTTACGTCGGATCGGGAAGTCTTTCCGTGCACAATCGAAGAGTTGCACCGGCGCGGTCTTCATACCGATAAACTTCCCTTTCCGCAGCCACGCTGGTCTCAAGAGTCGATCCTTGCCTATCGGGATGGTGCACACGTACCGTCGTTACAGGATTGCTACGAATACTTATATTCGGAGTTCTGCCGATATGTTGATGTCGGCGGCGAAGATAAGCTGCGACTTCTCGCACTGTGGACCCTTGGCACGTATTGCTATCGCGTATTTGGAAGTTTTCCATATCTCCACCTCAACGGCGGAGCTGGTGTCGGAAAAACAAAAACACTATCGCTTCTTGCTCATCTCTCTTTCAATGGAAAACATATCTCTTCGGGGTCTTCGCCCGCATCGATCATCCGTTCTATTGATATGAACGGCAGCACGATCTGTATTGATGAAGCTGAGGGATTTTCCAAAGTACGCGATGAAGATTCCCAGAGAGTGCTGACCCTCCTGAATACAGGCTATAAACGTGGTGGTGGCGATGAGAAATGTGAACAAGACCCACGCACAAAACAATGGCGTTCAATATTCTTTGACGCATACAGCCCTAAGGCATTAGCCGGCATACGGTCACTGGACCCTACACTTGTCACACGATGCATACCGATTGTCATGGTGCGTTCTCAAAATAGAGAACTGAAGAACAGGGAAATTGAAGATCGTGATAGTGACTTCGCGGATATTCGATCGATGATCTATCCCGCCATGCTTCAATCAATTACAGCCATTGTGGAGGTGTCGAAGCAAATTACCCATGCAGATCTCTCTGGACGTGACTGGGAGCTATGGAGGCCTATTCTTGCGCTTGCCACACTTGCAGATCCAACAGGACACCTACTACAGCGCATGAAGGCATTAGCTACAGAGCTACAAGAAGAGAAAAAGGACATGGACACTGCGATCCCCTACTTTCTCAGTGCCTTGGTTCAATTCATGAAAGATGATGAGCAGGAAGAAAAATTCTTCACCACCGATGAATTGTATGAACGATTGGCATCGTATGACGAAGACACGTTTGGGTGGTTGGCAGATCCATTCAAAAAGAATGCACGCTCTAAATGGATAGGACATGAGCTGCGGAAAGCCAACGTCGTAAAGGGTAAAGCGGAACTGCGCAGCATCAACGGTGATAAGTGTCGTGGATATCTACTCAAGTGCACGCACATCGAAGATCTTCTTTCTGCATATGACGGTTACACGGTTACCGATACAGCGAACATCGCAGCGGTATCTGAAAAATCAGCGGTAACCGTAGGAGTAACAACAATAACAGAGTAACTGTTACCGCTATTTTCTCTTTCCGTAGCCACTTATGAATAAGAGTAACCATAGAACAGCGAAATCAGAGGGTGAGGATGACATGTCCACCCTTGCCATCGTTCGTAAGGAGTTACAAAAATTGCCCGAAGAAGTGGAACAAGAATATAAGGATCGCACGCTCGAAGAGGCATTCCATCGATTGTATCGAATTCAAGAAAAAAACGAGAAGCAGCAAAAGGAATATGATGAATTAAAAGAAAAATGGTTAGCGGTGAAAATTTCTCAAGGCGGCTACCTTGCAATAAATTTTTCAGATAAAGACATGACGCAAGCGGTTATCCGCATTCTCGAAGATATCAACATGACCCTTGGCAAAAAGATTACACCATTCCAAAGAATTCTTGTTGATAGGCTAATGATCGCAATCATTGATGGTATGCGATACGAACGCATGTTTTCTGTTGCACGCTATAAGTTGAACGAAGACAGCTCGATCACATGGAATGAAACTCCTGATCGAATCGCTTACTTAAGGGAAGCAAGACGGGGCAAAGAATCCGCCGATGAGCGAATCCTACGACTCACCCAAGCACTCACAGGATCAACAACATTACATGTTCAGGTGAAGAATGCGGTCATAGCTCAAAACATGCAGATCAATCACGACCAACCTAAGGATTTAGAAAAAATTACCGCGTCCAAAAATGAGGAAGATACTAAATGACGAGTGCGAGAAAATTCGAGTGAGAGATCTGCGCACTGTTATTCCATCAGCTGCAATTAAAACGACACTCTTAATCAACCAACAAGAGATTGAGTTGATTGGTAAACTCACCAATCTACAAAACGGCTATAGATATTTTTTCATTTGTCCTGATTGCGGAAGAAAATGTGAAACTCTTTACAGACAATTATCTAGTGATTATTTTTGCCGCCACTGTTTGGACGTTGGTTATTGTTCCTGCTATCGGAAATAACTTTTTCTTCCTCTTTAATTTTCTGCATTAATCGACGATATTCTTTATCTGTTGGTGGCCTTGGGAGGTAACCATATTTCTCAACGAACATATCTAAACAAAGATTGGCCACCTGCTGAAGCCATCGTTCTTCCTCCTCTGCACTCCAATTTATGTGATTTGCATTGAACGGAGATTTTTTCTTATTTGCCATAAAAAATAGGGTAGGCAGTCATGTTAAGGAATGTTAGCATATTTCCCAAGTCCCCCCTTCACTTATGAAAAATGTTGTTCTTAAATTCATCTTTTCTAGTTTTTTGGTTCTCCTTCCAGTAACTACGTTTGCAATGCATCCCATTTTCAAAGTTGATTTTAAACTTCACTCCTTTGATCAAGCGATAATGAATACATTGGGATTTGATAATGGTTCAGTCGTTTATTTTTCTGAGTTAGGTGCAGTAACAAATCAAGAGAATGATACGAATACCAAATTCCAGTCCATTGGGTGTTATCCATTCTATTTTGTTAGGAATGGGCAGAATGTTGATGCTGGTTATGATTGTCAAACATTCTTCTGTATAGGTTATTCAACTAATACCCCGCGTTGTATTGATAATGATGGGCAACCATTTGGAGGTGTAGTAGAAATCAACAATCGTCTGGAAGATGCTGCAAAAGGAAATGTGGAAACACAAGAACTCCCCTATACGACATCTGGTCTATCTCTTACACAAGATTTACAAGCTCAATATCAATCTCTTCTTTCGCTCGATTGTACTCCCTATCTCGTTTCTGAATATGGTGTTATTGCGGGCGATGGATATGACTGTAAAGAAGTTGGTCAATACATCCCTACTGAAGAAGCATATTCACCAAGTTATTCTTGTAGAAAAATGTGGTCGGGCTCTCTAAGTGCAATTCCTACAGGGGGGTTAGATGCAAGTATTTATAAGTATAACAGTATAAATGGATATCTCTGTACATTGAACATCACTCAGCATGACATTGATGTCAGAAAAAATATCTTAGGTGGAACTGTCTTATCCTTTGAAAGTAGTTCGCCTCAAAGTAAGATCCAGACTAATGTTCATAATACAAATTCTGTTTCAAATTTTTCTGACGTAAGCAATTCATCTTATGCATCTGCCGAAATTAATGATTTATATACTAAAGGTATATTACAAGGCTATTCAGATGGAACCTTTAAACCAAGTAACATAGTTAATAGAGCAGAATTCAGCAAAATGCTCATTGACGGATTGCATAAATCGGAAGAAAAAGCGGAACACAATTGCTTTCCCGATATTAACAGTGAATGGTTTAGCGAATACGTATGCGCTGCAAAGCGGCTTGGATGGCTAGCGGGTTATCCAAACGGTATGTTTATGGCTAACAATACAATTAATAGAGCAGAAGCAATAAAAATTTTAGTGTCATCACTTACAAACAATTTTTCGAGTAATGCAGCTTTGCCTTCAGATGTATCAAGCAATGCATGGTATGCACCTTATGTAAGAAAAGCGGTAGAACTTGGTATTGTTTCTGGAAATACCTTTGCTCCAAGTTCAAACCTTACAAGGGCTGATGCTGCTATATGGATTGATAGGGCAATAAATCCTCCTTTGGTAGAAGGTATGTCACCGTCAGAAAATAGCTCTTCCTCTAGCTCCTCTAGCTCCTCTAGCAAGTCGTCAGAGCACACTAGCAATAATGGCATTGTTTCATGCTTACAAAGTGGACCAACTAAAACATGCCAATGTCCGACACATTATCGGCCAAGCATCGATGGTTCTGAATGTGTTCCGCTTTAAAATCATGCAAGACATGCGTCAGTGCCTTCAATTATCGGGTATATGGATACTTCTCATGTTCACAGGGCTATTGGTAGCATGTAATGGACAGAACAATCTAGCTAAGCAATTAACATGCAATACTACGGCTCAAATTGCTGAGCAAAATTCCATCGTCACAATCACTTGTAGCGAACCATCCTTCCTCGTGAACTGCGACGAAAAAAGTGTTTCTGTCATCGGCCATGTCTTAACCTGTCAATCTTCTACTGGACAGCTCTACAGTATCAAAAATTTATCTCTCTCGCCGACTACGGATGCAAGCCAAGAGAATATATCTAATGTGAATCCAGTGGTTGCTGCAGGTGTTGTGCGAGCTGATAACCAATCCAAAGTAATCATGGCCTTCTATGATGCACTAACACGAGGTGATGGGACTACTGCTGTACAATTCATCGTCCCCGAAAAACAAGAAACTGGGAATTACACATCCAACGGGATGTCTACCTACTGGAGCGAGGTTGATATTCCACTCGCAATCACGGGAGAAATGCCCTTCGACGGTACAGATTGGGCAGTCTCGTACACTTACAAGCCGAAAGGTGGAATGATGTGTAGTGACACTGCGAAGGTGTCTCTCGAAATGCAAAACGGCACATGGTTTATCAGCAAAATCGTTCCCGAAAAAGGTTGTTGAAGAACGTG
This sequence comes from Candidatus Peribacteraceae bacterium, assembly GCA_035547395.1. Lineage (GTDB taxonomy): Bacteria > Patescibacteriota > Gracilibacteria > Peribacterales > Peribacteraceae > CALREJ01. Next base: position 161,909 of record DASZVA010000010.1, on the reverse strand, counting down.
CAACAACTAAGGCAATCTCACATGTATACTATCCTCTTTGTCGCCTTTTTTGTAACGAATACATCAATTGCATTCGCACATAGTGGCTGCTGCTCTCATCATGGTGGTGTTTGTGGATGCGGCTGCTGTGATGGCTCACCGCTCTCGGCAACGTGTGCTCCATATTATCCTGAATGTAATTCTGACAACACGGATAACACTGCGGCAGATAATACTGATCAACAAACACCATCGATCCCGTCCTGTCCGGCATATTCAACATATAATGCGATGGATAATCAGTGTGTATGCGATTATGGCTATGCTCCTAGTGCTGATCAAAATGGATGTGTATTGAAACCGTCCGTCGTTGCGGCTCCTGTTGACCAGCAACCACCTTCACAATCAACCTCAGATCAGACAGCGAACAGCACTATGGGTTCACTCATTGGTTTTGGCGTTTTGGGTCTCGGTGGATATCTCTGGCACCGCACTCAGAAGAAAAAGAGGGCAATGGTGAAATAATTTTGATCTTGCAATCAAGTAGGTGTACGAGTGTACACTCACGAGCTATGAAAAAAGGCTCGATCATCGCTCATCTCGACGCAGATTGCTTCTATGTCTCTTGCGAGCGCATCCGCAATGCTGGACTCAAGGGAAAGCCTGTAGGTGTACTTGGTAATCAAGGCGCATGCATTATCGCTAAAAGCTACGAGCTTCGCGCGAAGGGTGTGGCTACAGGTATTCCTATCTGGGATGCGCACCGGCTCTGTCCTGAGGCCATCTACGTGAAGCGAGACTTTCAATGGTATGAAGTGCTCTCACGTCTCATGCTCGATCTGATTAAAACCTACAGCCTGACCGTCGAATATTATTCCATTGATGAACTGTTCTTCGATGCATCCTTGCTTCCCATCGCCTTTCAATCATCGATGCTGGATGCAGCAAAGGCATTACAACAACGTATCCTGAAAGAGATCGGCCTGCCTGTAACCATCGGAATTGCAGAGACCAAACTGCTCGCAAAGCTTGCATCCGATACTGCAAAACCCTTTGGGTGCACCGTGTGGTTAAATCCAGAAGACCGCAAAGCATTATTAAAAGAAAAGCCTGTCTCAGACATCACGGGCATAGCCAAGAGGCGGGAAAAGACTTTGCAGAGCTACGGCATCTATACCTGTGATCAGTTTGTCGCAGCGGACAGGAAATTGATTCGTAAACTCGTCACAAAAATGGGTGAAGACATGTGGTGGGAACTCAATGGTATTTCTGTACTTCCGCTTCAAACAGAACGTCCTCCACACAAAATGGTAGCAAGGGGTGGAAGCATCGGCGCAGCATCCGCTGACCGGCTTCGTATCGAAGGGTGGTTGATTCGTAATGTAGAGCGGCTTGTCGATGCACTGGATCACTACGGATATGTCGCAGATCAATTGGGACTGTATCTCGGCTACAAGGAGGGATTTGGTTCCTATGGATCAACAAATCTCCTTGCGCCCACGGCACTCTTTGAGGATCTGGCTCCGGCTGTACGGGCACTGTTTGATTATGCCTTCCACGAAGGAAAGAAAATCCACTACATACACATCATCGCGGAACACCTGCAATTCAAGGATCACGCGCAGCGCAGTCTCTTTGAAAAAGAAAAGACACGCCCGACACAGACGGCGATCATGCGTCAGGTGAATGCGTCTGCGGGACGATTTGCCGTGCGCAGCGCAGCGACACTGCCGCTTCCCGACATCTACAGCGATATCGCCAACGACTATGACATCTGCGATGTCTATGGAAAATCCTGCTTCTAATCCTTACCCTCTCTCCTATGTGTGCCGGTCTTGCCGTTGAGCGTCGTGCGATTCCCGATGAACTTGTAGAGAAATATCATCTGCACGATCGTTTGGTGACTCGTGGGGACGGACCGCCGGAGATCCAATTTCATTTCCGTGCGAAGGTGCCGCTACTGCCGGTGCAGCATGCGAACCAGTTCGATATCTTCTTGTGGGGAAATCGTGATGACAAAAAATCGAAGCTTCCTCGTACCGGTTGGTGCAAGATCGAGAGTTTGGAAGCAGGAAAATGGAAATATCTGCATCCTGTTGAGGTGGAGATCCCATGCTCGTACGGATTGGAAAAAGGTGTCTGGTTTCAGGTGCAGGAAGGATTCAAGGGTATCATGGTGAATGATGAAAAAGGCATTCCTCATGTTTACATGCTGACGCAACCTGCGTCGCACTACTACGAAGTAATGACACGACATGATCGGGAGCCGGTGTTTATTGGTAAATCGATATAATAATCAGCGCATCTCTCTTTAGGATTGATCATGAAGCGGGTTTCTCAATTACAGACGCAAAAGATAACATTGAAAGGGATTTATTACTTGGGATAGATAGCTAGCAAAATATTAGCGAAAACGGACAAGCCAGCAGCCACTATTGTCGCCCAAGCCATTTTCCTGCTCTCGATCAATAAACCCCTCTGAAGTTTATAATCCAGAATCGATTTTACTGCAAAGGTGAATGGGCTGTTGGGATCGCCATGTCCTAATAATGAAGCAAGCTCTTCGGGAGACTTTTTTAGAAGATTGCTGAAGTCTTCTGGTAATAAGGTAGACATTGGTGTTGGGGGGAATATGTTTCAATTTTCTGCTTAAATAAAAATTCTTGCTAGGAACTGAAGTTCCATGCGGATCTTTTTCAATCCATTAGACAATCTGTGAGGTATTAATCAGATATCAGTTGCTTGGCAGCTCCAATATTACTCATTGGAAAACGAGGATCGTTCCTGAGTTGAAAACCATTTTTTATAAAGAAGCCCTTTCTGCGCTCAAGAGCTTCATCTTTTTGGAGAATGCCGAAAATGTAACTAATAGAATTATTTTTACAGATTTCTTCAATTAGTTTTATAAGTTGAGAACCAATGCCTAAATTTTGGAATTTGGGTTCCAGATAGATATCCATTAATTGCAAAACCTTAAATTTTCTTTTTCCCTCCACTGCCTGATACACGAATAGGTAAACATGCCCGCGACCTGAACTTAAACGCAAAATAATATCGTGTATCATGCAGACGCTGTCTGTATTAATGCCAAAAGCATTTAAATATGACTTTTCGTCTGAATTTCCTAAACTACCATCTCTATTCTCAAAATCTACATTGATTACCAACTCTTTACTGTCCTTAAAAATACCCCATTTCCTTTTTTCATATCTGAGCAAATAACTATTGTTAATTCTTAGTGGGTCAAGCTTCATAACTTAGGGAACAGTGCATAATGGCATATTAAAGAGAAATGTATGAGTTTCGTACAGAAACTTAAAAGGACAAAGTGAGTAACGGGGTGGGGTGAGATCGGAGAATAGTGAATATTGGCATGAGTTCAGAAAACAACCAGCTCACCTCGGCGCAGCAAAGCGCAGACGGGTCTGCGGAGCCATCTATAAATTCTATTGCATCGCTATTCTCGCCAATGTGCATCCTGTCATCTGCTCTATCCTTCATGACAGTTGATGAGTAGAGTTCCTGACATGATCAAACCTCTTCGAGCACATATTGCCACCTGTCTTGCGGTATGCATCGCCGCTTCTATTGCCCTGGCAGGAAATTCCGAAAACGCTTTTGCCGCATCCGGCAGCGATCTGGTTCCCCTCATTCAACCCGTCGGTAGTACACAGGAATCGACGCTGCAAAATAACGCACGTATCCCGCAGCAAACAACTCAGGAAACGGCGGACACCGCCGGAAGTCTGGGTGTGGGACTCACATACAGCGGCTCGACTCTTACGGTCTACACCGTACTGCACGGCACAGCCGCTCTGTATGCGGGGCTGAAACAGAAAGATCAGATTCTGAGTATCAACGGTACGGACGTAACTGGCGGGAAACTGGCCGATGCTTTCGCGATGCTACGCGGACCGGTCGGTTCACACGTGACACTGCAGATTAAACGGGGAGACAGGCTGCTTACACTCGATGCGATTCGATCCATCAATCATGGATCGGAACTTTCCACGCGCATGTACGGAAAGATCGCCATCATCAATATTCTGCAATTCGGCATCGCAACGGAGAAAGATTTTCCGTCGATCATTCAAGGCATCGCCAATAAACATCCCTCCGGCATCATTCTCGATTTGCGGAACAATTCGAATGGCTATCTGGATGATGCGAAGCTTGTCGCGGATGCATTTCTGCCGCAGGGGTCGCCGCTCGCATGGATTTATCAGCAAAAAAACAAGCCGTATCTCCTCAAAACGGATCAGCCTCCCGTGATCGCCGCCACAACGCCGGTGATCATTCTAACGAGCATCGCGACGGCGGGCGAAGCGGAAATCGTGGCGTCGGCGCTGCAGGAATCGCATCGTGCGACAATCATCGGCGAACATACGTTCGGCGCAAACACGACGAACGGCATCGGCCACTTTGCAGACGGATCGTATCGGACGGAAGCACCCTTCAGCTGGCTCACCGCAAATGCCACCGACGTGTTAAAAACGACCGGCGTTCATCCGGACGTTGTCGTTCTGCAAACCGCCAACATCACCGACACGTTGCTGCAAAAAGCGATCCGCATGCTTCAAAAGTAGTTCCGGAAGATGCTCCACTGCGGAAATATCCAATACGACGATACCGCGTGGTCCATAGTTCGAATCTTCGTGTTGTCAGCGTGGCTCACGACAAAGAAGAACGGGCTTGAGAGACAGCTGCGATTTTCACGTAATTGCAACACATGGATCTTCATACTGTTCGCGTTCCATACCACTCATTTTTATGAATAGTCCTCGAATCCTCGACATCCAAATCTGCGCCGATAAGGGCCAGCCGATGGAATCCATCGAAACCGCGCAGATCATAGAGACCGGCATTGCCGGCGACCGCTATGCCACAGGCAAAGGAGCGTTTTCAAAATCCCCTCCGCCACGCAACATCGACCGGCACATCTCCCTGATCGAGAGCGAAGCAATTGAGGCGGTACGCGCGCAGAAGAACATCGACGTGACGTTTGCCGATACCAGACGCAATCTTCTCACCATCGGCATTCAACTGAATGATCTCGTCGGAAAAACATTCCGCATCGGCGACGTACTCGTACAGGGCGTGGAGCTGTGCGATCCGTGCGGCAGACCCGGAGTGCTTTCCGGAAAAGAGGATGTGCGACAGCATTTCAAGGACGCATTTGAAAATCGCGGCGGTCTTCGAGTGAGAATTCTGGAAACGGGCGAGATCAATAGGGGCGACGAGATTCGTATCGAAGAATAGGCGCGGTTATCCATACTGCACCGGATGGAATGACGGGCTTTGCTCTTTCCCCCGCTTCGTGGCATACCATACGTATGCCACTCTCCGAATCGGAGGCATCGGGCCTGGATGCGCCGGATCTGCGCACGGTGTTCCCGATCGACAAAGATCATGACTACCGGCTGAATCTGCGCGCGGCGCAGGACCCCGCCGTTTTCCTGAAAAACAGCGACGACGGTGGCGTGCTTTTGCGCGAGCGCAATGCGATTCTGGATGAACATCCCGAGCGACACATCGGCATCCTGCCCGCAGGTGAAAGGCTGCTCGACGATGTGATCGACTTCATCGCGCGGCTCAATGTATTGGATGAGGCCGCTCTGCAACAGATACGCGCCGCACCATCCGGGCATGAGCGTTGCATGCTGCTCGCGCGTTATCTGGAAACGGACTTTGCACTGATGCAGAGCGATAGCGACGGCAACCGAAAGCTCGTTGGCGGCTGCGTGTGCTTTCCGTCGTCGTGGTCCCCCGAACAAAAAGTGGGCCTCGATCTGGAACAGATCCATAGTTTCGTTCCGGGACTCAATGAACGGCTCGGCGAACGCATCGAACTGTTTCTTTCCAGGCTGCAGCCCGGCAAGAGCGTCGTGCGGTCCGACTGGGGACTTAAGATGCGCCCCGATTTCAATCATCATCCGCTGCGCGATCTGCCGTCACCGGATGCGTCACTGACGCCGCAAAACGGATACGTGCGCGTGGAACGTCAGATGTTCACGGGACTGCCGCCCTCGGCGGACGGCGATCCTGCGTTCGCGTTTTTCATCAGGGTATCGATGTACCGGCTGGAGGAATTCATGCAATATGCGGATCTTGCGGAGGGATTGAAGCGGGCCACACAGACGATGAGACCGGAGGTGTCGGCATACAAAGACATCAACGATGATGCGCGCGGACGCCTGCTGGTACTTCTGTCCGCCGGTGTGGTCACGCCGCATGCGTAATGGACGATTGAACATATTCAAAAGAGCCGCCGCTTGCTCTACCCTCTCTTTATGCGCCTTTCCTATCGCCGCGTCCCCGCGTTCATCGGCATCATCCCTCTGTTGATTCTCGCAAGCTGCTCGCAACCGTATGCTCAGCAGCCATCCGCAGCGTCGTCTACGCAGTCATCTGCACAAGTCACTGCACAAGCAACATCGGAGAGTGAAAGCAGATGCCAGCAAAAACAATCCGCCGTGGAAGAGGCGATCAAGGCGTACGACGTACAGAAAAACACCGGACACGACCCCGCCACCTGGCACGAGACATCCAAGTTGGACGCCGTCTTCTACAGCCCCAAGACACAGTCGTGCCTGTACACGTGGACCAGCACCAACTATCAGAAAGATCACGTCTACAGCACCAAGACGTATCTCTCCGACGTCAAAACGAATCAACTGATCCTCCAATGTTTTCATATTTCATCGGATCTGGATACATGCGCGCAATTCCACACTGATTTGCTGCAGTACACCCGGTAGTCTTTCTCAAAGAGCCACTCTGACTGCAGCCGTTCTTCTCCTGAACAGAACGTCCTTTTTTGAGGTGCAGCAACGAAAATCCCGCCGGCCGCATGAATGACATGCACGGAAACGTCTGTGATGTGCGCCCGCGATCACGGATCATGGGACGCGATCCTTCCTCTCCGCTCATGCGCTCCCATCGATCACGCCCGCTTGGCTTTGAATCGCTCGAAGACCGTACGGTCATGAATGCAACGAATGTCGTTGCCGCGGATCTGCAAGACATCAGAGACATGCAGCAAAAGATCTCGAACGATGCAGCCGCCATCACCTCCGCGCAAATGATCGTGAACAATGCGGGTACAGACTGCGGTGACGATAACGCTCTTGTGGTGAACGATATGAAGACACTGAATTCCGATTCAGCCCTGCGGGATGCGGAATACGCGAAACTTCGCACATTGCATTCATGGCAGATCAGCTACTGGCAGACATGGGCCCGCTATCAAGCCGATTGTGCGACGGTCGCCGCGGATATCGACTGGTTGCGACGCGATGAGGCGGTATTGCGTGCCGCGCAGAATCGGTATGCGGACGATCTGAGTACGCTGCATGTCGCCGAGGCAACACATGTACAAGACGTGAAGGCATTTGAGACAGAGAAGGTCCTGCTTGCACATGACGTACTGCTCGCCGCCAATGATCCGTCCACAGCGGTCTTTGATCGGGCGATACTGAATAATCTGCCGCAGTCACTCACGCTTGAGTCTGGCGGCTCGTTCATGGAAACGTTTTCATTAACGGAGGAGAAGATCCTGAATCTCTCGCTCCTGCATGATCTGACGAATCCGCTGAACAATCGCTCCGCGCAACTCACGCTGCTCAATGCGCAGACGGGAGAAATCATCGCACAATCGATGCATGCGGGGATGAGCGGCAACGCCGTGAGCTGCCGTCTGGAGGCGGGAATGTACTCTTTCGTCATCACGACGGATGCGGCGATCCCGACGATCGGCACTCCCCCGCTTCCGACAAGGCTTCAGTGGACCGCTGATCTCGAACCGGTTTCGATGCGTTCGATCAAGGGCAGTGTCAGCATTGACGGCAATCCGCATGTGTTTTCCGTCGGCATGACCTGCGTACATTTCGTCGACGGCAAACGAATGGAGACGGACATCGATCCGTCGAAACCCGTCTGGCTGGTTATTCACGGACGTGCGGATAATCCCTTCAGCGGCAAGTTTGATGATCTGGAACGGGAATTGTGTGCGACGGGATCCCAGGTGATCGCGTGTGATTGGAGCGGACCGGCGGCAGACAATATGCCGCAGCTGATCGGACTCGAAGGGCAAGATTGGATACCGGCAGTCGGCGCGGCATTCAACACATTGTTGCAAACGTGGAGTATCACTGGTGCAAACATGAACATCGCGGCACACAGCTGGGGCACATTCGTGGGCTATGAAATCGCGAGGCACTATAAAGAAGAAAATGGCGAAGGCGTGCAGGCATTCGTCGCACTTGATCCGGCAGTCGATCCGCCGATGACCGGCTACGATGCGTCGCAGATAAACTTCGCAGCGGTGAGCAATGCATCGTGGGCGTTGCACAGCAGTATATTCGGATCGGACGCCGAAGCCCTCACGGCAAACGAAACGTTTGAGATTCGGTCCGATGCCCTCAATCCCGTCTCCGCGCACGGACTGGCCGTCACGACGTTTGCAAGTTTGATCCGTCTGCAGGAGATCGATCCCGCAAACGGCATTGCCGAGCAATTCAATCTTGCGCAGCTAAACCAGACGGAAATCGACGCAGTGCATCACAAGCAGCCCGACGGGTGGCTGTGGGTGAGTTCCGATGCTGTTCTTCAAAAGTTCTCCGCGACGAACCCGGATGATGCGGTGCCCGATCACTATCTCTTCTCCACGCTGACGACGCTGGATGAGACGATCCTGTCATCACATCAATGATGCGTGGCGGGTACGGCGCCCGGCTCCGGGTTCTTCGTCCGTAGAAACACCGCGCCGATGATAATGGCAAGGAGCAGGAACGCGGCGCCCGCGAAGAAGGCGGCGTGGTAGCCGGCATTGAGGGCAGTCAGATGATCCGCGCCCGCTGCGGTAACGATGTTGGTGCGCGCGGCGGCGATGCTCGCGAGAATGGCGAGCCCGAGCGCTCCGCCCATCATGAACGCGGTGTTCACGACGCCGGAGGCAAGGCCCGATTCATCGTGCGGCGCGTCATTCATGGCGGCAAGGAGCATCGGGTTAAACGCGATACCCGCGCCGAAGCCAAACAGCGTCATGCCCGGCATCACATCCAGCCAGACGTTGCCGTGCATCGGCGAACGTGTGAAGAGCAGAAGTCCCAGCATCACGAGGCCGAGGCCGGAGAGCAGCGACGTCTTGATGCCGAAACGCATGACAACCTTTGCCGAGAGCCCGATCGAGAAAATCGCCATGATGATGTTCGACGGCAGGAAACTTAAGCCCACCTGAAGCGGACTGTAACTGAGGATCAGCTGTAGATAGAGTGCGGAGAGAAAGAACCACGCGAACATGCCGCCGGCCCAGAGCACGCCCATCACGTTTGCCGTCGCGAGATTGCGAATTTTAAACAGATGCAGCGGCATGATCGGGTGTTTCGTCTTCGATTCCCAGAAGAGGAAGAAGCCCATGAGCACGGCGGCTGCAGCGAGCAGCCCGAGCGTCTGCAAAGATAACCATCCGGTTTCGTTGCCATTCACGACGGCGTAGACGGCGAGCATCAGCGCGAGCGTGACGGTAGCGGCACCGAGCACGTCGACATGGCGCGGATGATGCAGCAGTTGCGTGCGCGGCAAGATCAACAGACACAAAATGAAAACAAGAATGCCGATGGGAATATTCACCAGGAAAATCCAGTGCCAGTCGAGGAAGCTGGTCAAAACTCCGCCGAGCAGCACGCCGATTGATCCTCCGCCCGCCGACACGAATCCGAACACGCCCATCGCCTGCGCGCGTTCTTTCTCTTCGGTGAAAATATTCATGATGAGAGAGAGCGCGACAGCCGACACCACCGCACCGCCGAGCCCCTGCACCGCGCGTGCCGTGATGAGAAAGAATTGCGAGCTTGAGAGTCCGCAAGCGAGGGATGCGAGCGTGAAGAGGATGAGACCAATCAGAAACAGAAGCCGGTGTCCAAACAGATCACCGAGCCTGCCGCCGAGCAGCAGGAATCCGCCGAACGTCAGCAGGTACGCGTTCACCACCCACGCGAGCGACGATTCCGAAAAACCGAGATCTGTGCGGATCGACGGCAGCGCGACGTTCACGATCGTCGCATCGAGCACGATCATCAGTGAGCCCATGCACAGTACGATCAGCGCGAGCCACTTTTTGCGCATATCCATCGTTGATTGGTTCGATGTCATAGGTGCGGGGCAGTGTAGCGGGAAAAACGACTGCGGGATACGCAAAAGGGAATGCTAAAACAGGTTGCACGAGGTTCATGCCGCCGTCGCAATACATTTCGCGGTTTCCAGGCACTAGGATGCCAACACTTCCACTCTTTTCCCTCTCCATGAAAAAGAAGCGCCTTCTTTCATTGTTACTCATCGGACTGATGCTGCTGCCGTTTGCGGCGGAGGCACAGACGCTCACCTACGGCACGGCGACGCAGTTCGCCAGCAATAATCCACAGGTGCCCGCCATTGCCAAAATCGATGCGACGCACGCCATCGTCGTCTATGGCGATTACATCGCGGGCAAGGGGTACGCACGCGTCGCCACGATCACCGGCACCGGCGTCACGCTTGGCACCGTGTATCAGTACAGCTCATCCGCTGCTTCCATGTCGAACGTCACGAGGCTTGACGGCACACATGCCGTCATTGTGTACGACGACAGCAATAGCAGTACGACCAGTGTGCTTATCGCCACCATTTCCGGCAGCACGCTGTCGTTCGGATCGGCAGTCTCTGTCACAGGCGACACTCAAATCGGGGTGGGCTACGGTTTTGGGATAGATGCCCTTGACTCCACACATTTCGCCTTGGTCTACCAAACCGATATCTATGATATTTTTACCGATTCTGATACCTATGCGGGCTACGTACGCGTGGGAAGCGTAAGCGGCACAACGATCACGATGGGCAGTGCACAACAGTTCGCGAGCAGCAATACCGGCCAAGTAAATCTCGCGGCTCTGGATGCGACACATTTTGTCTTTGCAAGCGGGAGTCTCAGCAAGGTACAGGCTGCGAGTGTCAGCGGCACCTCGGTCACATTGGGGACGGCCGTTTCCGACGATAGCGGCGTTCCGTTCCTCGGAAAAATCGATGCGACGCATTTTCTACTCAATACCGTCGCGAATCCGGAGCATGTGCGGATCGGAACACTCTCGGGCACGACTATCACACTCGGATCATCCGTCGCCTATGCCAATACGTCGACGACCTACGGTGCCACAGTAGTGCTCGGTTCCACGCACGCACAAATCTACTACGGCACGCAAGTCATTCCGGTGACCATGAGCGGTACGACGGTCACTACGGGAACAAGTGCGAGCTTTACGTCCGGCGATTCGCTGCTGTCTGCGGCTCCTCTGAGTAACGGATCGGTTGCAATCAGCATACTCATCAGCGGACACGGATACGTCATTGCCGGCGCCGATCTCACCGCGCCCAATCCCGTCAGCACCCTGACGGCGACCCCGAGTGGCAGCACCGTATCTCTCGCCTGGACCAATCCGACGGATGATGACTTTGCTTCCATAACCGTTCGTCGTTCGACAAGTTCTTATCCCGCGAGCGTGACGGACGGCACGGCGGTGACATCCGGATCAACTGCCGCCAGCTACGATGACACAAGTCTCGCCAACGGTACGTATTACTACAGCGTCTTCGCACTGGATACGTCCGGCAACGTATCGACTGTCGACACCATCAGCGCACTCATCGACGTCGCTTCCTCTTCTTCATCTTCTTCATCGTCGTCCTCGTCGGAGGAACACGTGCAGAGCGGCGGCAGCCGCGGCGGTCTCAACGGCCCCACGCAGGAACAAATCATGCAAGGCCTCACCGAACGATTCGGTCAGCAGAGCGGCACGTCTTCCTCGTCATCCTCCATGAATCTCCCGACGACGTCGAGCAACCCCGTCGCGCAGTTGCTCTTGAACGTGCGCACGCGTTTGGAAGCGCGCATTCAGGAAAGAATTGCGGAACATCCGGACGTGGCATCGCTGCTCAACTCCGTGCTGGCGCGCCTCGATGCGCGTATTGCGAAGTGGCTGGCGCAGGGCTAAGCCGCATTCTCTACTTCTCTGTACCCGCCACTTGTACAGCGGGAATCACGATATCTTCTCCGTTTTTGAATACCTGCGGTTTCAATCCGTTGCAGTACAGCGAGACTCCATAGTTAAGAATTGTTGACAAAAAAGAAAAGATACATAGAATATGCCGGCTCATGCGTTTGTTCGCATGTGTCAGGACATCGTTCATTCACAATAGATAGAAAGGAGTCTTAGCCGTTTTGCGGTTCTGTATGTTTGTTTTCACCAATTTTGTGTAGGAGCTTTCAACAATGCAAACCACGAAGAACATGCCTAAGAACATCGTATTCGAAGGCAACGTACAGCCACGTCCATTCACCAATGGTTTTCTCACTCAATCGAAAATGACGCAGGCGCTCTGCTGGGCAGAAGGGGGCAGCCTCCTTACCGGCTTTGTCGTCTTGAACGACGACAAGACGGAGGCGGAAGGCATGCTGCTGACGACCGTCCTCCATGATACCCTGCCAAGGGATATCATCAGCGGCTACCGGCAGTTTCGGTTTTTCGAAGCGCTGCCGCGAGTCGACACTGAGATCGTACGGGACGTGATGTCGGTCTGCATCCGGACAAGCCTCGACGCTCTGGACGGCCATGCCGACACGGTCCAGCGAATGCAGGATCTTTTGGGAGCTCCGCTCTACGCGGAACTGATCAGAGCCGTTCCGCCGGATCTGTCAGCCATGCTCGAGACGCTGAGTGACTTCGGCGTCAACGTCGACAAGGACGCCATCACGCGAGCAGCACTCCGCGGCGAAATCGAGTTCACCAAGGAATTGGAGGAATTCGGCATCGAGACGCCGAAAGTTCGGCGCAAACGGCTGGAGGAGCGCGATGCCGTCGTTCAACAGGTGCGTCCGCACTTCCAAGCATTTCTGGAGGCACAAGGGTTATGCAACTGCGTGGAATGCCTCGCATCTCTCTGCGTGAACGCGACGATCATGCATGACCATGGTGTTGAGGACGAGATGTTGGTCGGTCTCAGTCTCTGGTGTTTCTTGGACAGGAAAGATGCGTCTGTCAGACTCATTTCGATTCTGCTTTCCATCGACCCGCCGTCTACGGAAGCCAACCTAAGCAAGGTCGCCTCATTCCTGACCGAACGGTTCCCCGGCAAAAACAAGCGCCAGTATCGCAGGGCGCTTGAAACGGCCCGGGAAAAGTTGATGAGCCTGGCCTAAAACGATGTCCCGCGATTGCATGTATGCAATCGCACACTACCGTGGCGGCATTTGCCGCCACGGTTTTTCTTTTGCATGCAGATAATGAGAAACCAGAAATACAAAAGCATTTCCTACTTCTCTGTACCCGCCACCTGCAGACTGGGGATCACAATGTCCTCCCCCGTATGAAACACCTGTTTCCAATCGCTGCTGAAGAGTGACACCCCTCCCCTGCCGAGTACGGACATTCGATTTCCGCTTTTGATAAGCGCGGTTTTTTCGTCGATGCCAAAACCGATCCTGGTCGGATTTACCGTCATCAAACGCAACAGACGCTCCTTGCGGTTGCGCTCGCTGAAGTGCTGATCGACGATGGGTATGCGTCCGTTGATCTGGAGAAGTCCGAATCCCGGGCCCGTGTTCGCTTTAGTATTCGTGCCGTCGATGATGGCGGGATTGCTGAGAATGGACGCACCCGCGGACGTCCCGCCGATGACGCCGCCCCGCTGCAATACCTCATGAAGACGCTTTTGCACGAGCGTTCCCGCGTATGCATCCGACAACAATTGCTGTCTGCCGCCCGCGATCCAGACGCCGGTCGCGGTTTCCAGCGGTTTGCTGAAAGCCGGATCATCGGCTTTGGCACGATCGTACGTATGCAGTATATGAACGATCCTGGCTCGCGCGTGATTCTTCAGGAGATATTCGAGATGATCTTTCGCATCGTCTGCGTAGACGCTCGCGGTGGGAATGAGTGCGATCTCCGATTCGTCATCGCCCGCAAGTTTGAAAAACAGATCGGACACCTCATCCGGCAGATCGCCGCCGCCCACGACGACGAGCGTACCGGGATGGCGAACGGGTTCTGTCTCGGCGTTTTCCGCGGCCGCGACGGTCGAGGCCAGCGACATAAGCAATGCCGCAAATGCGCCGCGCATATACTTCAGCGTCTTCGATGTTTTTTTGGGGAATTTGTTTTTGCTGTCGGGTTCATCGACAGTGTGAGATGCGAGCTGGGTTTCGCGCTGCATCGTGCTCATTACCGCGCAGCATGGACCGCTCATATGAACGAGTCAAGAAAAGCAGGGAATCCGGGCTGTCGCGAACAATCGGATGTTTGATAGACTGCATCCATGCAAAAAATCACCCCGTTCCTCTGGTTCAACGATCAGGCAGAAGAAGCCGCGCATTTCTACGCGTCGATTTTCAAGAACGGCAAAGTCGGTCCTATCGTCCGCTACGATGATGCAAGCGCGCATGCGTCCGGCAGGCTGGAAGGATCGGTGATGACCGTCACGTTTGAACTCTGCGGACTGCACTTCGCCGCGCTGAACGGCGGGCCGATTTTTCAGTTCACTCCGGCACTCTCCTTCTTTGTGAACTGCGAAACGGAAGAAGAAGTGGATAAATTATGGAACAAGCTGAGCGACGGCGGAACGGTGATGATGGAATTGCAGCGGTATCCGTGGAGCGAGAAGTACGGTTGGACCGCGGATCGGTACGGCGTCTCGTGGCAGATCTCTCTCGCAAAGACGCCGCAGTCGATCACACCGTCGTTTCTCTTCACCGGAAAGCTCTACACCAAAGCGGAGGAAGCGATGAACTTCTACCTGTCGCTGTTCAAGGATTCGAAAGTAAACATGATTTCGCGCAACGGACCCGAGAACAAAACGGAAAAAGAAGGAACGATCCAGTACGCATCATTCACACTGGCGGGGCAAAATTTTAATATCATGGAAGGCAGTGTCGGCGACAATGCCTACACGCCGGCGGTGTCGCTCGTCGTGAACTGCGATACGCAGGAGGAAATCGATCATTTCTGGAACGCGCTTTCGAGCATGAAAGAAGCGGAGCAGTGCGGATGGTGCGTCGATCGCTATGGCGTCTCGTGGCAGATCATTCCTGCAACGCAGCAGGAGATGCTCACGGGTGATCCGGATGCGGCGCATCGCGTGATGAAGGAAGTATTGAAGATGAAGAAGATTGATCTCGCGACGCTCCGGAAAGCGTATCAATCCGCTGACTGATTGTTTGCGCTTTCAGACAAAAGAAATGGGTCATTGACCTGCTTTCCATTTTGCTATTTCATCGAACGCTTTTTAATCACCCATGTCCGATTTGATACTGGAAGCAGCGGCGCGCGCGAAAGAAGCGGGACCCGGCGCGATCAACGCGACGATCGGCGTGCTGTATGACGAAAACGGAGAGTCCCTGATTTTCCCGAGCGTACAGCAGGCGATGCGGCGCATCGATCCAGAGAACAATGAACAAGACAATTCCATTCTGGGCATTGCATCCTACAGACAAGCGGTCGAACGGCTGCTGGGCAATCATCCGCGCATCGCCAGCATTGCGACGAGCGGCGGTGAAGATGCATTATCCATCAATCTTCGACTCATATCCGAACTGCAACCTCATGCAACGATCGCTGTTCCAACGCCGATGTGGATAAAACATGCTGATCTGTCTCATGCGGCAGGACTCACCGTCGTGCACGTTCCGTATCTGAAAAACGGCGCAGCGTCGGTTGAGGGACTGACGCAGGCAATCCGCAGCGGCATCAAACATGTTCTAGTGCAGGCGACCGGCAATAACCCGACGGGTTTTGATTACACGCAGGACCAATGGATGGAGCTGGCGGATGTGATGCAAAAATATGGCGCAACCGCGATCGTGGACTTTGCGTATCAGGGATTTACAGATGAACCGGAACAGGACGCGTTCTGCATCAAAACGCTTGCCGGGCACAAAGTGCCGATACTCGTCGCGTGGTCCGCATCCAAAAATCATGCTATGCCGAAATCCGAAGCCATTCCATATGAACGCATCGGCCTCGCCGCAGCAATGGTGCAGTATCAAAATCAATTTCATGCGTTCAAAAGGAAATACCAAAATGCCGCCTTGAGACGCGCCGCTCCTCCGTCCGCGTACGGACAGCGCGTGGTCGCACTCGTGCAGCAGGAATTGCGGAATGAATGGACATCAGATCTGAGAGAGATCAGAACACAGATCGACGAGACACGGGAGCTGCTCACGCATTTTCTTCCCGAAGAACTCGCACGCGCATTTCGCGGTGGTAGAGGGCTCTTTGCATTACCCGATTTCAAACCCGAAGACGTGGACCAATTGCGCATCCGCCATAACATTCATCTGCCGGCCGACGGACGCGTCAACATCGGCGGTATTCCTCTGCAATGCGCACCAAAAGTCGCGTCTGCGATGTCCGATATAAAGGAAAAAATGACATGAATTCAACAAACATATGCTAGTATGAGCCGCATGGATTTTCTCAAGCTTTACACCTTCGACGTCGTGAACGCATTTGCGGTACTCGTCGTGATCGGACAAGCGATCTCGATCGCCCTGCTGGCTCTTCTGATCTGGGAAGCAATCGCGAAAAGGAAAACGGCAGTGACGACCTGGGTGTCGGCACACGGACTGATTCTGACGTTCATCGTCGCGCTCGTCGCAACGGGCGGGAGCCTGTTTCTATCCGAAATCGCCGGATGGACGCCGTGCAAGCTTTGCTGGTTCCAGCGCATCTTCATGTATCCGCAGGCGCTGCTTCTGCTCATCGCCTTGCTCAAAAGAGACAGGCAGATTGCTCCGTACATTCTCGCTCTCAGCATCATCGGCATACTCATTGCAGGTTTTCATTACAACGAACAGTTGCAGGCCGCATTGCACCCGGTGCTCGATGCGCAAGGAAATAACACATTGCTCAAACCCTGCGATGCATCCGGCACGTCGTGCGCTGCGACGCAGATCAACTTCATCTTCGGCTACATCACGATTCCGCTGATGGCAGGCACGGGATTCCTGCTCAACATTCTCGGATCCATCGCGATGCTGCGAAGAAAAACCGCCTGATCATTCCGGTCCGTGCGGTTTTTGTCCCACGGGCAGATCGATCGGTCCCAACTCGACTTCCACGGTGCGTTCGTACCGTTTGCCGAATTTTTCGTCATGCCGGTGAAATGCCGGCTGACGAACGACGATGCGCGCGCGATATAAGCCGCTCCCGGGAATGTGCCAGTTCGCTCCGTAATGAAAGAGAAACGGATGCCACAGAAACGGCTGCATCTTGGTGCCGATGATGTTGCCGGCTTCATCGACCAGCGTGCATTCGACGTCGAGCTGCGGCAGAAAGCGGTGATCATAGCGATCCTGCACCGCGACTTCGATATGTACGTTGGCGCCGTCGTCCGGCGTGTGCCATGACAGGTCCGTTGCCGATGACGGCGCGTACATGCCTTCGGCCTTCTCCGCGACGAACGTGATCACGTACTCCTCCGCTTCGATGCTCGCATGCACGTCTTCCTTTTTCATCTCCGCGAGCGCGGCGTCGTAGGCGTCGCCCTGCGCCCGCGCAAGTTTTTCCTTCTCGGGACTCGCGGCAAAGTGTGTTCGATCCATGCCATGGTTGACGTTCTTCTTTTCGAAGTCTGACAATGCGAACCCGATTCATTTCTTGCATGCATCCGCCGCATTTTTGCGTATACTCATTCTTATATGCCCACACGACGATCATTCTTCTCGGGACTGACGAAAGACACATTCCTTCTCGCATTCACCAGTTTCTTTTCGGATATTTCAACGGAGATGCTCTATCCCGTGCTGCCGATTTTTCTGACGCAGACACTCGGCGTGAGCACAAGCATCGTGGGATTGATCGAAGGAATCGCACCCGCCATCCAGAATATCGTGCAGGGATTTTCGGGATCATTGGCAGATAAACTGAAGAAACGAAAATGGATCGCGTTCACGGGCTACGCGATCTCGGCTCTCTCGAAACCGTTCATCGGATTCTCAACGGCGTGGACGGGCGTGCTCGCCGCGCGTTCGGTGGACAGATTCGGCACAGGGACCAGATCCGCACCGCGCGACGCGCTCATCGCATCGTCGGCAGATGCAGCAAATCGCGGCAAGGCATTCGGACTCGAAGGGATCGGAGACAATCTCGGCGCCTTCGTCGGACCGCTCGTCGCAATCGCATTGCTCTCGATATTCCATGTCTCGTTGCGCTCGATCTTTTGGCTGGCAATCATTCCCGGATCGCTCGCGGTGCTCATGATTCTCTTCGTGCACGAAAGGAAAGAGACGGAGATCGCCGCAAAGGCGGATTTGACTCTGAGAAAATTTCCCAAGAACTACTGGATCTACCTGCTCGTGACGGCGCTCTTCGGCATCGGCAATTCCACGAATGCCTTCCTCATTCTGCGCACGCAGAACCTCGGCGTACCGCTCACCATCACCATTCTCATCTATGCCTTTTATAACTTTGTCGCTGCTGCGGCATCGTACCCAGCGGGACATTTGTCCGACGTGCTCGGCAGAAAAGGAGTCCTGCTTCTGGCGTTTTTGCTCGCCGCAATCGTGTATGCGGGATTCGGTTTTCTGCAAAACGTCATTCTGATCGGCTTTCTGTTTATCATGTACGGCGCATATCAAGGGATCTTCCGCGCGGTCGGCAAAGCGCTCGCAATCGATCTGGTGCCGGCATCCATGCGCGCGAGCGGCGTCGGTTGGTACACGGCGACCATCGGTCTCACCGGGCTTATTGCGAGCTTTGTCGGCGGCCTGCTTTGGAGCGCATTCGGTCCGCAGGCGACGTTCTTGTATGGAATGCTGTCTTCATTGATCGGTTCAGTCGCTCTTCTTCTGTTCATTCCGCGGCAGAATTATTCCACTGCTGATTCCTGATTTACATCAGATAAAAGCCATTTTATTTGTATATATTTTGTATTCACTCATATAAGCATATATGAATAAATATTAAAAATAAGAAACAGCAAAAATATCGGAAAATTTCATAAATTTTATTTGCATATATAGGGTAGGGGGTATACTATGAGAGTGTTTTCTTACCCCGCTATTCCATGCACGATGACAGCTGCGCCAAGATCGTCCGGCACTTAAGCCGCATTCAGGGGCAGATCGACGCGCTCAAAACGTACATCGAGGAGCAGCGCTCCTGTGAAGATGTCTCGCATCTCACGCAGTCTATCCTCACATCTTTTAATTCCGTGCGAGCGAGCATTGTCGAGGAAACACTGACGCGTGAGCTCAAGAGCAATCGCATGTCCCCCAAAGATCGCGAACGATTGCACACGGTGCTCGCACTCTACAAATCCTGATTCATTCCCCCATTCCATCATGTTGGATACCATTACCGATTCCACCTTTGAAACCGACGTCGTGCAGTCTGATCTGCCGGTCGTCGTCGACTTCTTTGCGCCCTGGTGCGGACCTTGCCGCGCCATGCATCCCGTCATGGAAGATCTGGCAAACGAATATGACGGCAAAGTGAAATTCGTCCAGATGAACGTCGACGAGAATACGCAGATCCCCGGCATGTTCGGCATCCAGTCGATCCCGACATTCATGCTCTTCAAGGACGGCAAGCCGCTCAAGGGCTTCATGGGCGCCGCGCCCAAGGCCGCCTTCAAGCAGGCGGTCAACGAGACGTTCGCGCTCGCGGCCTAAAGGCACCTCACTGTTCCTGCAATCCCCGCTTCGCGCGCCAGCGCTCTTCCATCACGTGGATGCGGTCGTGGCCGAAGCCGAAGTAGTGCGCGATCTCGTGCCAGAGCGTCTCGCGCACGATGTCCGGAATCCGCTCCTCCGAACCCGCGACCTGCTCGATCGACGCGGTAAAGAGCGTGATCTTGTCCGGCAATTTCGCCACCATGTCGCGTCCCCATTCGGTGAGCGGCATGCCTTCGTAGAGCCCGAGCAGTATCCCCCGCTTCTGCGGCGGCGCCGTCTCCTCGATCACGATCGCGACGTCGTTTAATTTCTCCCGGATCTGATCCGGCAGTGCCTCGATCGTATCGCGGATGATGGCTTCGTATTGAGCGCGTTCCATACAGAAAGTGTACTCCTTCGATATACAATGAGGCGCCATTTATTTCTTCTTTTTCCTGAACAGACGCGACAGTAACGAACGCCGTTCCGTCATCTCACCAACCCGCAACGTCTGCATTTGGGTTGCGGCTTTTGCCCGGGATTCCTCCTGCTGCAACTGATCTTCGAACCCGTATTGGCGAACCAATCCGTATGCATCGTTGCAGACAGTCTTCATGTACTGTCGGTACTGTCTCGGCGTCCAAAAGTCAGCACCGCGCTGGTCCCCGATCATCTCAATGGTTCTTTCCAATTCTCTGAGCGGCTGCGCAACCAGGTCGGGATTACGCTCGGCATCCGACAGTTTATCGGCACGCACGGCGGCAAGACGGATTTCTTTCATCGCGGCGACTTTCGGTTTCAATTGTTCCTTGCGCTTCTGCTGCGCGCGCTCGTAAGCGGCGAGAAACAGATCCAATAACTCCTGCACCGCTTTCGCCGCTTCGAAAATGTTGCGGGACCCGCGGATGAGTTCCATCGCGTTTCTGAGTTGTTCGCCTTTCAATTCGAACGTAGTCCAGCTTCTCGGCCCTGCCGGTTTGGATTGATGTTTCAATTGTTCGACCTGATTTGAACCGTCCCGCATCTGCACGAAATCTGCAAAATAATTCCGTATATCCGAATCGATGGACATATTCGACGGTATCTGCGACGGGTCGCTCTTCGCAACCAGTTCCCGGGCATAGTGCAATCGCCTCTTCTGATCCTCAAGGCGGATGTCCGCCTCGGTTTCCACTTTTTCAAGAGTCGCGAGGGCATCGTCGAGCATGCGCAGCACGGTTTCTTTCATCTCCGGCAAATCCTCGAAGTTCGCTTTCACGTCTCCGTGCTTTGCCATGATTGTTTCTCCCTTCATCGTTTCCTGATAATCAGGAAGATCATCGCAGATTGCCATCAGGTCTTCTTGCCGCTTCAGCAAAGCATCGCACTGCCGCGTCCAGCTCAAACGAAGATCTTCTCGCGGTGTTTCGGATGATGTATGAGGGTGCTGTTTCATATTATTATATTATACAACTTAGTATTAATTAAGTCAAAAATATGGAAAAGGCTTCTATTTGAGATAATTACGATCTCCTCCCAGCATACCTCCACGCCATTTCAAAGATCTGCCGCTGCGTTTCGGCGACTTCCTTGCTCTCGATGATGACGCCGAAGAGTTCCACTTGATCGGTGCCGAAGGAGACGATCGCGACTTTGTGGTCGTAGATTTTGATTTCGTTTCGGAAGTCAAAGTCCTTCGATGACACCAGGCGGATCTCGCGCAGGTATTGCTTGTCTTCTCCGTGCACGCGCTTGCCGGTCGCATCATCGGGAGCGATGCCGCGCAGATAAATGCCATGCTTCACACGCTGCGCGACATATTCGTCATCGTACGACGGCCAGAATTTTCGGACGACCGTTGAATTGGCGAAGTTGAGAAGTTCGCTTTTGGCGGTGAGGGTGTCTTCGTACACTTTGCGGATGCCTTCCCATCCTTCAAAGAAGCGCACGCGCGGTTTGCGGAAACTTGTTCCCTGCAATGAGCGAAGCTCCGGAAGAGCGCGCTCCAACGCCTGCGCATTTTTCTGCACCTCGAGCGAGAGGTATTCCGGCGCAACCGGCGCATACCATTTGCCGCGCATTTTTTTCACGAACGTAAACAAACTTCTGTGCACGAGCGATTCGAGCGCATTGTACGTCGTGATGCGATTGAGTCCGGTTGTTTTCGCGTAATCCGATGCGGGCGCGGAACCGATCTGGAGTCCTGCCAGATACAACTGCGCTTCCTTGTCGTCGAGACCGACCGCCTGCAGGACCGGCAATAATTCTTTCGCCATAGTATCCAGAGTGTAGCAATATGTTCCTATTTTGAACAACATACATGTGATTCATGAAATACATCGACGAGTGTTTGCTCTGTATAGCTTCAAATGAAAGCCAAAAATACGATGATATGTTTTGTTGTAAAAAACAATAACTGATCACAAATAAATACCATCACTCTCTTGCCGATGACAATGTTCGCAACGTACAAGTGCGCCGTTCATTCTTTTCCCCTTCTGTATGCCGACCATGGATCCCGCCGTTCGCACGCACTCAAAAAGCATCACGGACAATCTCACCCAATTGAAAATGAAAGAGATCATGGATGATCTCGCATTCCGTCCGCCGATGGCATCGATGCAGGATGTGATCGACTTTGCAAAGGAACAGGGAACGACGATGCTCGATCTCACGTTCGTCGATGTGCCGGGAACCTTGCAGCATACGAGCAAACCGATTCACGAACTGGAAGACGTCTTGAAAGGCGGCGCAGGATTCGACGGAAGCTCCATCCGCGGATTCCAGCAGATCGAGGAATCGGACATGCTGCTCATTCCAGATCCTTCAACGGCGGTTCTCGATACGTTCAAGAGCGAAGCGACGCTCTCGGTACTGTGCGATGTGAAAGATCCGGTCTCGACCGACTTTTACGATTCGTCGCCGCGCACGATCGCCCGCCGCGCGATGCTCGCGCTTGAAAACAGCGGCATCGCGGATACCGCATATTTCGGACCCGAAGCGGAATTCTTCATTTTTGATTCCGTGCGCTACAAAACAAGTGCACAGGGATCGATGTACGAAGTCGACAGTGGTGAAGCGATCTGGAACACGGACAAAATCGGTAGCACCGGCTATGCGATCCGCCACAAGGAAGGATATTTCCCCGCGTCACCCGCGGACACCCAGCAAGATCTGCGCAGCGAGATGGTGCGCGAGATGGAGAGGGCAGGCATCAAAATCGAAACGTTCCACCATGAAGTCGCGACCGCCGGACAGGCGGAGATCGACATGGAGCGCGACACCATGCTCACCATGGCCGACAAGCTCATGCGTTATAAATACATCGTGCGCAACGTCGCGGCCAGATACGGCAAGAGCGCGACCTTCATGCCGAAACCCTTATTCGGCGACAACGGATCCGGGATGCACGTGCATCAGAGTTTGTGGAAAGAAGGACGACCGCTCTTTGCGGGAAACGAATATGCGGGACTCAGCACCTTGGCATTGCAGTACATCGGCGGACTTTTGAAACATGCGCGCGCGCTCTGCGCTCTGTGCAATCCGACGACGAACAGTTACAAGAGACTTGTGCCGGGCTTCGAAGCGCCGGTGAATCTCATTTACTCTGCGCGCAACAGATCCGCCGCGATCCGCATTCCGATGTATTCGAATAATCCGCGCGCGAAGCGCGTCGAATTCCGCATGCCGGACGCCGCGGCCAATCCGTACCTTGCGTTCTCGGCTCTGCTTCTCGCGGGACTCGACGGCATCGAGAACGAGCTGGATCCGGGTCCGCACACGGACGTGAATCTCTACCACATGTCCGCAAGCGAGCTGGCGCAAATCAATCACGCGCCCGCGACGCTCGGCGATGCGCTCGACGCACTCGAAGCCGATCACGACTTCCTCACGAAAAGCGGCGTCTTCTCCGAGAGCTTCATCACGTCCTACATCGAAGGCAAACGCGCGGAAGTTGCGGATGAAGCCGCAAGACCGACGGCCAGTGAATTTTATCGTTACTACGATGTGTAGTGACCAGTGGTCAGTGGCTAGTGGATAGTCACTGACCAAATCGCTTATCACTTACCACTTACCACTATCCACTTACCACTTCTCCTATGAATTCCGGTGACACATCATTCGTTCTCATCAGTGCGGCGCTCGTCGCGATCATGACGCCGGGCCTCGCCTTCTTTTACGGCGGACTCGTGAAGCGCACGAACGTCTTAAGCGTCGTCATGCAGAGTTTCATCGCGATGGGCATCGTGACGGTCGTCTGGTCGATCCTCACGTTCTCGCTCGCATTCGGTCCGGATCACGGCGGATTCATCGGCGGACTCGATTACGCGTGGATGAAGGGCGTCGGACTTGATCCGTCGACAAGCTACGGCACGACCGTTCCGTTCCTCGCCTTCTTTGTCTTTCAGCTGATGTTCGCGGTCATCACGCCGGCGCTCATCACGGGCGCATTCGTCGACCGCATGAACTTCAAAAGTTATCTGATTTTCCTCACGCTCTGGAGCATCGTGATTTACGCGCCGCTGGCGCACTGGGTCTGGGGCGGCGGTTTCATTTCCAAGATCGGCGCGATCGATTTCGCGGGAGGAACCGTCGTGCACATTAGCTCCGGCTTTGCGGCATTGGCATCGGTCTTCGTGCTCGGGAAGCGCAAGAGCATGGAACAGAAGGCGCACAACATTCCATTCGTCGCGCTCGGTGTCGCGCTGCTTTGGTTCGGATGGTACGGATTCAACGCGGGCAGCGCCTTGGCTGCGAACGGTCAGGCGGCGGCGGCGTTCGTGAATACGCAGGTCGCACCCGCCATGGCGATGGTCGCGTGGCTTCTGCTCTCGTGGATCGTCGACAAGCGCCCGAGCATCGTGGGCGCTCTCACGGGTGCCGTCGCCGGCCTTGTCGCGGTCACGCCCGCAGCCGGTTACGTGACGCCGATGGGATCGCTCATCATCGGCATTGCGGCGACGCTCGGCTGCTTCTGCGCGATGAAGTTCCGGGCATGGATGCAGTGGGATGACGCGCTCGACGTGTGGGGATGCCACGGAATCGGCGGCGTGATCGGATCGATTCTGACGGGCGTCTTCGCCGCCAAATCCGTCGGCGGAGTGTCGGGGTTGCTGGAGGGAAACACGCACCAATTCATCGCCAACCTGGAAGGCACGACCATCGCCGTCGTCTTCGCGTTCGTCGGAACATGGGTGCTTCTCAATATCATTCAGATGTTCATGTCTCTGAAAGTAAATCTCAAAGAGGAGCAGGAAAGCCTGGACCGCATGCTGCACGGCGAAGAGGCGTACGATTTTTAACGTCGCATCGATCGGAAGGGGTAACAGAAAAAGTCCGCCATCCAAAACGGGAGCGGACTTTTTCAACTTATGACTTCTTCGGCCTCTCCGCTTTCCCGGTCGTCTTCTGAATGTTGATGCGATAGACGACGCTCTTTTTCACGTCGTCTTTTTTCTGTTCGTTGAGCTCCTGGATGAGCGGCGAGACGGGCAGCTCATCGCTCTCGGTCGTGACCTTCGCGTATTGATCTGCGAGAAGAAGCTCTATTTCATGCCTCTCTTGTTCATCGGTGATTTCTTCAAATTTTCCCCAACAAATGACGCTCTCCCAATCATATCCGCTGCGCACGCACTCGACCTGCAGACAGACCGACGGATGTTTGCGCATCATCGCGATTTTTTGTCCGTCGTGCGTGAAGCTGTAGAGATACCCGTATTTATAGACGTACGTCGCGGGTACGACATACGGTTCGCCGTCCATGCAGCAACCAAGATGTCCGTAGTGCTGCTGCTTGAGAATGTCTTCACATTGTTCGAAAGTGAGATCGATGCGCATGTCGCTATCATATCGCAAGCAGATGCAAAAGGGCAGATTGTCCGGCATCGTTTTCCTGAAACAGGCAAGGATTCTTGCATTCTTTTCCGGATTCTGTTCTTAAATTCTTCTTAATCTGCTTCCTCTATACTAAGAGCGTATTTTCTGTTTTTGCTGCTATGAAAATCCGTTTCGGTTCTTTTGGATTGGGAGTCGCATCCGGACTTGTTGTCCTCGCGCTTTTTTCCGGCGTGAATCATCTGATCCACCCGGTAAGCGCACAAGGTGCATACGCGCGCGGCGGCGGATTCGGCCAAAACGGCACGCCGAATCTCGCGCGCCTCTCGCAGCGTCTCGGCATCAGCCAGGACCAATTGCAGAAGGAACTGCAGAGCGGCAAAACGATCCAGCAGATCATGCAGGAAAACGGCACAACGTTCGGAGGCGGTCAGAGAACCGGAAGCGGAACGAATGTCGGCGTAAGCGGCAGCGGCACGCATCCGCATGGAAACGGATCACCATCATCGTCTTCCATATCTTCCGCGTCCTGATGCGCGTTTCACTTTTCTTTCAGATCCTATGAAACTTCTGTCAATCATCCGGCATCCGTTCAGCTCTCTGCCGCTGAGTTTGCAACAGAAATTGCGCAGAGTGTCGCTCTCCAATTATCTGGTGGGGCTCATCCTCTCGATTGCGCTCGGCGGCGGATACATGGCGTTCGCGCAGGGGAAGACGCAGGCGCAAACGCCCGTGCAAAGCATCGCGACGGTCGCGCGCAGAACGATTACGTCCTCGATCAACGCAACGGGCAACGTGACGTTCTCGAACGAACAGCAGATGCAGTTCAATCAAAAGGGAACCGTGACGGCGGTGAACTTCAAAGTGGGAGACGCCGTGAAGAAAGGCGACGTCATCGCCAAGCTTGATGATGCGAGCGTGCAGGCGCAGATCCGCCAGCAGCAGCTCTCGATCTCGGCGGCGGAGCTGCAGCTCAAGCAGCTCGAGGCGGACAAGAACGGACAGATCCAGAGCGCACAGAATTCACTCACGCAATCGCAGCAGCAACTGACGCAGGCGCAGAACAATCTCGCGGTCACGCAGCAGAAGCTCCCGTCCGATCTGGCGTCCGCGCAGCGCGCCGTGCAGGAAAAACAGACCGCGCTCACGCAGGCGCAGCTGAATCTGACCAAGGCGAAGAGCTCGGAGATCCTCACGCTCGCGACCACCGCGCAGACGTCTCTTTCCACATCCGACAAACTACTCGATTCCTTCTACAGCATTCTCACCCGTGGCACCGCCGCGCGCCCGACGCAGGGAAATTACGACCTCACCATCGACAATCTTCTGTACAACGATCCGAATCTCGCGCGCACCGTGAAGAACGATTATCTGAACGCCATCAACGCGGCGAATGCGATGCATCAAAATTACGGATCCTCGCTCGCGACGCAGCAGGATCCCGAGACGCTGGTGAAAGCGCTCGCCGACGCGGACACGCTCGCGAAAGACATCTACATGCTCGGAGAGGACACGTATTCGATGATGCAGGGCGCGACCGTCGACACATCGAATTTCACCGCGAGCGATGTGAATACCAGCCGATCAACCGTGAGCGGAAACATTTCATCGGCATCCAGTCTGGTTTCCCAGGTGGAAACGGCGCAGGCGGATCTCGCCGCGACGTCAAGTAATGGCGGCATTCCGAGCGTGACGCTCAAGGCGGCGGAAGACGCGGTGACGACGGCGCAGAACGATCTGACGACGGCGCAGGAAAATCTGAAGGAACTGCAGACGTCCAATCCCGCGACGCTCACGCAGCAACAGCAGGCGGTTGATCAGGCGCAGAACGCCTACAAGGCTCAGCAGCTCAACGCCAACTCGACCAACACCGATCTCGACGTGCAGATCGCGCTCAAGCAGAACGCGATCGCGCAATCTGTGACGTCGCTGCAAAGCACCGAAAAATCCCTCGAGAATTACGAACTCGTCGCGCCCTTCGACGGCACGATCAGCCACCTCGATTACAAAGTCGGCGACAACCTGCTCGACACGGGAAACACCACCGAGATGCTCGAGATCCAGAACACCGGCACGACCGTGGTGACGGTACCGCTTGATCAGGTGGACGTCGTAAACGTGAAAGCGGGCATGCCGGCAATCATCGCGTTCGACGCGATTCCCGGAAAGACGTTCCAGGGCAGCGTCGATTCCATCGATTCCACTCCCGTGCAACAGTCGGGCGTCGTGTCGTACAACGTCGCGATCAAACTGCCGACACCGGACAACATGACGATCCTGTCGGGCATGACGGCAACGGTGACGATCACGACCGCGAGCGCGCAGAACGTCCTCGCCGTGCCGAACCTCGCACTGCAGTGGAACGGAAGCAACGCGTCGGTGCGGCTTTCGAGCGGGCAGCTGGTTCCCGTGAAGACCGGTGCGACGGATGGCCAGTACACCGAAATCACATCAGGTCTGACGGAAGGACAGCAGATTCAGTCGCTCAATATCTCGCAGTACCAGACGAGCAGCAACGGCCAGAATCCCAACGCGCAGATCTTCCGCTTGGGCGGAGGGGGCGGTTTCGGCGGCGGCGCGACGTTCACGAGAGGAGGCGGAGGAGGCGGCTTCAGAGGCGGCGGCGGATAATTCTCCTCACGATTCTTCCTCATGATTCACCTGCGCGACATCACCAAAGCGTATCCCCTCGGCACAAACAAACTGGTCGTGCTGAAGGGCGTCAGTCTGCACATCCAGCCCGGCGAATTCGTCTCGATCATGGGGCCGTCGGGATCCGGCAAGTCGACGCTCATGAACATCATCGGTCTGCTCGACACACCGACATCCGGATCGTATCTGCTGGAGAGTAAGGAAGTCGCGACGCTGGATGAGAATGAGCAGGCGGAGGTGCGCAGCCGACGCATCGGTTTCGTGTTCCAGGCATTCAACTTACTTCCGCGCATGGACGCGCTGCGGCAAGTGATGCAGCCGATGCTGTATCAGGGCGTGCATCGGTTGGAAGCTGAGCAGCGAGCGCGCGAGGCACTGCACACCGTCGGGCTCGGTGAACGCATGTCGCACAACCCGAACGAACTCTCCGGCGGACAGCAGCAGAGAGTGGCGATCGCCAGAGCTCTTGCGATGAACCCGGCGATCATTCTGGCGGACGAACCGACGGGCGCGCTCGACAGCAAGACCGGCGAAGAAGTGATGAACATCTTCAATGAACTCAACCGCGATGGCAAAACGATCGTCATGGTCACGCACGAACCGTCCGTGGCTGAACACGCGCAGCGCACCATTCACATTCAGGATGGATTGATTTTCCGAAATGAAACCAATGAACATCATTGAGAACATCAGAAACGCGCTCGGCGCGATCGGCAGCAACAAAATGCGATCGATGCTCACGATGCTCGGCATCATCATCGGTGTCGCGTCGGTGGTGCTGATGGTCGCGATCGGCCAGGGCGCGCAGCGCGGCGTCACGCAGCGCATTCAGAGTTTGGGGACAAATCTGCTGACAATTTCCCCGGGCGGCTCAAATCAGGGCAACGTGCGTTTTGGAGGCGGCGGCGGGGGCGGAGGAGCGACGCTCAAATCCACGGACGCAACCGCGATCGAGCAGCAGGTCACGGGACTCAGCGGCGTCGAACCGGAGATGCGAAGCAACGAACAGATCATCGCCGGCAGTCAGAATACGAATGCGAGCGTCATCGGCACGGTTCCCGATTATGTAACGGTACGCAATTCCCCGCTGCAGATCGGACGCTTCATCAATCAGCAGGATATCGCGAGCATGGATCGCGTCGCGGTCCTGGGCTCGCAGGTGGTGACGACGCTGTTTCCCAGTGATCCCGCGCCGATCGGCCAGAGCATCCGCATCGGATCCAATCTCTTCACCGTCATCGGCGTGATGCAGAGCAAAGGCGGCACGGGATTTCAGAATCAGGACAACGTCGTCTTGATTCCGCTCTCTACGATGCAGCAGCACGTCACCGGACAAAGCACGCTCAGCTCGATCAGCGTCTCGGTTGCAAACGCCGCGGACATGAGCACCGCGCAGGCGACGATCACGGCCGTGCTTATGAACGCGCATCGCATCACCGACGTCACGAAAGAAGACTTCACCGTGCTGAACCAGGCGGACGCCGTGCAGACGCTCGATCAGGTGACGGGCATTTTCACGCTGCTGCTCGGCGGAATCGCGGCGATCAGCTTGTTTGTCGGCGGGATCGGCGTCATGAACATCATGCTGGTGTCGGTCACCGAGCGCACGCGCGAGATCGGCATCCGCAAAGCCATCGGCGCCAAGAAGCGCGACATCCTGCTTCAGTTCCTCGTCGAGTCGACAGCACTCAGCATCCTCGGCGGAGCGATCGGCATCCTCATCAGCTTCATCGGATCATTTATTCTCGGACGCTATTCGATTGATGCGACGATTTCGATCCCATCGGTCATCCTCGCATTCCTGTTCTCAGTCGGCGTCGGCATCTTCTTCGGCATGCTGCCTGCTTGGAAAGCGGCGAAGCTGCGCCCGATCGAGGCGCTGAGGTACGAATAATCTTGCATGAATGAAAGATATGAGTACGATGGCCTCCTTTTTCCGTATATCTATGTCACTCGCGAATGAATCGCTGGAGAACACCTATTACGCCTTGCGTCATGGGCACAGCATTCCCAATGAACAAAAACTCATCGTGAGTCATCCGGAAGAAGGTGAAAAAGAACAGTACGGTCTGACACAAAAAGGACGCGACCAAGTGACCCAATCCATTCGTGACGCACTGCAATTAAAGGTATTCGGCGACATGCGCATTGTCCTCGTCTCATCACCCTTCAAACGCGCCGCCGAGACGACCAATATCACTTATCGTTCAATTGAATCCGCTCAAGACACGCCACCGCATGCCTTGGTTCGCAACGCATTACGTGAACGCTATTTCGGTGACTTCGACGGCGGATTATCAGATAACTACGAACGCGTCTGGGCACTGGATGCGCTGGATCCGGAACATACGTCTCACAATGTTGAAAGCGTCGTATCTGTCCTTCAGCGCCAGGAACAACTGCTTCAGATGCTTGAGGATACATACTGTGATGCATGCATCATTCTGTCCGGCCACGGCGATCCGCTGCAGATTCTGGAAACATCTTTCAGAGGAATGGATCCGTCGCAGCATCGCGAGCTGCCGCCGTTGCAGAACGCGGAACTGAGAAAACTCAATAAATAATTAATGCGACGACGCGCTCGATGACTGCTGGAATTTTTGCAGCGATCCCGTCACGATATTGATGCGGTACCAGCCAAACGTCGACGTTTGGCCGTCCTGCAATTGTTCATAGACGTGCACGATATAGTCATTCTGTTCACGATGATCCACTTTGACGACCGGCGACTGATACGGCGCGGCCGTTTTCTTTGCATAATAGGACAGCCATGCCTGCACATCTTTTTGGTTCATCACCATGTTGAGCGCCGACTGCTGGGCCTGGAGATCCGCGGAGAACGCGGGTGTATTGAGCGCGGGAGCAGACGGATGATCAGCCGTCGCGTTGCCACCGCGACTGCAGGCGGCGAGCAGAATCAAGCCTGCAAATGCAATCAACCGGCCGACACCCACAGGACGCTTATCCATATCGCCCATGATAAAACGACCGCAAAGGAAGTCTAGGGGCGTTTATACATCCGGCTTGATTCCCTGCACATCTGCGTATCTTTCAGGCATTGAAGCAGCTATACTGAACGCTCATTATTTGCATTTTCCAAGAGATGAACGAACACAGTCAGCACCGGAATTTTGACACGCTCGGCATTGATCCGGGCATTCTGCAGATCCTGCACGACCGCCGCTTCACGACGCCGACGCCCATCCAGCAGCAATCCATTCCCGCGGGGATCCAGGGCAAAGATATCGTCGGCATCGCGCAGACGGGCACCGGCAAAACGTTCGCGTTCGGCATCCCGATGCTGCAGCGCCTGGCAAACGGACCCGGGCGCGGCCTCGTGGTGCTGCCCACGCGCGAACTTGCGTATCAGGTGGAGGAATCGCTGAAAATTTTCGCATCCGCATTGAACATCCGCACGGCGGTAATCGTCGGCGGCGCATCGATGAATCTGCAGAAAGACATGATCCGCAGAAATCCACGGATCGTGATCGCGACGCCGGGACGTCTCAATGATCATTTGATGCAGAGAACGATTACATTGAAAGAAGTCTCGATCCTCGTGCTCGACGAAGCCGACCGCATGCTCGACATGGGATTTCGTCCGCAGATCGAACAGATTTTGGAGCACGTGCCGAAAGACCGTCAGACGATGCTTTTCTCCGCGACAATGCCGCACGAGATCATGCAGCTGGCAAACGAACAGATGAAACTGCCTCTCAGGATCGAAGTGGCCCCCGCCGGCACGGCGGCGGAACTGGTGCAGCAGGAACTCTTCATCGTGCAGAAAGCCGAAAAGATGCAGCTGCTCGAACATCTTCTGCAGGAACATGAAGGGACTGTGCTCGTGTTCTCGCGCACCAAATACGGCGCCAAGAAAATCACGGCGAATCTGCGAAGAAGCGGACACACCGCGGCCGAGATTCACGCGAACAGATCACTTGCCCAAAGACGTGAGGCGCTGGAGGGATTCAAATCCGGCAAGTACCGCGTGCTGGTCGCCACCGACATCGCGGCACGCGGTATCGACGTCGCGGGCATCGCGGTCGTCGTTAATTACGATCTGCCCGATGACGCCAACGATTATGTGCACCGCATCGGAAGAACCGCGCGGGCGGGACGCGAGGGCATCGCGATCTCGTTTGCCACGCCCGATCAGTCGGGCGGCATCCGCACGATTGAGAAATTAATCCGCTCCCAGCTCAAGAGAAAATCATTGCCGTCGCATCTGCCGCCGCCCCCGCCTCTGCCGGCCATCCAACAAGACACGAGTCATCGGCGTGGAAAAGATACATCCGCCCCGGCGCATGGTGCCCGAAGGAACCGCCGCGGCTTCAGTGGTCCGCGCAGACGCAGATGACGCTCAGGCGCGTTTCACCAGACGCACGATGAAGAGGAGAATGACAGCACCGATGACCGCCATGATGATCTCGCCCAATGTTCCGTATGCGGTGACGCCCAGGGTGCGGAATATGAATCCTCCGACGAGCGCTCCGATGATACCCACAACGATGTCACCGATGATGCCGAAACCCCCTCCGCGAACCAGAATCCCGGCGAGCCAGCCGGCAATGAGGCCGATGATGAGAAACCATAAGACATCCATCGAAAAGGGAAGAAGGGATAACACCTTCTGTGACGCGATTCCCCCGCCTCGCTTACCGCGATGTACTTGCCAAAAACTTCACAAGATATTGACGATCCATCCCGCGGCATTTGTTTTATACTCTTAATCCGTCCTTAATGGACGCTCTTTATTCTGAAAGACGATGCATATTCTGCTGATCGAGGATCAAAAGAAGCTGGCGGACAATATGAAAAAGTACCTCGAATCCGAGTCGTACGCAGTAGCCGTGTCCCATGACGGCAAGGACGGATTTGAACGTGCGATGACGCAAAACGTCGATCTCTTAATCCTCGACATCAATCTGCCGGGCATGGACGGCTACGTGATCTGTGCAATGCTGCGGCAGGCAAAGAAAAACATGCCGATTCTGATGCTCACCGCGCGGACGAAACAGAAGGAAATCGTGCACGGACTCGATATCGGCGCTGACGATTACCTCACCAAACCCTTCGACATGGAGGAGTTGCTCGCGCGCGTGCGGGTGCTGCTGCGCAGGAAAGCAGACGAAAAACAGCCGGTTCTGCGGACGAAAAAAATCAGCCTCGACATGAACACGAGACAAGTCACGAAGAACGGAAAGAACGTCGTGCTCGCGCCGAAGGAATACGGCGTGCTGGAATATCTGCTGCGCAATAAAGGACAGGCACAGGACCGTCCGAGCATCATCGAGCACGTCTGGGGCAGCCGCGACGATCTGATGTTCTCGCAAACGGTCGACGTGCACATCGCGTACCTGCGGCGCAAACTCGGCAAGGACGTCGTGCAGACGGTGCCCGGGAAAGGATATATGATTCCGGCAGACTGATATGTTTAAGCGCATCAGCAGAACGCTGGCCCTGCAGTTTACGGGATTCATGTTTCTGCTGTTTCTGATCAATGGCGCTCTGTTTCTCGCCGCCGACTTCGACAATACGCGCAGACAGGCGGATTTTCGCATCGCGCGCGAATCGCAAATGATGATGGGACGTATGCCGATCGCGACGAATGATCCGACGGCCTCCATTCCGCCGCCGCTCAGGGATCATGTCCGCATCGTCACGCCGTCAGGCAAGCCGATCTATGAACCGGGCATCTTCACCGACGTGCCGTTCGTCAGCAAACCGGGCACGGCCGTGATCGTGATACAGAATGAGCCGTTCACGGTCGTCACGAAGCCGATTACGGCAAGCAATCAGGTGGTGGGTTATCTGCAAATCGCCGAACCGGCGCGAGCCGTCATCAGCGATCTGCCGCAGCGCGCGCTGCTGTATCTGCTCGTCACCCTCGTCGTATCCGGTCTCACGTACATGGTCGCGCTCTTCTTCGTGAAACGCAGTCTGGCGCCGGCCGAGGACATGTTTTTGCGATTGCAGCAATTCACGCAGGACGCCAGCCACGAACTGCGCACGCCGCTCGCGATTCTCGGCTCATCGCTCGACGTCGCGCTGAAGACGGAAAATTACAAAGAGGGAATACTGTCCGCCAAAGAAGATCTGCATCAAGTGGCCGTTCTGATCGAGAGATTGTTGGAGCTCGCGCAGCTCGATTCGTTCACGCTCGACAAAAAAACGGTCGACCTGTCCGATCTCGTCTCGCAATCGTGCGACAAGTTCGCGGTTCTTGCGAAGAAAGCATCCGTCGCAATCAAGGCGGACATAGCGGCGAACGTGCATGTACAGGGCGACGCCGCGCTCATCAGGCAGGTCATCGCGAACCTGATCAGCAACGCGATCAAGTTCAACAAGAAAAAAGGATCCGTGACGGTCATGCTCACGAAGAATGAGTTGGATATCAGCGATACCGGCATCGGCATCGATGCATCGGATCTGCCGCATGTGTTCGACCGCTTCTATCAGGCGGACACATCGCGCAGCGAAGAGGGCTACGGACTGGGGCTCGCGCTCGTGAAACGCATCGTCGATCTGCACGGGTGGAAAATTTCTGCAAAGAGCAAGAAGGACGAAGGAACGACGTTCTCCGTCCATTTTTCGACGACGCGAAAGTCTTAAGCGGTTCTTAAAGACCGGTCCATACAATGCGTATGTGTACACACGGTTTTTATTTCTTTCACCCGTAACATTATGAACAAGTTCATGCTCGGTGCGGTCTCCGGTCTTGGTGCCGTCGCGCTTGCGATTCCGGTCCTGATGCAGGTGACATCCGCCCAATCGGTCGGATCCAGCTCGTCCTCGGGGACAACGACGCCCGCGACGAAACCTATTCCGACGACGCAGTGCATTTCTGCATTGGCTGCACTCGAAGGCCAGCAGATTTCCTTAATGGACGGTCAGGAAGCGGCGCGCAAATCCGCGCTGCAGGCGCATGTCGACGCGCTGAACGCCGCCGCGTCGATCACCGATGACACGGCGCGTCAGGCCGCGATTCAGAAAGCGAATCAGGATCTGCGGACCGCGATGAAGGCCTCGGTGCAGCAAAACCAGACGTCGCTGCAAACGTATCGTCAGGCGGTGCAGACGGCGTGCGGAAACGCGATGCATGGTGAGGTCGGCGGCGGATTCAATGGCTTTATGGATAAGCCGATGATGGGCAGAGGCAGCGGCATGAACAAACAGAACATGCTGAACACACTCGCAACCAAACTCGGCATCACGACGGCGCAGCTGCAGAGCGAACTGCAGAGCGGCAAGACCTTGCAGCAGATCGCGCAGGAGCACGGCGTGACGATTCCGACGCGTCCTCAGGGCGGCTTCGGTCATGGAAAATGGGGAATGAATAATCAGAATCAGACGCCGTCGAGCAGCCCAGCTGCCCCGACGCAGTCTTAAGAAAAAAGGAGGAGCTGAAGGATGCAATGGCCCCGCGCACGCGGGGCTTTTGTCTATTATTCGCTGCAGCCAAGAATGGCTGCTCTCGTCAAACATTTTCAAATGCAGCGCGCCCATTCTTGGGTGCAGGACTCATTTCCCCTCAACCAGATGTACGAGGAAGTAAATCGCGATGATCACCAGACAAACGAGCACCATCATGATCGTCGCAACCAACGCAACGAGCGCGGTTTGAATCTTCTTCAAAATATTTTCGATGCTCCGCACCAGCGGCAATTCTTCAGCGGCCGTCAGAATGCGTTTCTTGATAGTCATAAAAAGAAGGGAATGGATGACATTAGCGGCGCAGGAATTTTCGTCCGGTCTTCCAGTGCTTGCGAAAAGTCACGAACCACTTCGCGACCTGAAATTCAATCAGGAGGAAACCCATGATCGTCGCGAGATCGGGCAGGAAGATGATCTTGCGCACGGATTTTTTCGACGTCTCCGCATACTGCGCATAATGCCGTGGTTCGATCTTGAGGTGGCGCTCCGCGGCATAGACTTTCGTCATCTCCACGCCGAAGAACAAAATCTGCGCCGAGTAGTAGACCCACAGCAGCAGAATGATGAGCGATCCCGCGGCGCCGTACGCGGACGTCGCGTTCGAGCTTCCCAAATACCACCCGAGCAGGCTCTTGCCGATCGTAAACAGGATGGCGGTGACGGCGGCGCCGATCCACACATCTTTCCATCCGACGCGAACGTCGGGGAGAAATTTGAAGAGAATCGCGAAGAGCAGAATCACGACAATGAACGACACGACGAAATCGATCGAGGGCAACAGGATCTGCATGGCGGGGAATCGGATCACCAGCGAATGCAGCAGCGCGCCGAGCGCGGCGGACGCGACGACCGACGCGATGAAGAGAATGCCCATTGCAACGACGAAGAGCACGGAAAGTGCTCTCTTGAAGACGATCATCCAGACGCCGTTTTCCGTTTTTTTCGCTTCCACCTGCCAGATCATGTTAAACGCGTCCTGCAATGCCAGCACGAATCCCGTCGCGCCGGCGAGCATCGCGATCAGGCTGATCAGCATCGCGAGTCCGCTGTGCGGCGACTGATGCGCGGATGCGAGAATCGACGCGACGGAACTGGCCACGCGCGGGCTGACGT
Source organism: Candidatus Peribacteraceae bacterium (assembly GCA_035547395.1). Taxonomy (GTDB): domain Bacteria; phylum Patescibacteriota; class Gracilibacteria; order Peribacterales; family Peribacteraceae; genus CALREJ01. Next base: position 125,239 of record DASZVA010000010.1, on the reverse strand, counting down.
ACAGCGAAATCTGTCCGATCAACTCATGCTGCACGGTCGACGTTTCAAAAAAGACGCCGGCGAGCGCGATGATCAGAAGAAGCGTCGGCGCAACCGCGAAAATCGCATAGTACGCGATACTCGCCGCCATTTGCGATGCATGATCCTTTTGCCAGGCGCCCGCGCTGTTTTTCAGAAGTGATGCGAATGACATACCTTTTTCTATGACGTCGATCGATGCCAACTGTGACACGTATCAGATTCTCAAGCGCGATAAAAACGTGTAGACTCAGCGATTGCATGAAGACTCGTCTCATCATCCTCTTCACATCGCTTTCGCTCGTCGCCTGCACGACGACTCCGCCCGATGCACCGTCTCCGTCGTCGCAAAGTATCTCGTCGATTCCATCATCGTCATCCGCTGCTTCTGTTGCCGGTACGTCTTTGGGGCATGATCCCGTCACGGGTTTTGCATATCCGTTGCCTGATGCGGCGAATCGCATCATCAAAAAACCGTTCGGCATTTTCGTATCGCCGCAAAGCAGCCCCGTGCAACCGGAACGGTTCACGGGCTTCCATACCGGTACGGATTTCGAAACGTTTGCATCTGAAAAAAACGCAGCGGTCACCGCGCACGCGATCTGCAACGGGACAGTTCTGTATCGCGGATGGGTAAGCGGCTACGGCGGCGTCATGATTCAATCCTGTACCTATCAGAAACAATCGGTCACCGTGCTCTACGGACATTTGAACGTGAATACAATCACGAAGAACAAAGGCGACGCGGTAAAAACGGGAGACGCGATCGGCAACCTCGGACTTGGGTACAGCCATGAAACCGACGGCGAGCGCAAGCATCTGCACGTGAGCGTGCACAAAGGCAGCTCCATCGATTTTAAAGGATACGTTCCGGTGCAATCGCAATTATCGCAATGGATCGACGCCTATCCCAATCATCCATAAATGAATATGCGTGTCATGGTGAGGACACTCGAACCATAGACACGCGGTGTCGCTCGGAGCCTGTCCTAAGCCTGACGAAGGAAGCATCCTCAGAGTGACACCGCTGTCACATTGAATTTTTGAAGCGAAAAAAATCTCATAAGTTATTGACTTCATAATTTTATGAATTAATATTTAGACAAATTTCTAAATATATGGACGACGTCTTTCGCGCTCTCTCGGACCCCAATCGACGCAAAATCCTGCAGCTCCTCAAAAAAGGAGATCGTAACGTCGGTGACATCAAACAGCACTTCGGCTTTACGGGCGCTTCCCTGAGTCATCACCTCGACATCCTCAAGCGCGCGAATCTGGTCGTGACCGAGCGCAGAGGACAATTCATCTATTACTCCCTCAACACGTCCGTCTTCGAGGACGTTATCAATGCTTTCTATTCCCTGTTCTCCCGCTGATATGGAACGCAATTTTCCCTTCATCCGCATCCTGCAATGCATCGTCGTGCTCGGCATGTTCGCACTCGTCGCGTGGCTCTATCCTTCCCTGCCGGATGTCATTCCCGTGCACTGGGGCATCTCGGGCGAACCCAACGGCTGGGCGCCGAAAATGTGGAGCGCGTGGTTGCTGCCGATCATCGGTTTGCTTTTGACACTGCTCTTTCCCCTCTTCGCAAAAATCGATCCGAAGGCGGAGAATTACAAGGAATTCGCACGCGCATGGAACGTATTGCAGCTCGGGATCGTTCTCTTCTTCGCGTACGTGGAAGGAATCACCTTCTACACAATCGTGCATCCCGCGCACAACGCGCTTCTGGGACGCGATCTTTTGATCGGCATCGGATTCCTCTTCATCGTTCTGGGTAACTACATGGGCAAGATCCGTCAGAATTTTTTCATCGGCGTGCGTACGCCATGGACGCTTTCGGATCCCGACGTGTGGCAGAAGAGCCAGCGCATCGGCGGATGGACGTTCGTCATCGGCGGCATCGCGACGATGGTTTTGAGTTGGCTTTTCCCGATGACGATCGGCTGGTTCATCGGCGTGATCGTCGCCATCGTCATCATCCCGGTTCTCTCGTCCTACGTCCTCTATCAACGCAAAAAGAAGATTTAGTAGGCATGGTAGGCTTGGGGCGTTTAGTAGGCTTGATATGATTACATGAATCGACGTACTAAACCTACAAATCCTACTAAACATACTCAACCTCTCCGGTTATACTAACCCACATCTTCCCCTCTCCCCCATGATGTACGGTTACGGATTGAATGCAGGTTTGCCTCTCTTCTTCGGCATTCACATGATCGCGATGGCGGTCCTCGTCATCGGCGTCGCGCTCTTCATCGGCTGGGCGATCCGCTACCTTACGCCCGCGCAATTGAAGCTCTGGTCGTGGTGGCTGATCGGCATCGGCATCGTGCTGTGCATTCTGACCATGCCCTTCGTCGGACTCGGTGGCAGGCAGGGCGTACCCGCGCAAAACGGATATCGCATGATGAACGGAAACAGTTATTATAATGAAAACAACATTCCGCCCATGATGCGCCGCTACTGGAGCGTTAATCAGCAAAACGCGAGCGGCTCGACCGCATTGCCGTCATCCGCATCGTCGCTTTGAGTTTCAGAGCGTCACAAGCTCTTCATCGTGCACCAGAATGTCTGCGCTGCTGCCGACGGAGTTTCCCCGCAGGTAATCCGTCATGCGCGACTCGACGTAGTGCGCGCCGTCCCATGCATGCATCGCGATCTGCATTTTGTCCCCCTCGATGGTGACAAGATTGAAGGAATTCGGTTCCTTGCGCACGCGAGTGGAGATTGCGGTGCCGGCGTTCGCCACGATGATCGGCCGCTTCACTCTGCGGTATGCGGAAGAAATGTCGCCGGTATAACATTTGTGCAAATGGCCCGCGAGTATCATGTCCACGCCGCAGCGGTCGATGGTGCGCAGCGCAGTCGCCCCGTGCGCGATCTGACGGCGCAGCCGTCTGCCCATCGGACTGATGAACGGATGATGCGTGACGACGATCTTGAAAAGATTCTGCGGCACGGCGGTAAACTGCCGTTCGATGTCGATCATCTGGCGGCGCGTGATCTGTCCGTGGATGAGCGTGAGCGAGCGCGCGGTATTGATGCCGAGCACGGCGATTTCGTCGTCGACGTAGAACGGATTGAGATCTTCCGTGATGTATTCTTTGTATCGCTTGAGAGGACGGATGAATCTGCGCGGCACGTTGTAGAGCGGGATGTCGTGATTGCCGGGAATCACGAGCGACGGGAATGGAATGCGTTCGAGGTATTCCTTCGCAAGCGAAAATTCCTTGGTGTGCGCCCGCTGCGTCAAATCGCCGCTGATCACCACCAGATCGGGTGACAGCTTTTCGATATCCGCAAGCAGCGCATCCTGCAGACGCGTGTTCACGCGGCCGAAGTGCAAATCCGAAATGTGCGCAATACGTCTCATAATGCGTCGCCGCGCAGTGTAGCAGAAAAATCCCCCGAACACGCCAGAGAAAAGTCGGGTTTTCTGCAGACCTTCAAGAAAAAGCCGTACGGGGCGTTTCTTGCAAAAAAAGCCCGCAACTCCGAGTTGCGGGCACTGCTCTTTTCTCGGACAGACGAATCATTCTCAGCACGGCTCCAGATTATCAATGTACGGCCGTGGGACTTCCGTTCTCTTGCTCAGGAGATACCCGCAATGCCGACTTTTATCGATATGAGCGTCAGCGACGATGTGCCGGGCATCGCGCGGATTTGAATAAATCTGAGCCGGATGACGCGCTTCACTCATCACGCGGATGCTTCCTATTCCCGGATTCTGGCTAAATACGCAGGCACATTCATTAAAGGTTAATTCGGAATACTCAGAGCGGTAGTCGGGCACGTTGTGGAGTATGGCAACATTCGGCAACCAGTAACACTGATTCGTCGCAGTACCGCGTTGTCGCAGGGGCTCTGGATTTACAACCGATGCGTCCCGATACTCAATGACATGCGAGGGGACGATGAGCGCGACAGGTATGTGCACATCTCCGTGTTCACAGTAATGTTTCTTCCATCCTCTGAAAAAAGGTTCGTTTGAGCAGACGTCGATCGTACACGAAAAATCATCCGGCAGGTCAGGAATATTTCTCACGTGTTTCTCATCAAAATCCAGTCCATTGCGCTTCATCCGACCGAGCAACATCTCCACAACTTCATCAAACGACATCGGCAGATGCATAATAATGCAATCCTTTGTGAAAGATCGGAAACGGGGAAAGAGCAGGACCTCTTTGTACACCTGCACGATATGTCCTGTCGATTGAATCCGTCGTCAGGCCTCGACGTGCACTTCCACGCCCTTCTTCAGTTTCACATCGCCGATGAACCATGAGAGCAAACCGCCGATGAAGACCAGGATGCTCGAGACCACGAAGACTGTTTTGTAGCCGTCGATCTGCGCCTTCAACGTGATGAGCGAGACATACTGCTGGTACTCCGCGGGCGTCGTGCCGTGGAACTGGCTGTACTGGTTGATGACGAGCACGTTGTGTTCGATGCTGGAATTGAGGAGCGTGGCAAAGATCGCAACTCCGAACGCACCGGCGACGTTGCGCGCGAGTGCGAGTACGGACGATGCCATGCCGATTTCCTGTTTGGGAACCGCTGCGGCAATCACGTTCGTGCGTTGCGCCATCCCGAATCCCATGCCGAACGCCATAATGCTGAGCGGCCCCATGATATCCCAGGCACCGGATCGCGCATCGATAAAAGAGAACAAATACAGCCCGAGCGCCGCGACGATCGTGCTCGCCATGATCACGTATCGCGGCTGGACGCTGTCCGTCAGGCGCCCGCCGAGAGGCGCGGCCAGCATCAACGCGAACGCCATCGGCACGAAGAGCAATCCGCTCTGCGTCGCGTCGTAACCGAGGAAGGTCTGCGAGAAAACGGGGATGAGGAACACCGATCCCATCATGCCCATGAAGATGATGAAGTTATTGAGCAGCGTCTGCGTGAAGATTTTGTTCTTGAAAAATTTGAGGTCGACGATCGGCTCTGGATGCCGCTGCTCCAGAATGATGAAGACGATGAGCGAGACGATCGCCGTGATGTAACAAAGGACGGAACCGACGGAGACCCATCCCCAATCCATGCCCTTGTCGAGCACGAGCACGATGCTCGACAGGCAGATGCCGAGCGCGAGCGCGCCGGGCACGTCAAACTTGTGTGTCTTTTTCTCCGAGACGGATTCCCGGATGAACGCCATTGCCATCAGAATGCCGATGATGCCGATCGGCACGTTGATGAGAAACACCGCTCTCCAGCTGAAGTTGTCGATGAGCGGTCCGCCGATCAGCGGCCCGAGCACGGCGGAGACCGCGAACGCGGACGACCAGATGCCGAGCGCCTGCGCGCGTTCTTTGTTGGTGGTGTAGGTGACGGTGAGGATCGCCATCGCGGTCGGATAGTCGGCGGATCCCGCGATCGCCTGGATCACGCGAAAGACGATCATCGACGGCAAATTCCACGAGAGCCCCGCAAGAAGCGAACCGACGATGAACATGATGAATCCCGCAAGATACACTTTCTTGCGTCCGATCGTGTCACCCAGCTTTCCCCAGATCGGCACGAAAACGGCGTTGGCTAGGATGTACGCCGTCGCGATCCATCCGGCGGAGCTGACCGTGATACTGAAATCATTGATGATTTTCGGCAGCGCCAGATTGACGATCGTCTGATCAAGACGGCCGAGAAACGTGCCGACGATCACCGTCAAAAGAATGAGTCCGCGATGGACCGGTGGTTTCCCGCCGGTTGTGTGAGCGCTCGCTGCGGACATGGGGGATTATTTGACGATCCAGACTTTGGCCGACATGCCGTTTTGCAGTTCGGGATACGCGGTCGTGTCGAACGCGATCTTCACGTCGAAGTTCTGCTCCTGGCGCTTGTCGGAAATATTGAAGACGACGTCTCCGTTGTGGCTGGTGTCGCTGACCGATTCGACCGTGCCGTGATACGCGCGTCCGGGAAACGCGTCGACGGTGAAATTCACGTCCTGCCCCGCGTACAAATATTGCAGCCCTTTGTCTTCCTGCACCTGCGCCACGACTTTCAGCTGATCGGGCTGCACCATGGTGACGACCGGTTCGCCCGGCGTGTAGTTGGCGCCGAGATCCTGCTTCACCGTGACGGCAACCCCCGCGACCTGCGTGCGTATCATGTCGTCGCCGACGCGGGCGACGATTTCATTCGGATACAGCCAGTCGCCCTGATTCACGTAGACGGCTTTCAGATCACCGGGCGTGAGCGCGGTCAGATTGATGAGCGGCGCCGAGATCTGCGCGTTATCGGTGTAGACGAATTTTTGTTCGTGAATCCAATAGATCGTCGCGAAGATCAGGACGATCACTCCCGCGATGCCGAGACCCCCCAGAATCTGCTTTCGGTTGGGACGCTTACGCGCGGGCTTTGCGGATTGATCCGCGGAAGAGGCCTGTTGATGCTGCTGATTGTGCTGCGGTTCCATAGACTTATGAGTGGGAAGGGTTCTGCGCCAATGCGCTCTGGAGAGACTGAAGAATGTGCTCGAGATGTTTGCGGTCATCCGTGGAAAGAAGCGTCAGGATGTCGCGGAGAAACGCGCGTTTGTCCTGCATGCTCTGCGCGATGATGCGATTCCCCTTGGGCGTGATTTTCAGATGGATAATCTTGCGGTTCTTGGGATCCGGCACGCGCTTCACCCATCCTTCTTTCGTGAGACGGTCGATGAACGCGGTGGCGGATGATGCGGAAATTTTCATGCTCGTCGCAAAATCCTTCATCGTCGGGTTGTCGCTTTCCTTGATGATTGCAAGCGCATGGCTGCGCATGAAGCTGGTACCGTCCTTGCCGCAGGCAAGCAATCTGCGGCGCAGATGTCTGCTGAGGTCGAGAGCGAGGCTGACGATGTCGTCGTGGGAAGATTTCATAGTTCGTATAACGAATAATACGTTGGACGAAATAATACCCGACAACCGGATATTGTCAAATAAAAAGACTATGTCAAAACACGTATTGAGAGATCGCGCATTGCACGATGAAGATGCGCTGTACGCCAGTCTTTCTTTTGCGAATTCGGCTATCATTTTTGCCTGATTCGGCAATTCTCTTTCCGCCTATCTCCATGCCATCCACTATTCTCGCGCTCTTCCTGGCCGGTCTGCTCACCATTCTTCTGCCGTGCATTCTGCCGCTCATCCCGATCGTGCTCGGGGTTTCCGTTAGCAATCAAAATAAATGGAGGCCGCTTATTTTGATCGTCTGCATGCTCGTCGGTTTCGTGGGATCGGTCTTCCTGCTCGATGTGCTGCTCAGTCAATTTGTGGAGCTCGCGGACGACGTACGCATCGCGACGTACGACGTGCTCTTTCTCTTCGGCGTCGGATTTTTCTTTCACAAGAAAACGCCGCAGCTCGTCGGTGCCGTGCTGAGCGGACTCTTCTTCATCGAGAAAGGAATGATCGCGGTGATCATCGCGATGATCCTCGGCGTGATCGCCATGGAAATCGGCGGACGCATCGCTGCCTCCATCCAACAACTCGGAAGCGACATTCAAAACAAAGCGCGCGGTGAATTCGGACAGCAATCGCTGCTCACGACCGTCATCATCGGGCTCACGATGGGGCTCGTGTGGGTGCCGTGCGCCGGACCCGCACTTGGATTCGCATTGGCAGTCGTGCGCAATCAACCGGGACTCGCGGCGGCGGGATATCTCTCCGCGTATGCGATCGGCGCGGGCATTCCGCTTCTGCTCATCGGCTACGGCGGACAGTACGCAGTCACGTCCGTCAGACGACTGAGTCAGTACACCGAACGCATCAAGGAAGTCGCGGGCGTGCTGCTCATGCTTTCGGCCATCGCACTACAACTCAACATTCTGCAGAACATTCAGACCTATCTCGCGATCAACACGGGATTCGGAAACTTCGGAAATTCCATCGAGGAAAATCTCTTCCACATCGGCGGCAGTCAATCGCAGCAAGTGGGAACCGGATCGATGCTGCCGGTTTACGGGATGGAGCCCGCCGATTTCGCGGGCGCAGGCGAGTGGTTCAACAGTCCCGCACTGCATTTGAATGATTTGAAAGGAAAAGTCGTGCTCATCGATTTCTGGACCTACAGCTGCATCAACTGCATCCGGACGCTTCCGTACGAGGAAGCGACGTGGGAAAAATTCAAAGACCAGCCGTTCGTGCTGATCGGCGTGCATACGCCGGAATTCACGTTTGAAAAAAGCGCGAGTAACGTCGCGATGGCGATCAAGGAACACAATCTCACCTACCCCGTCGTGCAGGACAACGACTACGGCACGTGGAACGCATTCAACAATGAATACTGGCCGGCGAAATATTTGATCGATGCAAACGGCAACATCCGCTACGAACATTTCGGCGAGGGCGCGTACGAGGAAACCGACCAGGCGATTGCGAGTCTGCTCGCGGAGTCCGGACACAAGACGACGTCGACCGCCACGCTTCCGCCGGAGCAGCAAGGGTCCAATAATCCCATCACGCCGGAAACCTATCTGCATTCACGCGGCTGGAATTCATTCGGAAATTCTCAGGGCGGACCCGATGCACGGGTGCACGCATACACGTTGCCATCATCACTGACGGAGAATGATTTCTATCTCGATGGCACGTGGCAATTGGTTGATGATGAAAGACAAGTGCTGATGAGCGATAACGGATCTGTCACGATCGATGCGCTCGCGGGCGAAGTGAATCTCGTGCTCGGTCTCGAAGATGGAATCAAACCAGTGCAAGCCGATGTCTTGGTCGACGGAAAGAAGACGAAGACGATCACGATCGATCGCCACGATCTCTTCAATCTGTATAAAGGACCATATGGTCGGCACGTCGTTCGGCTTCAAATCCACGGCAAAGGCGTCGCTGCGTATGCGTACACGTTCGGTTCCTAAATAGGATTTGACAATGGAAATAGGAGTTTCACAATAATCAAACGTCATTGTCCGTTTTTTAACATATGTGGCAAGGAGCGCGAGATGGATACGAGCACGACATGTGTAGCGGGGATACAAGTATTTGAACAACGAGAGGAGGGAGAGATTCTCATTCTGCGATTTAGCCGCTCGAAGATCTTGGATGAAGCCCAGATCGAAAACATAAGAATATGTCTGGGAATTGCGGCAGAAGAAAACAGAAACATGATCCTCGACTTTTCGAACGTGACATTCTTTTCCTCCGCCGCACTCTCACCGTTACTCGCATTGAGAGAAAATCTTTGTGAGCGCGGGAAAAAAATCCTTTTCGCATGTATGTGCAAAGAGGTCGCCACGATCTTCGCCATTGTGCATTGCGATACGCTTGAGCTGATGGAACAAAACGTTAAAAGCGCCATCGGCAAAATGCGAAGCAGTTAAATGGGCATCCGACGCTTTTGGGGACGATTCGAACATTCGAATCGTCCCTTGCTTTAGATAAAAATGCTGATCTACTTTTTTATTCTACGCTGTCTCTTTTTTTACATATTCTCCTATTGATATTCCGCGCGTCATCCAGCGATTATTTCTTCGGACTCGTCATGAACGGCAGTATCTTCGTTTTCTCAAAATGAACGATCCACAATCCGAACCGCGCCGCTTCCATCGAAATCACTCCCGCCGCGCGCTGGGTCATCGCCTGCACGTTGAGAGTGCTCTTGTGGATCGATGAGCAGTAAGCGGGCGTGCAGCGCACTTCTCCGGAGCCATAATTGATGCATGCCGTCCCCTGTTCGCAATCGGCACTCGTGCGGCAGGATCTGAGCGACGTACGGCAGATCATGTTGGATACGAGCAAACTGCTGTAGGCGATCAGCAGTAATCCGAAGAGGGTCAACGCGACGCGCGTCCAGAACGGATAGTTCATCGAACAGCAGTATAGAAGGATTTCGGCGGAAAAAAACCTGCGAAAAAATCGGACAGGAAACATGACATGCATCGTCATGGGATCCGTTTCCTATGAAGTTTTTCACGTCTTCCCGTGCGAGCGTAATAGCGCTCGATGTGCGTGCCGGCTCTACATACGTGATGACATTCATCCTGGCTGGTACGGCTATACTTGCCGTTATCACAAAATTGCATCAACCGATTTCGCAGTCGCCCGCATTCGACCCGCCGCGATCATCGTCGGTGGAAACAACGACCAAACCGGCGCGCCTGGTGATCCCGTCGATCAAGGTGAACGCGCCGGTGGAAGACGTGGGGCTTTTGAGCGACGGATCGATGGACGCTCCGAAGGGATGGAACGACGTCGGCTGGTACGACCTCGGTCCGCGTCCGGGGGAAACGGGAAACGCGGTGATGGCGGGACATCTGGATTCGTACATAGGCGCGGCGGTGTTCTGGCATCTGGATGAATTGAAACCCGGCGACACTGTCTCGGTCATCGATACCGCGGGCAACACGCATCAATTTCGCGTGACATCGATGCACAGTTACATGACGGACAATCCGCCGATGCAGAAAATTTTCGGAACGGCGACGGGCTCGCACTTGAATCTCATCACCTGCGACGGCACGTGGAACGGAGCGCTCCAACGATATGATCACAGATTGGTCGTCTATACGGACGCAGTGCGGTGATCAAGCAACGCAGTTCATTCCTTTGCCGTCACTTCATACTTCTGCAGCAACTCGATCGGGTACCAGCTCTCTTTGGCTTTGCGCAGACTCGCGATGTTCAGATCCTCTTCCCGGTTGAGAAGCGTCACGGACGGATCGAGACTTTTTGCATACGCATGCAGCACGTACTGATACATACCGGTGACATCGGTCGTCGCTTTCTCAAAAATTTCCACCGTCATCGCATCACTCAGCTGATCGCCGATCGCATAAGCTTTGAGATTGCCGCCGATCCAGACACCGATCCCTCTGAGATCCAGTTCTGCGTAATGATCGAGTGCGATCTTGAATGCAGACCGCTCTTCTTCCAGCGTGCGGGTCTTGTGCTCAAAATTCTGATACCACGTTTCGTACAGCCCGAAGCACGCGTCGCTCGACGATGCATCCAGCGCTTTTACGACCGGATTTTCTTTCTCCACTCTGCGAATGAAATTGCGTTTGCCGTCGTATTTTTTGCCGGCAAGTTCGATGAGTTCCTTTACGCTGTAGACGTAATCGGCTTTATGACAGAGCACGTGCGCGGGAAGTTGCGGAGGCATCTGATGCGCGATTGTTTCGTTGAGACGCGACCAATGAACATTCGGCATGGAACGCATAATGTCTTCGGTCTTCGGACCGACGGGCGGCATGTACACCCGCTCGTCGCCGTCGATAAATGAGATAAAGAGATGACCCTCGTGTTCCGCCCACGTGTTGCCGCGGCACTTCCAGCATGCGAGATTCGTGAATGAATAATCCGATAGCTGCTGCGGAAATTGTTTCAGGTAACGGTCGAACACGGGCTTGTCTTTGATCTCGATGGGGCGCAAAAGATGGTCGATGGCCTGCATAGTCACGGCATTTTCGCAGCATTGGACTGATCATGCAATGCACTTGCATGCAAAATACTCGTTCAGCGAATCGACGCTTTGAATTGGTCGTGCAATGTCGTTGCGGCACCGATCTGCTGCGGCATGAGTACGTGGGACAATCGCTGCACGCCGATTGTTCCGTCGTCATCCTTTTGATCCGCCGCAAGCAAGAACCACGCGTATGCGGTCACCGGATCCTTTGCAACACCGAGTCCTTTTTCATAGATCATGCCCAGCTCGGCTTGCGCAGCCGGATCGTTCTGAAATGCCCGATTGGTATAGAGATCGATCGCGGACGCGGGATCCTGCGGCACCGCGACGGAGGATGCGCTGCTGCCGGTGGCGTCGCCAACGTCGGCGGTACCCGATGAGGCGGTACATGCGCCGAGCAGTAAACAGAGAAGGATGACCGGTAATGATCGTTTCTGCATGACGTCAGCATACCCGTATCGGGTCGTATTTTGATACGGACACGAACGTAAAAAATCTTCGAAATATGGTGGGATTTATGCAAGAGAAAGACTGTAAGAAAGCATATGCCCATTCGTCGGCAAATACGGCAAGCAGACAACTTGCATTTATTTCTTTCCTTCTCTTCATATGTGGCAGCAGTGGGTCAACGGTATTCTCGGCCTTTGGGTGCTTATCACACCCTTCCTGGGACTCACGGGACAAGCCTACATCTGGACGCTCGTGATCACCGGAATCGTGATTGCAGTACTCGGGTTCTGGGGCGCCGGTGAGTTTAGCGCCAAAAGAGCGTAGAGAATCACGGGGGCGGCTGAAATGCAGCCGTCCCCGGCCGTTCAATTGAATATAATTTTTGTTCGAACTTTTATTCGTGGACATGCAAAAAACCTCCCTTGCGAGAGGTTTTCTGATGAGGCAGAAAACAGCCGGTTATTTTGCCATTTTTCCGTTCGCCGGCTTCCCGTTTGCACAGGTGCACGGACAGTTGCCGCACATGCTGCAGCAGCTCTTGCGGGAACATCCGCAGAGTCTTTTCGCAACCTTGAACCACGCCATCAACGCAATGACGAACACGAGCAGCGCAAAGGATTGCTCAGCGGAACCAAGCGACCAGGTGCCCGGCATGACAATCGTTTGCCACACGCCGCCGAACGCGACGATGACGGATAAAATGAGAAGAAGCGCGACGATGAACCGGTGCGCCCGGCAGCCCGCGCATTCACAGTGAGAACCGCACATAAGAAGTGGGGGGAAGGGATTGCCGGCATCATACGCCGGATGCAGTCGCGTGAAGGAAAGTTGGTTTGACACCAGGTGTTTCCAGGATGGTTTTATCTTCCGTACAAGACAAAGAAAGAGGACTTTTGTAAGAAAAGAGTCTCCGCAGAGTCATAGGAAGCATGAGACTTTCTCCCTCCTATCAACGGCACAGTATCTTCCGCGACATCTCGCAGGAACTCCCGTTCCTCGCGCTCGCGGGTGCGGTTCTTTTTCTGACGACGCTCGCGGTGTACCTGTACGCGGCGACGCAGTAAACAGGTTATTCGTTATTGGTTACTGGTTATTGGTTGTATGCTGATGAACCAATAACTAATAACTAAAAACCACTAACCCATCTTTCTTTTTCAGACAACATCTGCATAAATCAGAGTTGGATAATTAGCCAATGGATTCCCGCCGTCGCAACATACGAGATAACGGAAATGAAAAGGAAGGTGAGAACCGGAAATGATCCGAGTCCGATGTCCCCGAACCATTTGTAAATGGCGATCGTCAGCACGAACGTGATCACGATTGAAATCCAGAAATCGGTGAGCGTGGGCATCATTAGTGATGATGGTACCCGTGCGTGTGCGTGGCTGCCACCGTGTCACCCGCATTCTGTCTGCGCTCGCGCCCGTTCTGGAAAAAATATGCGGCGAGCCATGTGGACACGGGAACCGCAACGAGCAATGTTGCGCTGCCGACAAGCGTGCGGATCACTTCTTCCGCAATGATTTCGCCGTTGAGCGTCACCCACAGCGGGAAATCGGTTGTCGTTTCAAGAAGCAAAAACAGCGGCATTGATGCGCCGATATAGGCAAGCGCGAGCGTATTGATGAGCGACGCAATATGTTCGCGTCCGACCGCCCGTCCCGCCACGCGCAATTCTTTTGCGGTCAGCATCGGGTTGGCTTTGCTGATCTCCGCAATTGTTGCCGTCTGTGCTGTCGTGATGTCGTCGAGCACGCCCAGACAACCGATGATGATCCCGCCGAGCAGAAGTCCACGCAGATCGATATTCTGCAGCGATCCCGATTGCAAATAGAGCGATTCTTCCGATCCCATGCCAAAGAGTTTCGCGCCAAAGACGAACAGCAGATCGATGAGCGTCGCCAGAACGAGCGTCGCGATCGTGCTCAAAAAAGCGATGGAAGTTCGTTTATTGAATCCATGCGCCAGATAGAGCGAAGTGCATGCAATCAGAATAGCTCCGAAGAGACTGACGAAGAACGGATCACCGCCGGCGATGATGCGCGGGATGACGAACCACAACAGAATGAGAATGCTGACGGCGAGCCCCAGAATGGATGTGAACCCCCTCTTGCCGCCGATGATAAACGCAAGCAGAAGGAAGAAAAAGACAAGCCATCCGATCTGGGGAAGACGATATTTTTCTTTGAACTGATACTCGATCGAACCGTCGCTCTTTTGCAGCCGCTCGACCACGACCGTTTCGCCCGGATTCATCACCGTCCCGCCTTCCCCGGGAATGATCGTATTATCGAGACTGAATTCCTCGCCGACGTGCGGTCCGCCGACCGCCTGCAGCTGCACGTGCTCCACCGTCGTGCCGTCATCCTGCTTGGTTTCGCTTTCGATCTGCAATACTTTCGCCTGCAGAAAATCATCGCTCGTCGCATCTAGTCCTGATGAGGATCCATCGTTGGATGCCGCAAGAGCCGGAACGGATACCGCACAGCAGAGGGCAGCGATTGCCAGAGACCGCAAGAGCATGCTCATGGAATGGAATTATAGAGGAAAAAGAAAGGAGAATGTGTCGCTTTTCCGTGAATCAATGCTTGTGCATGATGATGTTATTCGTTGACGCGGATTTTTTGAGCTGCTGGGGATTCGCGCGCAGCAAACGAATGGCAAAGAATGTGGAGATGGGTACGGCGAGCACGAGAGTCAGGCTGCCAACGAGCGTCCGCACGATTTCCTCGGCAATGTACTGACTGTTCCACGTAATCCAAACCGGCGCATCGGCTTGCGTTTTAAATAACAAAAGAAGCGGCAACGACGCGCCGACATACGCGAGCACGAGCGTATTGATGAGCGACGCAATGTGTTCCTTGCCGACGGAATGGCCGGCTTTGCGCAGTTCTCTGGGCGTCAGATGCGGGTTGGCTCTGCTCACTTCCTCCACCGCGGCGCACTGTGCCGTCGTCACGTCGTCGAGCACGCCGAGACAGCCGAGGATGATGCCGCCGAGCAGAAGCCCGCGCATATCCAGATGTGCCAGGGAGCCGACTTGCAGAAAAAGCGCTTCCTCCGAACTGATTCCCGTCAACTGAGCCATGTATACGAAAATAATATCGACAATAAACGCAATCGCGAGCGTCACAATGGTGCTGAGGAGGGCGACGGAGATGCGCCGGTTGAATCCGTGCGCCAAGTAGAGTGACGTGCAGGCGATCAGCACGGCCGCAATGAGACAGGTCAGCAGCGGACTGTCTCCGGCGATGATGCGCGGAATGACATAGAGGAAGAGAACCAGCACGCTCATGCCGAGCCCGATGAGGGACGTGAGTCCTGCAAACCCGCCGAAGAGGATGGTGCAGCCGATAAATATCAGCGTCAGCCAGACAAGCGTCGGAATACGGTACTGATCGGAAACGGAGTACGTGGCGCTGCCGTCCTGTTGTATTGTTTTGATTAGCACCACCGATTCCCCCTTCGACAGCCGGATGCTCGACTGATTCTGCATGATGTAGTTCTGAATGTTGATCCGCTGCCCCGCATCGGGTCCGCCTGTAATCAGCATCGTGGCGGGCTGCGTAATCCGTTGATAGCCGTAGGGCGTGTCCTGTGTCTCAGCGCCGATATCGATCACCTTCGCCGTTTCATAGATTTGCGATATTTGTGCGGAGGCGGCATCTGCCGTCGTCGCGCTTTCCTGCGCAAAGACCTGCGGCATCGACGCAGCGACCGAGAAGCAGACGGTGATCAGCAGAAAAATCCGGCGCATGAAGAGGTGGTGCTTTAGCGGGTGCAACGTGCACACAGACCGTAGAATTCCAGCGAATGGCGTAACACGTCAAATTTCTTTTGCTTGCGTATCGTCTTCTCGATGGTATCGAGATCATGTTCCATATGAATATCGTCGATTTTTTTACACTTGATACAAACCAGGTGGTGATGATGATCGAGTGCGGCGAGTTCATAGCGCTTCACGCCGTCGTCGAATTGCACGTCATGCAAAAATCCTTCCGATGCGAGAAGCGCAAGTTCGCGATAGACGGTCACTTTGTCCGTCTTCACTCCTTTCTTGGACAAAGCATTGTGGACATCGAGAGCGGAAAACGGTTTGACCTGGGTGAGTATGAATCCGATCACCGCTCTGCGCGCCTGCGTCAGGCGATGGCCTTTTTGTTTCAGCGCGGTGATGATGGATGCTTCCGTATTCATGAGAGAAGAACTGGATCAGGAGCCCGCGTGCTTTCTGCCGGGACGAAGAGCCGCCGCAAGGAAAATGGCGATGGCGATCAGCACGATCGTACCCCCGCTAGAGAAATCGAGATAATAGGAAATGAACAGACCCGTGATGACGGAAAAGAGGGAAATGGCGATGGCGATCAGAAGCGTCGTCCTAAACCCGCGACTGAACTGCATTGCCGCGAGCACGGGGATCACCATCAATGCACCGATGAGGAGAATGCCGACGATGCGCATGGAAAGCGATACCGTGACGGCTGCGAGAACCACGAGAATACGGTTGATCAGGGTCACGCGGAGCCCGGCAGCCGCAGCCAGTTCTTCATTAAACGAGATCGACACCAGTTCCTTGTAGAACAAGAGAATGGTCGCGATCACCAAGACGCCCAGTACGGCTATGATGTTGATGTCTGTGGAATTCACCGTCGCAATGCTGCCGAAGAGCACGCTTGAAAGATCGACGTTGAGTCCGCGAGAGATACTGAGCAATACCGCCGCCACCGCGAGTCCGCCCGATAGAAAGAGAATGAGTGCCGAATCCCCGAACACCTTTCGCTTCATGCGGATCTGGTCGACCGAGACCGCGGCTGCGGCCGAGACAACCATGGCCATGATGATCGGCTGGGTGCCCGTCAGGTATCCGATCGCGACGCCCGCCAGAGACACATGCGACAGCGTGTCTGCCATGTAGGAGTAGCGCCGCGTCACCAGGAAAATACCGATCATCGGCGCGATGACCGCCGTGATGATCCCCGCGATGAAGGCGCGGATCATGAACTCGTAATGAAAAATACTCAGAATCTCCATGGATCAGTGGGTATGGTGGTGCGCTATTTCCACATCGCCCCCATAGAGGCGGTGCAGCGTCTCATTGGTTAAAAATTCATGCGAGGAACAGTGGCAGAGAAGTTTTTGATTGAGCGCTAGCACGAAGGATACCTCCTGCATGACTTCGACGTCGTGCGACACGTAGAGAATGGTCAGCCCGCGTTCGTTCAATGTTTTAAGCAGCGCATAAAATTGATGCCGCGCGGTCGGGTCCACGCCGGTGGTCGGTTCGTCGAGAATAAGCAGCCTCGGCTCGGAGGCCAGTGCCCGGGCGATAAACGCCTTCTGCCGTTCCCCGCCGGAGAGTCCTCCGATCAGACGGTTGCGCAAATGCGTGATGCCCGCCTCTTTCATGGCATGCTCGATCGCCTCGCGGTCACGCGCGCTCATGCGCCGCCCGATGCCGATTTGGGGAACCCGGCCGCCCTTCACGATTTCCGCAACCGTTGCCGGGAAAGAAAAATCCGTCTGGGAGACGCTCTGCGGCACGTAGCCGATTGTCCCGGCTTTTCTCGCTTCCCGCGGCGTTTTACCAAAGACGGTGGCGGTGCCGCTTTGCGGTTGCAGAAGACCGAGGATGATTTTGAGCATAGTCGTCTTGCCGCCGCCGTTGGGCCCGACAACGCCCACGTACGCCCCCTGCGGGATCGCGAAGCTGACGTTGTCGAGAATTTTTTGCGACCCGTAGGCGACGTTCACATGCACGACCTCAATGGCATTGCTTGTGGAACGTCCGATGCCGGTTGAGGGTGCTGTGCGCGTTACTGGCATTGCATGGCAGTGCGGAGATTTTGCAGATTGTTCTTCATGAGCGTGATGTAGTTGTCACCGTGAGCCGCTTCCGCGTCGGTCAATCCTTCCAGCGGATCGAGGACGAGTGACTGCGCGCCGATTTCGTCCGCCACGGTCTGAGAGAGCTTGGGACTGACGAGTGTCTCGAAGAAAATATACTTGATGCCGTTCTTTTTTGCGAAATTCGCCAGCTCCGCGATGCGCTGCGCCGAGGGTTCTTCATCCGGCGTGAGACCCGAGATCGCGAGCGTCCGGAAACCGTATTCCTGCGCCATATAACGGAAGGCATTGTGCGATACCACGACGTCGTTGATCGCGCAGTGCGCGAGGCCCGAGCGGTACTCCTGATCCAGAGCGCGGAGTGACGCGAGCAGACTGTCCGCGTTGCTTGTATAAGCATCTGCGTGTACAGGATCCGCCGTGATGAATGCATCGCGGATGAGCGCGGCTTCTTTCTCGGCATTCACCGGATCAAGCCAGATGTGCGGATCGGGAACGGCGGAGAATTCGGACGAGGGGGGTTGCGTGGGATCCGTGAAGCCCTCTTCATTGAATCCGCCCATCGGAGAAATCGTGTCGGTCATGCGTACGGTGACGGTGCCGCTCTGTTTCAAGTCGTCGATGATCTTGTCCCCCCAACTGTCGACTCCCGCTCCGTTCATCAAAAACACCTTCGCGTCGTTTACGCGCGCGAGTTGCTGTGCGGAAGGATCGAAATCATGGGGTTCGACGCCGCTCGGCGTCACCTGGAGCACGTTGACATGCTCTTGGCCAATTTGCTCGGCAAAAAACGCGATGGGGTAAAAACTGGCGGAGACGGACATCGTACCCTGTGCGGAGGATGACGACGCCGTTTGCTGCGACGTCTGAGTGCCGGTTGCGCCGCACGCGGCGAGCAGCAGCATCGGGGACATTGCGAGTATGCGAAGAGCTTTCATGGAAAAAGGGAAATGGATAAAGGAAAACCATGTGCGTGAGCACACTAATGCATCTGTTTACTTATTGCAAATTATTTGCAATAAAATGGCAGACGCATTGCAAAAGTCAGCAGACGCCGTCCTTTAGCCCATCTTCTTTCGCACTATGAGCGCCAGAGCAAGCAGGCAAATAATCGCAATCACGCCGTTTTGGAGAGTGAAGAGCGTGGGATCGCCCGAGCCGACCGTTAGCGGAAAATCGGCGGACGCCATGAGCGTCTGATTTTTCAAAAATCGCACATGCAGCACATCACTCGCATTCGCCTTGGGAAATTTGAACGCAAAGCCGTTCAATTCACGGTACGGCTGCATCGCAAGTTTCTGATCAAAAATAACATCCTTCCCGTGTGTGATCGATGCTTCGACGCTGGAATAAGACACTTCGTCATCCGGGCCGTATGCGGGATCGGACACATTGATGAGTCCGTAATCGAAATGCACGTCCATCAAAGGCAGGATCATGGGCGTATCGTCCGTCACATCCACTTTGTACAATCCGCTCTCCTTCTGGAAATCGAGTCCTCCCGCACAGGCAAAGGCGGACGTAGTGCAGAGAGAAAAGCTGAGAATCACTCCGATTGCATATCGTTTCATATTTTATATTATACAATATTTATTTAAATATAACAATATTCCTGTCATTTGTTTTTTGTCATCAGTCGTTATACAACTGCTGCATACTTTTCCCGTGTTTCCATGAAAAGAACAATTCCCTATGGAGCCGTCGCCGCATTGATGTTATTGCTGCCCGTCGCCGCATCGGCCCACGAGCATCACGTGTATCAGATCGGAGACAAGACCTATAACCTCACGGTCGGCTCGCTGAATGAACCCGTGTACACCGGAGACAAATCCGGCGTCGAGTTCATCGCGGAGCAACTTCCCAAGGGCGCATCACTCACATCCGGCAGCGATGACGGTCCGCAGGGAACGCCCGTGACCGGGCTCGAGACGAGCATGAAGGTGGAGGTGAGCGCGGGCGGTAAAACCCAGACGTTTGATTTCGTCCCCGAAGACGGAAACGACGGAGCATACGAAGCGGTGTTCTATCCGACCGTTGCGACGACGTACGCGTACCGTCTGACGGGAACGATCAACAACGTTCCCGTGGACGTGACCTACACTTGCAATCCCGCGGGCAACGTCGAAGTGCCCGAAGACACGGCGAAGAAAACGATTTCCGCAAACGTGACGCAGCTCGATACCGGCGGCGCGTTTCCCTGTCCGGTCGACAACTCGTCCGTGATGTTTCCCGAATCCGCACCGTCTGCGATCGATCTGCAGAATCGCATCAGTGCGCTGGAGCAAAGTTCGTCGCAATCCGTGATCTGGGGAGTTGCGGGAATGATTCTCGGCGTGATCGGAGTCGTCATCGCGGTGGTCGCGCTTCTGAAGCGCAGAGCGTAACATCGGTTCGTTCATGCGTCGTCTGTCGACTATGCCCGGCCTGCTGCTCGGAGCGGTGCTGCTTCTCAGCGCGGCTTCCGTCAGTGCGCACGCCACGCCGCTGCAGTACGATCCGCCCGCGTCCGCCGTGTTGCAGACGGCGCCTGCGAGCGTGCATATCAAATTCAGCGAACACGTCGAACCGTCGGCAAGCACGATCATCGTCTACGGTCCGGGCGGGTCCGAGGTGCAGAGTGGACCCGCGACGGTCGATGCGTCGAGCGGCTACGGGCTCACTGTGCCGATGCATGCGGACGGATCCGGGACCTACACGGTGTCGTGGTCCGTGATTTCCGCCGATGACGGACACTTCACCAAAGGCGCGTTCGTGTTTTCGGTCGGAGCGCAGACCGGACTTCTGCCCGAATCATCGACGTCGTTTCAGATCGAACACGAGACGGATATTCCGCAGGCGATCACGATCTGGATCGAGCTCATTGGTCAGGCGATGCTGCTCGGACTCTTTGCGTTGCATCAGCTCTGCTGGCGCAGGCGTCTGAGTGCGGATGCAGATGATCCGCTGCGACGATCGTATGCGCGACGCTTCCTGATATTCGGCGTCGTCGGAGTCCTGCTGATCGCGATCGGTTCCGTGTGTCATCTGCTTCTCGAAAGTCAGACGTATGCATCCGACGAGAGTATGACTTTTGCGCAGGCCATTTCCATCTTCATCGGAACGACGGCCGGTTTCTACGATGCGGTCCGGCTGATCATCGATGCAGTTTTCGTTGTGTTGTTCTTTGTTTTCTTGAAGTCCGTTCTGCGCGCGACGCGTTTCACAGGAATCGAAGGTCTGCTGTGGTTGCTTTTGATCATTGAGGCATGGATCCGCACGCGCGTGAGCCATGCGGCGGCCGCGGATTTTCATCCGTTTCTATCGATCGTTATCAACTGGATTCATTTGTTGTCGAAAGATCTGTGGATCGGCGCGCTGACGGTGCTCGTGTGTATTTTTCTGCCGCTTTTGTACCGGCGCAAAGACGCGAAGGATTTTGCGATGACGCTGACCGGCGTCTCCGCGCTGCTTTCCGTCATGCTCATCACGGGCGGCATCAGCGGACTCTACGTCATCTGGCTGCATCTGCAGAATCCCGCAAATCTCGCGGTCACCGCGTGGGGGACGGCGTTTTATGGGCTCTCCGCATTCACGGTTCTGCTCATCGTCTTCCGGCTGATCGCGCAGTTGCACATCGATCGCGCGTTTTTCGATGAAACGCAATCGAAGGCCGGCTATCGCACGCTCACGCACAATGCCGTCTGGTATGCGTTCACGTTTGAAATGTTCGTCGGTCTCGGCGTGTTGTTTCTCTCCAGCCTGCTCATCATCACCACCCCTCCGCTGCCGAGAGAGCATGAGTACGGTCAGTCGGCGATGAGCCAGGGATTGCGGCTGACGTTCAGCGAGTATCCGTCCGAGCAGAATCAATTCCTCGTGACCGCGACCGGCACCGGTCAGACAAACAGCATCAGCGACATGATCGTGACGCTCACGAACACCGATCGCGGCATCGGACCCGTGGACGTGCCGCTTTCGCAGCAGTTCGACGGCGGATACGTATTCCCGAAATCCGCACTCTCTCCGCAGGGACACTGGACCGTCTCCGTCACCGCGCGGCGTCCGAATGCCTATGACGCCAACGCCCGCTTCGCCATCAACAATCCGTCGGACATCGCCGCCGCTCATGCATCCGACGGCAAACGTACGTTCGGCTGGTTTGAACTGAGTCTCTCGATCATCGCGCTTCTTTTGCTGATTGCCGGATGGATCCTGTATCGCTTTAGCAGATCCCTGCATGTGCGGTCCGTGCATGCAGCATCGCGCGTTCTGCCGATGCGACGGGTGCTCACGAGCGAATCTCTGACCATGAGCGTCGTCTATTGCGTCGGCCTGATTTTCCTCGGCGGCGCCGTCGCGGGATATCACGGAAATTTTGAAAGCGCCTGCATCGCAAACGGCGGCGCATGGCACGAGAGTTCGCCCGAGCGCGACGGACAGATCACGTCATCCGTCACGCAGATGGGCTGCATGCTCGGCATGGGGCTGGGACAATATTTCTTCATCGACGAGCGCGCCTTCGATTGGTTCACGCGTCCCGCGTCCGCACTCGCGCATTTCTCGATGGATCCCGCTCAGCTGGTCGCCGGAAAACCCGCGACGCTTCTCTTCCATATTCTTGATCGCGACGGCAACCCCATCACCGATCTCACGCGCGAACATGATCGTATCGCGCACATCGTCGTTACGAGTGCCGATCATACGATCTATGCGCATATCCATGCGGAAGACAGCGGACCTCTCACGCAGTCGATGCTCACGAATGCCTTGTTTCCCGTTCACTACACATTCCCGAAAGCGGGAACGTACCTCGTCGGCATCGACTTCACCGAACGCTCGCAGACGTTCGCGCAGCATTTCATCGTGCATGTCGCCGGCTCGCCCTCCATCGGCACCTTCACTCCCGATTTATCACTCACGAAAAATTTCGATGGATATGACGTGACATTGGATCCGGTGTACGGCGATCTGCATGCGAATACCATCGAACGTCTGGATTACACGATCACCAAAGACGGCAAGCCCGTGACGACGCTGCAGCCGTATCTGTCCGCGCCGATGCATATTGCCGTCATCAAAGACGATCTTACGCAATATCAGCACACGCATCCAATTCTGCCGCAGTCGTTTCTCGACTCCATTTTCAATCCGGTGGATCCGCTGCTCAATCCGCATATTTTCTTACCCGATCAGTTCGGCCCGACCATGCAGGCGTACGTCGTGTTCCCTGTGCCGGGTGTCTACGTTGTCGACGGTCAGTTCCTCGATCACGGCGATCTGGTGCTGACGCAATTCGATGTCAACGTGGAGCCGAAAGCGAATCAGTAATCTGCTATTCTCCAACCCTAACCCTAATCCCAATCCTCATCCTACCATGTCCACCCTCCTCGATCTCTTCCTGCATCTCGACACGCATCTGCTGAACGTGATTCATACGTACGGAACACTCACATATGTGATTCTCTTCGTGATCATTTTCTGCGAGACGGGGCTCGTGGTGACACCATTTTTCCCGGGAGACTCGCTGCTCTTTGCGGCGGGAGCGTTCGCGGCTGCGGGGGATTTGAATGTCGCGCTGCTCTTTGTGATCCTCGCAGCAGCGGCCATCCTCGGAAACACCGCGAATTATTTCATCGGCAAATGGCTGGGCGAGGCGATCTTCAAGGAGAACGCCAGAATTTTAAAAAAAGAATATCTCATCCGCACCCATGCGTTCTATGAAAAATACGGAGTGAAGACAATCGTGCTGTCGCGCTTCATGCCGATCATCCGCACGGTCGCACCGTTCGTCGCGGGCGCGGGCACGATGAAGGTGCGCACGTTCATGATCTACAACGCCGTCGGCGGCATCGCATGGGTGACTGTCGTACTTTTCGGCGGATATTTCTTCGGAAACATACCGGCGGTGCGCGCGCATTTCTCGGAGGTCATCCTGCTTATCATCGTCCTCTCGATTCTGCCTGCGGTTTTTGAATGGTGGAGGCACAGGAGGAAAAACTAGCTCTTCCTCTTCCTTCAGCCGTTTTTCCGTGATGCAATTTATAAAAAAAATGTTGTTTCATTATTTTTAATGTAAAAAATTATTTTCATGGTCTCATCATAAATAAATATTGCAAAATATGCTCAGTATTGTCTCGTATAACCCCTGAGGATCGCTCCAAAACGCTATTTTTGGTACAATAGTCTGATTGCCTAACACTCACACAAAACCTCTGCGGCTACACGTCTTTGCACTGATCACGATCGTCGCGTGTGCGATACTTGCAACATCACACATCGCACTGCGCGCACAAATTGCGAGCGGCGGTGTGCTGACGAGTACTGGAAGTGAAACAGGAACAGGCGCGGAAAAATTGAAAATTGAAAATGGAAATTTGAAAATTGCAGCATCGTCTGCACAGAGCATCGCATCATCGGCTGATGCAATGTCTTCACAAATCAAGAATATTTTTGCCTCTTCTGTTTCGTCCACATCATCCCAGCAGCATCCCTCCGTGGATGCGGCATTATCGGCTTCGTCGGCCGCACCGTCGGAGCGGTGCTGCTCGATATCTGCACAATCGTCTTCCGTTTCTTCATCGGTCAATTCCATCACAGCACTCGATGCAGCGCATCGGGACACGCTTGCGAAGCGTTCATCCGCATCCGCGTCATTGAGTGCAATCTCGAATTCGGGCGCAACGGAAACCGGAACAACCGCGCACATCGCAACGGGAAAAAATAGCACGGGAGCAATCAAGTCCGGAAGCGGCGCGGCAAGCGGAACCGGAACGACGGCTACGGGCAGCGTGAAAAATGCAGAGCAATCATCGGCATCTGCTTCTTCTTCTGAATCCTCTGAGTCTTCTGCATCCTCTGAGTCTTCTGTTTCTTCTGAATCCTCAGACCTCATCGAACTCAGCGCCGGACTGCTCACCGACGGACAGATCGGTCAGCCGGGAAACGTGTTCCCGAGTTTCTTGATGCCCAAGATCAGCGACTTTTCGAGCATCTACGATGTGCAGTCGCGCGTGCACATCACGCTCACCGATGACGCGGGACAGACGTCGAGCGCAACCGAAACGGTGACAGATGAGAAAACCGATTATCGCGTGACGCTCGATCCCCCGTCGAGCTTCCGCCCCGGACGCTACAGAATCCAGGCGACGCTCGACCGCACGCATTCGATCAGCGATCGATTGTCGAACTTCTTCAAAAAGATCACCGGTCAAACGACGCAGGGCGATCTGCTCCTGCTCGATACATATTTCGATTGGGGTATGGTCGCAATGAACCCGGACAGTGACGCGTATGCGAGCAATGCGGATGTCTCAATCGGCGCCGCACTCGCGGACGATCAGGGAAATCCGCTCTGCATCGAAACGTTGACGGGTTCGTTCCTGCACGGAAGCAAGGCGACACTGAAATCTTTCTGCAGCGGCACCGGTGACACGCTGACACTGTCCTCACCCGATGCGGGCATCGCGACTTTGCGCATCGAAGCGGGAAGCGGCACGGTCGCTCAGGAAAAAATTACAATCGACAATCATCCACTCATCACCGTGAAGCGCAGCTCCGTCTCGCAGACCACCGCGGGAACGGGTGCGGTGATGACGATCAACGTCACGACGCTCGCAACGATCACCGGCACGATGAAAGAACACGTGCCGGCAGGCTTCACCGTGTCTGACGTCACGCCTGCGCCGACGAATATCCTCAAGAACGTCGACGGAACATTGATCGAATGGGACGGACAATTCCAGGCCGCGACGACGCGAACCTTCACCTACGTCTACATCGCGCCGCAATCGATGCCGCTCATGGGACTCTTCGGACCGGTGCAGATCAGCGGAACGCAGGAGGGCGAAGCTGTGAGCGCGGTCTCGAGCAGCGAGGAGCCGTCGGATAGTTCAAGCGAAACGAGTTCCGCACAAGCGTCGAGCATCGTGAGCGCCAGCGCTTCCGCAAGTTCGGAATCTGTGAGCGTGTCGTCTCTCGACTCATCAGCGTCAGCAAATTCATCAGAAAACAGCAGTGTCAGTTCGAGCGAAGTCGGGAACTCATCGAATGTTGATACGACTGTATCTTCGCATTCCTCGTCGTTGGATTCATCACTTGCGTCTTCATCCGTGTCACTCTTCGAGCGTCCTCAGAGTGACACATCCTCTTTTGAATCTTCTTCTGTTTCCTCTGGTTCATCTGATTCTTCTGAGTCTTCTGCATCTTCCGAATCTTCCAACCCTAACCCTAGCCCTAGCCCTAGCCCTATCTCCTCATTCTTCACTCACCTCCTCGCCTCTCTCACCTTCGGCGATCAGAACACGGTGTCGTTTACGGAAGATCGTAGATGGGAAGTGCTCAGCCTCAGCGGTTCAACCGCATCGGCCAATAATCAATCGCGCACGCTGACGCTCGAGCGCAAGGCGGCGGTGTTCCAGGCGGACAGCGCGCCGACGTTCAAGCTGATCGACATGCAGCTGGACGCGAACGATTCGCGTTTGCAGGATGAAGATCATCACCTGAAGACCGACATCGCCTATGAGCAGCTGCTCCAGACGATCGTCGCTACGCAGGACGTGAAGCAGGCGGTCGCCGAACATATCGTCACGCAGCAAGCGCAGACGATCGCGACGCAAGCAATCAATAATGACACGGTGCGCAATGCCGCGGTGGATGCGGTCGTCACGAGCGGCAACGGAGACGCATCAGTCACGAATCTCACGGATACCGTGGCGCAGGCGGTTGCGACGAGCGACGACGCGAAGCAGCAACTCGCCGACCTCGCGCAGAAAAACACGATTGTGGCGAAGACCGTCGATCAGCTCGCGACGAATGATACCAAAGACAAAGTCATTGCCGCTCTCGCGCAGCAAGCGACAGCAGGAAGCGGCACGATCGCATCGGATTCGGTGGATCAGGCGGTGAACGATGCGGTACAGACGCAGACAAGCGTGACGAGGCAGGCGGCCGTCGCGGCGGTACAGACCATCACACAGGCAAGCGCGACGACGCAGGTCGTGACGCAAGCGCTGGAGAAGACGCAAGCCTCAAGCCTCAAGCCCCAAGACACGAATGTAACGGCATCGACCGGTGCGTCGGTTCTGAAACTGACACTCAAGGGGCCGAACGGAGAAGCGATTAAAAATCCTCACTTCCACTTCGCAGTGGGATCCGTGGACCTCGTGCTCGATCCGATCCCGAGTTTCACGCCGGGTCTGTATACGCTCAGTGTCGACGTCACAAATCCGATTACTGGCGAGACGCAGACGCTCACGCAGCAATTCGCGTGGGGTGTGCTCGCGATGAACCCCGACAGCGACATCTATAAAGAAGGAGACACCGCGCACATCGACTTCGGCGCGCTCGACGATCACGGAGAAATCGTCTGCGATGCGTCATTGACGCTCCACGTGACGGCTCCGGACAATACGCAGCAGACGCTCACGACGGATGACGGATCGATCGCAAAGACCGGCACCTGCGGACTCAAGCAGGCCGGATTCATCGGTCCCGACTTCGATGCGAATCTGACACTGAATCAGGAAGGCACGTACAATCTGACGCTCATCGGAAATATTGACGGCAAGATGCGCGAGATTTCTTCAACGATCATTGTAAAGAGCAATGCGCCGTTCATCATCACCCGCTCCGCCGCCACGCGTCTGTGGCCGTTCGCGGATTCGCCGATGGACATCACCGTTGCATTCAATGAGAACATCGACGGACAGGTGGTCGATACAGTGCCGGAGGGATTCGTGATCAAAGACGCGTCGCCTGCAAACTACAAACTGCAGACGACTGACTCGAGCGGGACGCTTATCATCTGGAAAGGATCATGGAAAGCCGGTGACGTGAAAACGTTCCACTACGACTACAAAGCACCCGAAATTTCACCGCACTTCTATCTGATCGGGCCTCTGCTGATCCAGAGCGACACTGCTTTCTCGGGCGCAACACTCACGTCCTCCGGCCAAACGCTTCCATGATCCGCTTCCTGTCCAGAATCGGCCATGGCATCGGGCGCTTCGCGGCGCACCTCACGTTGCGCGAGGAACTGCGCTTCGGCTTGATGGCGCTTTTGACGACGATTGGATGGGCACTGTTCGGCTTCTCCGTCGCGCGGTTCATCAAGCCCCGGCGCATCATTGCCGATCTGCTGGTCCTGATCGCCGCGTATGGATATCTCTCGCTCCTCGTTCTTTTGATTGCGGTCGCACTGGTCATGATTGCGATCGAAGCCAAAGGAATCTGGAATCTGCTGCACGTGGAAAACGAAAGTCTCGATGCGGTGGAATTCACGCATCCGTATCTGCCGCGCAAAAAACACATTGCGGTGACCGCGCTGCTGGCCGTCACGCTCCCCTTCTTTATCTACAGCGTCGCCGCGCAGGCGCAAGCGGTCGGCGGCGCCCTTGCGGGACAGCCGACCTACACGTACACCGAAAACCGCTCCTGGCAGATCGCCAACGACGCCGGAGGCACCGTGGACACCTGGACGGGCGGCGGCGCGGACAACAAGTGGAGCACGGCGGGCAACTGGAGCGGCGGCGTGCCGACGGGCACCAATATCGCCTACTTCGGCTCCACGAGCACCAAAGATGCAACGGTCGACGCATCCTTTGCCGGAGCCATCAGCGAACTCAAAATCGCCCCGGGTTATACCGGAACCGTCTCGCTCGGCAGAAACCTGAACGTCGGCGGACAGGTGGTGCTCTCGGGCGGTACGCTCGTGTCCAACGGCAACACACTCAGCGCCACGGGTTCGTGGCTCAACTACGGAAGCAACCACTTCAGCGCCGGCACGGGAACGGTTGTGCTCGCCGGAACAGGCAGCAGCCAGACGCTCAGCGGTTCAACCTTCAACAACCTCACGCTCAACGACGGTCTCGTCGGCTACTGGAAGCTGGATGACGGCACGGGATCCAGCATCGCGCGCGACAGTACGGGGATCAGCGGCAACGGTACGCTCTACAACGGCCCCACCTGGAGCACGAACTCGCCGGGTACGATGAAGTTCTTCGATAAAGGAAGTATGCATTTCGACGGCGTCGACGACCATGTCGATATTTCAGGCGGCTTTACGAAGACGCTCTTGGGACGGACGTCCTACTCCGTCAGTGCATGGGTAAACCAGTACAATCTGGGGAGCAGTACGAGCCAAGGCAATTACTTTGGCGCCGGCACGGAAATCACGCTGTATTCCAGCCCGGGCAGACTCTTTTCCTGGTCGTCCGGCGCCGGCTCGGCTATCTACGAACCGTTCTCTGACATTCGCAACAGCTGGCATCTGCTGACGGTCAGCAAGGGTCCCGGTTCCGTGGGGACCGCCTATCTCGACGGCACGCCGCTCACGTTCTACGCGGGCAGCGGACTCCAGGACACACGCTCCAATGCAGGGAACTTCGTGATCGGTGAGGATGGAAGATTTTCAGCCGGGAAATACTTCCCGGGCTACATCGATGACGTGCGCGTCTATAACCGCCAGCTCAGTGCGTCGGAAGTGGCGCATCTGGCCGCCGGCTACCGGACGAGCGGATCGGGTACCTACACGCTCGGGTCCGCACTTACCGTGAACGGCAATCTGAACCTGGGAGACACCACACTGGATGTTTCGTCCCACAACTACGGCATCACCCTCGGTGGAAATATGCAGAACGCCGGCATACTCACGCCGCAAAGCGGAACGGTCACACTCAACGGAACGAATCAAACACTCAGCGGTTCGACCGTTTTCTACAACCTGACGAAGAGTGTAAGTGCGGCAGCGAGCCTCTTCTTCGACTACACGTCGCAGCAGAGTGTATCCGGCGCGCTGACGCTCAATGGCACCGCGGGCAACCTGCTCTCCGTCCGCTCGACGCATGCCGGAACGGGAGCGCAGATTATCCTCGACGGCTCAAGCGGTACGCAGTCGCTCAGCTATCTGGACGTAAAAGATTCGGATGCGTCGCTCGGCGCGTCGCTCACTTGCAGCAACTGTACTGACAGCAGCAATAACACCAACTGGACGTTCGCGACGACCACCTCGATCACCGGTACGGTCTACTCGGATGCAAACGCCACGACGCCGATCGGATCGGGTGTAAAAGTCGCCGTCTCGCTCAATGGTGCGGCAGTGAGCGGAACCGGCACGACGGACGCGGGCGGCCAGTACGTGATTTCGGGCCTCACGAACCTCACCGGCGGTACGGTCGTTGCCTTGTACGTGTCGGGCAGCAGCACGAACAAGGCAGTGACGGTCGCAACCGGAAGCGGCGGCAGCATGACGGGCATGACGCTCATCAAGGATCAACTGATCGTGCGCAGCGGCACCGGCACGCACGTGAGCATCGGTCAGCCGATCACGGCAGGCATATTGAACGCGGCGAAAGCAAGCGGCTACGGCGATATCGCGGCGCTCTACTCCATGAGCAGCAACAACCTGACGGTGACGAGCGGCAAGACGCTCAATGTCTGGACGGGATCGACGCTGAACCTCGGCGGCACGATTACGACGAGCTATCTGCATCAGAACGGAAATATCGTGCAGGGAAACAACGCGATGACCATCAATACTGCGTTCACGATGAGCGGCGGTACGTTCACGGGCTCAAGCGGCGGATCGAACTTCACCGATAACGGCACCTTCAGCCAGAGTGCGGGAACATTCACCGCGACGAGCGGAACGGGTTCCTATGCCAATACATTCCAGCGCACAGGTGGAAGCTTCAGCCACAATAACGGAACCACGAAGTTCTTGATGAACAACACCGCCACGATCACGACGGACGGCGCCACGTTCTACGATCTGACATTTGATAAAACAGTGACATCGTACGTCACAGTGACACTCGAGGATGCCATCAACGTGGCACACGATGTGAGGTTGCAAAACAGCGTCAATTCCTATTACTACAACCTGTACGGATCGGGGTTGCCCACCATGACGGTCAACGGGAACATGTCCATCGCGTCGTCCAATGTGTTCTACATCGGTAATGGCAGCGCGGCATCCAACTTCAACATCAACCTCAAGGGCAGCCTGGACATGAACGATTCCTCGGCTCGCCTGAATGCCAATCTCACCTTCGACGGAACCGGCGCGCAGACCGTCTGGCAAACCGCCGGGACAATCGGCGCCGGAACATGGACGGTCGATAAAAGCTCCGGCGTCATGACGCTCTCCAGCAATATCAGCATGGCCAGCAACACGCTCCACGTGAGCACGGGCAGCGTGGCACTCGGGGGCTACACGCTCACCACCGGCCCGTTCACGCAGAGCGGCGGTACATTTATGAGCGGCAGCGGTGCCGTGAGCGTCACGAGCTTCTCGCAATCCGGCGGCGTCTTCGATGCGACGTCCGACACGCTGACCGTCAGCAGCGGATTCGCCAGAACCGGCGGCACGTTCAATCACAACAACGGAACCGTCGAGATCCTGGCGAACGGGAATCTCTCGGTCACGTCGGGCAGTCCCACCTTCTATAACCTGATCATCGGCAAAACCAATACCACCTATGCCACGCTCACGCTCGCAGACAGCTTTACGGTAGCGGGTAACCTGACCATCCAAAACAGCGTCAATTCCTATTACTACAACCTCTACGGATCGGGGTCACCGACTATTACGGTCGACGGAAACGTTGATATTCCTTCGGGCTATACCATCTACATAGGCTCCAGTTCCGCCGGCTCCGACTTTGCCATCAACGTCGCAGGCGACGTCACGATGAGCGACTCAAGCGCCAGCCTGAACGCCGATCTCAATTTCGACGGCGCAACGAACAATCAGATCGTGACCAAAACGGCCGGAACGGTGAGCAGTTACAGCGCCTGGACAATCAATAAGACGAGCGGCACCGTGATAGGCGGCGGCACACTGACGACCAGCGCCTCTCTCACGCTCGACAGCGCGAGCGACGTATTTTCGGCAAGCGGCACGACCGCCAGCAGCTTCGGCGCCGTGACGATCTCGGGAGGAACCATGACGAGCGGCGACAACATGACCGTCAGTTCCATCAATCAATCCGGCGGTACGTGGAACAGCCTCGGCACATTCCTGACGGACAACGGCGCCTTCACGCAGTCGGCGGGGACCTTCAATGCGCCGAGCAGCGGCATCTTCACCACGGAGGGTACCTTCACTAGAACGGGCGGAACGTTCAACGCAAACAGCAGCAGGATGGAATTTTACAACGCGAGTTCCTACACGGTGACGACGGGCGGAGCAACGTTCTACGACGTGCTCTTCTACAACGTGGGCACGTCATGCTGCAGCGCGACAACGCTCACGCTCGCAGACGGCTTCACGGTCACGAATGATCTCACGATCCAAAACCAGACGGGTGTCTATGGAGCAAATATCTACGGTAGCGGCACGCCGACGATCACGGTGGGCGGGAATCTGCTCCTGAACGGCAGTTCGGGCTATACGCAATATGTCGGCAATGCGACTGCGGGCAGCAACTTCACGATCGATCTGGCGGGCAATCTGACCGAAACAAATGCGGCGGCAAGGCTCTACGCCAACGTGAATTTTGACGGAAGCACCAACAACCAGATCGTGACGAAGACCGCCGGCTACGTCAGCGGCGGCTCGTGGACCATCGGTAAGACGAGCGGAACCGTGATCGGAAGCGGAGCCCTCTCCACCTCCGCGGCACTCACACTCGACAGTGCAAGTGATATCTTTACGGCAAGCGGCAGCGCCTCCCCAAGCTTCGGGGCCGTGACCCTCTCAAGCGGAACGTTCACGGGCGGCAGCGGCATGACCGTCAGCTCTATCAATCAGTCCGGCGGTACGTGGAACAGCTACGGACAGACTCTGACGGATAACGGTACGTTCACGCAGTCGGCGGGAACATTCACCGCGCCGACGGGCGTCTTCACGACGAAGAGCACCTTCAACCGGACCGGCGGCACTTTCAACCACAACGACGGCACGATGGAATTTTACAACGCGAGTTCCTACACCGTGACGACGGGCAATGCCGCGTTCCACGACGTGCTCTTCTACAACGTGGGTACGTCGTGCTGCAGCATGACAACGCTCACGCTCGCAGACGCCTTCACGGTCGCGAATGATCTCACGATCCAAAACCAGACGAATTTCTATGGAGCCACGATCGTCGCCACCAACACGCCCACTCTCACGGTCGGCGGTAATCTGGTCTTCAACGGCAGTTCCTCCTACGCCCAGTACTTGGGGAGCGCAACCGCAAGCAGCAACTTCACGATCAACCTGGCGGGCGACTTTACACTGTCCAATGCCGGATCGCGGCTGTACGCAAACACCGTGTTCGACGGGACCGGGACACAGACGATCACGAGCAGCGCCGGCACGCTCAGCTCGCCGTTCTGGTACGTGCACAAATCCGCTGGACAAGCCGTGCTCGCATCCGCCCTGTCGATGTCATCGACAAAACTCACGCTCAGCGGCGGCGTGCTCAGTCTGAACGGCAATAACCTGACAACGTCCACCTCCGGATTCAAAGCACAGAGCGGCGCCACGCTGCGACTCCACGGCAGCGAAACCGTGACGACCCCGACGCTGAACACCGGCAGCACAGTCTTGTACAACGAATCCGCGCAGACCGAAATACTGAAGAACTTCACGTACAGCAATCTCGTCATTGGATCGACAGGCAGCGCCGTGTTCAACCTCACGGGATCAAGCATCACCGTGAAGGGCAACCTGACACTCTCGGGCGGCACGCTCGCAACCACGAACGGCGGCACGCTCAATCTGAGCGGCGCCTGGCTCAAGACATCGGCTGCCAATGCGTCGTTCTCCGCCGGAACGGGAACGGTCGTCCTCAGCGGCGGCGATCAGACCATGAGCGGTTCAACGACCTTCTACAATCTGACAAAGAGCGTGAGCGCGGCGCAGACGCTGACGCTCGCCGCCACCGCGACCCAGACGGTCACACACACACTGACACTGAACGGCACAACTGGAAACCACCTCTCCCTGCGCTCCACGCAAAGCGGTACTCAGGCAAAGATCGATCCGCAGGGATCGCGCAGCATCAGCAACGTCGACGTGGAGGATAACGATAACCTCGATGCCTCCGTCATCAATTGCATATCGGGCTGTATCGACAGCGGCGACAACACCAACTGGTACTTCGCACCCGTCAAAAAAATTACCGGAACCGTCTACACGGATACCGGCACAACCGTGATCGGATCGAACGTGAAAGTGGCAGTCAGCCTGAACGGCGGTGCGGTGAGCGGCACGGGCACGACGGACAGCGGCGGCCAGTACACGATCTCCGATGTGACGATGACGGGCGGCACCGTCATCACGCTCTACATCAGCGGCAACAGCGCCAAGGGCGCAACCGTGACGCTCGGCTCCGGCGGCACGATGACAGGTGTGGATCTGTACGAACACAACCTGATCGTGCGCAGCGACAGCGGATCCGTTGCCATCACGAACAGCGATCTGAAGATCGGTCAGAACAGCGGTTACCGTGATATCACGGATGTCTACAGCGTGGACTCTTCCAATGTGCTGACCATGAGCCAGGGCATGCAGCTCTTTGTCCGGACCGGCGATACGTACAACCCGGGCGCCGCGACCAATGCGAACACCCTGAAAGTGCTCGGCACCATGAGTATGAGCAGCAACGTGCTCACGGTCTCGGGCTCCCTCGTGGCAAACAGCGGAACGTTCACGACGGGCACCGGCATCACGCTCGACGGCGGCGGTAGCCAGACGCTGGTGCTGGGCGGCAATACGGTGAAGGGTGTGACGATCGGCGATGCAGCGGGCATCAGCGCGGCAAGTCTCATCGGCTACTGGAAGTTCGATGACGGCGCCGGCACGTCGGCGGCTGACAGCAGCGGCAACAGCCACACGGCAACACTCTACGGCAGCCCCACCTGGAGCAGCGATACGCCTTCCCTCCACTTCAGCGATCCGTACAGCCTGGCACTCGGCAGCAGCAAGTACGCGGACGCGGGCACCGCAACCGCCTACAACGTCACGGGCAGCAACTTCACCATCTCGGCCTGGATCAAGCTCAACACCAACACCTCGCACAGCATCATCGCAGCGAAAGCGGACAGCTCCTACGGCTATCAGTTCCTGGTCCGCGACGGCGCGGAAGGAGGCAAGCTTGTCTTTGACTACAACGGCGCCAGCAGCATCTTCAGCAGCTCGTCTGCGGTGACGACCGGCAGCTGGCACCAGGTGGCCGTCACCGGCAACGGTCTGTACCTCGACGGCACCAAGACCGCCGCTTCCATCAGCATTCCAAACTCCTCATCCAACCCGCTCACGTTCGGAAAAACAAACTCCGCCTACTTCAGCTCCACCATCTTCGACGGAAACATCGACGACATGCGTCTCTACGGCCGGAGCCTGACCGACGCGGAAATCACGCAGTTGTCGCAGGGATACGGCAACGGCGGCTCAGCGGGTCCGAACCGCACCTATCTGCTCGGGTCCGCGCTGACCGTAAACGGCGACCTGACGATCGACTCGGGCTCCAGCCTGGATGTCTCGGGATCCAATTACGATCTGACGCTCACGGGTTCACTCATCAACAAGGGGCCCGCAGCGGACTTCAATGCGCGCAACGGCGCAGTGATCCTCGGCGGCGGCAACCAGACGCTCTCGGGTGCGCTCGCCTTCTATGACCTCCGGAAAACCGTCACGTCCCCCGCGACGCTGAGCGTTTCCACGGATGGCGCCAAGAGCGTCTCCGGCAGCCTGGTGCTCCACGGCACGGTCGGCAACCTGCTCTCGCTGCGCTCGACAATGAGCGGCAGTGCCGCCAACTTCTATCTGAACGCAAGCGCAACGCAGCTGGACTCGGACATCAGCGAACTGGACGTGAAGGACATGGACGCAAGCAACGGACAGGCGCTCTACTGTTACTCCGCCAGCGAAGGTTGCGTGGACAGCGGCAACAATACGAATTGGTTCTTCATCCCGCCGAAGAACATTACAGGGTTCGTCTACACGGATACCGGCGCAACCACCGCCGGCAGCAACATCAAGGTCGCCGTGAGTCTGAACGGGGGCGCTGTGAGCGGAACGGGCACGACAGACGCGGGCGGTCAGTACACGATCTCCAACCTCACGATGACGGGCGGCACGGTCGTTACGCTCTACATCAGCGGTAACAGTGCCAAGGGTGTGACGGTGACGCTGGGAAGCGGCGGAACGATGACAGGCATGAACCTGTTTGAAAACAACCTGATCGTCCGCAGTGATTCCGGAAGTGTCGCGATGACGAACGGCTACTTGAAGATTGGACAGAACAATGGATACGCGGATATTCGCAGCATCTACAACGTCGATGGCAGCAACACGCTGCAGGTGGCGGCAGGCAAGCAGCTGTGGGTGTGGATCGGCGATACGTTCACGCCGGGCGGCCTCGTGAAGACAACGGACCTGTACGACAGGGGGACGATGACGATGAGTTCCTACGGACTCACGGTCACCGGATCTTTGGTGACGGAGCTTGGTACATTCACAACCTCGACGGGCGTGACGCTCGGAGCGAATACGACGAGTGAGACACTGAGCGTGGGGAATAACACGCTCAAGAACCTGACGATCAATAACGGACTCATCGGCTACTGGAAGCTGGATGACGGCACGGGCAGCACGATTGCACGCGACAGCTCGGGCAACGGAAACAATGGAACGCTCACGAACGAACCGACGTGGAGTATGGATGCGCCATCAACGAGATTCTATGATCCGAAGAGCCTGCACTTCGACGGGACGAATGACTACGTGGATATCGGCAGTTCCGCCCGTCTGATTCCGCCGAGCAGCGCCTTCTCCCTGTCGTGGTGGGATTCGGTCGGCACAAGCCCCGGCACCTATGAAGGCTTGTTCGCGTGGGCCACCGGATCAAAGCACTTCCTGGTCTTCCGCAACGGAACCGACTTCTACGTGACCCCGCATGACGGAACGAACGCCGTCAAATTCAGCGGCGTGCCGTCACTTTCCACGGCCAATACCTGGCATCACTGGACGATCGTTGGAGCCGCCGGAGGCAATTCCCATACGACCTCCGATTACCAACTCTACGTCGACGGCGTCAAACAGGGTTCGGGCATCTCGAGTACGACGGGCAACAGCTCCACGCAAATCAACGACATCGGCACCGATGGATTCGACACCTCCTGGAAGGGAAACATGGACGACATCCGCATCTACAATCGCGCGCTCTCCGCATCCGAAATTGCACACCTCGCAAACGGTTATCAGAATACGGGGTCGGGCGTGTACGTACTTGGATCGAACCTGAGCCTGAGCGGCAACCTCAACATCGTGTCGGGTGGAATCGATGCGGGTTCAAACAAGAATATCACGATGAGCGGAAACCTGCTGAACGTCGGTGAGTTCGATGCACAGAACGGAACAGTGACGCTTGATGGAGGAAATCAGACGATGAGCGGTGACACGGTCTTCTACAATCTGACAAAGAACGTGACGACGGCCGCTTCCCTCTTCTTCGATTACACCGGACGTCAGAGTGCAAGTGGAGCATTGACGCTGAATGGAGCGTCTTCGAATCTGCTCAGTATCCGCTCGACGCACAGCGGAACAGGGGCACATATTCTCTTGGATGGTAGTGCGGGCACACAAAGCTTGAGTTACTTGGATGTGCAGGATAGCAATGCAGAAAGTGGTGCAACGCTCAGCTGTACGAGCAACTGTACGGACAGCGGAAATAACACTAATTGGAGCTTCGCCGCGCCGACGGTGACATGGACGGGTGGAGGATCCGACAATAATTGGAGCACGGCAGGAAACTGGAGCACAGGCGTGGTGCCGACGTCGACGGATAACGTAGTCTTCGACTCGACCGGCAAGAAAAATGCGACAGTTGATGCCAGCTTCGCAGGCACAGTCAACAGCATCACGATCGCAAAGAGCTATACCGGAAGCATCACGCTCAGCCACGCGCTCACGGTGAATGGCGATCTCACGGATTCCGGATCAAACACCACGGGACTCACCTGGACCGCCGGTGCGCAGAATAATCTGCACGTCGTCGGCAATATGACCGTAAACAGCGGTGCGACGGTGACGGTTGCGTACTCGTCGCTTACCGGAAACGGATCGGGGCAGAATATTATTGTGGATGGAAGCCTGACGGTGGCGACGGGGGCGACGATCACGGCAGTCGGCCAGGGATTCGCAGCCGCACAAGGACCAGGCGCAGGAAAAGCACCGAGCTATGGCGCCGGAACGCACGGCGGCATGGGCGCCGTCAACACACTCTCGACGTATGGATCCATGACGAATCCGACAGAGCTTGGAAGCGGCGGTTGGCATCAGCCGGGTGGCGGATCGATCCAAGTGCACGTCGGCGGAACACTGACCGTCAACGGCGTTCTGACGGCGAACGGCAAAGGAGCGAGCGGCAACAACAATGGCGCGGGCGGTAGCATCAACATCACGGCAACCACGCTGAATGGCTCTGGGTCCATCACGGCAAATGGCGGCGACGGCGGTACATACAACGGAGGAGGCGGGCGCATCAGTCTTGCAAACGTCACGACAGATGCATTCAAGGGAACGTTGCAGGCAAAGGGTGGAAGTAACGGCTTTGCCGGAACCATTTACCTGAACAGCGCCGATCGCACGTCTCTCACAATCGGCGGTACGGGACATCTGCGCAGCCTGCGTCTCGGTTCTGATGGGACGAACAACTATACGTTCGGCGATGTCATCATCCAGAGCGGTGGCACGCTGGAAATGGACGGCAATCCGTCGATGCACAGCAACCAGGGAGGCGCCGCCACATTGAACGCAACGAACGTCACTGTACAAACGGGCGGTCTGCTCTCGGCAAACAATCTCGGATTCAGAGACAGCGCCGTGAACTCCGGACCCGGCGGCGGCATCGCTCCGTATTACGGCGGCGGCACATACGGCGGATCCGGCGGAGCAAACCCGACCAGCTCGTACGGATCGCTGGTGAATCCGCTGAACATGGGTTCCGCTGGTTATGATTCCATTGGCGGCGGCGCCGTAATCATCAATGCAAGTAATGCCGTCACCATCAACGGATCCATCACGGCAAACGGCGAAGGCGGAAGCGGCGTCCATGCGGGCGCGGGCGGAACGGTGAATATCACCGCAGCGACCGTCTCCGGAAACGGAGCAGTGAAGGCCAATGGCGGAAGCGGTTACCACGGCGGAGGAGGCGGCCGCATCGCGATTGTCCTCACGTCCGGAATAAGTTTCGGCAATACCACCTACCAAGCATATGGAGCCACAGCAAACGTCAACAGCGCAGCCGGCACCATCTACAAAAAAGCAGCCAACCAGACATACGGTGATGTCATCGTCGATAACAACAGCGTGAGTGCAATACCGCTGAGAACAGTGATCATGAGTGGCGCGACAGTGGGAAGCATGACGGTGCAAAACAGCGGCGTCGTGCTCATCAACACCGGCGTGACGTTGAATATTCTCGGAACCGGAACAGTCTTGACTGTGAAGAGCGGAACTGCGTTCACGAACAGCGGAACGCTCATCCTCGGTGGAACGGGCTCTAGCATCGCGGGTACGTTTACGACGGATGAAGTAAGTACGGTGAATTACGTCGGTCAGAGCAATCATGCGACTGCGAAGATCATCAATACCGTCTACAACAAATTGGGAATTAATGGAGCAAACACGACGTTCCAGCTCCCCTCTTCTGCAACGAACCTCAACGTCTTCGGCAACCTGACGCTCACGGGCGGCACGCTTGCGGTGACGAATGCCAATACCATTACCTTAAGCGGAAGCTGGATCCACAGCGGCGGTTCCTTCAATGCGGGAACCGGAACGGTGATGATGATCGGACAGGGAAACACATCCATCAATGAAACCAGCAGCTTCAACAACCTCACCTTCGGTGCAGGAAGAGGACTTGTCGGATATTGGAAATTCGACGATGGGACGGGAGCCACGGCCGTGGATAGTTCGGGCAATGGGAATAATGGAACATTGGTGAACGGGCCGACGTGGAGTACGGATGTGCCTACGACGAGGTTCCATGACCCCTACAGTTTGAGTTTCAACGGAACGAGTAATTATGTGAGTGTTCCTGTTGGACTCTCTGGATCAGGAACAATAAGTTTTTGGGCTAAGGGAGGACCGGTTAGTAATTATCCATCATGGGTAAATGATGCCGTCTCAAATAACGCACTAGAATTTGGATACATCGGATCAACTATATTCATCAAAGCAGGCCCCGGCCTTGCTGGAAGCTATTCACAACCATCGGATGGCGCATGGCATCTTTACACATTAACTTCCAATGGTACTACTGGCAAACTGTACATTGGTGGCGTGTATCAGACATCCGCATCCTTCTCATTTGCCAGCTCATCTCTTTATATTGCAAAAGGCTATAATTATTTTGGTGGTCTCCTCGACGATGTCCGCATCTACAACCGCGCGCTCACGGCTGCGGAAGTCTCTGCGCTTGCAAACGGCAATCAGCTGATCGGCAGCGGCACCTACACCATGGGTGCGGCGCTCGCGATGAGCGGCAGTCTCGACATCGAAAATGGAAATCTCGATGCATCCGCATCGAATTACAACATTACTGTCGGAGGAAACTACACCAACTACGGCACCCTCACGACGCACTCAAACACCGTGACGCTGAAGGGGACAGGAAACAATTACACCATGAGTGGTGCACTAACATTTAACAATTTGACGCTTAACAATGGATTAGTAGGTTACTGGAAGTTGGATGATGGAACGGGTTCAAGCATTGCACGTGATTCTTCCGGCAATGGAAACAATGGAACGCTGACGAACGGACCGACGTGGAGCACCAGTGTCCCGAACACGCGATTCTATGATCCGAAGTCGCTGCATTTCGATGGTGTGGATGATTATGTGTCAGTGCCTGACTCAAGTGCCCTTCAACTCAGTAATCATCTCACGGTTGCAACGTGGGTAAAGAGCACGACCGCGGGTTCCGATATCGGTATTATCAGAAAAGACACGCAAATAGGAACACGATATCTGTGGGGATTGGCGTACATTTCCGGAGTTATACAAGCCCAATATTACAATGGAACGGTCTATAGAGTTTCCAGTTCGACAGCAAACGATAACGTCTGGCGTCATGCAGTCATGACGATCAACGGCACGACGATGACGCTCTACATCAATGGCGTGTCACAAGGAACAGCAACGATCAGTGGTACGCAGGGCATACCGACTGGCGAAATGGACATCGGTGCAGAACCGCCGGCTATCGGCATTTCACGTACCAGCTACATGATCGGCTCACTCGATGACGTCCGCATCTACAACCGCGCGCTCTCTGCATCGGAAGTCTCACATCTAGCCAGCGGCTATCAGAACACAGGCAGCGGAAATTACGTCCTCGGTGCGGCGCTGACAGTGAACGGCAACCTGAACATCGTCTCGGGAAATCTCGATGCATCGGCAAGCAACTACGGAGTAACTGCGAAGGGCAACTGGAGCAACGTCGGAAACTTCACGCCGCACAGTGATACGGTGACACTCAGCACGACAGCGAATCAGACGCTCAGCGGATCAACAATCTTCTGGAACCTGACGAAGCTCGCGACCAATGCCGCGTCTCTCTTCTTTGATTACACCGGTCGCCAGTCTGCATCCGGAAGTCTGAACCTGATGGGCGTGCAGGGCGGACTGCTCAAGATCCGGTCGACTGCAACGGGAACCGGTGCGCACATTCTGCTCGACGGTGACAGCGGCACGCAGAACCTGCGCTACCTCGATGTGAAAGATTCCGACGCCACGGGAGGCGCGACGCTCACGTGTCACACGGGTGACGGCGGATGTGCAGACAGCGGCAACAACACGAACTGGAGCTTCAGCAGGACCTACAACATCACCGGAACGGTCTACAGCAATACCGGTGGAACCACACCGCTCACGGGCGTGAAAGTCGCGGTCAGCCTGAACGGAGCTGCGGTCTCGGGAACGGGAACCGTGGATAACGGCGGACAATTTACGATCGGCGGCATCAGTAACCTCACCGGCGGGACGGTCGTTGCCTTGTACATCTCCGGAAGTACGAACAAGGCAGTGACGGTCTCGACGGGTTCGGGAGGAAGCATGACGGGCATGACGCTCATCAAGAACCAATTAATTGTGCGCAGTGGAACGGGCACGCATGTGAGCGTCGGTGCACCGGTAACGAGTGCGATGCTGACAATTGCAAAAGCAACGGGCTACAGCGACATCACATCTCTCTACTCGATGAGCAGCAACAAT
This sequence comes from Candidatus Peribacteraceae bacterium, assembly GCA_035547395.1. GTDB lineage: Bacteria > Patescibacteriota > Gracilibacteria > Peribacterales > Peribacteraceae > CALREJ01. The sequence goes on along the minus strand of DASZVA010000010.1, from coordinate 83,328 downwards.
CTCACCGTGACGACAGGAAAGACAGTGAATGTCTGGACCGGCTCAACATTGAACCTCGGCGGCACACTCACGACGAGCTACCTGCACGAAAATGGAAACATGATTCAGGGAAACAATGCACTGACGATTAACTCTGCATTCACCATGAGTGGTGGAACATTTACAGGATCAAATGGAGGAAGTGCGATTACGGATAATGGAACATTCAATCAGGATGCCGGTACGTTCGTGGCGACGAGCGGTACGGGAACATTCGCAAATGACTTCATCCGAACGGGCGGCACCTTCACGCACAATAGCGGTACGCTCACATTAGCCGAAAGCAACGCGACAACATTCACTACAGGAGGAGCCATTCTCTACAATCTGACTCTTACGGGTCATGGAACATGCGGCGACAGCAACAAGACTACAACGTTTGCAGACAGTTTCACCGTGTCGCACACACTAACCGTACAAAGCACAACAGGCTGTTCGGGTTATACTCATGTTTGGTCCGCAACCAGTCCGATCACGATTACGCTCCAGGGCGACTTCACGGAATCGCAGATAACCGGCTTTAACGAGACTTTCGGAAATGCGAACGTCACATTGCAAATGACGGGTGCCGGTCCGTCGTTCACCGTCGCGAGCGGTGCGTTCAATGCCAACCTCAATGTCAACGGCACGGGAACGGCGACGCTCTCAAGGGGCGGATCAACCTCAACTGGCACGACGACGATCAACCAGAGTGCGCAGCTTTCCGGCGACAGTACCTTCTATGATTTTACGATCAGCAGCGGAAAGACTCTCGATGTCTCGAATGACGGCGGCGTCACCAGCCATAACATCGTCGTTGCTCATGCGTTCACGAACGCGGGCACATTCACGGCACGCAGCGGAACGCTCACATTCTCCCACATTACGAGCACGAGCATCACAAGCGGAGGCGCTGCATTCTATGATCTGACTCTCTTGGGCTTCGCATCATGTGTCGGAGGCACATCGACCACGACATTCTTGGACAGCTTCACCGTGTCTCATAATCTCACGATACAGAGCAATACGGCCTGTTCCGGTTTCACTCACATCTGGTCCGCAAGCAATCCGATTACCATTGCTCTCAGCGGAAACTTTGCGGAATCTCAACTGACAGGCTACAACGAAACTTTCGGAAACAGTAACGTCACTCTCAAACTGACAGGCGGAAGCGCGCAAACGATCGCTCTCAGAAGCGGCACCTTCTCGCCGCAGGTCGTCATTGCCAAATCCGCAAATACCGTCACGCTCTCGGGCGCACTCGTCATGAACACGACCGGACAGAACCTGGTGCTGACGGGTGGAACCCTGGACCTGAACGGCAACAACCTGACGGTGAATAAGAGCCTCATCATCGGCACCGGTACCACACTGCGGTTGCATGGTGATGAAACGTTGAGTTACACAAACTTCCTGTCGCAACTCAACTCCACCGTCTGGTACGACTCCGCAGGGAGCAGTGCCGTGCAGATGAAGAACATTCCGTATCAGAATGTGATCATTGGTTCCACTGGCTCCACGGTCTTTAACCCGCCGAACAGTCAGATGACCTTGAGCGGCGCGCTGACGATCAGCGGAGGAACCTTGAATGTGAACGGAGGCCAGACGATTACCCTCTCGGGCAGCTGGCTGCACACGGGTGGAACGTTCAACTCTGGAACGGGAACGGTGATCATGCGTAACGTGGGAGCATCCACACTCACCGAGTCCCAACCATTTAACAATGTAACAATTAACAATGGACTCGTTGGCTACTGGAAGATGGATGACGGCACCGGCAGCTCGATCGCGAGGGATTCCTCGGGCAATGGAAACAATGGAACGCTGACGAACGGACCGACGTGGAGCACATCGGTACCAAGTACGCGGTTCTATGATCCGAAGTCGCTGCACTTCGATGGAGTGGATGATTATGTTGCAACAAATGTACGAGCAATCAATGGCACAGCTGCTTTCACTTTTGGAGGATGGATCAAGTTTGAGCGTCAATCGAGCACATATGAAATTCCATTATGGAATGGATTCGATTCTGCAACATCCGGTTTCGGATTCATACGAAAGCCTAACTCACCGATTGTGTATGCAGGCTGGGGAAGTTCAAACGGAGAAGTGGCCGGCCCTAGCACAACAAACGGAGTTTGGTATCACGTTATGTCTACTTATAACGGCACTACTCAGAGATTTTATGTAAACGGAGTATCACAAGGGACCACAAGTTATTCTAATTCAAATTTCACAAGCGGCCTTACGACTCTTGGAAATCTCAACTCAGCTTCATCGTATTGGTTCAGAGGAAACATCGACGACGTCCGCATCTACAATCGCGCGCTCTCCGCATCCGAAGTCGCACACCTCGCGGATGGCTATCAGAACAGCGGCTCTGGTGTGGTCACACTCGGCGCGAACCTGGATGTGAATGGGAATCTACAGATCGCAGACAGCACCCTCGACCCGACGAGTTCGAATCGTCAGATCAACCTCGCAGGCAACTTGCTTGATGCAGGATCGATCACACAGAGAAACAATAACTTCATTCTTGATGGAACCAATCAGACGATCAGTGGATCGACGCTCTTCTACAACTTCACGAAAGCAGTCAGCAGTGCGGCCAAACTCTTCTTCGATCCGACGAGTCGCCAGAGCTTCTCGGGTGCGCTCGCGATAAACGGCGCTGCATCGAATCTCCTTTCGATTCGTTCCACTACAAGCGGAACCGGCGCACACATTCTGCTCGATGGTGACAGCGGCACGCAGAGCTTGAGTTACTTGGATGTGAAGGACAGCGATGCAACGGGTGGTGCCACGCTCGTTTGTCACAAGAACAGCGATCACTGTACCGACAGCGGCAATAACGTGAACTGGAACTTTGCAAACAGCGCGTCAGCCACCGGCTCGATCGTCGGCTACGTCTGGTATGACGACAACGGCAACGGGGTGCGCACGGGCGATGAATCGACCGGATTCAATAATGTCACCGTCACCCTCAGCGGTTCCACACTGACGGGAGCGCTGCTCAATCTCACGACGACGACAAACAGCCTCGGCCAGTACGCCTTCAGCGGCACGGTGATCAGTGGAAGCAATGGCTACGCCATCAGCATCGATCCGTCCACGCTCAGCGGCACGTACCTGCGCACCACATTCAACAGCACCGGCAGCAACGTGCTTGGGACGGGCGCCGTGATCCGCGCGAACTTCGGTTACGTTTCGCCGAGCACCCTCACAGGTTCGGTCTTCGTCGATAGTGACAGCAATGGACTAAAGGCTGTGACCGAAACGCAGATCTTCTCCGGCACGATCGTGGAACTCAGCGGAACCACCGGCACGGGCGGAACGATCTCCCTCACGACGAAATCGAATGCTTCGGGTACATACATATTCAGCAATCTCCCGACGTCATCCGGCAGCTTCGTGATCGCGGCGGAAGCGCCGACGGGCTACACGACGACGAGCACAAACAGCCGCCTCGTCAGCTTCGGCACCGGCGGACAAATCAAGAATGTGTCCTTCGGCTACCTGCTGACGCCGGTCGCGAGTTCCTCAAGCGCGGCTGCAAGTTCCTCGAGTGAAGCAGGATTCGTCAGCGGCGGTACCTACGGTACGAACGGCACCTACGTCGTGACGATCGTCACCGCTCCGCAACCGGTCGCAGAGCAGACGTCATCCGCGGCAGCCAGTTCCACTGCGACGCAGCAAACATCATCGACGGCGACATCTACGCAAACCTCGTCCGCGTCGTCATCACAAACATCCGAACAGATACAGCAGGAACTGCAGCAACAGATTGCCGCCCACATCGGAGCGGGGCTTGAGTATTCCGTGCCGATCGTCGCACCAATCATTCAAGCGCTGGGTGAAATCCAATCGTCAGTCACTCAATCGGTGCAGACGGGTATCACGCAGACAAAAGGCATCTCGCAGAACATCGCGCAATCGGTGCAGGATCTCACAACGCTCACGTCGTTGGCGGCAACGTCAGCGTCCAAGTCGATCGCGAGCTCCGTCGGAAACGTCGGCCAGACGATCGGCACGGCGTTGCAAAGCGCGACGCAGAGCACGCAGGCGGCCGTGACGCAAATCGCGTCGACGATGCAATCGGGCGTGTCGGCTGTCACGCAATCGGTGACGTCGGCCGCGCAAGTCGCGTTGCAGACGATGCAGGATACGAGTGAGCTCGCGCTGAACAGAATCGAACAACTCGGCACCGTCGGTCAGACGACCGCGCAGTTCGCGCGCACGGCGGGCCAATCGATCGCGGACATGGGAACTCTGACAGTCGCAACGACGCAGACCGCGATCAACTCCATCACGCAAACGACGGGCGCGATCACGGACACGACTGCAACAACTCTCTCGCAAACGACTGTTCAGATCGCGCAGAGCATCGCAGACGCGACGGACCAGACGACGAATGCATTGCAGGACGCAGCGCAGCAGCTTGCCGATGCAACAACTATCCTCGGTCAGAACGCGAACGAACTCGCGATGCAGACGACGACGGTGACGACGCAGCTCGGTCAGACGGTCGCGGACAATCTCGATGCCGCACAGCAATCGGTCTCTGACGTGACGAACGCCGGCATTCAGTGGAGCGCCGGACAGATCGCAAGCGGCATCGGTGCAATGCAAAACGGTGCGGGCATCCTGAGACGCAGCGGACGCGACGGCATCGCGCTCTTCGCGCTGCGTCTGCATGGCGCTCCGACGCAGCCGCCTGCTTCCGCCAAACTGCCGCCTCCGCAGACGTACACGACGACCATCAAGAAAAATACGGATGGCCAAACGCTCGTCGCCACACTCGCCATGAGCGTGTTTGACTCCTTCGGTCATCCGTACGCGAATACGCCGGTCGTCCTCTTCTCGACGCCGAAGATCGCGGTGACCAACAGCGGAGGTATCGCAACCTTCCACGACGTCGAAACCGGCAAGCATCAGCTGGAAATCCACGTCTCAGGAGGCACTGTCGAGAAGCGCGACTTCATCCTGGAACCGCCGTCGGTCCTGCCGCTCGACACGCAGAAAGAATTGCAGGTCGCGCTGCCCGTCATTCAGGTGATGGTCTCCGAGCCGGTCCACGGTGCCGCACCCGTCGGCGGTATTCCGATCTATGCCTGGATCATCATCGCACTGCTTGCTGGCAGCAACGTCGGCTGGATTACGATGATTATCATCAGAAAACGGGATCGGATTCGGGAACTGACGGGGCGATAACCTCACCCCTACCCCCTTCTTGTCCGTCCGTAGCTCGGAGAGCGAAGGCGGATCCTACCCGCCCGCATGCCTTCCAGGAGAGGGGAACATATAAAAAAAATTACCCCCCTTCTCCCGGTAGGCAAGCGGTGGAGCGGGAGAAGGGGCCGGGGGATGAGGTCTTAACGACATTCCGAACTCCCCGCCCCGTACCGATGATCCTTCGTGACCGTTGCCTCGAGCGTGCACGTTTTTTGTGATGCATCGGTCCAGGTCAGTGCGATGGAACCCGACGGCAGCACCGCCATCTGCAGATCGGCGCCGCGCGGCAGTTTGTCATAAAACGTACCGCTGCCCGACTTGAGCGCGTTGAATCCGTTGGATTTTTTCTGCACTCCGAGAAGGACATTGCCCGATCCGTCCAGAATCGCGAACTGTTTCAGTGCCGCCGCATAGAGAACGCCGGGAGCCGCCCCACCTCCCGGAGGCGCCGCGTCTTCAACCGTCGTGTCGCTCCCCTGGATCACGTAGTCGGTGCCGCCGCCCGTCAGATTGCCCTTGAAGACGACGAACGCCCTGCGCGCGTCCATGAAGCGGGCAGCCTGCTGCGCGAGCGCGCTCTCTGCGGCCTGCTGTGCTTCCGCGGCTGCGTTCTGCTCTGCGACGGTTTTTTGATAGGCGGCGTAATCCTTTTTGTACGCGTCGATGTCCGGCTGCGTCATGCCGATGAAAAATGCCAGCGTCCCGCTGTCGGTTTTGAGGTTTTCGCCCTTGCCGGTCGAGGCGTCGATCCGCAGTTCGTACGGAGCCGGTTTCCATGGTTCCTTGGATGCGAAGCTGAAGCGGGCGATCTTCGCACCGGATTCAGTCGTGATCGTGGTGCGGCCGAGCGGCGGTACGCGTTCATCCGGCGAGAACCACGTTGCCTGCACGGTACTGCCTTGTGCGATATGCGCGAATGACACCACTCCGACGAGTTTCGTCTCAGACGTCTTGAACGTGTTTCTGAAATGGATCGCGTTCACGTCGGTGACGAGCGTTCCCGTGCCGATGCCGATGAAATTGATCGCGGGTTGATCAGATCCGCCCCGCATGCATGCCGAGAGCAGAAGCGGGACCAGACAAAGACCGGCGAGACGAACGGAACATCGCATCCAGGTCATCATAGCACAAATGCCGGCATGCGATCACCTGCGCTTTTTCACAATCCTCATGTCCTCCTATGCGCCATGCGCAGTGATTTCGTCAGTTCCAAAAACAGGAACCCCGCCAATCCCGCTCCGGCAAAAAGGAGGACATCATCGGCCGTCAGCGGTGCGAGCGAAAAGACGTCGCGCAGAGGCGTCAGAACAAGGACTGCCTGCAGTACAAACGGCAACAGTGCGGCGGCATTCAGCCATCGATTGGAAAAAATGCCGATGCGCCAGACGGGTTGAAAGCTCCGGCTGTGATACGCGAGCAGAATTTCAAACAGAATGGAAAACGTGAACGCCATTGTCCGCGCGTGCGTCACGGAATCGCCGCTGGTCAGGGAATGGAGGAAGATGAGAAACGTGATGCCGCAGGACACGAGCGCCGCCAGAACCAGATTCGTCCACACGCCCGTAAACATCTGTTCGTTCGACGGACGAGGCGGACGCCGCATGATGCCGGATTCCGCATTTTCCATGCCGAGCGCAAGCGCGGGCAGACCATCGGTCATCAGATTGATCCAGAGAATATGAATGGGCAGCAGCGGAAGCGGAAGACTCAGCGCGACCGTCGTCGTGAAGAGAAAAATTTGTCCGACGTTCGCACGCACCAGATACAGGATGAACTTGCGGATGTTGTCGTAAATGTGTCTTCCCTCACGAATCGCCGCGACAATGGTCGCATAATTGTCATCGGTGAGAACCAGACTCGCGGCTTCGCGTGCGACCTGCGTGCCGTCCTTTCCCATCGCGATGCCGACATCCGCCGCTTTGAGCGCCGGTGCGTCGTTGACGCCGTCCCCCGTCATGGCGACGATGTGTCCGTTTTTCTGCAGTGCGCGCAGAATCGCGATTTTGTGTTCGGGCGAGACGCGCGCATAGACCGAGACCGTTCGCACCGTCGCGCGCAGTTCGTCATCGGTCATCGCGGCGAGCGTCTTTCCCTCGACAACATCGCCGTCGATCCCCACCTGCCGCGCAACCGCGAGCGCGGTGTCCGCATGATCGCCCGTGATCATCACCGTCCGGATTCCCGCCTGTCTCGATTCCTGCATGGCAGGCCGGACCGCCTGTCGGGGCGGATCTTCCATCCCCATGAGTCCGACGCAGCGTATTTTCTTCTTGTCCTTTACCGCCATCGCCAGCACCCGCAATCCGCTTTTCGCCATGGCGACCGCGTGTTCGTGAATGACATCCGATTCCGGTCCGTCGCAGATCCTGCGGATCACTTCGGGCGCTCCTTTCAAAAAAGATCTGTCTCCGTGCCGGGTCTGCATGTATTTGCCCTCGGACGTAAACGGCACTTCCTCTTCCTCCAGATCCAGTCGCTCCACGTGCTGCTCCCCGGCATACCGCAGCAGACCGATCTCCGTCGGATCACCCAGATCCGGCAGTTGCGCGCGGTTGCACGACGCGCCGATCTGCACAAGCAGCCGCCGGTCGTCCGCGCTCTCGGACAGCGTCCACGTTTGACGCACGATCATGGCGTTTTGAGTGATGGTGCCGGTCTTGTCGCTGCAAATGACATCGATGCTGCCGAGCGTCTCCAGACTGTCGAGGCGCATGACCAACGCATGCAATGCCGCCATGCGCCGCACTCCCATTGCCAGACACGCCGTCACCACAGCCGGCAATCCTTCCGGCACCGCGGATACGGCGAGACTGACGGTGAGCAGCACGATATCGAGTACGGCAACGCCACGCTGATACTGGACAAACGCGAGCAGCAGACAGAGCGCCAGCACGGCGATTCCCATCGTCGCGCTCAATGTTTTCATACGCCGTTGCAGCGGCGTGGGCGGCGGCTCCGAAGCGGCGACCAGCATGGCAATCCGTCCGATTTCACTCTGCAGTCCGGTCGCCGTGACGATGTACTCCGCGTTCCCGCGCGTCACGAGCGTTCCGGCAAAAACCATGTTGCGCTGATCGCCGATGGAATGCGCAGCGGGGATGGCATCGCTCGTCTTGGGGATCACGACGCTCTCACCCGTCAAACTCGATTCGTTCACATCAAGATGCGACACATGCAGCAGCCGTCCGTCCGCCGACACGCGATCCCCCGCCTCGAGAATCACCAGGTCTCCCGGTACCAGCTCGCGCGAGCTGATCAAACGTTCACGTCCGCTTCTGCGTACGCGTACATGGGGCGACGTCAGGTCCTGCAGGCTCCGCAGCGCCTGTTCGGAACGATATTCCTGCACGAATCCGAGTAGGGCATTCAGCAGCAGGATGGAAAGGATCGCAATGATGTCGACGGAATTCTCCAGAGATCCGTCTCCGGTCATGACGCGCAACGCGACCGTCAGCAGCAGCGCCGCTAGAAGAATATAGACGAGCACATCCTGAAACTGGCGCAAAAGAATCGACCCGATCGATATGCCCTTGCGCGGCAATTCATTCCAGCCCCATTCCCGCCGTGCATGCATGACTGCCGCTTCATCGAGACCGTCGCGGCTTCCGTGCAGCCGCGCTATCACATCATCGACGCTCAGAGACGCATCCATTCATGCAGAGTAACACATCTGTGTGACAGCTCTATTTTGACTAAAAAAAGAACTATTTTCCATTCACACTGCAGCCGCATCGGCCGTCAGTTTCACGAGACATGTTCCCATGCCGAGAAGTGACGCGATCATCATCGCATGGAAGAGATCAGGCCAGATGGGCGGATGTCCTGCGACGGGCATTGCTACCGGAATGATCGGCTGGGAGCTGGACGACGATGCGACCGGTCCGCCGAACGCCGGAGGCGGAAGTGCAACCGAACTTGCAGCTCCTCCGCCTCCACCGCCGCTCGTTCCTCCTCCCGTCGGAGAACCGGCGCCCGCATTGTCATCGGCATAGGGATTGCCGCCGCTGCCGCGATGCCCGCCACTTCCGCCACCGCCGCCCGTGCCTCCACCGGTATCCTGTCCGGTCGCCGCCTCGACGGATGTTGCGGAACTTGCCGGAGGAGCGCTGCTGACCGTGCCTCCGCCGCCCCCTCCGGTCCCGCCGCCTGTTCCTCCTCCGTTATCCACAGATGATGCGCTGCTGACGGCGCTCGATAGTTGCGATGAAACGGCTGAACTGACGGATGAAACAGAGGACACCGGCGGGACACTGCTCGCGCTGCTTGCGGCCGAAGAGACCGAGGATGCGCTGACCGATGACGCCGATGACGCGCTGCTCACGGCAACGGAGGAAACCGATGACGCACTGCTCGCCGGACATGCCGGGAAACTGCCGATACTGAACGCGGAACTGATCGGCGTGGTCGTCACATTTCCGTTTTGATCGATGGAGACGATATTTCCCGAAACGGCATCGATGCACACGGTCACGGTCGTGGATGCGCTGTTGCTGATAGAGACGTTCTGCGCGGTCGCATTCCCGGAGCTCGCCTGCTGCGTGACGGTCGTGTCATTCCCGGAGACAGCGTCTACGGAATTGCTGACGGACGTCGCCGCATTCGTATCGGCGTCCGCCGTCTGCACCGTATCGCCCGTTGCTCCGAGTGCGGAATCGTAGAGCAGCATGGAAAGCCCGGCCATGACCGAAAAGAAGATCAAAAAGAATTTTGTGCGCATACGTCAAAAAGGGGAAAGGGTTCAGAGCACATGACGAAGCAGCACACGGATGCTGTCATCTTCCTTGTTCTCTTTTTGTATTCAGTAAAATCATCTCAGCCCGTCTTCATGCGGACTCCGACGCCTTTCCTCTCTTGCGCTCGTTTTCGGTCAGCAGTTTCTTGCGCAGCCTGATGGACGTCGGCGTGATTTCCACCAGTTCATCGTCGTCGATGTATTCGAGGGCCTGCTCTAAGCTCATCGGCTTGATCGGCGTGAGATTCACCGCGTCATCGCTGCCGGAGGCGCGCATGTTGGTCAACTTTTTTCCTTTGGTCACGTTCACCACGAGATCCTGATCCTTGCTGCTCTCACCGATGATCATACCCTCGTAAATCTTCGTGGTCGGTGTGATGAAGAGCCTGCCGCGCTCTTCCAGCTTCCAGAGATCGTAGGCCGTCGCCTCGCCGTTGAGCATCGAGATGATCGCACCGCGGGATCTGCCCGGCATCTCTCCTTTGTACGGCGCGTATTCGAAGAATGAGTGATTGAGGATTCCCTCGCCGCGCGTTTCGATGATGAAATCTCCGCGAAATCCCAGAAGCCCGCGCGTCGGCACTTTGAATTCCATGCGCGTGTGTCCTTCTTCGGTGCGCATATCGGACAGTTCACCTTTGCGGCGGTTGAGCATGTCGATGATGGTTCCGGCAAAGTCCTCCGGCACGTCGATGATCGCCTGCTCCATCGGTTCCTCTTTGCCGTTGGCACCGTCGCGCATGATCACCTGCGGGCGCGAGACCTGGACCTCGAATCCCTCGCGACGCATCTGTTCAAGCAGAACGGAAAGATGGAGTTCGCCGCGCCCCGACACCTTGTAGCTGTCGCTGTTCGGGATTTCTTCCACCTGGAGTCCGACGTTCGTTTCCTTCTCTTTTTCCAGGCGCGCTTTGATGTGGCGCGTCGTCACGAGTTTTCCTTCGCGACCGGCAAACGGCGAATCGTTGACCAAGAAGGTCATGGTGACGGTCGGCGGATCGATCCTGAGCGCCGGCAGCATCGGTGCGTTTTCATCGGTCGTGATCGTCTCACCCACGTAGATGTCGGGGATTCCAGCGATCATCACGATGTCTCCCGCCTTTGCTTCGTTCACTTCGATGCGCTTGAGACCTTGATACTCATAAATTTTGGTGATCTTTCCCGTGCGCGTCTTGCCGTCCGCATCCTTCACATACACTTTGTCATTCACTCTCGCGATACCTTCGTACACGCGGCCCACCGCCAGGCGCCCGACGTAATTGTCATAGCCGAGGCTGCTCGGCTGCATGCGGAAGACCGCATCGGTATTCTGCTCCGCCGGAGGCACGTGCTTCATGATGAGCTCGAAGAGCGGCGTCAGATCGGTCGACGGATCGTCGAGCGTTTTCTTCGCAATGCCCTCGCGCGCGATGGCGAACAGATACGGGAAATCGAGTTGCTGATCATTGGCGCCGAGCGCGACGAAGAGATCAAAAACCATATCGACCACCTGCATCGGGCGCGCCGCGGGTTTGTCGATCTTGTTGATGATGACAATCGGCTTCAGCCCCAGTTCCAGCGATTTCTTGAGCACGAATTTCGTCTGCGGCATGGGACCCTCCTGCGCGTCGACGAGCAGCAGCACGCAGTCGACCGTGCGCAAAATGCGCTCCACTTCCGATCCGAAATCCGCGTGGCCCGGCGTATCGACGATGTTGATCTTGCAGTCTTTATAACGGATCGACGTGTTTTTGGCATAAATGGTAATGCCGCGCTCGCGCTCCTGATCGTTGCTGTCCATGATCAGCTCCCCCACCTGTTCGTGCGCGGCAAACGCCCCGCCCTGCTTGAGCAGTGCATCAACGAGCGTCGTCTTGCCGTGGTCGACGTGAGCAATGATGGCAATGTTTCGAATCTCCATACGTAGCAGAAAAATGCGGAAAACCGCGCCCGACGGCGTGGACCGGGGCATAGTAAAGCAAACTCACCGAAAAGCAATATAAAAGAGGTGTTTTGGCTCATTCAAAGCCGCAATACGTTTTCGTCAGGGGTGAAGGGGAAGCTCTGTTTCGTGACGCGCAGCGTCACATGACGAAGCGATGCGGATGCCGAAGCGAGGAAATCACAGAGCGCCCGCCCGAACGTACCGCGTTCGGTACGGGCGGGGGGCGGAGTGGGCACATTGGCGTGCGGCGGCGTTTTCTTTCTCCATTTCTTTGTCGCTGGAGACAAAGAAATGGAAGACCTTCGATATTGCATCAAGAATGTTGTTGTTCGTGCTTCAGCAACCACTCCTTCCGTTCCACTCCTCCGGCATAACCGCCCATTCCCCCGCTCTTGGGGAGAACGCGGTGACATGGAACGACCAGCCAGAGCGGATTCATCTTGAGTGCCGTGCCAACCGCACGCATGGCGAGCGGGGACCCGATTCTTCGCGCAACGTCTTCGTAAAAAACGGTCTGACCGTAGGGAATGCGCGTCGCGGCTGTCCACACTGCTTTCTGAAAATCCGTTCCCACCGGATCAAGCGGCAGATCAAACTGCTTTCGGCTTCCTTCAAAGTACTCTTTTATCTGATCATAAAACGGATCGAGTCCTGTATCATGCGAAAATTCCTGTTCTGAATTTGTGCTCAAGAAACTGATCTCCCGCAGTCCTATATCGGATGCCACGAGTAGCACCGCTCCAATCGGCGATGCGTACACGGCGGTCTTGAGTAATGTAGGAGATGATGAAGAGAATCGCATGGAGTCATGGTACTGCTTTCATGGATCACTGCAATGAGGATCACGACTTTGTCGTCTCCGCCGCTTGATCGAGCGTCGTGAGCTGCCTGACCTGCGGCCAGATGAGAGCGACCGATGCGACCACAATGATCGTGCCGATGCCGCCGCTCACGGCCGATGCAACCGCGCCGAAAAATTGTGCGACGGTTCCCGATTCGAATTCCCCCAGCTGATTCGACGAGCCGATGAATACGGAATTGATAGCCGACACCCGTCCCAGCATGTGATTGGGCGTCCTGATCTGGACGAGCGAACTGCGGATGACGACGCTGATCGTGTCGAACGCGCCCGTCAAAATAAGCATCGCAATCGAGAGATAGAAATTTTTGGAGAGACCGAACAGAATCGTCGCGATGCCGAACCCGCCGACTGCGAGCAGCAACGTCGGACCTGCCCGGCGCATGGCTGGAAGGTGCGCAATGGCAACAGCCATGATCATCGACCCGACGGACGGCGCTGCGCGCAGCCAGCCGAGTCCCTGCGCTCCCACGTGCAGGATATCTGTGGCGTATATCGGCAGCAGCGACGTGGCTCCCCCGAGCAGCACAGCAAACAGATCCAACGTGATCGTGGCCAGAATGAGCGGCGTTTCCCAAATGAAACGGGCGCCGACCAGCAGGGAATGCAGCGATATTTTTTCTCTCTGCTGCGGTTTTTGATACGGAATCTTGAGCGGCAGAAGCAGGAGGATGAACGCGAGCGAGCTGAGCGCATCGATCACATACACCCAAAACGACCCGCCCGTAATCGCGATGATAAGTCCGCCGATCGCGGGCCCCGCCATGGTCGCCACCTGGCGTCCGTTGCTGTTCCACGTGATTGCGTTCGTCAGCGCGTCTTTGGGGACGAGCGACGGCAGCAGCGACGACCTGCTCGTCATGTTGATGGAGAGACTGACTCCGAGCAGGAACACGCAGCTGTAGTAGAAGTAAAATGCCACATGCAGCGCGGAGAACACTGCGAGCCCGCCAGCCGCGATCGCGGTGATGATTTCCGCGATGAGCACCATCGTCTTTCGGTTGTACCGATCCGCCGCATGTCCGACGGGCAGCGCCAGAAGCAGTACCGGAATGAACTGGACCAACCCGGCAAAGCCGAGCACGGCCGCAGAATGCGTGCGCAGATAGAGCTCCCATCCCACCGCCACCACCTGCATCTGGTTGCCGATGCTGTCCAGCACGTTGCCAAGCAGAAAGAACGCATAGTTGCGGCTGCGCAGTGCTTTGTACGGATCGTGCGTTCTCATATGCGTCGAGGGCCTGCATCATGCGACGTTTGAGCGCCCTGAGCAATGTAAAAAAATACCGTAAATACCGCAGAAACATGCGATGCGTGGTAGACTGTACCGCATGGACCTGTCTGTCGGCGCACCGGGCAAAACATTGGGGACGAAATTTTTTCTGCTGTGCTGGATCGCCAATCTCGTGATCTATCTCGCATTCTTCCCGCTCGTTGTCTGCCACGCGCTCTGTTGGCTGTACCAATTGATCGCGTTTTCGATTTATGACATTCCAAAAATCCGCCTGCATGATTATCTGAGTGTCGACCGGGGAAAGCTGAAAAAACTGAACGGGGTGCAGCGGCTCAACTGCGTCTATTGCGGCTACGCTAATGGCGTACTTGCGTGGATGACGGCGACGGCGCATCAGACGGAAGCCTACGCCTGCGGCATCAAGCACAACGTGATGAAGGTGGGGCAGGAATATCAGAAAGATTTTCATGAATATAAAAAATTTTTGTGAGCTGATAGAGTCGCATCGATGCCGTTTTTGTATCTGATCCTCAGCTTCATCCTGAATTTCACTTGGGAGAACGCGCAGTCGACGCTCTATGTGTGGCACATCGCCGGATGGCACAAAGAATTGCGATTGATCGAAGCGACGGCGACCGGCGACATGCTCTTCATGATCATCATCTACCTCGCGCTCGCGTGCGTGCATCGTGATTGGGGATGGGTCAATCGGCGTGAAGCATATCAACATCCCGCGACGTGGATCATCGCCGTAATGCTCGGCGCGTTGATCGCCATCTCTTTTGAGCTCTGGGCAGTCTATGTGAATCACCGCTGGCTATACAGTGACGCCATGCCGATCATTCCGATCGTGAACGTCGGACTCTCGCCGGTAGCGCAGATGATCACTATTCCGCCACTCGTCATTGGCTGCCTTTGGCTCATCACACATCAAGCGCATCGAACACGATCTGCTTCTTCTGGCGATGTACCGGCGGATCAGTGAGCCAGGTTATTTCAAACGCGATCTCCTCCTGTTGTGTAAAACGCACTGTTCGCCTGCCAAACAGAGCCCGGTATTCGCGGTCCGCGACGATGTCGCCGTCGTCGCCCGTAGCGATGATTTCCCCTTCCGCTATCACGTCGAAGTTGTCATAGAGGCGCAGCAGCTCATAACTGAGATTCGGAAAATGAATACTCTTTTGCACATGAAACACATCCTGCATCCTGAGTTCCGTCGCGTGCGGCAGGTCGAGCATCCCGAGACCGACCAGATATGCCAGCCCTGAACGCACCGCCGTGTCGAACGCCGCGGGGTCCAGATGCACGCCGCACTCGACTTCGAAAACGGGAACGTCGCTCCCCGCTCCTCCATAGAACCATCCGATCGGATGTCCCTCCTGATGCTGCGTAATCCCCTTCACCCAGACGGTGACCGGCAGCGGATCCGAGACGCGCTCAATCGCGGACGCGTCCCCTTTCACGTCGATGATCATCGGCGGACCGTCCGCGGGAAAGCTGTGCAGATCGAGCCCCGCTTCCGCCCGTTGAAAGATGGGATACAGCTGCGCAAATCGCTGCAGTTCGTATGCAGTCGACGCGCTCTTTGGCGCATCCGTCGGCAGACGATTCATGTTCGCATCCAGCACGCGCGCCTTTTTGCGTTCTTCGGGCGTGGCGGCCGCAAAAAATCGCCTGGCTCCTTCGAGATTATTGATGCTCACGATCAATGTGCCGCGAATGCGCGCGGCGACGTCCGGATGAAGCAAGAGGTATCGTATGAACGCGAGGCCGCAGGGTTCGTTGCCGTGTGTCATGCAGCTGACGATCACCGTCTTTCCATTGCCGTCTCCAAGCAGCCGCACGCCCGCGACGCCGTCCACATGTGACTGTGCAAGTTCTTCATAGGTCTCATGAAGATCGTCGAGGGTCGGCATCCGGTCAAGAGTATGTTCTGCTTAGGGGCAGACGCAAGATCGCTGCACGCATTTCGCGCATGGTATACTTTTTTCATGTTCTTCTTCTTCCGCAGACCCCAGGGACTGTCCACCACCGGCTCGCGCATCATCGGCACGTCGTTTTTGTCAGGCGGCATTCTCGCCCTCGCCTTCGGCATCGCGATCCTGATCGCGCCGGATCTGCTCGCCTACCTCGTCGCGATCTTCTTCATCGTGATGGGACTTTCGCTCATCGGCACATGGTGGAACCTGCGACCATAAAAGAAAATGCTTGCGATGACCGATGTCCGGTCTGCGGCGCAGCGCTCATCGAACGCAGGCTCAAGAAGCATTGTTCGCAATGCGGAGTTCTGTGCGAGACGTGCTGCGATGGAGGCAAGGAATGAACGATTTTGCTTGATTTATGCGAAAAATCATGCTTTCATGATGTCACATCATCGCTATCACGAGAGACGTCGAGGGAACTGGCCCGCTACAGACGTCCCCCAACCATCCCGAGAGGGAAACGGTGGGAACTCCAGCCCCGAAAGGGGGAAGATAGAAGCAACCAGTCGCTCTTCCCCGGGAGAGCGTTTTTGATTCCGCTTCATTTCCTTCCCCACACCGCCATGCTCATGACCGCCATGTAAACCGCCGGCTCCTTCGTTCTTTCAAGCATCGTATCAAGAGTGATGACGAGAGACATGGCTCGACGACTCATCCGGCAACTTCCCGCGACCATCAACGCGGCGATCAGTGCCCCTTCCATGCCCTCATCGGGACAGATACATCACATGATGTTCGCCCGATAGGAGGAATTTATTTTCATTCCCCCTATCCCATGAACGCATACAGCACCATCTACGGCTCGTCGATTCCCCTCGATCAGTTCGATACTCTGGAGTGCGAAACCATAGCCTTTCTTCACGCAACCGTCCTCGAGGCCATCCAGCAAAAAACACGCACGCAGCTGATCGAGTATCTGGATACATTCGATTTCCTCCTGGAGCAGAAACTCTCCAAATTATCCTGGATTGATTATCACATTAATGAGGCGACGAAGGAACGCAGATCGGAGATTGTGAAAATCACCCGCGATCTGTCAGACCGTCTTGCCATTGCTGCGGGAACCAAAGAGACCCATGGAGTCACGGATCCGGATGCAAAGCCCAAAGAATGGACAGGACAGTTGGAGCATTCCAAATATTTGTTTCACATCGCAAAGAGAAAGAAAAGAGATGCTCCACTCCAATTCTTTCTCGCAAAGATTCGTCTTGCGGATGAAGAAGGCAGCCAGTTCCGCCATGGTCTCGATGAACTACACCAGGCGCGCGGCCGGGAATTGATCGGCGTCTTCGAAGCGACCCGCACGAAAGAGCAGGACGAGTTTCTCTCAGGCGTACGGGAAGGTTATGAAGCTGAAGTCGATCAACTACTCATTCGTACCTTCTCGCGTGCATTTGCTTATGGCAGCGATCACGCATATGAAAACGTCATCAATTCCGCCCCTCTCTACAACGCGCTTGAAGAGGACGTGTGGGAAGACAGCAGTATCGTGAACATTCATGAACAAATCCGCCCGCTGCTTCAAAATATCGTGTCGCAAGGTATCCACTTCGGCGGGTCGGGCAAAAGAAAGGGGCGGATTTAAGAATGCGGATAAAGCGGACTTCCGGGTCCGCTTTTTCCTATCACCCGTTGAATCCCTTCTTCCTCTTCTTCAAAAACACTTCGAGTTCCTTCCACGTTTTCGTGTTGAGGACGTCTTTTTTCTCGATCCAGCCTCTTCGCGCCTGCGTGATGCCGAAGCGGTAGTCGTACTCGCGGAAGTGATGCGCGTCGGAATCGATACTCAGCATCACGCCGAGTTCCTTCGCACGTTTGCAGTGAATGTCGTTGAGATCCAATCGATAGATCGATGCATTGAGCTCCATCAAGACTCCCCTCTTCGCTGCCGCTTTCATCACCGCGTCCATGTCGTATTCGATCGGCTCGCGTTTGAGGAGTAATCGCGACGTCGGGTGTGCGATGATGTCGACGTAGGGATTCTCGATCGCCTTCAGAATTCTTTTGGTCATCGCGGCAGGCGGCATCTTGAAATTTCCATGGACCGACGCCACCACCCAGTCGAGCTGCTTGAGGATCTTGTCCGGCAGATACAAACTGCCGTCTTCCAGAATGTCGACTTCCGTGCCGGCGAGAATATGAATGCCGGAGACAGCCTTGCGCGCTTCATTAATTTTTTTCAGATACTCTTTAATATTTTTTTCCTTGATGCCATACACCATGCCCATCGGCGATCCGTGATCGGTGATCGCGATGTACTGATGCCCCAGTTCCTTGGCGGCCCGGGCCATGTCGATCATCGTCGCGGATCCATCACTGAAATTGCTGTGCAGATGCAGATCGCCTTTGATGTCCGTGAGTTCGATGAGATGCGGAAGTTTTCCCTTGTACGCAGCCTCGATCTCGCCGCGATCCTCCCGAAGCTCCGGCTCTATATAAGGAAGTCCCAC
This sequence comes from Candidatus Peribacteraceae bacterium, assembly GCA_035547395.1. Lineage (GTDB taxonomy): Bacteria > Patescibacteriota > Gracilibacteria > Peribacterales > Peribacteraceae > CALREJ01. The sequence goes on along the minus strand of DASZVA010000010.1, from coordinate 64,897 downwards.
CGCCTTGTAGACGTCCTCCTCCGTTTTCGACGCGAGCAATTTTCCTTTCTCCTTGGCCGTTCCTTTGTAGACGCCATATTCCGAAATCGTGAATCCCTTTTCCAAGCCGATCCTGCGCACGTGCACATTGTGATCCTTACTGCCGGTGAAGTAATGCCATGCCGCGCCGAACACGTTCTCATCCACCACGCGCAGATCGGCATTGAGTCCGCTCTTGAGCCGCACGCTCGATTTGGTCGGCCCCTTCGCGACCACCGCTTCCACGTCGTCGTAATTGCAGAACACGTCCATCACCTGCGTCGGTTTTTTGCTCGCAACGAGGATGTCGATGTCGCCGATGGTTTCCTTTCTGCGCCGCACGCTGCCGGCGACTTCCACTTTGGTGCAGAGCTTCGTCGCGCGCAGTTCGTTTGCAATCTGTTCCGCGATGACAAACGCGATCGGGAGAGCCACGCGCGAGCCGTGGGTTTTCTTCGCCTCGATGCCGGTCAGAATATTTTCGATCGATTTCGGCCCCCAGCCCTTGCGGCCGATGAGTTTGTCTGATTTTGCGAGTGCTTCCAGGTCCTTCAAATCCTTCACCTTGAACGTCTCCCACAGAAACTTCGTCTTCTTGGGACCCATGCCCGGCACTTCCATGATGTCGAAGAGTCCTTTGGGGAGTTTCTTCTGCACCTCCGCGAGGTATTTCAATTTCCCCGTCTTCAGGAGTTCGACAATCTTGTCCGAGAGATCCTGACCGATCCCGGGGATCTCCAGCAGCGCATCGTGTCCGCCGCGTGCGTAGATATTTTTGAGTTCTTCACTGAGTGCCGTGATCGTCTGCGCGGCACGATCGTACGCGCGGATGCGGAACGGATTCTCACCCTGCAGATCGAGCACCTTTGCAATTTGCTCAAAGACGTCGGCGATTTCTGCGTTGGTCATCGATGGGTGATGATACCTGATTATTGAATCGGATGCAGATAAAAAAGGGTCCCTCTCCCCGCAAGGAGAAGGACGGAAACGGAACCGACGGAGTCAGGTGCTGGCCTGCTCCAAGCCCGTGGTCGATCGCCACTGCATGCGCCAGTGGCGGTAGCGCTGCAGGAGCCGGCGGGCGCGGATGAGCGCCGCTTCGTTCCTGACAGAGCGGGAGCAGAGCGGACATGAGCACCCGTGGCCGCAATTGCCGTCGCAGGCGTTGCAGGTGCAACTGTTGGCGACGATCGCGTCCGGTCGTGGAGCGTCTGCCCCGGCCATCCTGGAATACATAGCGGGGATCAGAGTCATCATCGCCACCACAAACATCGCACAGACGATTTTCCGCGTCATGACGCACCTCCAGTAAATGAACGAGAGTTCCGTACCGATCACTCCTGTGATCGACTATTTGATATTATAGAATGTATATTTTATTTGTCAATATTGGACGACAGGGCGTTCTGAAGCCGGATAGAACACTAAATTTTGGCTGATAGAAGCCATTTTTAATATGTAAGAAAAAGAAGATCCCAAAAGGCATCTACTCTCCTGCACGGAGCGCACGGATCATGAGGGCGTTTCTTTCCACCACTTCTCATGGCTCCGCACAAACCGACCGACAGTCTCTCTATCCCCGTTTCCGACGCCGTCGTCCCCGCGGACGCACTCAGCATCAACACGGGTCCGGCGAACCAGCCGTCCTTGATGGATGCGGCATTTTTGCAATTCGCGGATGATCGGGAATGGGAACGCTGGGTGGAGCAATGTGTGCATAGAGGCATGAAAAACGAACAGATGCGCGAGATCGTCCGCTCCATTGCAGCGAGTGCCTCTCTGAGCAATGAAATGAAAAGACAACTGGAAGAGAAAATGACCGTGCAGATGGATCGGGTGCGGACATCCGACCCGATCGATCCCCCCAGAAAGACCGGACCGGAAAAACGAGTCCGGGAAAACACGACGACATTTATGCAGCGGATGAAAACCATGCTGGGCTGGGAGCCGGTACGAAGACGCCGCGCGAATACGTATACACACCTCGGTATGCAATCGCTGGAAGTGCGCGCTGTGATGGATGGATCAGGAGATGCCGCGCACACTCTCTTACCCGCCTATACCAGTCAGCAGATCGCGGGCATGACGGAAGATCAGGTAACGACGTTGGTGCACAATCTGGCGGATGTACAAGGAAGCGATCAGCAGATACTCGACGATCTCGGTCCGAAGATCGTTGCAGCGCAGGCGGCGCTCCAGACTGCATCAGATCACATGAAAGCAGCGGATGATGCGCTGAACATGGCAAGCAATGCCATGTCGGATGATCAAGCCGCCTCTGACGCTGTCGCGGCACGCGTGGCGCAGGCAAAGGATGCTCTTCTTACAGCCGACAAAGCACTAACCTCACTTCCTGAACAACTGGTTGCAGACCGTAGCAATTTACAGAATATTTACGAGAAACTGTACGGAGAGTGGATGCATTTATGGAGAACGCCACGCAACAGCCAGGACTATCGCGACACGCTGAATCATATGTACCAACTGGAGAGTTTGTACACGCAGGCTTTTCAGCAGTATTGCAAAGACTGGTACAGCAGGCCCGCTCTGGAGCGCGCAGATGCACAAGCGAAACAAGCATTGCAACAAGTGCAGGATGAACAAAAGAAGGACGATGATATCCTGGAGAAGGATCAGGCGACGCAGGCTGCCGCAAAGAATGCTGACGGCGCCGCACACAACGACTATGCAGCGAAACAGAAAGCAGTGGATGCTCTCCTGAAGACACAGGCGGATACACAAGAGGATCTTGATGAGACCATCTATACGCTGTCCGTAGCGCAGCTGAGACAGAATGAACTGCAGAAAGCGACAATAGTGCAGAAGCTGACAGCACAGGACAATGTGCAGAATGCAGCCTCTCTCGCCAGTGATCTAGCAACGACCGTGTCGCAGACACTAAGCGAACAGGCTGAAACGCTCTACCCAAAAATGTACATCGATACTACGCCCAACGGCAGAAGTACGATTTTCAATGTGCGATTTGCAACTCCCGTCGACGACACGCTGATCCGCATGAATGTCATCTATGGATACAGTGGCGATCGAGAATCACATGTATACGAATTGAACCAAGCGGGAGGGTGTCTGGATACGACTTGTTCGTTTTCACTGGAAATGGCAGCAAATAGAGGGAGCAGTTCCGTGACATTCGACATGATCGATGCAGCAACCGGCAAGGTACTTAAATCCGTGAACGCTTACTACAACTATGACAACAACAATGGCGGCGTTTCTACGCAGCAATTGCCTTTTGACTACGTGGAAACAGGAATGCTCGAAACGGATCCCATCCAACCCGACATGAAGATCGTGAAAACGTCCGGTCCCAACATGCTCCTGGATATACAAACGCCGCACGACAACGCTTACGTGCAAACCAATATGGGAGGATTCCTGTCCACAGCACTCAGCTCTTGCCCGGGTGGCAGCACCTTTTCGCTCATGCGCATTACGGTCGATGCGAACAGGCCGACCGGCGATTATCAACTGCAGCTTTGTAACGCACAGGGCGGCATGATTATCCACACGCTGACGTTTCATTGGGATCAATCGAGTCAGACCGTTACGTGTGATCCATCGAATCTCTATGCCGGCGATCAAAGCACGGCCGAAGGCACGCAGACCTTCGACAATTTCTTGAGCGTGGCAAGCGCATACATGGGCGACGTGCAAATCAATCAGATCGAAAAAACGCGTCTGTACTGGGACACCGCCACCTTGCCGGCTCCTTATAATTTCTTCATCGGCGGGGGCGAGGATCTCATGAATCGCATACTGCAGGTGCATCCGGAATACCGTCCGGAAAATTTTGAAGCGTCCGTCGATGCAATGTGGGACAAAATCGGCCACAGCTACAGCCGCGGGCAGGCGCAGGACATGTTCGTCAACGGCATGAACGATTACGTCAACACGATGCGGGACGACCTCGGCGTGTACGAAAAAGCAATGAGCGATGTGATGCAAACGGCCATCAACGGCATCATCCAGATTCTGCACGGCGGCAATCAGCAACAGCAGTTCGAAGCCGTTCAGCAATGCCTCGACCGCTGGAATAACGTGAACCATCTCGCCATCTATCAATCGGACTACATGAAGCTGGGCGGACTCTCCTCCCTCGGCATATCGCTTCCTTCCTGCGGCGCGATCATGGAAGCGGCGAAGAGACTCTACAACAACGAATATCAGCAGCTTATCCAGACTGAGCAGGACGTGCTCACGCAACGGGAACACGACGACTTTTTGAGGGAGAAGGGACTGCGCCAGACGGCGGAAGGAGATTGGGTGGTGGCGAGCGGAAACAATTACACGCCCCCGCCGTCTGATATGGATTCGAGTCAGATTCGCCTCGCGACGAAGATCCTCAATACACTCAATAATTCAAATGACCCGCGCATCGTCGCATTGCGCGATGCCCGCAAACAGGAACTCGCGATCGGCGTCGCACAAATAACCGCCACGGTCACAGATCCAGTACAGCAGACACAGGCATTGAACCAGCTAGCAGATGACACCGCGCAAAAGCAGGCGGTGGATGATTATGTTACGGCGCATCAGGATGATATCCGGACAAGTGTCGCGTCAGCGGTTTCTAATGGAGAATTGGATAACAGTGATGCAGATACAATACTGAGATGCATCAATCAAAAATCTGAATTGCTGACAAATGCCGGATTTGATGCGAATACAGGTTTGAGCTCCCTTCAGACTGCTATTGGTAATCTCATAACAGACACATTCGGTGTACCAAAGGCAGACGCTAATGGCTTCGGAATAACTGCTTCCACTCCTTCGATGACGATTGCAGATGAGTTCAAAGACGTACAGGAATGGTTCGATCCATTTGGCAGTCATCCTGATTTTGATGTGCGATCGGATACCATAGTTGGCAAAATCTTCCTTGGATTGCTTCAGAAATTGAACGGGACATCGGATCTTGGACAGCAAATTACTTACTCAAAAGAGGTTGCCGATATTACGGATATTCCATGGTTCAAAATTATGCAGGTCGTAGAAAACAGTACAATCTCCACACGTGCTTCCCAATTAATGGAATTGTTTAGCCAGAAAGCGGGCTATAATGAAATATTCGCAGCAAGTAATGCGCCCGGCAGCGATCCACAAATATTTGTTACGAATATTTACGACATGACTCCCGATGGCAAAGACTGTATTCGTGTTCGATTCGACATGGCTGCGGCTGATTGGACGTACGGTCATGCTTCCGCATACATAATGTATCAAGGATCACAGTACTCGGATGTTCCAGTTGGAAGCGAAATCGATAACCAGCTATTCATTCGCATTCCGATCAAAGATATTAATGATCAAATGCCTTTTTCACACGGCCCGATACAAATAAAAATCGCGGCGTGGTTTGGAAAAGAAGATTCTCAAAATGCACAAAGTTTGCAGACACATGTCGGAGACAAATCTACAGAAATCACTGTCCCTGTCGATGGAGCCATGGAGCAATTGCCGATTCCTAATCAAGAAATACTGACTTATCTACGCAATACAATACTTCCAACTTTACAGGTAGTCTCTCCTACAGAGTTTATGGCAACTGAAAAATCAGGTGAATCTTGTAAACAATGGGCAGAGTCAATAATTGAAAATGTATTTAATGGAAAAATTACTCTTCCCGGAAATAAATATGTCATGGATACAAACGGAAATATTCAATATGTTTATGACGAATGGTTCGATTCAAATGACGTAACTTCACTAGGAGAATTTGTGAATTCAACTAAATCTACTGCGGATGTTAAAAATTATTTCCAAAATAAATTGAGCGGGGACGTTATTCAAATGGATGCAATTCTTGGTGCCGAAGAAACGCCACACACAGCAATAATAGATAGAATAGATGCAAATGGAGTTTGGGTGTACGACTCAAACTGGGGACTTAGAGTTAGTGGAATGGATGACAATACTGTTAGATTGCATTATTTTACATTTGATCATTTAGCACAAATCCTTAACTCTATTACTATCTACAGAATTAATCCACAAAGTTAATCATGAAAAAAAGTAGGTGTTTAGCGGCTGCACTCCTGACATTATTACTCTGTGCATGTAATAATGCAAAGAATCTTAATATAGGCTCAGAAGGTGTAAATGGAGCAAGTTCACAAAGCAGCACTGCTTCTAAATTGGCCGAATTGTCTTTAGTGTCGACTGACTGGATATATCAGCAAGTGCCTAACACATCTTTTAGCATTGCATTGCCATCAACTGCTCAGATAACTGCCTCTAGTAATGGATCTTGTTCAATCATTTCCACTTTTTCACCTTCTGAATTTTCAAATGCTACTTCTTCTCAAAGAAATTCATATTTTTCATTCTTAATATGTTTAAACAAAAATTTTCATTCTTTAGATGATTTATTAAAAAATGTTTGTATTAAAGGTCCGAACTTTAACACAGGAGCAGATGCTTTTAACGGCAATTGGAATGAGGGATATACAACTCAATTCGATGTGACTAAGAATAATATCCGTGTAATCAAATATGGCCCGAATTGTTCAAATACTAACTATTTCGCCATAGGTGATGACGATAAAATATATGACATTCATATGAGTGGAGATGAAACAGCAACTGGAGAAAGAAATTTGGAAATTTCTTTATTAAATATTAAGCCAACAAATCAATAAGAACTGTATTACTAGCTCCCAAAAATTCCCCTTTTCTAAGCCCAAAAGACAACGTATAGTATAGTTTACATGACTTCCCTTCCCTCCAGTATCGAAGTCTATCTCGAAGAGGCCGGATTTTCGGGAACCGAGATTTTGATTTTGAAAAAACTATTAGAAGAAGATGCTCTCACACTGCGTGAACTTGCGGCGAAGACGGGCAAAAGAACCAATACGCTTATTTATGCTGGGACTGTTTTTGACAAAAAGTAAATCAGTAACTACGTTGTGCGTGTTTTTAGGAGTATTCTTTTCTTTATGCAGGATGCAGAAACAGTAACGGGTGAATTAATTCTCCAGCACGAAATGTTTATTTTAGATGCATATTTAAAGAAAGCACTCAATCAATCCAACATGGATGAAATCACGCGCAGCTTAATAAATGACCTACTTTCGACTCTGGGCATGGAAGAATTAGGGCCGCTTCAAATATATCCGGCAGCTGATCTCAGAGCCCCCGGTTGGTCATTCATTCAACCTATTACAACAAGTCATATAAGTGGCCATTATTTTGAGGAGGCAAATAAGCCATCTCACTTGCACATGGATATCTATAGCTGCAAAAGTTTTGAATGGCAGGAAGTTATAGATCTTCTAGATAAGCATTTATCACTCACGGAGTGGAATGCGAATTTCATCCAAAGAGAAGATGATCTTAATGCAAGAAAGGTAATAGCACTAAATGGAACAGGTTCAAATTTATTATCGAAAACAAATTTAACTAGGAGCTAAAAAAATCTTATTTCCTTGATGACCTCCCGATCTTTGCTGATTATTTGATCGCCTTCTTTCTGGTGCCAAGCGGCAAAGTAACGAAAAAGGTTGTTCCTTTTCCTTCTTTGCTATCAAACCAAATTTTGCCCCCCTGTGATTCAACGGCGCTCTTGGCGATGTAAAGACCAAAACCATTACCATCAACAGCATTCCTAACATTGCTAGCACGGAATTGCTTGCCAAAGATTTTGTCCTGATCTGCTTTTGGGATACCGACACCTGTGTCCTTCACTTCGCAATGCATTGAATCATTTTGAATTGTCACCGTGAAATCAACGTCGCCTTCTTTCGAGGTATATTTAACAGCATTGCTTAAAAGATTTTCAATAGTCATACGCGTATAGCGCTTGTCGAGCATTGCTTTAGGCAATTGTTTTGGTAATGAAATATTGAAATTAACGTTTTTCTCCTTGGCCTTGGGTATGATGACATTCAATATTTCCTTAAAGAACTGATCCAAATCCAATTCTTGCGGATCCATTTTTATACGTCCCAGCTGAATTCTGGAAACATCAAGAATCATGCTGACCAGGTCAGATAAATCTGCAGAAATACTTTGCAAAGATTTAAGGCTATCTTCTTGCTCTTTATTTAATTTCCCAGTGTCTCCATCAAGCATCATCTCTAAGTTCCATCTCACAGCTGATACAGGAGTTGCCAATTGATGACTGACCATGCTCAATAATTCATCCTTTTGACGATCCTGCTCGCGGAGCTGATCATTTGCATTTTCAAGTTCTACGTAAAGATATGATTTCTCAAGTGCAAGAGCTGTGACATTCATTATATTCTTTATTGATTCTTTCTCGAATGAACTAAGGCTTTTGTAGTTTCTATTGAGAGATATTAATATCATTCCGAGTGTTCTATTTTCAACAACCAGTGGGTATAAGAAGGTATTTTTTATATTGGAATCCTTCGAAAATTTCTCAATTTTTTTTGAATCTAAAAGAACACCCCATATATTTTTTACACCAATTGAAATATTTTGTTTTTTTAAATGAACAACTTCATTTAGCGCTGGCTCTTTAGAAATAGTCGAAATAATTGTTTTGGCTATCAGTAGCTCATGATTTTTTAGTGATTGGCTTACTCTATTTGAAATTGAAAAACTGAGTGGAATTAGTGAATCTGATGCTTCCTCAAATTTATAAATGCTAACTATCTCAAAATTTAGATTTAATTGAACCTCTCTCGATATACGAGAAGCCAGCTCTTCTGGTTTTATAGCAAGAATACCTATTTCATAAATTTTACTCAGCAGTGATAGCGTTTTGTTTCTGTCTGATAAGTCTATATTCTTTTTATACAAATTCGCCATGATTGTTTGCGGCTTATCGTCACTGGGTAGCCCTGCTTTTTTTGCCACTTTATTTTTTTTGTTAAAATTAGACATCTATTCATTTTAGCATAAAAGAGCCCATTTTTGAAGAAACAAACTACTTCAAACTTGCTGGTATTTGTGATGGTTGCATATCAGCAATTAAAGCGCTAACTGACTCTTTGCACACTTCTTGACCAGCACGACCAAATATATTTGTAAATCTGTCAACTAACTTATTAACGACAGCTCCACCATTTTTTGCATTCACAGCAACTATTCCCTTTTTGTTATCCTTCACTACCAAGCCCTCTACTTTCCCCGCTTCATACCAAGCAATTGGGCCTATCAGTAGCTCCTGTTCCTTTATAATTCTTTCCGCAATTTGATCATAAATGCTCATATCATGCGGATAATGGCTTCATAAAATTATTTATCGTAGTTCATATTACTCGTGTTAAATGAACCTGCAAGTTTTCAGCTTTGCTTGATATTCGTATTTTCTTCTTCCACAATATCAAAAGCTTGTTCGCAAACAAAAAAACAGCAGAATGTGCAGGAATATGTCATGGATTTTTTATGCAGTGTTGGCAGCAGCGGTATATGCAATTACCAACTTTATTGATAAATACATTCTCATTCGCAAGGTTAAGGATTACCGGGGCTTGATAATTTATAGTGCAATAATCAGCCTCATATTCGGCATTTCCTACTGGATATTTGCTGGTTGCCCACTGCTTCCACCTCAAGACGCACTCTTATTAATAATAAGCGGCGTATTAACAGTATTTGGTCTCTTTTTTTACTTTCGGGCGCTCTCTATTGAGAATACTAGTACCGTCATTATTTTGATGCAATTTACTCCGGTAATAACGCTTTTCCTATCAACTTCGTTTTTGCATGAGGCAATTACCATCTATCAAATTTTTGGATTCATTCTTATATTATTTTCAATAATTGGCATCTCTATAAGAAAAAATAATTTTAGGAGGTATTTGTCAGTCGCACTACTATTCATACTTTTTGCTGATTTCTTATGGTCATGCGCAAATGTACTATTCAAATTCATTGTATTAAATGTTTCATTCCAACAGATCATTCCATATGAAAGCACTGGCATATTCGTCGGTGGCTTGCTTCTCTTTATTCTATCACCAACAATAAGAAAGGCTTTTTTGATTACAAGACATGGATCTTCAAAATTTGCCCTCTTATTCATTTTCATTAATGAAATTATATTTATTTCAGCAAAACTCCTTAGCTTTTATGCAATTTCATTGGGCCCCGTTGCGTTAGTTGGTGTTATTGGCAGTACACAAATATTTTTCGGTATTATTTACGGATTGCTGCTTAACGTATTTACACATAAAATTTTCGGGGAAGACCTATCGTTGGGCGGATTATTTAAAAAGCTCGGATTTGCAACTATTGTGTTCTCTGGCATTTGGTTAATGCAATATTAGATTATTCACTTTTCAAAGATGATACCGAAATTCCCTAAATTCAAAAAGATTGAGCCTACAGATAAGATCGATGCAGAGATCTTCACACAAAGATTGCTTCCATATTCGGACTTTAATTTTGTAAGCTTATGGTCTTGGGATATTCATGGAAAAGTAAGATTATCAGAACTCAATGGAAATTTAGTTGTACGATTTATTGACTATCTATCAGGTGAGCCATTTTATTCATTTTTAGGTGAAAATAAAATAAATGAGACAATTGATGTCTTGCTCAAACATTCGATAGATGAAGGTCTGCCTGCTGAGTTAAAATTAATACCGGAAGACGCGGCTTTGCTAGCTGATAAAGAGAAATTTGAAGTCAGGGAAGACAGAGATAATTTTGATTATGTATATAGCATTGAGGAATTAAAAAATATGGAAGGCAAAAAATTTCAAAAAAAACGTAATCAAATATCTAATTTTTTAAAACAATATCCAGATGCTAACGCAGCCATACTGAATCTAGAAGATCCAAAAATATATGATTCTATTATTTCCTTATATGAAAAATGGATAACATTAAAATTAAGCAAAGAAGATTCATTTGAATCACATGAAGAAATGATGTTGAAGAGACTGTTATCGGCTACAAAACATTTTAAGCTCTTGGGGGTCGGCATCTTTGTAGAGAATAAAATGATTGCATTTTTCTTAAACGAACTTACTGAATCTGAACATGTTATTGCACATGCATCAAAAATTGATGCGGAGTTCATAGGTGTAAACTCATATTTAATGAAAAAAAATGCTGAAATTCTTTACTCATTTGATAAAAAATTATTTAACTACGAACAGGATTTGGGATTACAAAATTTGAGGGATGCAAAATCACGTTTTAGACCTACCCTTTTCTTTAAACAATATTGTTTGACATACCGTAACGCCTAAATGCTACAATGCAGTCCATGGTTCAGAAGTCAGCGATAGGTAAACATCCTTACTTCGGCCCCTTAATAATATTTGCACTGCTTTCATTTTGGTGGTTTTATTTAAAGAGCCTAGACATCGACACAAGTAGGGATGCTCGCCAGCTATGGGGAGCTGTTTATCAAATTCTTGCATTCTATGGTGCTATTGCAGGCACCTACATCTCTTACAAATGGGGTGGCCATAAAAGCGTACTAGGTCGTGCAGTTTTGGCATTTTCAATGGGTTTGTTCTTGCAATGTTTTGGGCAAACATACAGTAGTTATTATGTATATCACTATAAAGTGGAATCTCCTTCATATCCTGGTATCGGTGATATTGGTTTTTTTGGTAGTGTCATTGTTTATATCTATGGCGTTGCTTTACTATCCAAAATTAGCGGAACGCGAATTTCATTGAGAGAGCTACGGTACAAAATTTGGGCTTTTTTAATTCCAACAATTATTCTAGCTACATCTTATGCTTTATTTTTACGTGGATATGAGTTTGACTTTAGTAACGTAACAAAAATCTTCTTAGATTTTGGCTATCCACTTGGACAGGCGATTTATGTTTCCATTGCAATCTGGGTGCTTGTTGCATCAAGAGGAGTTTTAGGCGGAATTATGAAAAAACCGATTCTCTTTTTAATCGCTGCTTTGATATTCCAGTATTTCTCAGATTTTACATTCCTATATGAGGCGAATGCTGGCACATGGTACGTAGGAGGAATTAACGATTATATGTATCAGACTTCTTATTTGTTGATGACAGTTAGCCTCCTATATCTAGGCAGTATTTTTAGAAAAATTAGAGAAAGCTAAAAAAGCAGCAAACGGCTTTATCCATGAAAGAACCACTTTCTATTTAAAAGAAAGATGAGAATCATCGATAAACAGAGGACAAAAATGATAATAAGCTGAACAGATTCTTTATCAATTTCACTTAATTCCCCCGCCTTCATATCTGCCGCAACAACGGCGATGGTATTGCCATTTTGATTTTTAATAGGCGCATAACCGGATACCACTTTCCCCCACGAATCCTGATAAAAATCTGAATAAGTCGGATTGTTATAGGCGATGAAGGTTTCTTTTGGAGGATCTGGATAAGGTTGTCCCGGCCACTGAAGTAGATCTGCTCCGGATGCATCGATCACCCCATCACCATTTGCATCGACATCATTCGTAGGATCGTTATCTGTATTTGCAAATGGGTTAAGTGAGCCGGCATCAGATACAAATTCCATCTTTGATGGATCATTTTTTACCTTGCGAATAAGGTACACATATACCAAGTCAGGATTGTTTTTCTTCACCTGTGCCAATTGATTCACGACTTTCGCCCATTGGGGCTTTTGCCAATCGGCTTCTACTTGCAATGCATTTAAATCAGCTGGATTGAATTGTGGAGCTGCAGCCTCAGCAACCGCTTCTACTTCCTTTTGCATCCTCTGAAAATTGAGATGCTGCGTATAGACATAAAGCCCCGCCGACAGAAGAAGAGATATGCCCAAGCTGATGCTGACAGCAAATACTACTTTTCGCATGTTGAGGACCAGCAGAATCTCTTTAATAAGCGGCGCATCAAATGCAAACAAACGAATGGCAATAAATATAATGAACAAGATAAAGAACCAAAGAACGGGCGACAGGAAAAATGTTTGTGATGTCAGTGAGCCAACTTTATTGGCATAGATATCGATTCCAAGAACCGCGATGACTGTTCCACTGGAATCGCGAATGGGTGCTCCTCCCGATATAAATGTTCCCCACTGATCCGTATATGAATGTGGATCTGCAGAAGGAATTCCTGTCATTGCTATCTGAAATGTGCCATCACCCTGAGTATCATAAGCTTCGCCTGGATAACTGGTAGCATCTGCATCATCAACGATTCCATCACCATTCAGATCTTTCTTCGCATATGGATCAAGCGAATCCGCATCGGCTACAAATTCAAAAATATCTTTAACGCCTGTTGGTCGCATTATATATGCATATTTGACATCCTTATTTTGGCTACGAATCAACTTCAATTTTTGAACACTTTGCACATACGCGGGGGTATGAACATCGCTTAATATATGAATTTGATTGATATTTTTTGCATTAAACTGCAGCGCCCCCGTCGCTGCTATGGATTTCACTTCATCCTGGATGCGCTTTAAGTTCAATGATGATTCCACGTCATACAGTGCATAGGTAATCGCTCCGGAGAGCAGCGCAAGCAGGCCCGTCACGACCAGACTCCTCCGGCTGAAGAAAAATTGCCGCAAGTCCGTCCATACTTTTGTTTTCGACAGAGTCGCATCAATGATCGTCGGTGAAGGCTCGTTGTGATGTTGCTGATTATGCGCCATGTGCCGCTCTGTCATTTTCTCATGCCACAATCTCTCGAAGAACACGCGTTCTTCTTCGGCAAGTTCGGGATAATAAATGAAACATGCGCGCTGCTCTTCCAGCTGAAAACAGGCGACGGTATCGCCGATAATGATGCGCTCAAATGTGAACGGATGCTTCATACGATCCACTAGCAACGTCTCCTGATGTTCGAACGGATCCCGTGACTGCATCTTTCTGCCGACCGGCGTGTCATGCGTGATGACGCGCGACAGCACTCCCCGCTTCTTTCGCTCACGCGCAAACTCGGCTTTGAAATCATGGAGTGGATCTTCATCTTCGGACCACGGCTGCGGCCCGTAGCTCAGCATCACCTTCCCGCAATCCAAGAGCCGCATATATGCGCGCTTGAGCCCGTCCAATCCTTCGAAATATTCCATCTCCGGCCGCTGCTTGTTTTTCTTCAGGCTCGCCAGAAACGCTTCGAAATTTTCGTACTTGCGCACGATCATGCGCTGCTTCTGCTCCATATCCCGCTTCATCCAGTCGCTCACCGCGCTCAGGGAATGCAGCAGGTATTTCGGCGTATCGTTAATGATTTCGCGCGTCACGATTTCTTTCTTCAACAGCTTCTTCATCGCCTGATCGAGCGAGCCGGTGCTCTTGCCGGTTTTTGCGGCCAGTTCCCGTATCGTGAGAGCGTCTTCCTCGAGAAGTTTTTTCAGAATCAGGATCTCCGTGCCGGAGAAGCCGGCCTCCTCTAAATAGGCCTCGATACTGGAGGGTAACTGGTCCATGTGATTGTTTAGTGTACTTGGCATACGGACAATGGTGCAACGGATGTTTTCCGGGGCGTTCCTGAGCCTCATAGAACATCCAAAACCGCATCCCTCTGCCATTTTCTCGTATGTGTTCATTTTAGCTTCTCCCCGGCATCTACTGCACTGTCCGACGCCGGAGCAGCATGGGGGTATGACTCTCTTTTCCGCCATCAGGCTCGCGGCCAAAGCCCATCGGGGACAGATGCGGCTGGACGGCACTCCCTACATAGAGCACCCCCTGGCCGTCCTGGAATTGCTGTGGGAGATCAGTCTGGATCTGCCGCCCAATGTTTACACCACCGCCATTCTTCATGATGTGCTGGAAGACACGGACGTCACCTACGAGGAGCTGCACGAATGCGCGGGCAGCGACATTGCGGCGGTCGTGCGCGTGCTCACGAAAGACAATCTCTACTACAACCTCCCGACCGTGCGCCGCGAGAAGATGTATCTGGACCGTATTCGTGCGGCAAACGCGATTTATCCGTACACGCTTCTGATCAAGTTGGTCGACCGGTTGCACAATATCCGGACGGCGGATGTTCTGTCCGAGGAACGCAAATGGAAATTACTGCGAGAGACGCGCGGCTTGTATCTGCCTCTGGCAGAGAGACTCTTAGGCGACCTGCCACATAACCTGCGGCCGATCTATCTCCGATGCATGGACCAACTGAATGATGCGCTCGACGCCCACCGTCTCCCGCCGGCAGGCGCTTCCAAACAGAAAAATTTTGCCCGGAAAATCTTCGTACCGATACCCGCATGAGGGCACACCAGACGTCGAAACTTCTCGATTTTTTCTGATGCGGAAAAAAAATTTTGCACCTATGAAGCTCATGCGTACCAAATTTGGAATTTTCGCTAAGGTCACAGAAAAAAACCTTGCAGACGGGGGCAAGGAAGTCCACAATCCGCGGCATCCATTCTTTCTTCTTTTTTCATCGAGATGATCGCACCTCTCTTTGAGATCCGAGATACTCCTACCAAGGGTAAGGGTCTCTTCGCCCAAGAATTTATCCCAGCCGGAACCATCATCAACTTCGACTGCGCCGACTGCCATCTGCTCAGCGCCGAAGATCTCGCCGCCAAGACCCACGAGGAACAGGAGCACATCCTCTTCTACAACTACACGCGCAAGGACGGCAGCGTCGTTCTTGCGTGCGGCGACAGCGTGTACCTCAATCACTCCTGCAACGCCAACATCCTCTACTCGGGCCACCACTTCGACATCGTGGTGCGCGACATGCAGCCCGGCGAGGAAGCCACGATCGACTACCGCTTCTTCTACGAATCGCCGGACTTCCGCATGCCCTGCGACTGCGGCGCCCCGAATTGCACGGGCGAGATCGTCTGCGAGCACCCCGCGGATGTGCAGCTCCAGGCTTTCTGGGACGCCAAGATCAGCCGCTCCATGCGCAAGATCCGCACGGTCCCGCAGCCCCTCAAGACAGCGCTGCTCGACTACAGCGACGAGTACCGTGCATTCCTGCTGCCGCGAAGATCGCCGCGCAAGATCCGGGACCTGGTGCTTACAGCTCCTGGAGAGCTAGCTCATACGTCTCTTTACTGATCAGTCCTTCTTTCAGGAGGCGCTTGGCGTCTTTCTCGAAGGAGATCATACCCGTGTCCGCGCCCGTCTGAAGCACGGACTTGAGTTCCTGCAGGCGGTTGTCGCGGATGGTGTTGGCGGCAGCCGGCGTGTTGATGAGCACCTCACGCTGGGCGATGCGTCCGCCGCCTTCTTTGGCGAGCAGCCGCTGCGACACGACGGCCTTCAGTGACATGCTCAACTGTGATCGGATCTGCGGTTGCTGGTATGGCGGGAAGACGTCGATAATGCGGTCGACGGTCTGAATGGTGTTTGGGGTGTGGAGCGTGGCGAGAATGAGGTGACCGGTCTCGGCGAGCGTGAGCGCGGCGGAGATCGTCTCCGGGTCGCGCATTTCACCGACCATGACGATGTCCGGGTCCTGGCGCAGCACGCGCTTGAGGGCTTCGGCAAAGGACGTGAAGTCCTGCCCCAGCTGGCGCTGGCGGATGACGCCCATGCCCTTCGGGAACAGGAATTCGATCGGATCCTCCATGGTGACGATGCTGCGTGCCTGCGTCTGATTGATGGTCTGGAGCATGGCGGCCAGCGAGGTTGATTTTCCCGTGCCCGTCGGACCGGTGAAGAGAATGAGTCCTTCGTCGAGCGTCAGAAACCTGCTCGCGATGGGCGTGAGGTCGATATCGTCCAGGGACGGAATGACGTTCGGGATGACGCGGGCGACGAGGCCGAGATTGCCGCGTTCGAAGTGGCAGTTGATGCGGAGTCTGGTGCCGTTACTGAGCGAGTACGAGACATCGATTTCCTTGGCCTCGTTGAGCCGCTTGAATTCCTCCGCCGAGAGCACCGCCTTTACGAATTTCTCGCTGTCCGAGGCCGTGATGTCGCCCTTGGTCTGGGCGACGAGTTTGCCGTCGATACGGAAAAGAAGGGGGGCGTCGACCGCGACGTGCACATCGGAGGCACCCGCCTCAAATGCTTTCTGAAAAATGGAGTTGGGAAGTGCGGCGGGCATGGGGAGGAGAGAAGGAAGACAAATGTGTCATGGTGAACGTAGTTGAACCATGCATCATCGCGCAATCAACCCTCCCGCGCTTTCCGTGCAAGCGACGAGATGGCTTTGAAAACTTTCTCGACGCTCTCGTCATCCATGCCGCGCTCGATCGCCTCCTCGATCATCATGTCGACGATGTCGCGGTCATTGAGCTCGTCTTCCTCGCCCTCGTCGCCCGCGTCTGCGTAGAGCAGACTGATCTCTTCCAGCAGGTCCAGAATCTGCTGGTACATTTTTTCCGCCTGTTCGTGGGGGTTCTTTGCCATAAGTTGTGCCGTATCTTTCCCGAATGCGTGCGGATTGCAATTGACGGGTGAAAAAATGATTTTTCCATGCCATATGTATCCGTCTCGCAAATCTAGAAGCCGGAAGCCGGACGCGATAAGCTGTCCCCATGAATCATGAACAAGCCGAAAAGAGAATCGCGAAGCTACGCAAGGAAATCTGGCGGCTCAACAAAGCGTACTTCATCGAGAATAAAACCGAGGTGTCGGAGGACGTGCGTGATGCGCTCAAGCAGGAGCTGATCGCACTCGAAAAGGAATTTCCGGATCTGATCACCAAGGACTCCCCCACCCAGCGCGTCGGCGCGCCGCTCGACGGTCGACTGCCCAAGGTCATGCATTTGACGCCCAAAGAATCGCTGACCGACGTATTCTCGCACGCGGAGCTGGAGGACTGGGTGACGCAAATGCAGCGATCGCTCGGCGACATGCAGCGCGAGTTTGAATTTGTTTCGGAGCTCAAGATCGACGGACTAAATATTTCGCTGGTGTATGAGAAGACACAAGCCGGGAGCCGCGAGCCGCAAGACGATCTGACGTACCACCTGCTGCGAGCCGTCACCCGCGGCAACGGCGTGGAAGGAGAAGATGTGACGCACACCGTCCGCACGATCGAGAACGTACCGCTCGCACTGCACATCGAGTACAAAGGAAAAACGACGCCCCCGACCTTCATCGAAATCGGCGGCGAGGTCTACATGCCCAAAGCCTCGCTCGCAAAACTAAACAAGCATCTGCCGGACGGCGAAAAATTCGCCAATCCGCGCAACGCGGCGGCCGGTTCGGTGCGGCAGCTGGACCCGAAGGTTGCCGCAGAGAGAGACCTGAGAATGTTCTGCTACATGCTGGGCAACGGTGCAGCGGACGCGTTTGAGTTGCCTACACAGGAATCGATTTTACAATTCTTCATCGATGCGGGGCTCCCCGTCTGCACGGATTTCCGCGTGATGCGCGGGCTCACAAACGTCGAAAAAATGTTCGAGGAGACGGCCAAAAAACGCGAGAAACTGCCTTTCGACATCGACGGACTGGTGATCAAAGTGAACGATCGCAAGCTGCAGCGCGACCTGGGCTCGACCGCCAAGGCGCCGCGCTGGGCGCGGGCGTACAAGTTCCCGGCGGAGGAAAAGACGGCGCAGGTGCAAGACATCATCCTGCAGGTTGGCCGCACGGGCGCGATCACGCCGGTGGCGAGCTTAACGCCGACGCATATCGCGGGCACGGTTGTCACCCGCGCGACGCTGCACAATGCCGATGAAATCGAGCGGCTCGACGTACGCATCGGCGACACGGTCGTCATCCGCAAGGCGGGCGACATCATTCCGGAGGTCATGGAAGTCCTGAAAAATCTGCGACCGGCGGGGAGCAAGCCGTTTCACTTTCCCGCGCACTGCCCGCAATGCGGGACGAAACTGACGCGGCCCGAAGGCGAAGTGGCGATCTACTGTCCCAACCGTGATTGTCCGGGCGTGAAGCACGAGAGCATCGAACACCTCACCTCGCGTTACGCGTTCAATATCGAGGGCCTCGGAACCGAAACCGTGGAGGAGCTCCTGAATGCGGGACTGATCACCGACAGTGCGGATATTTTCTTCCTCACGGCGGACGATCTTTTGACATTGCCGCTCTTCAAAGAAAAGAAGACGGAGAATCTGCTCGCGTCCATCGAGAAGGCAAAGAAGATCCCGCTCGAGAGATTCCTGTTCGCGCTCGGCATCCGCCACGTCGGGCGCGAGACGGCGGAGCTGCTCGCGCGCAATATCGACTGGCCGGTGAAAGACGTGAAAATGAAGGAAGTGACCGAGACGCGTTTGCAGCCGTCGCTGTTTGGCGGTGAGGCGAAAGAAGTGACGCTGCGCGCGATACCGGTGACAGCGATTGAGGAACGCCTCTCGCAATTGAAGGAGGAAGATCTGGACGCGATCAACGGCATCGGCGCGACCGTGACCGAATCGGTAATTGAGTGGATCAAGCACAAGGAACACAAGGAATTGCTGCACAAATTCGAGAAAGCGGGCGTCATCTGTCTATTGCCGAAGAGATCCACTGTGAAGCAGATCTTTGCAGACAAGACCTTCGTGCTGACAGGAACGCTCCCGCACCTGAGCCGCGAGGAGGCCAAGGAAATGATCAAGGAGCGCGGCGGCAAGGTGAGCGGCTCGGTCAGTAAGAAAACCGATTACGTCCTCGCGGGCGAGGACCCCGGCAGTAAGTTCGACGACGCAAAGAATCTGAACGTATTGATCATCGACGAGGACGCGTTCCGAAAGATGATCAAAGAATCCTGAATTTGTGGTCGCGATTCGTCGAACGTATACTGCGGATGATCGGATTCATGAGCGTGTCTCCTTCCCTGCTGGCCGATCCGAAACTGCGAGATATCGTCGCATATGCGAAACGATACTTGCGAGACATCCATAGAAACAGCAAAGAATCCTACGCCCTGCACTGCCTGGAAGTGGCGAATGTCTTGCGCGAAGTCGCCGCGGACGCCCCGCTCGTGCGCATCGCGGCGCTGCATGATCTGCTCGTGCATCCGGAAGGAAAACTGCTGCTCCAGGCCTCGCCGCTCAAAAGCGACGAGCGTTCGATGGTCAAACGCATGCACGAACTGCGCAAATTGCACATCGACGAGAATACCGACGATCTCGACATGGTCATCGGCGCGTTCACCGACGATCCGCGCCTGATGATCCTGCGCATGGCGCACCGCTTGAATGACGTCCGTCATTTGAAACGCTTTGCAAAAACACGCAGACGCGAACTGGCCCACGAAACGCTGCACATGTACGCCGCGATCGCCGAGAGACTCGGGTTCCACCGCTGGCGATGGCAGATGGAAGACATCTGTTTTTTGGAACTGCAGCCGGACGTCGCGCGCACGATCCAGCGACAGTTTACGTCCTGCAGGCGAATCGACCAGGCCTGCCTGTCTCATGCGGGGGAATATCTGTCGAAAAAAATGCAAGACCACTGCCTCGACGCAAAGATCGATACGCGCATCAAGGGAGTCTATTCCACCTACCGGAAAATGGTCATCAAAAAATACCGCTTCGACGAGCTCACTGATCGCCTCGCGCTGCGCATCCTGGTGCCGTCCGTGGACGACTGTTATCGAGCGCTCGGCATCGTGCACGCGTCGATGCACGCGATGCCGGGGAAACTGAAGGACTACATCGGCATCCCGAAGGACAACGGCTACCGCTCGATCCATACCGTCGTCTATCCGCTGCCCGGCGTCACGCAGCTGCCGATCGAAATACAGATCCGCACGAAAAAAATGCACGAGGAATGCGAATATGGCGTCGCCTCGCACGCGTCCTATAAAGATCTGTCATATGCGCTCGGAAGCGGCACGTCGCGGGTGAACCTGTTCCGAAACCTCGAGAGCCTGCGGTCGATGGCAAAAACGCCGGCGCAATTCGAAAAAGTGCTACGCACGTATTTTCGCGAGGATGACATTCTCGTCTTCGATCCGCAGAACCACTTCTATCACATCCGCAAACCGGCGACGGCGCTTGATCTCGCCTGCCAGCAATGGGACATCGATCCCAAATCAATCCGCGGCGTGCGCATCAACGGACGGCAGCGCGACCTGGGGACGCTCCTGCACGACGGAGACACTGTGGAGATGCTCACGGGGGAAAGGCCTCTTGCGTTCTCGACGTACATCAAATCGTGCCAAAAGAAACAGACCGCCAAATTGCTGCGCGAGCTGTGGCACAGGCAGGGCGGCGATTTGAAAAAGGCGGCTCCCGCTGAGGGGAACCGCCGTGAACGCTGACGATGCGCTTACTTGTTTGGATACAATCCCAGTTCCAAATTTGACCACTGATCGAGACAGTCACCCGGGACATCGTATTCTTTGCGCAGTGTCCGCAGGTTTTCACTGATGTATGCCCGATCACAGACGGGCGCATCATGGTAAAATACCGAAAGTTGCCGCTCCAGAGCTGCAATTAAATGTGGTGGACGCTCAACGAGCAGTCTCTGCACATTCTTCAACCCCTCTGTCACAAGCGGCTTACTGCCTCGAAATTCAATAACCACTAACACTCTGTAACTCCTGATATTAGAACGACCAAAGACGTGACGATCCGTTCGCCAGCGTTCACGGGCATTATTCAATATTCCGAAATACATGTCAAAGATATTGGTCATCTCTTTCAGGACGCCTTTGCGCCCGGCAGATCGCAGACGACCGAGAGCGGATGTATGATGTGCTGCGGTTCCTTGCCGGACAAAAATTCATCGATTGACTGAAAGCTGTCGACGTACATGTTCTTCATGCTCTCGTCGGCGTAAAACGCGATGTGCGGCGTAGTGACGACGCGCGGGTGTTTGATGAGCGCCTTGTTCTCTTCGAAATTGTGCTCGTGCTCCAGCACGTCGAGCAGCGCATACCGGACTTTGCCGGACTCGAGCGCCTTGAGCAGCGCTTTGGAATCGATGATCGACCCGCGCGCGGTGTTGATCAGAATTACGCCGTCTTTCATGCGCATAAAGGCTTTGTCGTTGAGCAGGTGATGCGTGTCGTCGGTCGCGGGCACGTGCAGGGTCAGGATGTCGCTCTCAGTAAGAAGCTCCTCGAACGGCACGTAGCGCACGCCCAGCTCCTGCTCGAGTTCAATCACGCGGCAACGATCGGTGGCGAGTATTTTCATATCGAATCCATGCGCGATATGCGCGACGTGCCCGCCGATCCGGCCCGTCCCGAGAATGCCGATCGTCTTGTCCTTCAGCGCCATGCCGCGCAGCCCGCGATAATCAAACGTGCCGCTCTCCACTCTCTTTTCGCCTTCGGCAATGTGGCGGACGGTCGAGAGCAGCAGCGCGAACACGTGTTCGGCGATCACGTGCGAACCGTAATCCGGCACGTTGCACACGGTCACCCCTCTTTCTTTGCAGGCATCCAGATCGATGTGATCGTAACCCACCGAACGCGTCGCGATAAGTTTCAAATCGGGAAGATTTTCGATCACCGACGCGGGGAACGCCGTCTCAAACGTGGAGATGATCTCGTACCCTTTGCAGACGTCGATCACCTCGTCTTCGTTCGACAGATCCTTGGCGAACGCAGCGGCGGGAAAATGGTCCCGGACGAGCGCGATGTCATGATCTTCGACGTCGAGGAAGAGGATGGATGGCATGGATGAAGTGTAAAATTGAAAACGGAAAATGGAAAATGAAAAAGTTGTGCGTCGTGTCTGCCGTGCGAGTATGAAATGCTTCTCTTCAAAGATTCTCGTATTCGCGGCGCATTACCATATATCGATATATGGTAATGCCCGGAGTGTGTCCACGGTGTCGCCCCTTGCGCCAAGGGCTATACTGCGGACATGTCCAAAGCAGCAATTCGTCTGAAGCGCGTCTACGAAAAACCGTCGAAGGACGATAGCAAACGCATTCTCGTTGAGCGGCTCTGGCCGCGCGGACTCACCAAGGCCAAAGCGAAAATCGACGTGTGGATGAAAGACATAGCCCCGAGCACGGAACTGCGCCAGTGGTACGCGCACGATGAGAAAAAGTGGCCGGCATTCCGCAAAAAATATCTGGCCGAACTGCGGAAAAACAAAAAAGTGGTTGCCGAGCTGAAGGAAACGATCGGCAAAAGCGCGACCTTTGTGTACGCCGCCAAAGATGAAGAGCACAATTCGGCGGTGATCTTGAGGAACTTTCTCTTGTAACCGAGAATTCGGCTCTCTGAAGCAAAATATGAGGCGAACGGCGGATGCGTCGCATGCGAAGAAACGCTATAATAGAAAAGGAATGTCTGACATACAGAAACCCTCACTGCACAATACCCAAAAGCGGCTTGCGACCCTCTCGCAAGACGATGCATTCCGGGAATTCCAATCCTCGGAAAACGGTTTAACATCGGCCGACGCGCAGGCGCGGCGCGCGCAATACGGCTGGAATGAGATCACGGAAAAGAAAACGAATCCCCTGCTGAAATTCCTCTCGTTCTTCTGGGGACCGATCCCGTGGATGATCGAGACGGCCTGCGTGCTCTCGGCGGTCCTGCGCCACTGGGAGGATCTGGGAATCATCACGGTGCTGCTTCTGCTCAACGCCGTCGTCGGATTCTGGGAGGAATACCACGCGGCGGACGCCGTCGCGAGTTTGAAAAAAACACTCGCTCTCAAATGCCGCGTGAAGAGAGACGGCAGCTGGACGACGCTTGAAAGCCGCGAGCTGGTGCCGGGCGACGTCATTCGCCTGCGGCTTGGCGACATCGTCCCGGCGGACGCCAAACTGCTTGCGGGCGACGGACTCGAACTCGACCAGTCGATGCTGACCGGTGAATCGCTCCCCGTGACGCACGCGGGCAACGATCTTGTCTTTTCCGGTTCGATCGTCCGCAGAGGGGAAAACGACGCACTCGTGGTCGCAACGGGCCTCCGGACGAATTTCGGACACACGGTGCAGCTCGTCTCTGATGCGGTAGGCACCAGTCATTTCCAAAAGGAAATGCTGCGCATCGGCGACTTTCTCATCGCCTTCGCGGGCATGCTCGCCTGTCTGCTCGTCATCGTCGGGCTCTTTCGCAGAGAGCCGCTTCTGGAGGACGTGCAGTACGCGCTGATTCTGGCGGTGGCGGCGATCCCCGCGGCGATGCCCGCCGTGCTCACGACGACCATGGCGCTCGGCGCGCGTTTCCTCGCCGCCAAGAATGCCATCGTCACGCGTCTGGAAAGCATTCATGAACTCGCAGGCATGGATATTCTCTGCTGCGACAAAACCGGAACACTGACGCAGAACAAACTGCAGGTGGAAAGCGTCACCGCGTTCGACAGCATCGATGAAGCAAACGTGCTCACGTTCGCCGCGCTCGCGTCGCGCAAGGAGGACGACGATCCGATCGACAATGCGATCATCCGCCGGGCGGAGTTACGGGACGGAACGACATCATATTCCGTCACGCACTTCACGCCGTTCGATCCCGTGCACAAGCGCACCGAGGCGGCGGTCACGGGCGGCGACGGGCCGTGCAGCGTGAGCAAAGGATCCGTGCCGGTGATTCTGGCGCTGTGCAAACCGGACGACGCGCTCAAGGCAAAGACGGATGCTGTGGAGGAGGAGTTGGCTTCCAGGGGATTCCGCGCGCTCGGCGTCGCAAAAACGGACGCAAGCGGCGCGTGGCATTTCCTCGGCATCATCGCGCTGTCTGATCCGCCGCGCGAGGACGCGGCAAACGTTATTCAGGAAGCGCTCGACATGGGCGTGCATGTGAAGATGATCACGGGCGATCAATTGCCCATCGCGCGCGAGACGGCGCGGCGCCTGAAACTGGGCGGCGACATCCTCGACGCATCGGTCTTCGAGAACACGAGCCATTACAAAATCGGTCAGCTGGATGCAGACATCGAGAAAGCAGACGGATTCGCCAAGGCGTTCCCCGATCACAAGTTCTACATCGTCGAGTCGCTGCAGAAGCACAATCACGTGGTGGGCATGACGGGCGACGGCGTCAACGACGCGCCCGCGCTGCACAAGGCCGACGCCGGCATCGCGGTCTCGGGCGCGACCGACGCCGCGCGATCCGCCGCCGACATTGTGCTGTTGCAGCCGGGTCTGAACGTCATCATCGAAGCGATCAAGGAGAGTCGGCGCATCTTCAAGCGCATGACGAGTTATGCGATCTATCGCATCGCGGAGACGACGCGTCTGCTGCTCTTCATCACGCTGTCGGTTCTGGTCTTCCATTTCTATCCGATCACCGCGGTGATGGTGATTCTGCTCGCGCTGCTCAACGACGGCGCGATTCTCTCCATCGCGTTCGACCGCGCAAACGTGGGCACGGCTCCGCAGCGATGGAACATGCACGTCATTCTCACCGTCTCGAGCGCACTCGGCACCATCGGCGTCGCGTCGTCGTTCCTGCTCTTCTATCTCTGCGAGCGCGTGTTCGATCTGCCCCAGGACGTGATCCAGTCGCTGATGTATCTGAAGCTCTCGGTCGCGGGACACTTGATGATCTTCCACGCGCGCACGCGCTACAGCATGTTCGACAACCGGCCGGCATGGATTCTGCTGGCAGCCACCATCACCACCCAGATCCTCGCCACGATCATCGTCGTCTACGGCGTCTTTGTGACGCCGATCGGATGGACGCTCGCGGGACTCGTCTGGGTCTACGCGCTTGCGTGGATCCCCGCGAACGAGATCGTGAAGCGCGCCGCATACCGGCTCGCGGGTGCCTGAAAACGGCTTACGGTTGAGTGAAACAAGACACTACTGTCCGGCAGATATGTAAAAAATCCAGCCCGTTTGAT
The DNA here is from genome assembly GCA_035547395.1 of Candidatus Peribacteraceae bacterium. Classification (GTDB taxonomy): domain Bacteria; phylum Patescibacteriota; class Gracilibacteria; order Peribacterales; family Peribacteraceae; genus CALREJ01. Next base: position 39,349 of record DASZVA010000010.1, on the reverse strand, counting down.
GTACGCCGCGTCAAAAAAGAGGATACTGCACGATTGATCCGGCATCTTTCTCCTCTCCTATCCATGAAAACACCGTCCCTTCTGATTCCACTCGCCTGCCTGTCCCTGCTTGCCGCCTGCACCGTCGCGCCCGGCGGAGGAGGCGGATCGTCATCGAGCGAAAGCTCTGTGTCATCCGCACAGTCTTCCGCACAAGCCAGCTCATTCGCGGGCTGGCAATCCTTCAGCGATCCGGAGCAAAACTACAGCCTGCAGTATCCGCCGACTTTCCGGTTGGAGACGCAGAAGCAGACGATCATCACCCAGCTCACGGGTGCCGTGCTGCACTATCCAAGCGACTTCCAGACGGGCACTGCATACTTCGAGGGTACCATCGAGCTCACGAGCGAACAGCAGACCTGCAAACCGGTCACGTCGGTGATGTTGAGCGGTACGCCGGCGAAAAAGACGATCGCAGGCACGATGTACGTGACACAGAGCGGCGCGGACGTCGGGGCGGGAAACTTGTACCAGACGTATGATTACACGACGATCCAAAACGGCATGTGCCACCATTTCACCCTTACGATCCACAGCTGCAACCTGGGACCCGACTGCGGAACCGGCCACACGCAGCCGCTGCAGAAAGAACCGATCCTGAACATGTTCGAGCAGATTCTGTCGACCGTACAATTCGCGCCGACTCCGACCGCATCGCCGGCCGGGTCAGCCGCCTCCGAAATGACAACGTCGATGAGCGCCAAAGCCGGGACTCCTTTCACGATCACGCTCGACAGCAATCCGACGACGGGATTCAGCTGGACTCCCTCCTATGACAAAACGATGTTCGCACTGGACTCCAGCACCTATATCGCGCCGAACAGTTCGGCGCTCGGCGCGGGAGGACAGGCGCAGTTTACGTTTCACGCGTTGAAATCGGGCACGGCGGATATCACGTTCGCCTATTCCCGCTCGTGGGAAACCAACGTACCGCCCGCACAGGTCCGCGTGTACACGGTCACTGTAAAGTAACGATGACTTTCCTGCATCGTGCAAGAGCAAAGATTCGAACCGCATGCCCATCGGTGGTACGGTCGGCGCATCATGCTGCTTTTCCGCGAAATCATTTTCTGGCTGCTGGTCGTCGACTCTGTCAGCTGCAACCTGATCATCTGGTTTGAGAGCGCCTGGTACGTGCGCCATTTCCGCATCGTCTCGCGCCTGTTCCCGCCCGCAAAAGGATGGCCCGTCTGGTACCTGATTCTGGTCGCCTGGATCGGTTATCTGACGTATTACGCCGTATGAGGCACTTAAATGCCTTTTTGGAAAGCCGTGTGATAGAATAACGGGCAATGCAGACGCTCAGCCTTAGCGATCACTTCGCCTCGCCCCTCATGACCACTTCGTCGGTCATCTTTCTGGCGATGGAAGGTTTGTCACTCCTCGTCTTTTTCCTGGTCATCTTCCAGTACAGGCGCATCGTCCTCAAACATCAGATATTGCCGCGAGCCATCCAGCACACGCTCGAAAAGGAACCGGAGAAGGGCGTGACCACCTTGCTGTGGATCTACGTCATCATGACCGTCTTTGTCATCGTTCTCACGACGATTCTGTTCTGGCTGCAACCCGCCGTTTTTTAAATGCCCGACGTACCAGCCAATAGCGGCGAACAACTCGTCCTGATCTCCCACGAAAGCTGGGTAAAATACGTGCGCCTCGTCGCGGTCTATCTGCTGCTTCTGCTCGGCAGCATTCTTTTTTTCTACATCGCGGCGCTCAGCGCCTTTCAGTACGATCTCGTCACGCAGATCGCGCTTCTGCTCGGCGTATTTCTGGTCCTCGTCGATCATCACTGGTTCTTCATGGCGATCATGAGCCAGGCGGAAAATCAGGTGATCGTGACGACTGATCGCGTGATCTGGATCCGCCACCGTATTTTTTTCGATGAAGAGATGCATGAGTATGCCTTTGAAAAAATGAAATTCGTCGTCTCGGAAAAAAAGACGTTTTTGCAGTACCTCTTTCAATTCGGCACGCTGAAATTCGAATCCGGCACGCCGATCCCGTACGTGCCGCATCCGAGCGCCGTCGCCATGGCGATCGAACAGGCGATGGGGCTGACGTGATCAGGCTTTTTTCTTCGCTGTCGGCTTCTTCGCGGCGGCTTTGGATTTCGCTGGCGACGTTTTCACCGGGCTCGTCCGCTGAAACGCGATCATCGGCGGCATGGTTTTTGCATGAATCGGATGCTTCGCGATCTTGAGCGCGGCAACGACGGACCAGATCACGACGGCCAGACTCACCCACCAGAACGCCAGCCACCCCATGCGAAATGCCATGAAGAGCAGATCATAACTCGCGACGCTGCTTAAATGCGGCGTAAAAAGCAGCGCCTGCAGAAGCGAGAGTGCAGCCCCGAGCGGCACGATCCATCCAGCGGAGATGAGGACAACGAGAATGGCAGCGAGAATGCGGCGTGTGTGTTCAAAGCGATCCATGGCGCAGAGTGTAGCGCCATCATGGAGACGCGTCCAAATCTGGGCTCATTCCGGTTAATTGACAAATATTATATTTAATTTATAATTCAATTATGAAGAAATCCATCGAGGATATTGCAGCGACGTTGACCGACGGTCTTTCGCGCTTCGGAAAGTCGACGCCGGACGCGCCGGATTATCATTACATCACGCAAACAATCCGCACGACATACAGGCAATTACTGCAGGAGCTTCTGGATACGGATGTCGACTGGGATACCAACCTGGCTTCACCGTACGCCCATTATCTGCCGCTCATGAATCAAGCGGACGAGGCGGTCAAGAAAGCTGCCGCCATTGCGAGCGAGCAAATCCCGCGCGCGGAAAGGAAAGTAACCCCCAAACGCATCGTCCACAAGATCGACACGCACAGAACGTTTGCATCCGCAAATGAGTTCCGCCGTGCGGCGGAGAAAGTGAACGACATAGCCACGAAATATTTTTCGCAGGAGGGCATCCCTAATCTCAGAACGCACATGATGTGTGAGAAAATCGCGGAATTCTGCAGCGTGTATCTGTCGCTTACCCGAGACAAAGTCGCGGCGCTGCCGGGAACAAGCACGGAGACAAAGAGATCCCTCGACTGGTATGACCGCTACCGCCCGGTTGCGGAGAATATCCGGGATGCGGAAAGCAGCGAAGAATGGATGCAGCTCATCTTCCGCACTCCCGGCAATCCAAATCTCCATAAAAAATGGGATGAAGAGGACGAGGATTCAGAGGACTGATGTTTGATCTGGTGAAGAGCAGACATTTAAAACATACAAAACATGTTGTGGAGATAGATTATGCAGCCTCTTCGTCTTGTTGATGAGCACGATCAAATGCTCGGGCAATGTAACCGAGCGTCGTATTTTTATCTTTATGTGCAAGAATGCGTGATTTAAGAAGAGGAAGTAATTCGTAATTTATGATCTGAGACACTCTTGATTCAGATAAGCCGACATCTATCGCGACCTCCTTCATGGTTTTGTTTTCAAAGAAGTACCCCATGATGATTTTCTTTTCGATGGGTTGAAGTATGTTCAGAATGGCGCAGAGGACTTCTTCCCGGTCTTCATCACGCAGCCTTTCAATATCACCCTCGGACGGACGAGCTGCAAGCGTATCCGCCAAGGTCATTGATTCTTTGATATTTACCACCCGGGATTCGAAAGTCGCATCGATGCTTCGCACCTCATGAACGGCACAAGCCTTTTTCATTGCATGAAACGCTTCGAGAGTCATCCCAAGCGCTTCGGCCAATTCTTCATCCGTCGCCTCCCGGTTATTCATCGTTCTGAATCTCTCCTGTGCAGCGTCCATTTTTTTCCGTTGTGCCCTCACCAATCGAGGCACCCAATCCATGCTGCGCAAACCATCTTTCATTTCTCCGAGAATGCGGTTGGGAGCGTATGTTTCGAATTTGGTGTTTTTTGAAATATCAAATTTACGAATGGCATCGAGAAGACCCTTCTTTCCAAATACGACCAACTCTTCGACCGTTACTGTGTCGGGTATTTTTTGAGAAAATTTATCGGCAGTGGCTTCAACCAGGGGGGTGTAATATTCGACGAGTACGTTCTCCATATCGGACGTTGAATGGTCGTTCCATATTTGCATCCATATATCCATCAACTCCTGCGGCTCTATATGTATCTTTGCATTATAGCGAGCTGACAAACTCATTTGCGTGTGAACATCCTTGAGTTTAAAAGCCCGCAACCACGGCTGTAATGACTTCACATCCATATGCAGCTGATCCGACAACGAGGAAACTTCATCCATGGAAAGCATATTGCTGCCCCGTCTGCGTTTCTCTTTCGCTTTTTTGCCGATGTCGCCGACAACAGATGACCATTCTTCCACCGTTTCCTCACGATATCCCAGGGCAGCCGCGATATCTTTCGCTGTTCCAAGTTGCTCAAATTCGATTTGTCGCAGCGCATGAACGAACCGCACTCTGGCCTCATGTCCCAGATGAAGTTCCGCTGACTTCAGTGCGCGCCGCGGTCCTTTTTTAAAAGGAAATACGGGCTTCACATTTTGCGTTTCCTGCCATGCACGCAGATCACTGTAGGTTATCCCCAAATCTCTCGATATGTCGGCCATTTTCCGGCGTGTCGCTATGCAAAGTACGACTGTCGCATCGTACATTCGCAGACGGATCTCTCTCTGTTCGATTCTTTTTCTTTTGGGGACGATCTCTGTTTTCTTCTGTTCCTTCAATTGAACTCTTTCCTTTTGCGCCTTATGACGCAATTCCTGCAACCTGCTCTGAATTTTGTAATATTGTCGCTCGTAAATACCGGCCCTCTCGCATGCCTCGGGAATATACAATCCGCTCAGGCGCATCGTTTCCACGCGTTCATAAATCGCCAGTTGTTCAGAGGCTGCTCTACTGAGAATATTGCTATGTTCCCGTCTCTCTCTTTGAGCGGGTTCCTTTGCAACGGGTTCCAAATCCGATTCCTGAATCGTATCGATGTGATCGTAATAGAGAATTCTGTTAATACCATAGTGATCCAGGATGTCATTACGTTTGAGCCCGGTTTCCGCGGTCAACTCTTCAATGATGCTTTTTATTTTGAAACGGTCGGATTTGTTATGCGTGCGGAGATTCGGAACATCGAGCAGCTTACCAAATCGTTCCCGTGGAGAAGGAAGCTCCGATAATACATCGCCGCTGGATAGGGAAACGGATTCCATTGGCGATACAGAATAGAACGAATTTTTGTGTTGGCAACTTTCGATGAAACACCGCCTATTTCACTAATAAAAAGACTGCATCTTATAGTATGGTGCCCAGGAGAAGACTCGAACTTCCATGGGATTACTCCCACACGCCCCTCAAGCGTGCGCGTCTACCAATTTCGCCACCTGGGCAAGGTGGTGTTTTTGACTACTATAAAAAGGAGCGAGGGCCCAAAGTGTAGCAAGGATTAGCCTTTCGGCAACTGATATTACACTTTGATATCCGAATAGAGCCCATCAATTTCTCGTGCGACATCCATGAGACCTTCGCGTGTCTTTTGAGTATGGCGCTGGATATTCAGCACAAACTCACGGACGGCGGTTTCCCGCATCAGATCCGCATCTGCGGACACGACTTGCAACAGCGACGGCGTATCGACGGGTTTGCTTAATTTTGCGCGGCTCTTCTTGGCGAGAGCGGTCAGCGAGTCCGTATCTGCTGGCAGTTCATTGGGCCATATTTCCATAAGAAGCCCCAGTGCGCGCCTGGTTTCCAGTGAAGAGGCTGCATCCAATACATCGTCAGACGATTCTTGAAGAATCGTCACCTCGATGGGCTCCTGGTACTGCTGATCCATTGCGCTGTTTGTACTCATGGGAAGGGGGGAAGTCCGAAGCAAAATACTATCAAAAATCCGCTTGTCAAATATCCTGTACAATCTTCTGTTAAATCACTTGATGGAGATGTTTTACGCCTCTTCTGACTCTGCCATATCGTCCGATTCCTCCGTGGATGCATCCTCCGGCGCCTTCACCTTTTCGCGCTTCTCGATCTTCTTTGCAATCGGCTTGTCTTCAAAGATCGCGATGAATTCCTCGACGGTCATCGTCTCCTGCTTGAGGAGAATCACGGCGAGTTCGTGGAGTTTCTTCTCGTGCTTTTTGAGCAGATCGACTGCGCGCTTGTACTGGGTGTCGAGCGTCTGCTTGGCAAACGTGTCGATCTTGCGCGCGCTGTCTTCGGAATAGTTGCGGTTGTTGCCCAGATCAGTGCCGAGCGCACCCGATCCCTGGCGCTCGCCGTAGACGACGAGGCCGAGGTCTTCGTCCATGCCGAAGCGCGTCGCCATGTTGCGGGCAATCGCCGACGCGCGCTCGATGTCGTTGGATGCGCCGGTCGTGATGTCCTTGAAAATCACTTCCTCCGCGGCACGGCCGCCGAGCAGTCCGCAGATGTCATCGAGGAATTTCTGCTTGCTGGTCGTATAGCGGTCCTCCTCCGGCAAAAACCACGTGATGCCGAGCGCCGATCCGCGCGAGACGATGCTGATCTTGTGCAGCTTGTCGGCTTCTTTGCAGAGGTATCCGACGATCGCGTGACCGAGTTCGTGATAGGCGGTGATTTCCTTTTCGCGCTGCATGAGCTTGCGCGATTTTTTCTCGGGACCGATGGTCACTTTCTCGAACGCATCGTTGAGATCCTGTTGCGTGATGGCGGCGTTACCCCGCTTGGCGGCAAAGATCGCCGCTTCGTTCATGACGTTTTCCAGATCCGCTCCGGTGAGCCCCACGCTCTGGCGCGCGACGATGGAGAGATCGAGTCCCTTCGCGAGTTTTTTGTTACGCGAGTGGACTTTGAGGATCTGTTCGCGTGCGTCGATGTCGGGCTTGTCGAGGAACACCTGACGATCGAAACGTCCCGGACGCAGGAGCGCGACGTCGAGCACATCAGGACGGTTCGTCGCCGCCATGACGATGACGTTGGTCCCCTGTTCGAATCCGTCCATCTCGGTGAGGATCTGGTTGAGCGTCTGCTCGCGTTCGTCGTGTCCGCCGCCGAATCCGGCGCCGCCGCGCTGGCGGCCGACGGCGTCGATTTCATCGATGAAGATGATGCACGGGGCATTGCGCTTGGCGCGCACGAACAGATCGCGCACGCGCGACGCGCCGACTCCCACGAACATCTCGACGAATTCGGAACCGGCGATCGAGAAGAACGGCACGCCCGCTTCGCCGGCGACGGCGCGCGCAAGCAGCGTCTTACCCGTTCCCGGGGGGCCGACGAGCAGAACTCCCTTGGGAATCTTGGCGCCGATCTCCATGTATTTCTTCGGATTTTTGAGGAAGTCGACGACCTCAACAAGCTCTTCCTTTGCCTCCTCCGCGCCCGCGACGTCTTTGAACCGCGTGCGCACCTGCTTGGCATCGGCCACGCGCGCACGGGATTTCCCGAAGCTGAGCGCCGTGCTTTGCGACCGTGCAATGCCGCGGAAGAGCCAGATGATGCCGCCGATAATCAGAATGAAGATCAGCAGATCCGGCAATGCGGCGAGGAACGTGTTCATCGCCTCCAGATTTTCCACTGTCACCTTGGTGGGATTTGCAGGATCGTTCCATCCAAGCTGCCCGACCGTATCAAGCGTTTCTTTGTACGACTGCACCGTGGCGCCGGTCGACGTCTCGGCAAACACCTTGTTGTCGCGCACGATGATCTGCGAGTAGCTGTGATTTTTGTAGCCCTGCGTGATGGTGCTGAGCGGCACGACCGGGGCGTCGGCAAACTGCGCCTCCGAGTCCCGGGACGGAGACGTGATGTAATAGAAGGACAAAAACAGCAGAGCAACGAAGAGGATCGCGCTCAAAATCCATTGCGGTTTGTTGCCCGGTGATCGACGTGGTGTTCGTGCTATGGACGCAGAGTAGCGAATAGTGGCTTAGTCGTCACGTAAGAAGCCCACAAATATCTCGATTTTTCGGGTATTTGAAAAGAAAACTTTTCATTTTCCGCCTCCCGTTTCGCTCACTGGCCTGCCGTCACCGCGGCAGACGTATTCTGTTGAATCTGAACGGGCACCACGTCAATGACCTTGTCGGCCTGTTCGTCGTAAAGAATCGCGCGCGTCGGAGTGACGATCAGGAAATCGCCGTTCTTCGCCTGATTATAGAACGAGTTTTGCTTGCGGAGCTTGTCGACATCGACGATGGCCGCAACCGTCGGCTGCACGGATGTATCCAGATCCATATGCTGCTTCACTTTGGCGATGATCTGATTGGCCTGCTCCTGATTCTGCGCGCTATTCCCCTGCTGACCGAGCTTGAGTGAGAGTTGCTGCACCTCCGCTTGCGCGGCTCTGCGCTGCTGATCGAGGACGACGACGAGAACCACGAGGACGATCAGGAGAAGCGGGAGCAATCGTTTGAATTTCATGGAAAAGGGGGGACGGACATGAGGATAGGATGTTGCAGAGGCGACTGCAAGGAGAGCGTGTTTTCTCGTTGATTCGTTTCTTCGTTATATGCGAAAAACATACAAACGAAAAAATGTTCCATTCGATTCCTACGGCCTCATCGTCCATCCTTTACCGAGATCTGCCTGGGTCACAAAGCCCGCGGGCATCTCGAGCGCGTACTTGGCGGGAGACGCGGATGCGTACAGCGCACAGGGATCGGCCGTGCACGGCGTCATCTGCGCGGATGAGACAAAATCCCCGCGATCGTCAAAGAACATCACATCAAGCGGCACGAGCGTGTTCTTCATCCAGAACGTGAGCTGCTGCTCCGTATCAAAAATAAAGAGCATGCCGTGATCGACCGTCGCGCGGTTCATGAGTCCCCGCTCGCGCTGTGCTTCCGTCGTCGCCCACTCCACCTGCAGCGTCGTGTCCCGGCCGCCCGGCGACACGAGCGTGAGCGGGTGCAGCCGCGGATTGTCGGATGGAGCAGACGACAGAAACGTTGAGATCATCCAGAGACACGCGGCAATGCCGCAGAGCCCGATGATCAGCAGTGCGAGAAATCTGCCGATGACGAAGGAGACGCTCATATGCCGCGCAGAAGGCGGATGGCTTTCGCGCGGTCGCGCGCGCCGAAGACGAAACTGCCGGCGACCAGATTATTGCAGCCGGCTTCACGTGCGAGCGAGGCTGTCTCGTCATTGATGCCGCCGTCGATCTGGATCATGAGATCGGGGAATCGCTCCCGAAGCGTCCGGACTTTCTCCAGCACCGACGGAATAAACGCCTGTCCGCCAAATCCCGGGTGCACGGACATGATCAGCACCAGATCGACATCCTCCACGACATCATCGATGATCTCCACGGGTGTCGCCGGATTGAGCGCGATGCCGGCAGTCGCGTTGCCGTCGCGAATGGCTTTGATCAGGGCTCTTCGTGAATCCGTCTCTTCCACCGCTTCCGCATGAAAGGTGATGTTTTTCACATTCAGTTCCAGGAATTCCTCAATCCGATCCTCGGGATTCTCGACCATCAGATGCACGTCAAGCGGCAGCGCTGTTTTGAGATGTGCGACCACCGGCGCGCCAAAGCTGAGATTGGGCACGAAATGCCCGTCCATGACATCGATCTGAATCCAGTCGGCGTATTTTTCAATCGTCGCAACTTCATCCTGCAGATGCGCGAGATCGGCCGAGAGAATGGAGGGAGTGATCAGTGTTTTCATGAGAGAGGTGTATCGAGATCATCGACTCTTGCCTGATGTCTGCCGCCGTCAAAAGGCGTTTCCAAAAAAATATCGACGAGTCGATGTGCGAGATCAGGCGGCGTGAACGCGGCACCGAGACTCATGATATTCGCGTCATTGTGTGCGCGGGCAAGGCGTGCGGTCTCTTCGCTGTAGCAAAGCGCCGCGCGGATGCCGCGGACTTTGTTGGCCGCCATCGCTTCGCCGTTGCCGCTCTTGCCGAAGATGATCCCCGGACAGCCGTACTCGAGAACGGCGGCGGATCCATGGCGCATGACCGCCGGATAATCGACGGGATCCGTGCTGAAGGTTCCCACGTCAACGACGTCCATCCCCTTCTCTGTCAGATATTTTTTGACGTCTTCCTTGAGCGGAAAACCGGCATGATCGGCTGCGAGGACGACGCGGGTGGAGGGCATATCGGGGAAATCGTACTAGGAGAAGAAGGAAAAAGAAAATTCCATGTCACACGCATGATTACGGAAGGTCGCGCCGATCAGGGGGGTGTTGGGGAAGACCTGCTTTTTGTTTTTCGTCAGAAAAACAAGCGAACCGTCGCGAAGGGAAGCCCTGGACCGAGCGACGGTAAGCAGCAGGTCGGGCGGAGCGGGTCTTTGATCGGCCGGGGTACTCAGCGAAGCTGGGTCGCGTTTTCTTTCTCCACTTTCTTTGTCGCGACAAAGAAAGTGGAAACATAACAGGTCCGCCGGAAAGTATAAAAAACGATTCATCTGTACCTAGAAAAGCCAAATGCTAGACTCGAATCATGAACCGCACTCCTTTGATCGCAGCAAACTGGAAAATGAACGCTCCTCCGCAAGGCTGGGACAGCGACGAGTCGCCGTACCGCAAACAGGACGGCGTGGAGATCGTGGTGTTCCCGACGTTTCTGGATATCCGCACGTGTGTGGAAAAATTCCTCGTGGTCGGTGCGCAGTGCGGACGGCCGGAACCGACGGGCACCTACACCGGCGACATCAGCATGGAACTGCTCGCGCAGCACGGCTGCACATATGTGCTCTGCGGACATTCGGAACGCAGATCGCATCATCAGGAGAGCGATGCATTCGTTGCCCTGCAAGTGAAAGCCGCGATGGATGCCGGACTGCAGCCGATCCTCTGCATCGGGGAGAGCGCCGACGAACGAGAGCTCAAGCAGCAATTCGACGTCGTGAAGCGGCAGCTGGAAGCGATGAGCATCCTTCCTTCGATCATTGCGTACGAACCCGTGTGGGCGATCGGCACCGGCAGCTGTCCGGCTGAATCCGATGTGCAGGAAATGCATGCCAACATCCGTTCGCTGCTTCCGGAAGACAAAAAAGAGGGCACCCGCATTCTATACGGCGGATCCGTGAAGCCTGATAATGCTGCCGGTTTTCTCAAGGAACCCGACGTCGACGGCCTGCTGGTCGGCGGCGCGTCGCTGGACCCCAAGGAATTCCGTCAGATCGTTCATCTTGTCCACTAACCCCTTCCCGCATGTACTTTACGCTCACCCTCATCGGCATCATCGTTCTGATTCTGGTTTTCAGCTGCATCCGCCAGGTCAATCAATATGAACGCGGCGTCATCTTCTTTATGGGAAAATACAGCAAGATCTGGAATCCCGGCTGGCACGTCATCATTCCCGTGTTTCAAACGATGACCAAGGTGGACGTGCGCATCAAGGCGGTCGACGTGCCGAATCAGGAAGCGATCACCAAGGACAACATTCCGATCAGCATCAACGCCGTCATCTATTTCCGCGTGAAGGACCCGGGCAAGGCCGTGATCGAGGTGGAGGATTTCTTCAACGCGGTCTCGCAGCTGGCCCAGACGACCATGCGCAATGCCGTCGGCGAAGTGCAGCTGAATGAACTTCTCGCAAACAAGCAGCAGGTGAGCGAGAACATCAAGCAGGCGGTGGATAAAGTGTCGGAGCAGTGGGGCGTGGATGTGCAGTCGATGGAACTGCGCGACATCGTGCTGCCGGATTCCCTCAAGCGCACGATCGCCAAAGTGGCCGAGGCGGAGCGCGAGAAGCAGGCGGTGATCATCAACTCCGAAGGCGAAGTGGGCGCGGCGGCCAACATGGCCAAGGCGGCCGAGATGCTCGCCAAGGTGCCGGGCGCACTGCATCTGCGCACGCTGCAGAGCATCAATGACTTAAGTTCCGATCAGTCGAACACGACGATCTGGATGGTGCCGATCGAAGCGCTCAAGGCGCTCGAGGGGCTCGCAAATCTCAAGAAGTGATCATGCCTTGGCCGTCTTTGCCCGCGGGTTTGCCGTGAGCGTGAGTGTCAGCTGCACCAGGAAGATCGAGAAGAACGCCTGATACAGCTGGCTCAGAAATCCGATGACGACGTCGAGCGCCGGCGCACTCACGAGCGAGAGCGGCGACAGAATCGCTCCGATGACGGCGATGACGATTGAGCAGAGCACCGACAGCAGGATGATGTTGCCGAGCACCTTGCCCCAGTAGCCGCGCGTCACCTCCATGCTGCGATTGGCGGATGCGAAAACGCCCTTGTTTTCCATCGCCCAGACTGCGGGCGCACAGGCGTAGCGCGGACCGAGCACGATCGCGCAGACGATGCCGACCAGCGACAGGAGCATTCCGATCGGGAGCAGCAGGTCGTTGTGCATCGCGTTTCCGACGCCGAGCAAAATGAATCCAATGATGGCAATCCACGAAAAGGTGCGCAGCAGGACCCAGATCGACAGACCGATGAAAGGAACGCAGCGTTGCAGCGCCTCCTGAAACAGCGATCCGACCTCGATCTTTTTCTTCGTCGCAATGAGCAGGTAATAGACGTAGCTGACAAGCGTGATGATCGTCGCGATCAAAGACAGCAGGACGCTCCACGCGTTCGGCGTATCACCCGTCCGGTACGCGGCGGCGGGAAATTGCAGCACGCCGACAACGATCGCGAACACGATCGCGCCGATCAAAATGGGCTGCATGTTCGCTCGAAAGAACGCCCATGTGACGGAGAATATTTCACCGAAACGTTTGGGTTGGGAGGACACGGGAGAGAGGGGAAGGTTGATTCACACTGTACGCGCGTCCCGATCCTTCAGGCAATGTCAGCGCCGCACCCATTGTCCGCCGCCGATATTCTGCACGACGTCCTTGAGCTCGAGCATGGTGAGCGTGACGGAGACGTACGACGCGGGCAGTCCCGTCTTCTCCACCAGATCATCGATTGTCTGCGGCATGCCGCTGAGCACCGTGAAGAGCATCGATTCATCGGCGTTTGCCGGCGTGAAGGACATCGATTCTTCGCGCACCGACGGAATCATTCCGAGTTCCCGGAGCACGTCGTCCGGCCGGACCACGAGCCGAGCGTGTCCTTGAGAAATGATCTCATGACATCCGCTGTACTGCTCGTCGAAGATGGAACCCGGCACCGCAAAGACAGAGCGGTTGTAATCGAGCGCGAGATCCGCTGTGATGATCGATCCGCTCTCGACCGGCGCCTCGCAGACGAGCGTGCCGAGGCTTACACCTGCGATGATCCGGTTACGCGAGGGGAATGTGTATTTGTCGGGTTTCATTTCGAGCGGAAATTCACTGAGCAATAATCCTCCGTGGCGAACGATATCTTCGGCCAGTTTTCGATTGGTGTGCGGATAGATGGAGGAAAGGCCGCCGCCGAGAACCGCAACCGTCTTGCCGCCCGCCTTGATCGTCTGCTGCGCGACCGCGGCATCGACGCCGAGTGCGAGCCCGCTCACGGTGATGAGATTCGCACGCACAAGTGACGGCACGAACGTCTCCACTACTCTCCTGCCATAACTGCTGATCTCGCGCGTGCCGACGATGCCGAGGAGCGGTTGATCCAGTATCGACAGATCACCGCGGTACGACAGGAACACCGGAGGATCGGCGATCTCGCGCAGCGCGGACGGATAGAGGCGATCTTCAATGGAGATCAGACCGACACGATGCTTCTGCATCTCGGCTTTGTAGCGATCGATGTTAAGAAGCTGAATCCGCGCCATGGTTTCCTCCGCCGTTTTCTGCCGCAATTTCAGTTCGCGCAGAATGTCCATGCTCAGCACGGGAATGACTTCATCGAGATTGCCAAAAACCTGCTTGAGCACGTCGTAGCGCCGTTTGGTCAGAATCCCGAGCCACCAGAAGAGAAGTGCCGTATCTTGCGTCATACACCCAGCCTAGAAGCCCGAACTGTCCTTCAAAATCCCCCGTTCGAAATCTCTTGCCTCGGAAACCCAAAACACCCACAATGGGAGCCCAAAAGTCCGTTCTTTTTCGCAGTAGAACAGTCGTGCCACCTTAGCTCAGTGGTAGAGCATCGGTATCGTAAACCGAGGGTCCGGGGTTCAAATCCCCGAGGTGGCTCCATTAAAATTTAGCTCAGCTGTTCGACGAGCGTTTACGCGAGTCGCAAAAAATACATCTGCGCGCAGCGCATGGGTATCGTAAACCTAGGGTCACCGGTTCGGAGCTCTACTTCTTTCAAAACAAACATATATCGTGCACACTCACATCATGGAATCCTCATCCGAAGCAACATTCGAGCTCTATAACTTGCGAATCGAAATTTCGGAAAAAAGCGGAAAGATTATCGGCAAGCATCAGGTCGGTGACTATTTTGAAGTGATCGGTGAAGATATTTTCATTCCTGAAAAACAGGGATTTTCGTTATATGCCATTGGAGCATTGCTGCCGCTTCTTGCTGCCAAACAACGCGTCACGGATGAAAAGGACTGGATGAGTACGGATGCATTCATCGCGGATCCGGATCCGAATTGCAAAGCGGTATACAAAATAATACGAACAGGAAAAACCGTGTTCAAACGTTCAGATACGACTGACGTACCTCTGCATTCCTAATCGACATTATCGATTATCAATCCAAAACCGCAGCACCGGTTCACCGTCCACGTCGATCTCATCCTGCAATACGCCGCCGTTTTTTTCGATGACGCGGCGTGAGGCGGGATTGTTTTTGCTGCACGTAATGAGCACCCGGTCGATGCCGAGCTTCTGTGCTTCGATGAGGGCCAGTCGGAGCATTTCAGTGCCGTAGCCTTTGCCCTGCATCGACGGACGGATGGCGTAACCGATATGGCCGCCGCGCTTTGCGAGTGTATCCGTCATGCGATGACGAATGTTCACATTGCCGATGAACTCATCATGATCAATGAGCCATAAGGTCGTTGCCGGCACCCATCCTTCGGGCAACGCTTCCCCTCGCGCCTGCTTTTTTGTCAGTTCGATATAGGCAGCAACATCCGTCAGCGGTTCACCGTTATTGAGAAAGCCGGGCACATGATCACTGTGAAATTCTTCGATGCCTTCTTCAAAGCTCGCTGCATATGACAAGGATGGTTCGATCAACTCCATACGCAAATTGTACCTCTTATTCTCTCGCCTGCGTCATCCATTCAAGGAATGCGGTGACGTCGCTGGTGTGTTCAAGGCGGTACTGGGCCGCGGTGCCGCGGGGCGGAACGGGACCTACCAGCACGGTGATGCCTTTGTGCCGCAGCGCGCGGAAGGCGTCTTCGTCCGTGACATCATCGCCGAGATAAAACGGCAGCACGTCCTCGCGCCAGTTGGCTCCATGGATCATGCGCAGCAGCCACAGCACCGCGCGGCCTTTGTCCCACGCGATGTTCGGACGCACCTCGAGCACGGATTTGCCCGTCGTCGCGCGCAGCAGATTCTCGCCGTTGAATTGTTCCAGCACCCGATAGAACACGTTGATCACGTCCGAAACGATCTGCGGATCGGCGAGACGGTAATGCAGCGCGACGCCCAGCTGCTTGTCCTCCACGATGACACCCGCAAACGGGCGCATCGCTTCGCGCATCGCGTCGTACACGGTCTGCATAAGCTGATGAAGATGTTCCGCGTCTTCGTGGATGCGCTCGACTCTCGGGCCGCTGATCTCGAGTCCGTGATTGCCGGCGTAGGTGAGGCGCTCGACTTTCACCAGATCCATCAGATCATCAAGTGATCGTCCACTGATGACGCTCACGTGCACCGACGCACTGTCGCGCAGCTTTGTCAGATACTCGCGCACCTGATCGTCGAGATGTGCGTCCCACGGCCGCGACGCGATCGGCGAGAGCACGCCGTCATAATCGCAAAAGAGTTCCACGTGCGGAAAGCGGTCCATCGCTTCTTTGATATCCTCCAAATGATCCAGAAGCATCAGCGGCTCCCCCGCTTCCCCCTGATGCTTGAGCTCCGCCACTTCGGAAAAAATCGTTTCGATCCAGTCGAAGATCGTGTTCTGAAAAAGATAGTGCCGCAGCTGGCGCATGCGCCGGGTCTGTTCGGCGTCGCTCATGGTGAGCGCCCGATGCATCGTGTGCGCGAACGTCTCGACGTCGTAGGGGTTGATGATGAGCGCCTGCGGCATTTCTTCGGACGCGCCCGCGAATTCACTGAGAATGAGTGTCCCCCGTTCGTCGCAGCGCGATGCGATGAATTCCTTGGCGACCAGATTC
Source organism: Candidatus Peribacteraceae bacterium (assembly GCA_035547395.1). Classification (GTDB taxonomy): domain Bacteria; phylum Patescibacteriota; class Gracilibacteria; order Peribacterales; family Peribacteraceae; genus CALREJ01. The sequence continues at coordinate 23,213 of DASZVA010000010.1, read as the reverse complement.
ATGCCGTCCTGCCGCGCGCTGACGACCGCGACATCCGCCAGGCGAAACAGCGACGACAGTTCGAATGTCGACTTCGCCGTGCGGATGTGGACGATTGGCTGCCAGGATGCCGTGCCGTACAGGGCGTTGATGTGTTGGATGGCGCGGCTCATTTCCCGCTGGAATGCGGCGTAGGCGGGAATCTGTTCGCGCGACTGCGGCGTCACCTGAATAAATGTGAACCGCTCGCGATACTCCGGATAGAGCGAAAACAACTGCTCAAGCGCCTTCAGGCGCAGCAAAATCCCCTTCGTGTAATCGCCGCGCTCGACCCCCAGGCCGATTTTTTGACCGGCCGGCGCGTACTTTATGCGATCTTTTTCCAGGCTGCGCTCCACGGCGGCGGACCGTGCAAGCTCGTCAAGCTGCTCTGCATCCACGCTGATCGGAAACGCGCGCACGCGCACCGTGCGGTCGTCGATCACGATGAATCCCCGCTCAAAATCAACGGGCACGTTGAGTTCCCTGCGCACGCAGTCGAGAAAGTTCTCGCAGTACAGATCGATGTGCATGCCGATCAGATCGCAGCCGAGCATGCCCTCCAGAATCGCCCTGCGCTGGGGATGCTGGCGAAAGATTTCCCACGGCGGCCAGGGGATGTGCCAGAACTGAAGGATAAACGAATCGGGTTGCAGATGACGCAGCATCGACGGTGCCGTCGCGAATTGATAATCATGAAACCACACGACGCCCGGCCTTCCTTTCAATTCCTGCACCGCCGCTTCGGCGAACCGTCTGTTGATCGCCTGATAACTGTCCCACTCCTGGCGGAAGTAACGGACTTTTTCGGTTTCCAGATGACACAGCGGCCACAACGTCTGATTGGCATGTCCTTCGTAGAAAAGCCGCACCTCCTCATCGCTGAGCCACACGCGGCGCAGGCGATAGGAAGGATCATCCGGAGGCACCATCACGCCGTCGTGTTCGTCGACTGTCTCCGCGTCCGCATTGCCGCTGCCCCAGGCAACCCACGTCGCATGCAATTCCTGCAAAAGCGGATCGAGCGCCGAGACGAGTCCACCGACGGTTTTTTTCGTCACGATGCGATCCTTCTCCCGACTGTGTTCGTACGGCTCACGGTTGGACACGACGATCAGCGGCCGCTCATCGAGCACGTCTTTGACCAGGATCCGCACCTCGCGCGGCGAGATACCCGGAGCCGGCCGTCGTGTGCTGGAATCATCCATGATGCCTCTTTTCTTTGTACCGTATTCAACAGACGAGTCAATCACTTCCTGAATGCTGACGGACCAAAACATGCATTGCCTACGTATTTTGGAGCAATTTGCTAAATATATAAAAAATGCTATAATGTTATCGTACACACATATCCTATGCCAAAGACCATTCTGATCGCGGATGATGACCCGATGATCATGCAGATCGTGAGCCTCGGCATGGAACAGAAAAACTCCGATGCGGTGATTCGCAGTACCGCAACGGGCGAAACGACAATCACGTCCATCGAGGAATCGGTGCCGGATCTGATCGTCCTCGATATCCGCATGCCGGGCGGCGACGGCTTCACGGTCCTCGAACATCTCAAAAAGAACAAATTATCGATTCCAGTGGTGATCCTCACCAATTACCGCACGGACGCCTATATTGAAAAAAGCCGGACGTACGGCGTGAAGGACTATCTGGTCAAACACGAACTCAAGCTCGACGGCATCATCAGCAAAGTGAGCAGCTACTTATGATTTCCTGCGCTGCAGGATCATGATCGTGAAGACGACGATTGCGACGATCGCCAGGAAGATTGTTGCGATTTGATGCGAGACACTGTCGAGGATTCCGATCCATCCCGATACATTGCTCACGCGCAGATCGAAGGACGTTGAGAGCGGCGCGTCTTTCCCCCGCTCATACGTCACGGCAACGGCGTAGACACCTTCCGTCGGGAACGTGTATGTGTAGGTCGGCACGTTCGGCTGGGTGTTTTGAATTGTCTGTGAGACGATCAGTTGTCCGTCTTTCGTAATCGAAAATGTAATGTCATTGAAGGAAGCGTAGTTCACGTCCGCCCCCGTGTTCGTGTAAAGGTCAAAATCAAATCTGACAGGCTGACCCGGCACCGGCGCCTGACTGTAGCCGATATCAAGCAGGTACGGACCGATCTGTTTTTCGTATGACGGCTGGTCACTGTGAGCCGATGCCAACGGAATGCAGACGAGTGAACAAATAAATATGGCAATTCTGATGAAGCTCATATAAACAAGAACTAAATGAAAAATTTAAAAATTAAAAATGTAGAATGAAGGAATTTTCTTTCACTTTACATTCTACATTCGCTCATTTTACCTTACATTGTATTACACCATCACTCCTGTTCGAACATCATTCACATAGTTATGCACGAGGCGTGTAGGCTCCGGCAACCGATAGCCGCGCAGCGATTCCATCACGAGACGTACGGATGATGAGAGGTCGATGCGATGCCCGACCGAGATGTAGAGCGGGTTACTGCGCTTCTTGGTGCGTATCACCATACCGATGGTTTCATCCTGATCGATGAGCGGAGCTGCATCGCCGATGCCGTCGCCCACTTCTTCATGAGCCCCGCAGAGCCGGCTTTTGCCGACGCCGACCGTCGGCCGATCGAGCAGAATGCCGATGTGCGTCGCAATGCCGATGCGCCGCGGATGCGCTCTGCCCTGCCCGTCGACAAAGAAAATATCCGGAACCGTATTCAGTTTTTCAATTGCCTGCACGAGCACCGGGATTTCACGGAACGACAGAAGTCCCGGAATGTACGGATATGTCGCATCGGCTTGGGCGGAAGCCGTCTCAATGACCCTGTTCATCAATCGATCCCAGACGACCACTCCGGCCGTGAGCAGCGGATCAAACCGGGTGGAGGAAACATCCAGTCCCGCGATAAAACGGGCAGGATTGTCACGTGGCAGCGGAATTTGGAGCACTTCCTGACTGAGGCGTTTTTGCAGGGCAATCGCCTCCCGCGGGGGAATCACCCATGGATGGACGGAGCGAATGGAGAGCATGGCCTTTCATTGTAATCCCGACCGCTTCAAGACCCTTGAAGAATCCGTGCAAATTTGCTATACTGAGGAGATTTCACAAACACATACCAACATCCATTATGTCCATCGAGACCTGCATCGCCCATGCGATCCACAAAGACCTCGACATCATCGAGGCACTGCCGGAAGTCCAGGACCTGCCGGTCGAGACGCTCGAAAGCTATGTGGAGCGCTACATTCTGCAGGTGCAGGAGTCGCTCTGTAATGTGATTCACGCGAAGGGTGAATCATATCTGCGATCCAAGGACGCCGCCGGCCTGTGTGCCGCCTGTCTGGAATCCGGCGTCGGACTCCCTCCCCGGATGCTTCTGCGCATGTGTCAGACGATTGTGCAGCTGACCACGCTCGACGCCAAATTTGTCCTCGATACCCCTGAAGGCCAGAGCCTCTACTTCGTGAAGATGCAGCTGGTGTAATTCATCCGCCGAAGCCTCGGCGAAGGCGGATCACTCCTCACGGCACACAAACACACACGACCCCGCACACAGCGGGGTTTTCTTTTATTTTCGTCAGGGGTGCAGGGAACCTTGTCCGGTTCCCTAGCACCCCCGACACCCCCGTTACCCTCCTGACAAACCGCGGGGGACATCGCGCTCAAGAACTCAGCAGCTGTAAGTTAACCATGGATGCATTACTTCAATTGAGATTTCTCAAAATGGAATTAGGCGATGTCGCTACAGCTTATGGTTTTTCAATCATATTTATAATTTCAAAATATCGTCGCGTATCGTGGGTCTTGCGGGCCCCACGATTAAGCGACTCCTTATAGGGAAAGGATTTCTAGCCAAAGGAAAACCGTAGGTTGTCCTTTGACTCCTAATTTAGCGCTTGCTGAACTGCGGTGCGCGGCGTGCGCGGTGCAGACCCGGCTTCTTGCGTTCCTTGGTGCGGCTGTCGCGGCGCAGAAATCCGGCATGCTTGAGCTCACCGCGGAGTTCCGGGTTGAGCAGAAGCAGCGCGCGGCTGATACCGTGGCGGATGGCGTCTGATTGCGCGGACTTGCCGCCGCCTTCGACGATTGCCTCGATATCGATGGATGTCTTGTTGTTGGTGAGAAGCAGAGGGGCAATGGCGTTCTCGATCTGCGTACCGGCAAAGTATGCCTTGAGCGGCTGGTCATTCACCTTCACCTCTCCGGAGCCGTCCTGGAAAAGCCGGACGCGCGCGACGGCGGTCTTTCTCTTGCCGACGCTGTAGAAATACGAACGGGTTGCCATGATGCTTAGGAGCGGGAGACGGACAAAGGAGCGGGCTTTTGGGCTTCATACGGATGCTGGCCGTCAGCGTACACATGCAGACGCTTCAGCATGTCGCGACGCAGTCTGTTTGCTTCGAGCATTCCTTTGACGGCGTTCTCGATCGCGAACGTCGGCTTCTTCTCCATCATGTGCGTCAGAGACGCGATCTTCATGTTTCCCACGAAACCGGTATGGCGGTAGTACGTTTTGCGCAGTCCTTTCTTGGGCGGCAGCTTCACCTCGGCGGCGTTGACGATGACCACGTGGTCACCGCACAGCTGATGCGGCGAGAACGTCGCCTTGTGCTTGCCGCGCAGAACGGAGGCGGCCTTCACGGCAACTTTACCGATCGTTTCGCCCTTGGCATCGATGAGATGCCATTTCGGTGCCTCTGGTTTCACGGTCGTGGTTTTCATTTCTCGGAGGAGTCGGAGGATGCAGATTTCTTCGCGGTTGTTTTCTTGGGCTTGGCGGCTGCCTTCGGCTTTTCTGCCGGAGCTGCCGATGATGTCGTGACCGCATCAATGAGCGAGAGATCGACGAGCTGCGCTCCGTCACCCTTGCGGGCGCCGACGGCTTTGATGGTCGTAAATCCCGACACGCGGTTCTTGTAACGGTCCGTGAGCACCTCCATCACCTTGCGGCTCGCATTCTTGTCGAGCAGCACCGCATTCAGACTGCGGATCGCAACGTGCGGCGTTTGCTTCTTGGCGGTCGTGATCAGGCGGTCGACGATCGGCTGCACCACCTTGGCGCGCTGGCGCGTCGTGCGGATCGCTTCGTAGAGCAGAAGCGACGTCACGAGATTGCGCTGCAGAAGCCGGGCGTGGTCGGGTTTCTGCGTGAGCCGGAGGCGGGACTTGCGATGGCGCATTGCGAGTAAGTAGTGAGTAGTTCGTAGTGAGTAGAGTCGGGGCGGGCATTCTCAGGTTTTTGGGCTTCAGTGTCAATTCTTTTCGCTCGTCTGGATCCCTGAGTCGTCTGGATCTTCTGAATCCTTATTCTTCGGATTCATTCGCCAGCGCGAGGCCGCGGGTGGCAAGCGTGTCTTTGACCTCGTCGAGCGCCTTGGCGCCGAATCCGCGGAAGTTAGAGAGGATCGATTCCGTGCACTTGGTGAGCTGTTCGATGGAACCGACGCCGGCATTGATGAGCGCATTAAGCGTGCGCGGCGAAAGGTTGAGAATTTCGATCGGCGTGTAGCTCTCTTTCACCGGCATCGCGGCCGTGCCGACTTCCTCGACCTGTGCCGTGGACGCGCGGGAGAAATCGGCCATGAACTCGGGCTCGACTGTCTTCTGATCGGAGCCGAAGTACTTGAAGTAACTCTGGAGCATCTGGGATGCAAACTGCATCGCCTCTTCGGCTGTCAGCGAGCCGTTCGTCATGACTTCCATGACGAGTTTCTCGAGGTTCGTGCGCTGACCGACGCGGGCGGCTTCGACATCAAAGCGGACCTTTTCCACCGGAGAGTAGACGGCGTCGATGTAGATGAGACCCGGTTCATGGTGCTTCTTGTTGCGTTCTGCGGCCGGCTCGAAACCGACTCCCTTCTCCACCGTAATCTGCATGTCGATGGAACCTCCTTTTTCAAGCGTCAGGATGTGCAGATCGGGGTTGAGCACTTCGATGTCGGACGTCACCTTGAGATCCTTGGCCGTAATCTCCCGGGGGCCCTTGGCCTCGAGCGTGATCGTCTCGGGATCCTTGCTGTGCTTGCGCAGTTTGAGCTGCTTGAGGTTGAGCATGATGTCGACCACCGATTCCGTCACGCCTTTCACCGTCGTGTACTCATGCTGGACGCCGCTGATGCGGATGGAGGACACCGCCGCACCGGGCAGACTCGACAGAAGCACGCGGCGAAGCGCGTTTCCGAGTGTCATCGCGTATCCAGGAGGAAGCGGCGAAATGGTGAAGACTTTGTGCGAATCGTCGCCCGTGGAGCCCTTGCTGGACCCGAAGACTGGCAATCCGATTTCTTCCTGAATAATGTGCATAGGAGGGAAGGAAGAGAAAAAAGAGGGGGTTTCCCGGGGGAAACAATTACGTGCGTGAGTAGAATTCGACCACGAGGCGCATGTCGATCGCCTGCTCGGCGTCGGCTGCCTCGGGAACGGAGACGACCTCGGCCTGAAGGGCGGAGGCATCGACCTTGAGCCACTTGGGCGCCGTGTACTTCTCATGGCGCTCGCGGATCGCCGCAAAGACCGGAGAATCTTTCGCTTTCGGGCGAACCGATACGACCTGTCCGGGCATCACGCGGTACGAGGGGGACGTCACGCGGTGGCCGTCGACCAGGAAAAGTCCGTGGCCGGCGAACTGGCGGGATTGCAGACGCGTCATGGCGAAGCCCGCGCGATAGATGAGGTTGTCCAGACGCTGCTCGAGGAGCTGCTTCATCTGATCGCCCGTGCGGCCTTTGGACTTGTTCGCCTCGCTGAACAGACGCAGGAACTGCTTTTCGCTGATACCGTAGATGCCGCGCGCCTTCTGTTTTTCCTTCAGCTGCTTCGCGTATTCGGAATCGCGGCCGGCGCGGGTCTTGGGACCCTTGCCCGGACCGTACGGCTTTTTCTGCAGAATTTTATCGTACTTGTCGGAACCGTAGAGATTGATGCCGAGTCTGCGTACGCGCCGTGCTTTGGGTCCGTTGTACTTCATGAGGAGTGGTAAGTGATAAGTGATGAGTGACTAGTGGAAGAAAGACTGATCGCTGCACGCTGGCAGCTGATCGCTCTTAGACGCGGCGCTTGCGGGCCGGTCGGCATCCGCCGTGCGGAATCGGCGTCACGTCGACGATCGCGTCGAGGTTGAGACCTGCACCCTGCAGTCCGCGGATCGACTGTTCGCGTCCGGGTCCGAGACCCTTCACCTCCACCGTCACCGACTCGATGCCGAAGCTGGCCGCTTTGGCAACCGCGTTCTCGGCCGCGACTTTTGCGGAGTACGGCGTCGACTTGCGCGTTCCTTCGAATCCGGAGGAACCCGAGCTCGCCCACGACAGCACGTTTCCGTCGAGGTCCGTGATCGTCACGATCGTGTTGTTCTCGCCGGCGTGAATGCACACGCGTGCATTCTTGACGGTGCGCTTGACCTTCTTCTTGCGGACTTTGGTGGCTGCGGGAGACATAGTGAGGAAAATTGAAAATGAAAAATTGCAAAAGGAAAATGGTTTAGGTCTTGGTCAGCGTCGTGCGGCCGGACAGACCCGTCTTCTTCTTACCGCGCTTGGTTCGGGCGTTTCTGCGCGACGTCTGGCCGCGGACGGGCAGCTTCTTTCTGTGACGCATGCCTCTCCACGTGCCGATATCCTGCAGGCGCTTCACATCGAGAGACACTTTGCGGACGAGTTCGCCTTCGGTGACTTCCTTCTCGATACGGCCGCGTAGCCTGGCCTCCTGTTCTTCATTCAGCTTCTCGGCTTTCAGATCAGGATCGATCTTGAGCTCATCGAGAATGCGGCGGGACATGGGACGGCCGATTCCTTTGATGGCCGTGAGCGCGATTTCCATGCGCTTGTTGCCTGGGAGAACGACACCGGAGAGACGGACCATGGTAGGGTTAGGGTTAGGGCTAGGAGACGAAGAGAATGATTGGAAGAAATGAAGTGCGGTGCTAATCGCTCACCGCTTATGGCTCACCGCTCGATTATCCTTGGCGCTGCTTGTGCTTGGGGTTCACTTTGCAGCCCACGCGGACGACGCGCTTGCCCTGGCCGTTGCGGCGCAGGTAGACGAAGCAGTCTTTACAGATCTTTTTGACGGAGGCGCGGACTTTCATGATGACTGTTCTGAAGGAGGAGTAGTGGGGGGATTGGCAGGAGCGGAAGTGATGCCTTCGATCACCTGGTCGGATCGGAAGCGGTACGTGATACGACCTTTTTGCAAATCGTACGGCGTCATTTCCACTCGCACCCTGTCACCGGGAAGGATGTGCACGCGATTCACTCGCATACGTCCTGCCAAATGGCAAAGTAGTTCGTGGTCTTTCGCTTGCGGACTCAAAATCTTAACGCGGAAGGTGGCATTCGGAAAGGTTTCTTCCACTATTCCGACGAGTTCGATAACGTCCTTAGACACAGATACAAGCAAAAGAAATGAACCAAAAAGGCCGAGAAATCCTACAGACCGAACTCCTCGTTATCAAGCTCAGAAACTGGATTTTTGGCAAGATTAGGTAATTTGTATTGCAATATTTATAAAATGTTTTATATATACAATACCGCTCAGGCAATGATTTCGCAGCCGTTCTCCGTCGTGAGCAGCGTATGTTCGAAATGAGCCGACAGAGAGCCGTCTTCGGTCACGAGCGTCCATCCGTCATTCATGCCGCGCACATCCCGCGCCGAAATACTGACGATCGGTTCGACCGCAACGACCGTATGAACCGGAAAAACCGGACCGGTCCCCGCCCGACCGAAGTTCGGAATGTCGGGGAATTGATGCAGCGTGTGGCCGAGCCCGTGACCGGTCAGTGAGCGGACCGGCACGTAACCCGCGCGTTCGACGACTTTCTGGATCGCGGAAGAGAGATCGCCCACGCGCACGCCGGGCTTGAGAACCTGCACCGCCTGATCGAGTGCATCGGCTGTGACACTGAGAAGATTCTGTGCCTCGCGGCTGATATGGCCGACGCCGACCGAGATGCAGGCGTCGGTGTAGAGATCGTCGTAAATCACGCCGCAGTCGAGTGAGACAATATCGCCGTTCTTGAGCACGCGTTCGCCCGGAATGCCGTGAACGCACTCTTCATTGACCGACGTGCAGAGTGTCGCCGGAAAATCGTGATAGCCTTTGAAGGCGGGAAGCCCCCCGTGATCGCGGATGAATTCCTCGGCGAGTCGATCGAGGTCGATCATGCGGATTCCCTCTTTCACCTGCGGCCGCAGCATCTCCAGACACTGACGAAGAATCATTCCGCCTGTGCGGAACGAAGCGATTTCAGCGTCGTTGAAAATTTGGAAATTGGACATGATGAAAACTATACAGGATCGACTATAAAAAATCCCGGCCGGAAACCCGGCCGGAATGTAGTTTTTGCACACAGTTCTTTTTATGTAAATCAGTGATCAGTCACCTCCATGCGATTCCAGTAGAAACGAAAGAAAGAGCGATGGCGTTTCCATCGATAGCGCTCCTTGCCGGTGCTATCCATGACGGCAATTTCGCCATGTTCTTTGTGTTCAAAATAGTAATATCCGTCGCTCATAACCGTATCACTGCCATAGAGACGGCTGCCATTCACCCGCTCTTTGTACCAGAGATTGTCATATCCTTTTGCCCAAATATGCAGGTTGCAATCAGACCAGACCCCGATAATCGTCGCTTTATCATTGATGAACACTCCTGCCGGGAAATAAAGTCCTGTGCATAAAGTGTCCCAATGGCTGTTCAGTTCTGCATCTGGAGCCATACGGTACACAACATGAACGATGCCGTTTTGCAAAGCGATGGCAATCACATTCCCACTGGGCGATGCCGCCCATGCATAGACGTGCATGCTGAATTCGGAACTTTTGAAGAAACCGTCCGATCGCACATGCCTCACATGCCCGCTTTCCTTTCTCTTGAGAACGAAGGAATACCTCATTTCTCCCGACTGCGGCAGATATTCCGTTATGTCATCCGGCAAGATTTCCATTGTTTCTACCATCATCACCCTCCTTTTTGACCGAGTATTGTTACCATGAACCGTTGCTGTGCAAATACCGAATCCAATCCGAAGACTGGATATAAAGGCTATCCTTTTTGTTCGCGAACGCCAGTCCTTATGCTGCTACAACGGATTTGAGATCTTCGTATACCTCATCGATCGATCGTCCGCCGTCGATATCCGTCATATTTCCGTCCGTGCGATAGGATTCGATGACGGGAAGCGTGCGCTCCTTGAAAATATTCATGCGGCGGCGGATCGCTTCTTCATTCGCGTCATCCGCTCTTCCCTCCTGCAACGCACGGCCCTGAATGCGCTTGAATGCAGTGTCGTCATCGAGGGTTAACTGCACGCAGCGGAAATCACGTCCGACTTCCCGCATGATGGTGTTGAAACTCTTCATCTGTTCCAGATCGCGCGGAATGCCGTCGAAGAGCAATTTCTGATCCGCGGGTTTCGCGAGGATCGCCTGCTTCACGACTTCCATGACGATGTCGAGCGGCGCGAGATTGCCGGCGTCGATGTAGGACTTGATGATGTTGCCGAGCTCCGTGCCGGATGCGGCGATCTTACGCAGTTCCGCTCCCGTCTCGAAAATCGAATAGTTGAATTCTTCCGCGAGTTTCTTCGCTTGCGTTCCTTTGCCCGATCCTTGAATACCAAAGAGAACGAGGTCCATGAGAAAATTCATGGGAAGGGGCGCAGAGAATAGCGCATGAAAACGATAGAATCCAGAGCGGCCACTCTTGGCCGCACTATCAAAAAAATGCACCCAAGAATGGGTGCGCTACCCAACATAGAATTACACCAGTTTGTCGTAATCGTGCGCGAGCATCTGCGCGTTCACCTGGCGGATGAGCTCCATCACGACGCCGACCATGATGATGAGTCCCGAACCCGAGACGATCAGGTTCTGGCTTCCGAGCGACGTGTACTTGGTAAAGAGAATCGGCACGATCGCGACGATGCCGAGGAAGACTCCGCCCCACAGGTTCAAGCGATTCGACGTCTTTGCGAGCATATCGGCCGTCTGTTTGCCGGGCCGCATACCGGGAATAAATCCGCCGCGCTTCTGGATCTGCTCGGCGAGATCTTTGGGCTTGAAGGTGACAGACACGTAGAAGAACGTGAACACGAGAACGAGGAGGAAATACGCGACGACGTATCCGTAGCTCGGATTCTGGGCGTTGAAGTACGTCTGGATCGCGCTCACGAATCCCTGGAAGCGCGGAGCGGTCTGCAGGAACTGCGCGAGAATCGCGGGCAGCGTGATGAGCGAGATGGCAAACAGAATCGGGATCATTCCCGCCTGATTCAGACGAATCGGGAGTCCGCCGGCAACTCCGCGGCCTGCGCCCTGGTTGGCGTACGTAATCGGGATCAGGCGGTGCGCATCGGTGAAGAGCACGACGGCGATGAGCATCGCGACGGCAAGAATCGCAAAAATGACGAGCGGTCCGCTGTTGCCGCCGGTGCCTCCCAGATACATGGCGCTGATGCGCGACGGGATGTTTGCGACGATACCGGTAAAGATGATCATCGAGATGCCGTTGCCGATTCCCTTCTCTGAAATGATTTCACCGAGCCACATCAGGAAGATGGAGCCGGCCGTGACAAACAGCATCGGCATGAGCACCGACGGGAAGCTGAGATCGATCAGATTTGCGCCGCCGCGGCCGATGAGCACCAAAAATCCGTAGCTCTGAATGAAACAGAGCGGGAAGCTGAGCCAGCGCGTGTAGCGGTTGAGTACCTGTTGTCCCTGCTGTCCTTCTTTGCTGAGTGCTTCGAGTTTCGGGAAGATGACGGAACAGAGCTGAATGATGATGGATGCGTTGATGTACGGAGACAGACCCAGCATCGCCACCGAGAAATTGTTCACGGCACCACCGGTGAGCGAGGCGAAGACGCCGAGCAGTCCGCCCGCGCCCTGGCTTCCCAGGAATTGCGAAAGCGCAACCGGGTCCGTACCCGGCACCGGCGTATTTGCGAGGATGCGATAGACAAGCAGGATACCGAGCGTGATCAGAATCCTTTTGCGGAGTTCCTTGGTGTGCCAGAGCTGATGGAGATACGTGAACATGAGGGGTGGAATCTCGAATATTGAATCATGAATTTCGATACCGGAATTCTAAATTCAAGATTCGGACTTCACAATCATAATTGAACCTCCTGCATCTTGAATTGCTTTTTTTGCCGCCTTCGATGCGGCATGCGCCTGGATCTCATATTTCTTGCTGACCTTGCCGGTTGCGAGCACCTTCACCAGCTTGCCCTTGCGCACAATGCGCTTCGACACGAGGTCAGAGAGCGTATAGCTGCCGGCGTCCAATTTCTTTTCCAGACTCGACAGCGTCAGCACTTCATATTCCTTGCGGCGCGGACTGGTGAACCCGCCGAGCTTTGGCTGGCGGCGGATGAGCGGCACCTGTCCTCCTTCGAATCCGAATCTGCGTCCTTTGCCGGTGCGCGCCTGCTGGCCCTTGGTACCGCGGCCGGCGGTCGTGCCGCCGCCTGCGGAATTACCGCGCGCGACGCGCTTCTTGGACTTGCGGGAACCCGATGCGGGACGAAGAGAATGCAACATATAAACGAATCGAAACCTTTGTACGAAGGTCGGGCCGCTATCCTACTGAGGGAAAAGCGGAAGGTAAAGGGGAATTTTGGTGGAGTTATTGGTTATTTGTTACTGGTTATTGGTTTGAGCCTATTTTTTGTTATCCAACCAATAACTAAAAACCAGTAATTAATAACGCAACACCTGCTCCACCACACTTCCGCCACCCGGAACAATTTTACTTTTTCTCATCTTCTGGACGTCGCGTCTCTCAGCGACGAACACATGAGAAAAGTGAACAACCACATTCTTGTCATTCTGTCACTGAATGCGTGAGGTATATCACTTTTTAAAAAAAGTCTTGCATTTGCATTGACCGGCATTTGACGTGCTCGTATCAGGGTCGCCTCCGTGTCGCGTCGTGGCCACGACGTTCACGCCGGGGACCGCGCGTCGACCGCGTTTCCCACCCCATCATTCCCTCCTATTTTTTCCCCCGCACTCTATGAGTTGGAAACGATTCACCGGAATCACCGTCTCGGGATTGCTGGCAAGCATCGCCCTCGGCAGCGCCACTGTCGGATCCGCCGCAGCGCAGTCGCCCGTGCAGATGAACATGCCAGGTTTCGAATCCTTCAATCTGCAGAGCTTCTTCGCGCAGCTCAACCGCACGCTCGCGACGCCGAACGTCAACATGTCGCTGTTTGGAAGCGAGATCACGTCGTCGCCTTCGTCATCGTTCCAGGCGCCCGTGCAGCAGGTGACGCACTCATCCTCATCCTCCGTCTCGAGCGCGCCGCAGCAGATCGTGACCGCGCCGTCGGGCTCAAGCTCGCTCGATCAGGACAGACAAAAGGTGTTCCAACTGGTGAACCAGGCACGCGCCCAGGCGGGTCTTCCTGCGTATACGTACAACAACATTCTTCAAAATTCCGCACAGGCGTATGCACAGAAGATGAATTCCGAAAATTTCTTCTCGCACGTCGCGCCGGACGGTCAGACGCTCAATGACCGCATGCACGCGTCGGGCTACTATCAGCCGGACGGCCGCAACTACTACTACGGCGAGAACATCGCCGTCGGTCAGACGTCTCCGGAACAGGTGATGCATGACTGGATGAACTCTCCCGAGCACAAGGCCGCGATCCTCAGCAAGACCTATAAGGAAATCGGCATCGGCCGGTCCGGCAATTACTGGGTGGAGCACTTCGGCGCCATCTACTAATCCATCGCGATCGACAAGAATGGGTAGGTAGAAAATCCCCGCGACTGCGCGGGGATTTTCGTGTAGAGAAAAATTTGGGGTTTAGTAAGTACCGTAGGTTCTGTAGGTTTCGTACGTTGCAATGAAAAACCTCCAAACATACTAAACTCACAAAACTTACCAAACATACTCAACCTTTACTTCACCGGATGACTCAGTATAAAGGAGAGAATCTTGGCGACCTCCGCTCTGTTGATGGGATCCAAGGGACGGAAGGTGTGGGTGGGGTTTCCGTTTGCATCGGTGTCTCCTTCGATGATGCCGAGCTGCGTCGCGGTGGTGATGGCATCACTGTACGGAGAGGACTCGGGTACGTCCGTGTAGATCGAGGCGGCATGATTCAACGGAACATGGAGCGCTTCGAGCAGCGACTGGATGACAGCGCCTCTGGGTGCAGCGGTATTCACATCCAGAGACGAGGTGAAGGCGGACAGATGGAGGGCATGCGCCTCCGCAATGTAGGGGGCAAACCATGGCTGTCCGGATGGTGCAGGAGAAATATCTTTCTTGGCAGTGAGCAGAATCATCTTGGCGACTTGCGCGAAGGTGACGGGATCACTGGGACCGAAGAGTCCGAGAAGATTGCCTTTGCTGTCCGTGTAGCCCTGCGCGATGCCGGCTTGGATGAGAGTCGAGATAGGAGAAGCGAACCAGGCGGTTGCGGGAATATCCCGGAAGGTGAGGGTCTGGCCCGTGAGAGAAACCTGCAGCGTGGGATGCTGCGGAGTGGCAGGTTGCGATGATGATTGGGTGTGTGCGGAGGACTGCTGGACGGATTGGATGATCTGCTGCACGGTCGTCGTGCTGCCGCGGGTGGCGCCGCCGCCTCCGCTCGTCGCGCCGACGGATGCTCCCAATTGCGTGTCGGCGATGGATGCGGACTGGACGGTGGCGGTGTCCGCACTGTCATGCGGATCGGTGTACGTGACGGTTGTGAAGAAATTCTGGTGTTCGAGATTCTCGAGATTGCCGTCGTTATGGGTGATGGTGCCGTGGGTAACGGGGAGAGAAGCAGTGAAGATGCCGGAGTCGTTGGATGTTTCGGTGAGCGTGAGATTTTCGCTGTCGCCGTCGGGATCCGTGACGGTGACAACTGCCGTGTCTCTTACCGTGCCGTCGAGGTTCTGATCGGGATCGTTGAGGGTGACCGAGAGCGAACCTCCCACCGCAGCAGGAGCGGAGGCGGAGAGGGAAATCACATCATCAAGAATGCTTCCCGTTCCGACGACAATATTCCCATCGTTGGCAAAGCCCGCGGCTGCAGTGACTGCATACCCGTTCAGTTTCCACGTCGGACCCGGCATGATCGACTGTGCGGACTCGCTGCCGATCGAATAGAACGTCGACGGCGATGATTCGTTGGCATACTCGGTGGCGATCCAGCCGGATGAACGCACGGTGTTACTGATGCGCACTTCGTCGAGCGTTCCGTAGATCGCTTCGTAACTGGGATAGCTTATGTAAAGAGGATTAATGTTTGTGATGTATCCCGTACCCGTCAAGACGGTTGAGCCGCTCGATGTTCCATCGACATACTCGGCCGTACCGGTTTGTGAGATGGATGTAACAAAATTATGCCAGGTGTTCAGAGGATTGGTGAAAGTCACACCCGGCCCGCTTCCGGCTGTACGATTATAGTTCTTGATACCGAGATCAAAATGATAGGGAGTGCCGTCATGCTCGAAAAAGTTGCAGAATGTCCCTGCGCCGGACCAGCCCGCGCAGCCGAACAGACGGTTATAGTTACCGCTGTGGTTGAGGTAGGTAGAGTTCACCCATGCTTCCATCGTCAGTTGCGTGAGACTGTTGAGCACTGATTGCGTCATCTTGATACCCTGTCCGCTCGTCGTGACGTACCCTCTGCCGAAGAGTCCCGTTTGTCCGCGCTGCACCGCATTTACGAGGGCACCCGTGTCGTTGTATTGGGTCGAATCGGAGACGAGGCTCCCCGAATCATTCAGGTGATAGACAGCGATGTAATTGCTGTCCCAGACTCCTGTCTTGTTTTCCTGAGATGAGAGAATGTGTGGATTTCCGTAGACCAGATAGATCGTCGTATCGGTCGTATGAGAGAGCGTCGGAATGCGGACCCACGCCGAGTATGCGCCGGTCGTCGGATCGTAACTATTGATTTCGTGATCGAGCTTCACGCCGCTCGCGTTCGTGAAGATGATGTCGAAGCCCGATGCAGACCACACGTGTCCGCCGTTCCCGACGGATTTGAGTGCAGTGTCGGTGGTACTGAAGTAGATTGGAAAATCGGTGAGATCACTGGATCCGTTCACCTCCGCATGATTGATTGTGACCGCTTTCTGATACGCGTACGGACCGCGCAGCGACAGATCGCCGTGAACGGTGATGTCATGAGTTGTCTGGTACGTCGATCCGGATCCGGCTATCACCAGATTGTAAAACGCATTCGCGGCCGCGGTTGTGAGGGACGCGCCGGTCCCGTCGAATTCAATGGTGCCCGCGTCCGTGTTCGGCACAAACCCCGTGACCGACTGGCTGCCGGCCAGAAGAATCGTTCCGTTATTTGTCACCGCTGCATTCGTCGCGGTGAAGTCGTAATTCTGCAAATCGAAAAGCTGATTGCTGCCCACGGTCAGACTTCCCGTTACCGTCAGATTTTGTCCGAGCAGGAGTCTGCCGGTAAATCCTGTATTGAGTGAGATCGACTTCACGCCTGACGGACATCCGCTGTCCCAGGTTACGATATTACTGGTACTGTTGAAGACGACGTCATCCCCCGCTTTGGGAATGGCTCCGCCGGACCAGTTGCCGGTCGTCGAGCATTTTCCGTCATTGCCGCCACCGCTCCACGTCACCGTCGCCGCATGCGCGACCGAAACACAGGCGACGGAGCACAGAAGGCACATCGCAGAAATTTTGACTCGCATCGGCGAAACTATGCCATGATGATTTTCATGTTCTAAGCAAAGAGGGTTGCATCTGAAGCCCGAACGTGCCGGCATGACAAAGCGGCAATTCGGCAAAGAATATGCCAAACCATCGAGAATTGCCATTTTAAACAATTTTTGATATAATATTAAGAAGACACAAACTCTATGTTTACGCATCTGTTAGCCACGATCCTGATCTCGTTCCGCCTGCTGCCCACGACGGTGGAGCCTGCCGGCGGCATGCAATCGATCTATGCCACCCGCGCGGAGCTGGCGACGGCGATGCTGCTTGCCAGAAACCCGAACGTCGCGGTCATCAAGAACACAGGACAGTATCCGGACATCCGGCACGGAGAGTGGTACGAGCCGTACATGCTGGCCGCGGCGAAGTTCGGCATCGTAACGCCCGATCCCGCATCACACGATTTGTATCCTCTGAATCCCGTGAACCGCGCGGAGTTTTTGAAGATGCTGGCGCTTACCTTCGGCATCCCGACGGGTTACGAACAGCACTATCAGGATGTGTCCGGCAACGCATGGTACACGCAGTACGCGGGGCTCGCGTGGAAGTATCACCTCTTCCCGAATGACGACAATCCCCTGCTGCTGCACCCCGAATGGCTGGTGACGAACGACGACGCATCGAATGCCATCCAGCTCTTCATCCATCTGACGAATCAGCCGTCCGATTATCTCGAGCAGCAGATTGCCGAGCAGCAGGCGCAGCAGAACCTGACGCTCTACAATGTCATCTCGACGCGCAAGACCAACGTCGTCTTTGTGCCGAATGCATCATCGTCTTCATCGGCGTCATCGGAACCCGCGCCTGTCACTCCGCAATCGCTGCCGCAGCTGCGCACGGTGATCGTGCAGATGGTCAACGTCATCCGCCTGCAGCACGGACTGAAACCGCTGCGCTACAACAATCAGCTGGAGCAGGCCGCTCAGGGGTACGCCGACCGCATGGCGACGGAAGGATTCTTCGGCCACGTCGCGCCGGACGGCCAGACGTTGAAAGACCGCATCGGCGCGACCGGTTACTACAGCACGGGTTATTCGCAGGACTGTAATTGCATGAAGGGATTCGCGCTCGGCGAAAATCTCGGACGCGGACAAAAGACGCCGCAGGAAGTGATGACCGACTGGATGAATTCGCCCTCGCACCGCGCCGCGATCTTAAACAGCGAATACGCCGACATCGGTGTCGGCATCGATGCGGGAATTTGGGTACAGGAATTCGGCGGCATCCTGCTGCCGGGCAACGTCTTGCAGTAAATTAACTCGCCATTCCCCCGAAGACTTTGCCGAACTCCTCGGCAGCCTCGGGACCGTTCGCAGTCACAATATGATCGTCGATCACGACGTCTTCGTGCACGAATGTCGCGCCGTGGTCCTCCAAAAATTCCGCTTCAAGACCGTCGTCACCCATGAAGCACGTCGCACGTTTACCATCGAGGACTCCCGCTGCAGCCAGGATAGTGGGGGCAATGCAGATCGCGCCGAGCGGCATGTGTGCATCGGCTGCGGCTTTCGCGACCGCCATTGCATACACGTCGTCGCGCAACGCTTCCGCACCCGGACCGCCGATGAACGCGATGCGATCGTAGTCACTCACGTCCACGTCCTTCAACGCCACCTGCGCCTGTTCGCTGCCGCCGTACTTGCCGGCGCAGACGCCGATCTCGGTGGACCCGATCACAACCGTGAATCCCATTTCGAGCAGCGCCTTGCGCGTGCCGTCGAGCTCGATGTCCTGGTATTGCGTGGGGGCAATGATCACGAGAGCGGTCTTCATAATAGGAAACTATACCGATCAACATGCTCTATCGCCACTATTTGAGGATGTTTGTAAAAAGATGTCACCTGATTCCCAGAAATCAAAGACGTCATGGTGAGGTGCGATCCCGCATATGCGGGAGAGCCTCGAACCATGCGTAACACTCCCGGCTTTGACTTATGGTTCGAGGTCCGGTTCCGTATTGCCGGACACCTCACCATGACGTATGGTGAATCGCTCTTGGACTCTTTTCCTTTTTGCAAAAAACATCAATTGTTCCGCATGTTCCATAATCAATGCTCCTTTCTTTTTGCGACTCCACCTCTTCAATTGTTTCTCACGGTGAATTGCATCCAGAATACTTGAGAAGATTTCGAGATGGATTAATTCAAGCGGTCTTCTTTTATAGGTGTAACAGAGAGGATCAAACCCTTCTTTGTGCTCAGCAATTCTCTTCTCATAATTATTGGTGACGCCGATGTAGTAGCTACCATCACTGCAACGAAGGATATAGACGAAGAATTCGCGCATACGAAAAAGTTAGCACAATAAAAAATTCACCCATTGATTGTGTGAACGATCGTCTCCTTCTCTGCATTACTGCTTCTCCTTTGCGCGAAAAAATCCCGTTGGAATATCCAACATAAACTCGCGTGCATCGCAGACGCATCTGATAATTCTGCCGCGAACGAAAAATTTAATCCGTTCTGGATCATCGTGTCCACACTCAATGCCGGATGGCGGATCATCCTGTTTTCTCAATTCTTCTTTCACGAAACGCCAGCAAATCGATGTCTGGGGATACACCTCTTGCCCTTCTTCAAGGCGCCGCTTTGCCATTCTTATTCAGTTTTCTTCTCTTTCTTCGGCTTCTCGACAAGGTTGCCCTCGACCACCTGATCGCGGCTGACCTGCTTCACCTGCGGAACGGATTTGTCCTGTTTCTCGATTTCCTCGCCGTTGGCATCGGTCGTCGCAGCTTCCGTATCTGAAACGCGCGCGGGCTTCAGGCGCTGGAGAGCCTTGAAGGTCGCCTGTGCATTCACGAGTGTGTTGCCTGTGCCGAATCTCTTGGCGAGCACGTTGCGGATGCCGGCATGATCGAAAATCACGCGGAGCGCTCCTCCGGCGATCACGCCCGTACCTTCAGAAGCGGGCATCAGACGCAGACGGGCTGCCTTGAACTTCACATCGACATCATGCGGAATCGTCCCCTTGGTAAGCGGGACGCGGACCATATTGCGCTTCGCGTCCTTGATGGCCTTGTTCACCGCGATCTGCACTTCGTTCGCCTTGCCGGTGCCAAGACCGACCTTGCCCTTGCGGTTTCCCACCACGACCACCGCACGGAAACGCATGCGGCGACCTCCTTTCACGACGCGCGTGACACGATCCACCGAGAGGGTCGTCTCCGTAAATTCGGAGGGAGCCCGCTCACCGCGGTCGCGCTTGCGCTGCCTGTCTTGATTGGTGGTCTTAGCCATGGATTAGTCTGTAGTGAGTAGCGCGGCCATTCCTGGCCGCATGAATTAAAATTTCAAGCCACCTTCACGTGCACCGTCGGCAAGAGCCTTGATGCGACCGTGGTATTTGTAGGCGTTGCGGTCGAAGACGACTGCTTTAATACCGGCGTCTTTGGCTTTCTTCGCGATCAGTTCGCCGACTTTCTTCGCGCCTTCGAGATTCATCTTTGCCTTCGCTTCTTTGGTCGATGCGGCAGCAAGCGTCTTGCCGGCGGCATCGTCGATTACCTGCGCGGTGATCGCGTGGAGCGAGCGGTAGACGGAGAGACGCGGGCGCTCGGACGTGCCGCGGACCTTGGCACGGATGCGGCGCTTGCGGCTTTGCCTGTTCTGGAGCTTGGAGGAGGTCATTGGAGAATGATGAGTCGTGGGAGTGAGAGCTATGTCGGTTGATAGTTGTCAGTTGATGGAAAGTGGGGGCATATCCTGTACTAAAAACTATAAACTACAAACTCATTATGCGGATTTGGCTGCGGCTTTACCGACCTTGCGGCGGACGTATTCGTCGCTGTAGCGGATGCCCTTGCCTTTGTACGGCTCCGGCGGGCGGAGTTCGCGGATCTGCGCGGCAACCTGTCCAACCAGCTGCTTGTCGGCGCCGCGGACGCGCAGGATGTTCTTGTTCTTTTCGTCCTGGGCGATTTCGATCTTCTCGGGAATCTTGAAGTCAATCGGGTGGCTGTGGCCGAGGTTGAGCACGAGGACCTTGCCCTTGAGTGCAGCCTTGTAACCGACGCCGATGATCTCGAGCTGCTTCTCGTATCCGTCGCTCACGCCCTTGACCATGTTGGCGACGATCGCACGGGTCAGACCATGGCGGGCTCTGGCATCCTTGCCGTCGTTCTTGCGGGCGACCTTCGCCTCGCTGCCGTCGACCGTGACGGTGACTTCGGGCAGAAGTTCATATTTCAGCTCGCCCTTGGGGCCGCTGACATGAACCGTGCCGGATTTCACCTCGACGGTGACGCCTGACGGGATAGCCACTAATTTGTTACCGATACGAGACATGATTAAGCAATGGTACAGAGAATTTCGCCGCCGATCTTGCGCTTGCGCGCTTCGATATCTGTCAGAAGTCCTTCGCTGGTGGTGAGGACGGCAATGCCGTATCCGCGGAGAATCGGCTTGAGGGATGCAGCCTTGCCGTAAATGCGGCGGCCGGGCTTGCTCACACGCTCGAGCATCAGCGTCTTCCCCGGAACGAACACCACTTCGAGCTGCTGCTTGGGCGATTCACCGATCACGTTCACCTCCTGCAGCCAGCCCTCGCGCTTGAGAAGCTCGCAGAGCTCCTGCTTGAGCCGCGAATGCGGAGCAGTCGTGCGCTTTCTGCGCGCAGCCTGCGCATTGCGCATGCGGGTGAGCAGATCGCCGATGGGGTCGTTGACGTAGGTCATGATGGATTACCAGGAGGACTTGGTGATGCCCGGAATTTCGCCGTTAGAGGCGAGTTCGCGGAAGCAGATGCGGCAGACTCCGAAGAATCGGATATAGCCGTGGCGGCGTCCGCACAGCTTGCAGCGGTTATAGACGCGGGTCGGGAACTTGGTCTTTTTCCCTTCCTGTTTCGCCTTCAGATACTCAGAGAGCATCTTCTGCTGCCGGTGGACAATGGACGTTCGGGCCATGGGTAGGGGGGATTCTCTAGAAGGAAAGGGAAGAAATCAAGGTCGGATCAGACAGATTGTGCAGATTGTCTTTCGGGACGGAACGGCATGCCGATCTTCTTCAGAAGCAGCTTCGCCTCGTCATCGTTTTTGGCGGTTGTCGTGATCTGGATCTGCAGGCCGAAGGTCTTTTGGATGTCGGCTGCGGGGATTTCCGGGAAAACCGTGTGATCGCGCAGACCGATTGCATAGTTGCCGTGACCGTCGAGCTTGGCGGGCAGACCGCGGAAGTCGCGGATGCGCGGGAGGACGTAGCTCACCAGTCTGTCGAGGAATTCCTCCATCTTGCGGCCTCTGAGCGTCACCATGGCGCCGACAACCAATCCTTTGCGGATCTTGAAGTTGGAGATGGCCATGCGCGACTCCCGGAAGACGGGCTTCTGTCCCGTGATCTTCATGAGAGCGTCGCTGATGAACTCCTGCATCTCTTTGCCTTCCATCTTGGAACGGTTGATGCCGACGTTCACGACCACCTTCGTGATCTTGGGGAGCGCGTGGACGTTTTCGATCTTCAACTCCTGCTTGAGCTGATTGGCGATGTCGCCGCGGAGCCGGTCATGGAGAGTTGCGTAAGCCATGATTATCCACCTTGGGAACGATGTGCTGTAGTAAAGGACGTACCGCCTCCTTCGCCGGGACCACCGGCACCCTTGTCGTCTTTGCCGCCTTCTTCCTTGCGCTTCCAGAACGGCTGTTTCTTGGGCGCTGCGCTATCGGCGGGCTTGGCGGCTTTCTCCGTCTTCTTCTCCTCTGCCTTCGCCTCGGTCACCTTGGTGCCGTCGGTTCCCTTGGAACCCTTCTTTGCCGTCTTCTTCTCCGCCTTCGTCACCGCTTTCACGATGACCTCGCCGGATGCCTTGGCAATGCGCTTCTTGGCTCCGGTTTTTTCGTCGATCAGGTATCCGATACGCGTCGGCTTCTTGGTTTTCGGATCAATGATCATGACATTGCTGGCATGGATGCTGGCCTCGTAGCTGATGCGCTGACCGGCCTGTTGCGGCGTCTTCTTGATGTGGCGCACGCGCATGTTGATGCCCTCGACCACGACGCGGTTCTTTTCGGCCAGCACGCGCACGACGGTGCCCTGCTTGCCTTTGTCTTTGCCGGCGATGACTGTGACAATGTCACCGGTGTGGATCTTCATAACACTTCGGGGGCTTGGGAGATAATCTTCTGGTAGCCCTTGCCGCGCAGTTCGCGGGCGACGGGTCCAAAGACGCGGGTGCCCTTCGGCATGCCGTCTTTCTGGATGATGACGCAGGCATTGTCGTCAAAGCGGATGCCGGATCCGTCCTTGCGGCGCGTGAGATCACGCGTACGCACGACGACAGCGCGCTCGACCGACTTCTTCTTCACCGTTCCGCGCGGCGCCGCTTCCTTGATGGAAACGACGATCACGTCGCCCACGTGGGCGTAGCGGCGGCGGGTGCCTCCGAGCACGCGGATGCACATCGCCTGCTTGGCTCCGGTGTTATCGGCCACGGTGAGGTACGTCTGCTGCTGGATCATTTGGAGGAGAGGTCAGAGGTCAGAGGTGAGTGGGCAGTACTGT
>DASZVA010000009.1:0-54882 GCA_035547395.1 Candidatus Peribacteraceae bacterium | reverse complement strand
TAAATCTTTCTTTGCGTATCGTGACTTCTTCCGCTGTTCCTGTGGACGCAAATACACCCCATACCGTTCCACTAAGAATGGTGAAGTATATTACGGGTCCAAATGCAAAGAGGGCTGCACAAACTCCCGAAAGAATCTTCGTGAGAGAGATTTAGACGAAATGGTACAGAAGATACTAGATGAGATTCATTTTACGGATGATGAATTGCTCGAAATTGAAAGAGGTGCGGCAAGTGGGTTGGCAAAAGCGGCTGATCGACGCAATAGGGAATTGGAAGACCTGCATCGCCGCCGCATGACTGTGTTGGCTGATCAAAAGTACCTAAATGACAATAAGATAACTCTTCTGCGTGAGGGTATGTCTTTTCTCGAATGGACACGCCAAGCCAATGAGAAGATTCAGCAATTGGAAGAACTCGACACAGAGCAGGCAGCTTATACGGCAACTGAGAAAGAAATGCTCGATTTCATCCTTACCTTTTCCGAAATGACAAAAGGAGCTACGGCTAGCTTCAAATACGGTACGGACGCAGAAAAGCGAAAAATTACCCACAAGGTGTTTTCCGAACTCACAGTGTCCAATGGAGTTTTGGCTTCCTATAAAGCAAAAGATAACTATGAAATGCTTCTAAATCGACCTAGTGTTCAAAGTGGCTCCCCCGGCTGGATTCGAACCAGCGACCTTGGCGTTAACAGCGCCCTGCTCTACCGCTGAGCTACAGGGGAACGAGTGCAGAAAGTGTACCAGTTGTCCCGTCCGGATCAATTGCAGCAAGCTAAAAACAGCTATGGGAAACCGAACCGGTCGGGGGCTGAGAATAATGATGCTCGTGGAGCAATGCAAGCTCTCCCGCCGTCGGTTTCCGCATTGGAGACGGTCAAGGGCGGAGATTCTTACGAGACGGCCGGCCTTTGCATTTCCCGACCGACGATTCGCCGTATGAAGCGACTCGGTAAGGCGGCAACGCGCGGAAAGAGACGCGCGAACCATGCGATATCATCATCCCGAATGAGGCCCAGGTACGCGGTGAACATCACGAGCGAGAAGGAACCGGCGTCCATCAGAATGAAGATCGATCCGTGGAAGAAAATGCCGAAGATCATCAGGATACGCTTGAGCGGAATGCGCGGGATTTGCTTCGGCAGCAGATCCGTCAGCCAGCGGGGGACAAGCAGCAGGATCCAGAGACCTTCCCATATCAGGCTTGCCCAATCGACAAGGTGCGCCATCGGCATGAGCGGATTGATGATGGAATCAGGCCAGCGCGAGAAAAAAGGCTGATGCAATGCCGCCTGCACCGCCGTGCCGGACGTCCACATGGTGCCGAGCATCTTGTACCAAAAGGACGTCCCGTACAGCACGATCATCTGCCACAGCAGCAGGCGGTACGGCCACGCGGACATGGTCGGCGGAGGAAGCAGTGTGCCGGTTTTTTCAATGTTGCGATGCTGTGCATCGAGCCGCTTGAGCGAAAATGCATCGATGCACGGACTGATCGCGAGGATGAATCCGATGTTGCGCAGCAGCGTGTCCCCGCCGCCGAGCACCATGGTGTCACGCTCATGAAAAGAAAACATCAAAAGCACGCTCGCGATGAGCATGAACCGCGGGAAGATGCCCACCGCCGTTGCAAATATGCAGAGCAGCATCAGCAGATACAGCGCGAACACCGCATGCGGCGACGTGACGACAGCCAGAAACGTGTAATGCAGATTGCTGCGCATGAGCGTGTGCGAGAGGTCGGGATTCATGAATCCGTCATTTCCGTAAAAGAAATCAATGTCCTGCCACTGCATCAGAAAATACGAGAAGGCGACCGTCGCCCAGGCGATGCGCATGAGCCCGAACCCGCGCGCGGATTGCGTCGAAAAGAAAAAAGCCTGCAGGGATCGTAGAAACATCATGCGTCGGGGGGATCAGGACAGGAGGTGACGGGTCCGCTGTCATTGGCAAACGTGGGCTTCCAGCGATTCCAATCAACATCGTTTCCCGGCACCACGTAGTATTCATACACCAGACGGATCTGCGTGCCTTGCGGCAGGTGATAGGGTTTGCAGACGAGCAGCTGCATCAGCCGCTCTTTTGCGCCGTCCGTATTCTTGTCGAATTCATTGAAGACGTTCACGAAGAGTTTCGAGTAAAACGGATGGCGCCAGATATTGTAATCATTGGCGCTCATGGTCGTGACCGGGAACCATGCGCCGCGCTGATACGCCTCGATGCGGTAGTAGTCGACTCTGCGCAGAGGATCCGGTGAAAACAGATCCCATAGCTGCCACTGGCTGGTGATCAGCATGTAAGGAGTGACGACCGGCAGCAGTACGGACCTCAACGATATCGAGAGCGTGTCGCTCGACGCGCGCGGAATCGCGTACACGCCGACCGCGAACATGTGCCAGAGGCAGAAGAGGACGATAATGACTTGTGCGGCAATTTTTCGCATGATGATCGACAGTGGCAAGTGGTGAGTGGTGAGTGATAAGTACGAATGAATGCAATCTGATCACTGATCACTTGCCACTTATCACTGGTTTCAGAATCACGATCTCGCGGCCGACGAGCTGGTCGGGTCTGCGATAGATGAGCGAGAGTCTGTCGGATTGATCGCCCTTCATACCGCCGGGGAGCACCGGCGTGAAACCGATCTCCTCGATTTTCTTCCAGGTTTTTTCCAAAAAAAGCGGACCGGATTTCAAATACCAGACCGGGAATGTGGCGACGACCGGCACGTTCGGAAGATTCTTTGCGACGTTCTCGAGGAAGGCGATTTCGATTGCTTCGCATTCCGTCTTCATCTTCGCAGCATCCTTGGCGGTCGGGCGGTCCGTGAGGCCGGGTCCGAGCGTCGTCTCGGTCACGATCACCTGGGGTTTTTCCTTGAGATCAAAATCCTTCGTCGCATCCTGCTTCCAGACGGTGCTCGCGACGTCTTTCTTCAGAATTTTTTCTTCCTTGCGGATCCACTCCAGATTTTTCTCGCAGCCGTTCACCGCCTTGAGCGAGACGTCCGATGCCAGGACCGGCCAGCCGCGCAAAAGGGATTCCATGGGAATCACGCCCGTGCCGCAGAACGGATCGAAGACGGTGATCGTTTTCTTGGCCTTGGGGTCGATTTCATGCGCGATCCAGTTGCCGAGGTTGAGCATCATCTGCGCGAGTTTCGGCGGCAGCAGCCCCACGCGCGTGTCGCGTACGGGCTTGTGCATATCGCGCTTGGTGTAGCTGTCCGGATCCTGCACGGCGACCGTCCGTCCGATCCACAGAAAATTTTCATCACCGAGCAGCACCAGCTCGCAGCCGTGTTTGCCGTCCACCACTCCCGCGTCGCGCAAAAGCGCGGAGACCGCCGGCTTTCGCTCGTTGCCGATGTAGCGCACCGCTTTGCCCTGTTTCTTCAGTGCTGCTTTGCCGTCGCGATACAGATTGTGGACGACCGACTTCGCCACGCCGTATGCGCGCAGGCTGAATGTCACTTTGCCGCGCACGTCTGCCGTTTCCTTCACCAGAATGCTGCCGACGTTCTTGATGTCCGCATTGTCGCGCGCGACTTGTTTCGCAACCAGGAAGACGCCGCCCCAATCCTTCAATTGTTTGTTCGAAATGTCCGAGGCGGTCGAAAAAATCACGATCGTCGGACCGATCATGCGTTCAAACGCGAAGTCGCTGAAGACGGATCTCAGCTCCGCGATGCTGATCTGCGGTTGGTTGCCAAGGAAAGCACAGTAGGTGTTCATGGAAAAACGTCGGGAAAGTTCGACCGTAGAATAGCGTGCATGCAGCGGATGCGAAGCTAGCCAGTCTGTATTTCACCTTCTCTGGCAAGCGCTTTGGCAAGCGGTTGCCATACATCCTTCAGGAGGAGCGTCGTGAGAAGCACTGCGACCGGCATCAGCTGGACGAGCCCGCGCGCGTAGCCGGTTTGCATCAACGCTTCCATAGACAGACGCGTGAAGAGATAGAGCGATCCCTGTCCGATGTAAATGATGAGGAAATACGCGGTGAGAATGATCAAGCCCGTAAAGGCGGTTTTCCAGCGCCAGATGAAAAGCAGAAAGAGCAACGGGAACAGCAGCAGCCAGTTCCCCTCAAAGAACGTGTTGATAAAGATGGAGGTCAACACGCCCGGCTGCCAGCCGATGCCGAGACTCGTGAACGGTTTGGCGTTTCCGAACGTCAGATGATGGCTCCATTTGAAGAGGAGCCAGGGAATGGTGATCGCGATGAGTGCGACTGCGAAGCAGAGAAGCATTCTGCCGATTGTCGCCGCGGGTATTTTTTTCGATCGATACCATGTCCAGAGAAGCGCAGCCGCAACCAGCAGGAACGGCGGCAGATAGACGATCATGCCTTCGTTTTTTGTGAAACTGAGAAGCGCGCCACCCACGGCCGCGATGCGCATATACGCCCATCGGTCGTCATCGTCCGTGCTGCGTCCCGCATGAAAGAGCATCGAGACCGCTGCAAAGACATGTACCGATACGAATGCATCGGCATACGCATTCGCGCCGTGCATCAGGTAGAGCGGCATGCTGCCGAGAATGTACGCGCCGAGCATCGCCCATTCCCGGGACGCATAGCGGCGTACCGCGTAGTAGACGAGCGCGAGCGCACACAGATACCAGAGAATATGGATGCTGTTGACCAGCGGATCGTTCCAATTGCCTGCCAATTGCGCGAGCCAGTCTTTGGCGAGCGGCACCGTCGGCGGATACGAACTCACGCCCCGCGGCGACGTCGACGGATCTTCGTTGGGCATCACCAGCGTCAATGCATGATCGACGTAATAGACCTTGCCGCGCAGATCCCAGTTCGTGAGCGAGTCATCGAGATATGTCGGCGTCATCAGCAGGAACACGACTCCGCTTATCACCGCTTTGACAATCACCCAGAGCAGGAGCGTCTGCAGCGTGATCGTGATCCACGGAGAGACGGCCGGCGACGCATCTGTCATACGCGACGACCGGAGCGGCGCATGCGGCAGGAATCGCCGCAGTATGAACGATGCGGCAAGTACGACGATCTGTACGCCGAGGAAAACGGGAAGCATCAGTGGTAAAGATGCGACAGTACAGAGAAATGCCAGAAACATCGTGAACGTGAGTCCGAAAACGAACCCGAGCGCGACGCGCTCCCAAAAAAACAGCGCGGGGTTTCTTCCTTCGAGCATCGTCAGCAGCAGCAGGCCGCTGATTGCCGGAAGCAGTGTGCCGATGATGAATGCGACGATGCTCATGGGATGGCGAAGAGGAACGTGCCGTTACCGAAATCCTGCAGAACGTGTCCGCTGGCCGTCAGTATTTTTCCGTTTCCGTCGGCCAGACGATGATCTGCGCCGATCTGCACATCGCGTCTGTCCATTACCACCCACAAATGCACCTTCGACGTGTCCTGTTCGGGATGCATCGGAATGCTCGGATAGCTCATGTAGCGCAGGTTCGCATAGAATGGCGAATCGTTCGGCTCAAAAACCACGTAGTGATCATATTTCTCAATGGTCGGCAGCATGGCATGTGCAATCGTGTAAAAATTGCCGTGGGTGCGGAACGTCTTTTCGTTTGCAGGCGGAGACACGTACGTTCGTATATCCGTAAACGCGTACGACAGAATCTCGGATCCCATACGCAGATCAAAGAGAATCCAGATTGCGATGAAGACCGTGCAGACGATGACCGTCCCCGTTTTCAGTCCTTCCCGGCGCGTCGGAGAAAAAAAGAAAAAGACGAGGCCGATCAAAACTGCGATGCCGATGATGCTGTAAAACAACCGGTCCGCGGACATGCCGTGCGGCGGAAGAGACGTGAAGAGATTTGCTCTGGCTGTCGGGCTGAACGTGAATTCCGGTCCCCAGAGAAAGTTGATCGAATACGGACGGAACTGATCGAACGTCCAGAAGCTTTTCCATGCTTCGGCGATTTTTTCCCACGTCGAGTATTGCTTGAATGTGATCGACTGAATCACGATATCGCTGCCCGCCGGAAATCCGATGCCGAACTGATCCGTCTGCCAGCTCCAGAGCGGGTTATCCGTCGGCACGACATCAATGTCCTGCGCGTTGCCGTCCGCATTGATATGAAAAAAGAGTTGCGTGGTCGCGTCTGCGGGCGTGCCCGGGGGATGCCAGATGAGGCCTGGGTCGGTCGCACTTTTGTTTTGGATCACATGCAACGTCATCACGTCGAACGGATGCACGAAGGGATTTTGCCAGAAGAGAAATCCATCCGTATTCGTTTGAATATGCAGGCCGTCGGCACCGCGCGTCACGCTCGAGAGCGATTGCTGCGTGACTTGAAACGAGGGATCGCGAAAATCCCACGACGTATCCTGCTCTGCATGCGCGGCAGGAACGAGTATGAGAGAGATGAGCGCGAGGAGGGGAAGACGAAGGCGCACCGCTCAAGTGTAAAATTGAAAAGTGAAAAAGGAAAATGGAAAATGGAGGGAGCTTGTAGTTATTAGTTATTCGTTATTGGTTTTTGGTTTAGCAGGAATGAAACCAGTAACCAATAACCAGTAACGAATCACTGTCTTTCTTTTGCTACTTCAATGTCTGCTGGTCCACCTTGTACGACGGCCTTGATACGTCGCACACCTGCCGACGAACTTTCTTCTTTCTGAATGGTGAAGTGCCCGAGCAGTCCCGTATGCGCGACATGCGGGCCGCCGCAGATTTCCTTGCTAAATACGGTACCGTCGCCGATCTTGCCGCTGCCCGCGGTCATTCCTTGTGGATCTCCCATCACATACACTTTCACTTCGCTTCCATATCGATCATCAAAGACGCCGATCGCGCCTTCTTGCTTTGCGCCGTCGACGGTCGTGAGGTGATAGGTCACCGGTACGTCCGCCGCAATCGCTTCATTCACCAGATCCTCTACTTCCTTGATCTGTTCCGGCGTCATTTTGTCCCCGTGCGTGAAATCGAAACGCAGTCTCTCCGCCGTGATGTTGCTTCCTTTCTGGTTCACGTGATCGCCGAGGACTCTGTGTAATGCAGCATTGAGCAAATGAGTCGCCGTGTGCAGCTTCGTCGTCTCCGCGCTGTGATCGGCGAGTCCGCCCTTGAATTTCTGCTCCGCTCCCGCGCGCGATTTTTCCTGATGCTTTTCAAACGCACTCTGAAATCCTGCTTCATCCACCGTGAGTCCCTGCTCCTGCGCGAGCTCCTTCGTGAGTTCCAGTGGAAAGCCGTAGGTGTCATAGAGATGGAATGCGGTCATGCCGTCGATCTCGTTTCCTTCAAGCGATGCGGTGACATTGGAAAATCGTTTCAGCCCTTCCTGCAGCGTTTTTCCAAACTGCTGCTCCTCATGACTCAGCGTGTCGCGGATCTCTTTTTCCTTCGCTTTCAAATGTCCGTACACGTGGCCGTACTGGTTGATGACTTCTTCGGCGATTTGCGGCGTGAAGTTTCCGTCGTGAGGCATTCTCAATGACCGGGCAGAACGGATTGCACGACGAATGAGTCGACGCAGAACATAGGACTGATCCACATTTCCGGGTTTCACTCCGTCAGCAATGATAAAGACTGCCGCTTTGATGTGATCAGTAATGATACGTGCATGTCTCTCGATGAAATTCTGGGACTGTATATCTCCTGCAATCATCGCATCATCATTTCTTCCTAAGAATGAAATCACCTTTTGTTTGATCGGCTTCATACGATCCGTCTCGTACACTGTCTCAACTCCTTGCAGAACTTTCGCGACGCGCTCGAGACCCATGCCCGTGTCGACGTTTTGCTGCGCGAGCGGTTCAAATGTTCCATCTTCCTTCTTGTTGTACTGCATGAAGACGTCGTTCCAGATCTCGAGCCAGTTGGGATCATCGGTTGCGGGATTGCTTCCCGGAGGCGGCAGCGGCGTCGGTCCGACCCAATAAAACATTTCCGTATCCGGACCGCACGGGCCGGTCTGTCCGGCGGGCCCCCACCAGTTCTTGGCCTTGGGCAAAAATCCGATGCGGTCGCGCGGGATGCCCACGCGTTCCCAGATCGCCGCGGATTCATCGTCTCTCGGCGCATCATCGTCGCCCGCGAAGCAGGTGACGGCCAGCATTTCGACCGGAATCTCCAGCACCTTCGTGAGGAATGCAAAGCTCATCTCAATCGCGCCTTCCTTGAAGTAATCACCCAGCGACCAGTTGCCGAGCATTTCAAACAGTGTCAGGTGGCTGCTGTCGCCGACTTCGTCGATGTCGCCCGTGCGCACGCAGCGCTGCACGTCTGTCAGTCTATTGCCCGCGGGATGTTTTTCTCCCATCAGATAGGGGACCAGCGGATGCATGCCGGCCGTCGTAAAGAGCACGGTCGGGTCGTTCTCCGGTATCAGCGGCGCACCCGGAATCACGGTGTGCCCGTGTGAGCGAAAGAAATCGAGGTATGCCTGACGCAAATCGTCTGTGGAGAGCTGTTTCATAGAAAAATCGTGTACGTGACGATCGGAGTGTACAGGGCGGACGACCCCGTCGAGAAGTCTGAAATACGCCGGTTTTTTCAGACGTATGAAAGGCGGCTGGCTGGCGATTTATGGCTTTTTTTGCTATAATAGAACGAAAACACGCACTTCCTTGATGCATCTCTCTCTACGCAGACATTGGCCCGTCGTCGTGCTCTCAATCGTCATCGGCACGAGCGTCGCGCTGGCAGGTTCTTATTTCTACATTCGCTCGCGCGACATCATGGAATCGCAGCTGAAAACCCAGCTTGCGAGCATGGCGGGTTCCGCGGCCCTCTTTATCCCCGGTGATGAACTCGATCAGATCCAGGGGCCGAAGGATGAAACCAAGCCGGCATTCATCGACCTGGTGCATCGATTGAAATCCCTGCGAACACTGCCCGACGTGCGCTTCGCCTACATCATGCGCAAGACGATCAATCCGATGGAACTCGCATTCGTGGCGGATGCGGACGCACTCAGCACCAAGGCAGAGCTGGACGTGAACCACGACGGCGTCGTCTCTCCCGATGAAGCGCCGTCTCATCCCGGCGATCTCTATGACATCAGCAATGTTCCCGCGCTGCAGCACGATGCATTCCTGCATCCGACGACGGATTCTACCGTGACGTACGATCAATGGGGCGCGCTGATCTCCGGCTATGCGCCGATTTATCGCAAAGACGGATCAGTTGCCGGCATCATCGGCATCGACATGCGTGCCGACCTGTATGCGTTTCTGTCGCAAAGCATCTTCACGCCCGTCGCGCTCGTGCTCGTGGTGCTCGGGGGCATTCTCATTGCGGTCGCGATCGTCACGCTCTGGGAGCGCAGACAGCTGATGATCCTCAACAAAATCAACAACGAACGTTCGGGCCTTCTCAAGCTCACGTTCCATCAGCTCGGCGAACCGCTCACGATCATGAAGTGGTCGCTCGAGACGCTGCGCGACAGCGTCGATGATCCGCGTCTGCAAGCGATCGTCGAAGAACACGTCGTCTGCATGGATGAAGGTCTCGGCCGCCTCAACAGCATCATCGACACGCTGCAGCAGGCGGAGAAAGTCGATCTCAACACGCTCGATTATCTGCCCGTGCCGTCGTCGCTCAAAAATCTATTCGAGAATTCGGTGCACGAGTGGCAGTCGAGCATCGACAAGCGCAAGCAAAAGATGAACGTTGTGATGGACAAGGATCTGTTCTTCCCGTTCGATCACAACATGCTCAGCCTGGTACTGCGCCAGCTGCTGCAGAACGCGATCGAGTACTCGCCCGAAGGATCGACCATCACGCTGCGCGCCAGTGAAGGCAAGCAGCGCGTAACCATCTCGATCGAGGATCAGGGCGTCGGCATTCCGAGAGAAGATCTGGAACACATGTTTGAGAAATACCGCCGCGCGAGCAATGCGGGACGCGTGAAACCCGACGGCAACGGACTCGGCCTCTACATCGCCAAGGGCATTGTCGAAAAAGCCGGCGGCCGCATCTGGATCGAGAGCATCGAAGGTCGCGGCACGAAGATCAGCTTCACGCTGCCGATAATGTAATTAGGGATGGTGGAAAGGATTCGATTTGAGTGAATCATTCAGATCAATCTCTTATTTCGAAATGCAAAGCCTGATGAACTCTTCAGATATTTCTCAAACGCATACGCTTTCTCTTTCGTTTTGAATGCAGCATAGAATTCAAGCTCTTCGGGTCTGATTCGGCTCGTTGTTGGCACGGCATGATGCGTATGTTTCTCCAATCTCGATTGAAGGTCATGTGTACAGCCGATGTAGTGCTGACCGTTTTCAAGCTTGAGGATATAGACGTAGTGCATAGCAGCTCATTGTATATCACAGCCCCACTTCGCTAAAGCTACGCGGGGCACACTCCGCGAAGTTGTTATTATCAAAGTGTGGCTTGCCACGCGAAGCGCCCGGCAGGGCGCGGAGTGTGTATACACAGCCCCACTTCGCTAAAGCTACGCGGGGCACACTTCTCAGTAGAAGTGATTCAATTTTCGGTGGCTTGCCACGCGAAGCTCGCCGTTAGGCGAGCGAAGTGTGGTGGAGATGCCGGGAATTGAACCCGGGTCCAACGTGTAATCATGGTGCTCGTACGGTCATGGACCTTCCGGTTCTCACATTCCTCAGGAAGGAACAAGGATGGAGTGTGAGTGATGACGTAAAGAATGTCGGATCATCGCAACGTCAGACGATGAGCCCACCCCGCTGATGACGTCTCATCCCGCTAGCGAGGATCCCGGGCGAGACGCGTTTCCGCAAAAGGGAAACTTAGGCGGCGAGAGCGTAACCGGTCGAAGCAGCAAAAGCTGTCTTCAGGCTGGAGAAGCGAACGCCGAGGTAATTGCGTTTGGCAATTATAGTGTGCAGCAAGTGGGTGACGGGAACCGCTGCCATCCCGGATCGAAGCGACGCATAATTAGGTATCACGCTGTCGAAGCCTGACATCCCCAAAATGTTTTACGCTGCTTGCCCGGCAAAGCTCCGCGAAACGAAGTGAAGTGGAGCGAAGTCGGGTCGAAGCCTGTCATCCCAGTGCTGTGAATGAGCATTGTGACTATAACACAAAATAAAGAAATCATGAAATAACGCGCGCCTTTTTTATGATTCCAACGCTTCCTTGATCATCGCATCCACCGTCGCATGATCTCCTCTGTCGTGAGCCAGCAGTATATCTTTTCGGTAAAGAACCGAAGCGGCGTAGTGTCGCGTGAGGTCGGTCGGTGTTTGCACGTTCTGCAGTACGCTGTGAGCGCGTTCCAATTGATCGAATAGAATCGGAGGAACCGGGCAACCTTCGCTGCGCAGGAAGAACGAAAACAACACAGAAGAGCGCACTTCCATGTCCACGTCCTGAGCCGCATCATCCGTCGGATTCCTTTCGAATGCCTCGATGGCGGTATTGATTCCAAACATCGAATGCATTTTAGAACGATCGAATCGCATTTACAAAACCCCGCTTTCGCGGGGCTTGGATACCAACTTTTTTAATTTTACGCCGGCCGCGGTTCAGTCGAGACCGTCGGCGTGTGTTTTGCGTACATGCGATGCTCGCCACTGACTTCCTCGATGCTGCGACCCGCAGGTTCCGGCAGCACGAGCGTCAGCAATGCTCCGGCAACCGCGCAACCTGCGGAGATGAGAAGCGTGCCGTTGAGACCGAACTGCGCGTTCAGCATCGGGAAGACGAACACTCCGAGAAATGCCCCGACTTTGCCGATGCCGGCGGCGATGCCGTGGCCGGTGGTGCGTACGTTGATCGGGAAGACCTCCGTCGGAATGATGAACGTCGTGACGTTCGGTCCGAATTCCGTGAAGAAATAACTGAGTCCGTAGAGCACGAGGAACGGCACGACCATTTGCGTCAGCCCCGGGATGAGTCCGATCGCGCCGAAGCAAAGCGCCATCGCGACAAATCCGATCCACTGTAATCTCTTATGTCCGATCTTATCGATGAGCGAGAACGCGAACACGTAGCCAGGCGCCGCCGCGACCGCGAAGATCATCAAGCTCCATGCGGTCTTCTGCAAAAGCGAACTCCCTGCCGACACGCTCTGCAAAACGAGTGGCGTCGAGATGGTGTTTCCATAGTACGCGTAGTCGAGCAGGAACCACGAGCCCGCCGTGCCGAGGATAATCAGAAGATTGCGCGGATTTTTGAAGAAGGCGAGGAGGCCGCCCTGAATGCGTTCTTCCTGTTCCGTCTCCGATGAAACCACTCCCTGACTGTAGTGATGCACCGCTTCCGCCGCCGCCTTCGAGCTGCCCTTCATGCGTGACAGATAGCGCGGGGATTCGGGGAGTGTTCTGCGGAAATAAATAACGGCGAGAGCGGGGAGTGCGCCGAGTCCGAGGAGCAGTCTCCACACGATCGCATGGTCGATGCCTGCAGCGAGGAAGGTAAGCGCGACCGCGGGACCGATCACGAGTCCGAGCGCCTGCATGGAAAAGACCAAGCCCACGAGCTGCCCGCGGTTTTTCTGATTCGAATATTCGCTCATGATCACGCCGCTCACCGGATAATCGCCGCCGATGCCGATGCCGAGGATGAAGCGAAATACCAGCAGCCATGCGAAGTTCGGAGCAAACGCGCAGGCAAGCGCGCCGAGCGCCATGATGCCGGCTTCGATGCCATAGACGGTTTTGCGTCCCACGCGATCGGCAATGAAGCCGAATGTAAATGCGCCGATGAGCGTTGCCACCAATGTGCTGCTTCCAAGCAGACCCACTTGCACGGGCGTCAGGTGCCACTGTTCGCCGATGAGAGACGTCGCGACGCCGATGATGAAGAGATCATACGCATCGGTGAAAAATCCCATGCCTGCGGTAAGCATCGCACGGTAATGAAAAAGACTGAGCGGTGCATCATTCAGTTTCTGAGTGATGCCGCCGCCTTGGGAAGGGGGGTGGGTGGTCATATGTGCCAACTCTATCTGACACGCATCGCGCAATTCAATTGCATCATCAAAAGTGTGCTTTATAAAACATACCGGTTGTTTTTTCGTAGCATCTTCAGGGAGATTTCCGGACTCATCCCGGCACGCACGCGAAGCTTCCGTCCGGCGTGGTGCGGCAGGTGCCTGTGTGTCCGTTGACATCACAGGAGGCATTGCTTGCTTTGCCGGTGCACGCATCGATCGCAGCCTGCGGAGGCGTGCCGCCGGGTCCTTGCTGTCCTTCCTGCTGCATGCCGCCTTGGGTTCCGGTCTGCTGGTTTCCGCCGTTCACGTCGTTGCCGAGTCCGCCGGTGCTCACGGGCGTTCCCTTGAAGCAGCCGACGGTGTAGGGATAATCGTCGGTCAGCACGTAGTGATACATGGTGACCAGTTTGCCGTCCCACATCACCGGGCTGGTGCGGCCGTGGCACTCGTCGAGATCAGCTGAACTCAATGCGTTTCCGTTCTCATCATACTTGCCGTAGATGCCGAATCCGTCGAGCGCGTACCCGAGAAGCGGCGACTGACCGGCGGTATTCGTGTCGTGCAGACACGGACTTTCGTCATGATAGTGATACATGCCCTGCTGCTGCGGATGTCCTTCGCATGCGTCAAGAATCTCATGCGCCGCCGCGTCGCGGCCTTCTGCATCGAGCCCGTTGAAGATGGCGACTCCGTTGATCGCGACCCCGATCAGCCCCATCGGCACGCAGGTCGGATTTGCCGCGACCGTCGGGTTGAGCGGAAGCGAGAGGGAAATCGTCTGCGTCTGGATCGAATTCGGATTGCGGTCGTACTGATATGCGGGATCGCTTTGCTGGATGGGGAACGTGCCCGTGATCGCGTTCATCGGAATGTCGTTGCCCGTGATGACGCGCATATCTCCGCTGGTCGTGATGCTGAATTGACCGTTGCTCCAGCTCTTGGATCCGCTGACGCTCGGTTTTTCGGAGCGGTTCCATGTCAGTCCGTGAATCCACGGCGTCGTGCCGTTGGCGCCGCCCATAGAATTGAAACTGGTCTGGCACGAGAAGATGTAGCCTTCTTTGGCCGTCGTCGATACGTGTCCGTCACCGACGGGGAGAGCCGTGTCATCCACCGACGTATTCGACGATTCCACGCGCACCTGTTCCAGCTGCTGCGATGTTTTCGATGACTTTGTCGTCACGTTCGCGCGCAGGCGATAGATGATTTCCGCCATCTGTCCGCGCGTCAGCAGTTTGCTGATGGAGCCGACGTCGTCGGGGACGGCGTGTCTGCTGGTGAGCGCATCGATGTATCCGCTGTACCAAAGCGTCTGATCAGACGGAGTCGAATCGTATCCGAACGCGAGCACGATGATCTTGGATGCTTCGGCCAGATTGATGTTGTCCGCCGGACGGAAGCTGCCGTCGGGATATCCCCCGATGACATTTTTCTGAACCGCCACGCACAAGTACGGGGCGTACCAGGCATGCACGTCGATATCATTGAAGTGAAGCGTCGACGTGTCGCAGCTCTTGATCGTCTGTTCGTCGTAGACCGCAGAGACGATGATCTTCGTAAACTCCGCGCGGTTTACAGTCGCATCGGGTTTGTACGTTCCATCGTTGTAGCCGCTCACGATGCCGTGTGTCTGAACGTACGCGATGGCGTCGGCGTGTGCATTGCTGTTTGGAACATCCGAAAACGGATTGCCGGTTGCGGTTTGTGCAAGCAGTGCATTGCCCGTTGCAAACCCTGCAATCAGAAGGGGAACGGCGAGAAGAATTCGACGGTTCATGGCAAAAAGAGGGAAAGAATCAACGCGTATTCTACGGAGAATCCGTCTGTCCCACCATTGCTTCCGATTTGACGACGTCGCTACACTCCCGTTCAACCCTTCCCCCTTCCCATGAGCAATCGCGCCACGCGCATCACCGGCTGGACCTGCGCCATACTCGCCGCGGCTTACAGCTTGTTCGCCGCCGTCATGAAATTCGTTCCCATGCCGCCCGATTCGGATGGTGCGAAGATCATGCAACAGCTCGGCCTGACGACGGATGCGGCGCACGCGCTGGGCGTCGTTGAAATCATCATCATCCTGCTCTTCCTTATTCCGCGCACGTCGACCGTCGGATTCGTTCTCATGATCGGCTACATGGGCGGCGCATTCGCGACGAACCTCACGCACGGCTTCACCGATCCGGGTACCGACATTTCTTTCGTGATCTTTTTCGCACTGATGACTCTCAGCGCCTGGGGCAGAAATCCGGAATTGCTCGACAGGCTGGCCATGAAACCTGTTTCCGTTTCCCGCTAATCCTATGAACCGAGAACAGATTGATCGGTATGCAGAACAATGTCAGCAGGAAACTGATTGGAATCGGTACAAAGCGGATCATGATGTGGATGGTGCGCGCAATGCGACGACGCGGGAAGAAGCGGAACGACTCATACGGTCCGCTCGCGCCCAGTTGAGTCCGTTCGCGAGTCTGGATCATGCGGATCTTGATGCAAGAGCCGCAGAGATTTTGCGTTCGAAGACACGCTCAGCAGAAGAATGATTGATTATGCAACCAAGATCAGGGGCGACCGTTTGTCTTGCGCGAACCCGAGCACTCCGAAGCTGAGCAGGAAGACTCCGAGCGTCAGAATCAAGTCGCCCGGGTCGGCGTCGTAGTAGGTGCCGATCGTCGTCGTGTAAGAGAAAACGAAATCGCCGATAAACATGACCGCGAGTCCGAGCAGTATCGCGAGGATGTCCGTCGTGTATCTGCCGCCCATGTATTTGAAGGAGAGTCCCGAGACGAGGACTGCGATCGTGAGTCCCAGCAGATCTCCGAGCGGATAGACGATGTCGAAGAAGGTCTTGAGCGGCGGATCGCCCGCGGTCACAAGCACACCGCCGCGCGCGACGATTACGAGCGCATAATATGAGAATGCGAGAATGACGAGCGGTGCGATCACGACGAAGATCTTCGCGTAAATGTTTTTAAGCCCCGCCTTTGCGCCCGTGGCATCCGCCAGAAAGATCACGCCCAGACCGTAGAGGAAAATGCTCGGCGCGAATCCGACATCGGCAAATGACGGATAGGGGGCCGCGACGTTCAGTACGAAATTGTAATACGACCAGATCATCGCGCCGAATCCCCATAAGAAAATGCCGAGCCCCATGAACAGGACCGCTCTGCCGATCGCGTGCGTGAGTCCGCCCCATCTTTTTACGCTGAAAAGCGCAATGGCTCCGCTGACAAGCGGAATCAAGCCGAACAGCAGCGAGTAGAGATAATTAAAGGGTCCGGCGACCGTATGCGTCGAAAAAAGCCCGGTCCAGAAGAGGGCCAAGAATCCCAGAAAACCGAGACAGATTTTCTGTAATCCGTTCATCGTCCGTATTCGCATGCGGACCGATTCCTGTGGCAGCGTCGCGATGGACTCTGCGTGCGCGGACGGACTTTGTTCATACCGGACGCCCGCTTCCCACAACCGGTCGAAGGCGGCTCTTTCGGATGACGCGAGTTTTTCAAAATGAATGAGCGATGCCTCCAGTGTCGACACATCCATGCATGCGATCGTGTCGCCCGCAATGATCTTCGTGAACGACATCGGATATTCCTCCGGTTTCACCAGAACGGTTTTGCGAAACTCGAACGGATCGCGGCTGCGAAATCTACGTGCGGCGGGGGAGTCGGGCGCAACGATGCGCTGAAACACATCATGCACCTGCCGCCGTCTGTTGTACTGCGAGTGGAACGCACTGAGCGGATCATCGTCCGGGATCGACGCCGGATCGACATACGTGAGCAACTCCGTTCTGTATTCCAGTAGCTGATCGTATGCCTTCATGAATCCTTCCTTGCCGGAAAAATGCTCAATCTCGGGATGCGCCTTCGTCACGGTGAGATTGCTCATGAACTGCGCGAAGCTTTGATGCTTCCGTTCGAGCGTTTCCATATGCTCCCGCAGATTGTTCTTCGTCCAAGTCACGATCGTGCGCGGATCGACCACTTTATATTTGGGATGACCGTTCAGGTTTTCCTTTCCCACGATGTTTCTGCGGATGAGTTTTTTGAGGGCCACGTCGATCACGCCGTTGCTCTTGCCGGTTTTGGCGGCGAGCTCCCGGATGGTCAGCATGTCTTCTTCCAAAAGTTTTCTGAGTACGATGATTTCCGATCCGGAAAATCCGGATTCTTCCAGGTACTGTTCGACGGCGAGCGGAAGGGTGATGCTCATGGAAGGCAAAAAGTTGCTATCTCAGATCGACAGCTAAACATGCACTCTATCCGATTTTTCCAATATGTAAAGAAAATTATGCACACCGGAAATGTCTTTACGGTGCTAAAAACTGCGCGTACACATATCCCTCCTTTCCATCCGGCGTCTTCACGTACGCCCAGCCGTTTTTCAGCGTATAGAGAACCGTGACCGTGTCGCCCTGCTTCAGCGTGCGGATACTCAGCGAATCGGCGCGTGCGTCCATGCGCAGGTGAAGCTGGAAGGAAGTGACGGTGGCGGAGGTAGGATTAGGTGTAGGATTAGGGGAGACGGAATGCGAGCTTTCACTGTGTGACGAAGACGATGCTGATGACATCGAAGACACTGATACCCTTGATGATTGCGCGGCTGTTTCAGCCGGCAGCGTGAGCAGGCGTGCGAGGAGCGCGGCGGCTTCCGCGCGGTTCAGTGTGGCGTCGGGGCGGATCGTCGTCTTGCCGTCGTCGCCCGTCATCAGTCCGAGCGAGACGAGAATACGGATGCTCGATGCATTCGGATGCGTCTGCGGCAGATCGCTGAAGGACGGAACGAAGCCGGTGCCTTTCGCAAGGTCGAGCAGATCGACGACCGACTGCGCGACGTCGCCGCGCGAAATTGCGGCATTCACATTCGACAGATGTTCGTAGACGGTCAGTCCGCGCGACTGCGCGATGCGCAGATAGTCCGCGGGCCATGTGAGCGTAGAAGGCAGATCGCCCGCACCCGAACGCACGGACGCCGCTCGAAGCAGCATCTTTGCGAATTCAGCATACGTCACGGTGGAGCCGGGTCCGTACCTGCCCGTTGGATGCCCCGATGCATCTTTATAGCCGCTGACGATGCCGAGCTGCGCGAGATTGTCGACCGGAGGAGCGAACCAGCTTGAGAGCGGCACATCCGAAAAGAGCGATGACGCAGACGACGTTGCGGCTGCCAAAGACGACGCCGGGGGGTCCGCGCGTCCGCTGTTATAGTTTTGGATTGCGGAGGCCAGATCCGTTCCTAGTCCGCGGATGCCGCCGGACGGTCCTCCTCCCGATGCCGCATCCGTCGACGCGGACCCGAATGTCCAGTTCGTGTTGTTGCCCAAATCGCGGCAGCCCGTGAGACAATCGACGGCGGCTGTGGCGATGTTGTCGGAATCCCTCACGTACGCGTAGGTCACGCTCCGTGTGCTCTGCGGATCGATCACCCACGGCGTTCCGTCGATCGACGATGCAAGCGTCAGTTGTCCTCCCGCGGTGCCGGCGAGCGACAACGCGCCGAGCACCGTGATGGTTTGAGAGGCCGGAAGCGTGAGCGTGCGATACCCGCCGGTCGATTTCGTCAGATTATAGAAGGTTGTACCCGACAAAATGGATTGATCGGCGCCATTCAAAACGACCGTGCCGCCGTTGGCGTCGAATGTTCCGCCGGTTTTGTTCCAGTTGCCTGAGACGTTGAGCGTGCCCGATGGGGCGATGAATGAACCTGTCAAAATGGAAACGTCGCCGCTTACGGTCATCGTTCCCGCACCGCTCGTAACGGAGGAGCCGGACATCGTGAGTCCGCCGAGCGTCGTCGTTCCCGCTCCGAGCGTCAGCGTTCCGCGTCCCGGCAATTGCGTGACGTTGTTCGTTACTGTCAGATCATGCGATCCCGTATCCAGATTGCCGCTGTCGAGCGCGAGATAATCGGTCGACAGATTCGCGCCGAGCGTCACCGTGCTCGTGCTGCTCGCTCCGCCTGCATATTGCCCCCGTGCGAGATTCAGGATTTCCCCCGCAGAGAGCGCGCGATTGTAGACGCGCACGTCGTCGAGCGAACCGGAGAAATAGGAACCGGCCCAGTTGGGCGCGTCGCCGATGTTGTACGGAAGGCCCGCAGAACCGTCCATGAAATGGGAATCCGTGAAGGAATCGCGCAGAGTGCCATCCACGTAGAGGCTGTAGGTCGTGCCGCTCTTCACGCCCGTCACGTGATGCCACTGTCCGTCATTGATGCTTATACGCGCGGTGGAATGGCCGTACGACTTGTCATCCAGGTCCAGCAAGACTGCACCGGATATCATCTCAATAGTCGGCCAGTCCGAATTCAGACTCGCCAGCTGATTGCGCCGCGTGAGCATTGCAAGACCTCCGGTCGACGTCGACGTGGTTTTTACCCACAACGCCTGTGTAAGGCTTGATTGGCCGGTCGGGAAATTCGATCCGACCGTGACGCTGAGGCGATCGTTGAAACCGTTGAACTGCATCGCGAACGGATCATTGTATGTCATTGCCGACGGCGTCGAACTGGTGAACGTCGCGCCGCTGCCGTACCGCACGCCATTATAGTTGTTGCCGGAAGAATCAAACATCGTGTTGCCGTTTCCCTCGTCGAACTTCCAGTACCCGACGAGTCCGTTTTCCGTACTGTCTTCCACGCGCAGAGTGTGGAACGACGATGTTGGTGAAAAAGTGGAGTCCGCTTTATTCGTGAGAATCACCGTGCCTGACTTTGGGGTGAAGGTGCCGGCCGACTGCGTCCAGGTGCCGGTGCGAATCGCGTAGCTGCCGGAGTCCACGACCGTACCGCCGCTGATCGTGAGCGCTCCCGTCGCGGTGGTATCGTCCAGTATCGAACGCGTGCCGGACGCATCGAACGTCAGATTGTTGAACCGCTGTCCGCCGGAAAGCAGGAGCAGTCCATCTGCCCCGCCGAGCGTTACCGTGCCCGATCGCGCATTGAAGGAGCCGCCGTTATTCACCCAGTCGCCATCGACCGTGATGCCGTAGTCGGAAGAAGAGACATCCAGTTTTTTTCCATTGAGCGTGAGATTGCCGTTCACGGTGAGCGCGTGATTGAGCGTCACGGTTCCCGACGCGGTCGCGGGTTTGTTTCCGGCCGCAAGTGCGCCCACTTCCGACGATGACAGGGCGCGCTTGTATACGCGCACGTCGTCGATATTGCCGGAGAAGTAGCCGGAATCAGAGTCGCCGTCGCGTCCGATCGACGTGCCGCCGCTGACATAGTAGATACCGTGCGTGCCCGATCCGTGCTGTGTGCCGACCAGTTGCCCGTCCACATACAGCCGGAGATCCGTTCCGTCATACGTCAGAAATCCGTGATGCCATGCGCCGTCGTCGTAGCTTCCCGACGATGTGACGTCCAGCTCGGAACCGTTTGCTTCCCAGAGGCCTGCCAGCACATGCCCGCTGTTCAGATAAATGGAGTAGCCGTACCAACGCTTGCGATAGATCATGCCGTTGGCTGCCGACGTCTTAAACCATGCACCGGCGCTGACATTGGCCGGCTGCAATACCTTTGTATCCTGCAGTAAGACGTAGTCGTTGATGCCGTTGAATGACAATGAGTTTGTATCCTGAAAATGCACGGACGGAACGGCGGTGCTGAATGTCGGGCCGCCGACGAGCGATCCGGAGTTGCCATAGCCCGAGCTATCCGCAACGCGCGTTCCCGATGTTTCATCAAATTTCCAGTAACCGATCAGTCCGTCATTGAGGGTCAGATTGTGGTAGGTATTGCCCGCCTTGAAACCAGTGCTTGATCCCGTGCCGTTGATCATGATGGTTCCCTGACTCGTCGGGATCGTCACGCCCGAGAGCGTTTCGGAATTGTCCATGGCAATCGTTCCTTCATTGATCACCGATCCGCCATCTTTCATGTCGAGCGTATTGCCATTGAGATCGATGAGCGCGCCGGTGTCGACGGTGATGCCGGCGATCTTGAGAGTGCCCGTGAGCGAGAGTGGTTCCCCCTGAGTGCCGATCACAATGCGTGTGTATGGATCGGGAATGTATGACCCGCTCCAGTTGGCAGTATTTTCAAAACTTCCGTCCGCCGCGCCGTTCCAGTAGGCGCGCGGATGTTCGCCTGCGGCAAGATCCGTAATTTCCGATCCCGTCAGCGCTCGGTTGTACACGCGGACGTCGTCGATATAGCCGCCGAAATAATTAGGAGTGCTGTCGATATTGGGAGAACCGCCGATTTGCAGGTAGTCGTTGGGTGTCGGAGAGGCGAGTGATCTACTCTCGACACCAATAGCAACACCGTTCTTATAGACTCGCACATTGGCACCGTCGTAGGTCACAGTGATGTGTGTCCATGTTCCTTTTGGGGCGGTTTGGAGAGTGCTGAAATCGTACGAACCGCCGCAGCCCCAGAAGTGGATGATGTCGGATGAATCCAGAAAGAAGCCGAATGCCTGGCCATCGTGGAAGAGTCCCGCTGCCGCACACATGCCGTAGGCGACGGCCACCGCATTGTTGCTCCGACCGATTGTCGGATATATCCAAGCCGAGATGCTTCGCGGATTTGTGCCGGTATTGAAGCGGCTCGGACTCGTCTTCGTTACGTAATCATTCGATCCGTTGAAGGACATTGCATGCGAATCCGAGAAAGCGATCGATGGGGGCACAGTTGCTGTATATGCGGTGCCGCTGCCGCTGCGCGTGCCGCCGTTGCCGTTGCCGGATGCATCAATGATTGTCGTGCCGCTTCCGCCGCTTCCTTCGTCGAATTTCCAGTAGCCGACGAGCGAGTCGCTCGT
This sequence comes from Candidatus Peribacteraceae bacterium, assembly GCA_035547395.1. GTDB lineage: Bacteria > Patescibacteriota > Gracilibacteria > Peribacterales > Peribacteraceae > CALREJ01. Next base: position 33,257 of record DASZVA010000009.1, on the reverse strand, counting down.
GGAGGACGCCCATGCGACGCCGATCATGGAACATGCCACACCGCATGCGAATGCGATCGACAGCAGTGAACGTTTGGCGAACATGCCACGCCCGTCGTTGGTTCCGACATGCATGGTTCGCAGTCTATCAACGCTTCTTTATAAATTGAACGGCGCGAGAATGCGGAGAAGAGTGCGCGTCAAGGAGAGATGTCTCGCGGAACAATCAAATGCCGCAGTACTGCGTCTCCGGTTGGCAGGTACCGTTGATGCACCAGTAGGGGATGCAACACTGGAACTGATCGCATTGTGTGGGACAATCCGAGTCAGAGTTGCACGAGCCGACCGATATAGTACTGCTCGCGCCTGCGCTGCTGGTCCCGGCACTCGAGGGATAACTCATCGTACTGCTCGCGCCTCCGCTGCTTGTCCCTGCGCTGCTCGGATAGCTCATGGTACTGCTGCCCCCGCCGGTACTGCTCGTTCCCGCGCTCGACGGATAGCTCATGGTACTGCTGCCCCCGCCGGTACTGCTCCCTCCGCCACTGCTTGTCCCCGCGCTGCTCGGATAGCTCATCGTGCTGCTTGCGCCTCCGGTACTGCTCGTTCCCACACTGCTTGCCGGGGCGCTGCTCAACATACTCATGGTGCTGCTCGCCTGCACACTGCTGCTGGTTGCGCTGCTCGGGTAGCTCATCGCGCTGGTGGCATAGGACGACGAGCTCGAGACGGAAGAGGATGAAATGGAGGATGAAGAGGACGACGATGACGCATAGTGGCAGGAAGAATCACAGGGATCCCCGGCTGTTCCATTGTTCTGGCCGTCATCACACTGTTCGCCGGCTGCCATATTTACGATGCTGTCGCCGCAGACGGAATTCGTGCAGTTCGGGTTGCAGGAGGCCGATCCCATGTAGCCGTCATCGCATTGCTCACCGACATCGACGATCCCGTTGCCGCATATTTCCTCCTGACACGTCGCGCTGCATCCGTCTCCCCCGGTTGTGTTTCCGTCATCGCACTGCTCACCCGCCGCCTGATTGACAATGTCGTCCCCGCAAACGGGAAGAGTGCAATTGGAATTGCACGTCGCGGTGTTCATGCCGCCCTCGTCACACTGTTCACCCGGGTCGACGACGCCGTCGCCGCATTCCGTCGGGACGAAGATCGCTATGCAGGACGATGAATCGACGGATTCGGTGTCGCTGTAATATCCCATGTCATCGTAAGCCATGGCGCAGGCGGGGTTGGTGGAACCGTCGCAGGGACAGGAATTGTGGATGGCATCCATCGACATCCATTTCTGGAATTTCCAGCCCGTTTTCGGAGTGGCGGTCAGATTCAATGTCTGGCCCTCGTGCATGAATTCCTCGCAGTCCAGATCGTCCGCTGCGATGTTGACCCCGCAGTTCACGGCGCTGTTGAAATTTTTGTCATTGGCAACCGGCCAATCCTGCGCCGGCGTGAGATTGCCGGTCACCGTGCCGCTGCCCATGACCCCCGTCGCCGCCTGCTTGCCGCATGTCCTTGTAATCATGTCATTCAAGCGCTGCCAGTTGGTTTCTCCGCCGAAGTTATTCGTATCATCAAAGGCCGCGTAAATGTTGGATGCCATACCCAGACACTTCCCACCTGCTCCGCCCAGGCCCACGCCCGAGACCAGCGCCAGAGAGATGACGCCGTATGCCGTTCCTCCCTTCTCCAGGGGTGATCCGCTATCGCCTTTGCATCCCAGGCGGTTATTGTCGGTCGCGGCGGGGATCGTGCGGATGATCGAACCCGGCTGCGTCAGCACAAAGCTTGTTCCGAGATAAAACGCCGTAGCATCCGGATTGCCCTGACGCTTGATGCCCGCGCCGATGTCCGTCGGCGGATTATTCGTGTCCGTATCATTTATTCCGAATCCTACCAGATGAATGTTTATGGGAGCCTCGGGCGATTTTACGTCCTGATCCTGGTTGTACGTAATCGGCGTGAGTCCGAGGCTTTCCGCCTTCGCGATCCCGAGCGGCGCCCACGTGGTGATTCTCTTCGGCTTTCCCGCCTTATTCTGATAGTTGGTGGCCCACAGCACGTTAAAATCCTCCCAGGGAATATTGGCGATAAGTTCAGGTCTTTCGTACCTCGATACGCTCTGACGCGGATCGTTGTCGGTGACCGTCGTGAGATTGACTCCGTCTATAAGGAGATCGCCCACCTGCGGATTGTTGTGGTCCGCCGTGACCAGGCACCGGGAATATTTCACGGCGCCGGCTGTGGCGATTTGCATCGGCGTGCCTGCCGCATCCAAGCCGTGCGTGAGCATGAATATGGGTCCGCCCGCAGTTGCTCCGGCTCCATTTCTGACAGCTTCCGCCTTCCACGTATAACTGAACACGACGCACACGGCAAAAATAGACAGTGAGACTGTCGTGAATATGCGGGACGAACGCATGAAGGGAGGGGAAGGGTGCCTAGAATGCTAGACATTTCAGTCTATACGTTCAAACAAAGGGGCTTGCCCGATTCCCTAATATTCTTCTGAAGAACGATAGTCCATGCGTCTCCGTCCCTTTTCGAATACAAATTATGTTCAACCTTTTCTTTGAATGGAAGAGATTTTGTCCGCTTGCATATCTTCCCAGGAAAGAAAGAAAAAGGGCATGCAAAGATCGCACCAGACGTCGTCGTCCGTCAGTCGCTTCTCATATCGCCGCTTCTGCATGGCGCGTTTTTTTCGCATCGTTAAGGAAGAGACGGTTCCACCTTACTGAGACCCTCGGAGGTCACGGTCATGACGGGACTTCCTCTATACATGAGACGGCTGAGGTCCCGGGTGCTGCCCGCGATGTCGCCCGTCACCTGCAGATCCGCATGCGCGAGGTCGCGCAAGGACACGTCCGCGTGTTCCACGATAAAGTTCGCCGCATCGACCCGCGACAGGTCGCTTGCATGGAGCGAGAGCGTGCGTCCGCTGCCGTCGATCATGACGTTTGCGATGCCGTTCGTCGTGAGGTTGAGCGTCGTGCCGCTGTCGTCCGTGACGGTCGCGCGCGTCAGGCCGCCGAACGTCAGATTGTTGATGCGCGGCATGACGATGTCGAATGTGACGGTGTGATAGTGGCAGAAAATGCAGAATCGGTGATTGTTTCCGGTGTGTTCGATCTGCAGTGTGCCGTTGTCTCTAAGCAGATGAATGTTCTGCATCTCATCCTGCGGTCCGCTGGCGGTCACCGTATATCCGCTTCCTTGTGAGATATGCAGGATGTCGGCGTCGGTAGCGAGAATGGAATCGAAATTGCCCGGCGCGAACGTCTGCGTCGCGGCGGGCTCGGGTCCCGGCATCAATTCCGGCCGGATGATTTTCAGACCCGAGACCACGGCGAAAATCAGCACGAACCAGACGACGACGAATGCCACGAAGCCGCCGGGGGAAATCGCGGAGCGAAGACGCGCGAGCGCCTTTCCCACATGAAAGACGATCAGAACCGGCCCCATCACGATGACGAACGCGATAATGAGCAGAAGCCACGAAAGCGGCGAGCCGAGGAAGAAGTGCGCGCCTATAAACGGAATGAAGCCCGTCCGGATCACCGCCAGGAACGAGAGAACGATTCCGATGATCGCGACGACAGCAGCGATCGCGATCAGCACGCCCACGACGCGTAGAATGGCAAACAGCACCGCGCGCAATCCGTTTCCGATCGAGACGAAGAATTTTTCCACCGGCGACCGGTCGTCGTACCGCGGTGAAGCGCGTCGATCATCGCGCTCGTCCGTGTCATCATCCTTCCATCCATCGTGCCAGTCGTCATGCGCATCTTCTTCTTTTCCTTTGCCGCTGATCCCGCTGCCGCCGGATGCCTTCGCCGTCACGGTCGGGCTGCCCGCATACTTCAGGCTGCTTGCGCCCGTCACGGTACCGTCAATCGTGTCGGCTGCGTCCACTTTTGCCGCGCATGCGCCGCTGACGTCGACGTGCGCGTGTTTCGCGTGAAATCCGCGAGCGTCGAGATTCGACGCACCGATCGCAGTGGCGAAGATCGTGTCGCCGCTACCGCGGATCGTTACGGCTGATGCGCCCTCCGCATGCACGCGCAGCGTTTTTACTTTCACATCCGCGCGAAGCCGCGTCGCACCCGCCGCGCGCAGAGTTGTTTCGTTGTCGTCTTTGAATCCTTCTACGTCCACCATGCAGCCGCCGGCGACGTCGACCTTGGACAGATGCGGCAGCGTGATGTCGAAGGACAGCTGCCGGAATCCGTGGAAGATGTACCCGAGCCACGGTCCGTGTTCGCGTTCGATCCTCAATTCATTGTCCACGACGCGGATATCCACGCGCCGCACGTCACGCGAGAGTCCCCGCGCCGCAACGGAACATTCCTTGCCTTTGCGGATGCGCAGCCGGATGCCGCCGCGCGTGTAGATCGACGTGAATGTCGGAACGTCAAACGTCCGTGTGTCGCGATGAATGTTTTCTTCCAGCCCCGAGAGCGTCACCGGTTCGCCCTGCATTTCCATGCGCTGCGAATGCGTGCGCGCCATCGGCATTGCGATCCACAGAATGATATAGGCGATGATGCCAAGTCCGTGAAAAAGAGCGAGCACCACGAATATCACGCGCACGATCACCGGATCAATGCCGAAGTAGAGCGCGAGTCCGGATGCGACTCCCGCGAACACCTTGTTGTCGGGATCGCGGTAGAGCCGGCGCGGATGGTGCGATATCCGTTCATCCTGTTTCGGTTTCTCTTCGTACATGTCTTCTTCCGACGTGCGGTTTCCCGTTTCAAATTCCTCAAAATCCGCGACTGTCCCCATCGATTCAATCAGTCCTTCCACGTCCTTCAGCATGATCGTCTGCTTGTTCTTCTTCAGCTTCTCGGAAAACTTCTCCGCGATGCGGCTCTCGATGTCGCTGACGATTTCATCGCGGTCGGCAAGATGCGCGAAGTGATTGCGGATGGACCGCAGATACTGATCCAGCTTCTCGTACGCGTCGTCATCGACGTGAAAGAGAATGCCGCTGATCTGAATGCTGATTGTTTTTTTCATGACCGGAGAAGGGAAGTGATGGAGGAGGAAAGGGAATCCCAGCTTTTGATGAGCCGCGCGAGCGCCGCCTTGCCGTCTTTGGTGAGAGAGTAGAGCTTGCGCGGCGGGCCGCTTTTGGATTCCTCCCACTGATAGTCGAGGAGCCCGTCGCGCTTGAGCCGGCTGAGCAGCGGATAGATTGTTCCTTCGACCACGACCATGTCGATGGAGCCGAGCTTCTTTAATATTTCAGGCGCATAGATGGCAGGGGAGCGGTCGATGATCAAAAGGATGCAGAATTCCAGCGTGCCCTTGCGCATTTGCGCGGTCGTATTATCGGCGTTAAAAGAGGGCGTCATGCGGCTACCCTACACCATAGTACCTTGCAATGCAAGATACTATATTAAAAAAAAGAAATACTGAAAATTCCATGATATGTCCGATATGGCTCTGTATGATGCGCCGGTTGTGCCGGTCCACGGAACATCCAAAGAACTCTTCGATTATTGACTCCTATCGACGGATTGATAGATTGTCTGCGCTTTTTATGGCCTCTTCACTCACCGAACTCGCACAAAAGGATAATCCTCATTCAGCCGAATTCTTTGAAGCATTGAATGGTACTATTGAAGCGAATCAAGAAATTGATGTGGGTGCGGTGAAAACAATCGAATACAAAATCGGTCCGACCCTCAAAGAAAGCAGGAGACTCTTTGCTGCGATCATGAAATGTATCCGTCGGAAAGATGGAAATGTGACTGACGAACTCGTTGCATATTTGGATGAAAAAGGCCGCAATCACGGCAAGGGGCCAGCGGATATAGTGAATCTTCATGAGCGCTTGTGTCTTCCCGATATGCCGCAGCGAGACGTTGATCCATTGGGAGTCTTGGCGTGGGCGGATATCCAGAGTGCGCACTGAGTAACCTGATTCACCAGTCCATGGCGCTCATACGCTGACAGTTGTTTTCGTTTTTGTTATACTTCCTTGTATTCCTTCCGCCCTTCCCATGAAGCGACCACTCGCATCCGTCCTCGCAGTCGTTCTTCTTTTGTCTGCATGTACGCCGACGCCCCCGCATACGGGTTCCGGGACGACGTCGACGGGTTCGAGTCTGCCTTCCGTCGAGACCGGAAGCGGCAGTGCGTTCGGGAACAGTGTGCACTACATCGCCCCGTCCGTTGCCATCAACTCACAGGTCGCGGCAAAGTTTTCGACGGACGAAGCAACGAATTTGAATGATCTGGAGAAAGCGTACGGCTTCACGCTTGATGCAAAAGAAAAACAATTCCTCTCGACGAATAAATTCCTCGTCATGAATCTTCTCGATACGAACATCCGTCCCGGCGTGAACGGAGACTCGTCGCGCGAGTTTGCCAATTTGTACAACGTCGTCGCCGGTTCCAGTGATTACAAAGAGAGAACGCAGGCCAACAGCGTGTATCTCTCGTCCGACGTCTTCTTCAACGCCTACAACAATCTCTACACCGAGATTCTCAAGGAAATGGAGAACACGTCGTTCTACCCTGCCATGAAAGATCTGTCGTCGGCGTTCTTCGCGGCCGCGCAGCAAAAACTCAACACCGCAACGTCCGCGCAGGACAAGACGACATGGACCGAGGTGCGCAACTACTTCGCGATTCCCTATGCCATCCTCTCCACCGCAGCGCAGCCGCTCACGCAGAATGATTACTACGGCAGCGGCGGCATCATGAAGAATCCCGATCAGGTGCAGACGGATTTTGACGCCAAGGACAAAACGGTCGATACCGAGGCGAACGTTGCGGCATTCGTGAAGAATCTGCATCTGGATTCTGCAAGCGAACAGGCGGTGCTTGCGGACGTTCATCAGATCTTCGCCGCAAGCGGCAAGGGCGTCCCGCAGATTCTCAAGCCCGAATTCGACGCGTACGCGGGGCAGGAGCACGTCATGTTCACGGTCGATTTCACCCAGGACACCCCGCGCGGCACCTATACGTCCAGCTCGCTTCGCCGGGAATATTTCCGCGCGATGAAGTGGTTCATCGACGTGCCGTTCTTCGTCAAAAGCCCGCAATTGACAACCGACGCGTTCGCGATCGTGCGGCTGCTCTCCGAACATCCGGCGCAGCTCAAGGACTACAACACTCTGGAATCCGCGATTAACTTCCTCGTCGGGCGCAGCGACGACCTGATGCCTGCCGATTACATGCAGGCGCTGGAATCCGCCAAAGGCGCGTCCGATCAGAGTGCGGCAATCGTGCAGTATCTCACACAGGCGCACGACCCCATGATCAAGAGCCTCGCAGCGTTCTACGATTCCGTCGGCACGCAGCAGAGTGACGACGTGCGTCTCAAAACAAAAGGTATGCGTTTCTTCAGCGGCAAATTCATTCTTGATTCCTACTGGACGGGACAACTCACGCAAGGAGATGAAGCGCCCAAGCCGGGCTATACGCAGAAGCTGCCGCCGTACGCGTCGTCACTCGAAGTGATGGCGCTGCTCGGATCCGATTATGCAAAGTCGCAGATTCCAAAGCTCGACTTTTATACGCCGCAGACATCGCAGGCGATCGACAAGGCGATGAATGATCTGGCGGCGCAGGAGAAGACGCTCAGTCCGTCGTTTTGGATGAGCAACATCTACAACGGCTGGCTCTGGACCATCAAGGGTCTCTTCTCCTGGCAGGCGGATAATCACGGCAGCCTCCCGCAGTTCATGCAGTCGCCGCTCTGGGAGGTAAAGACGCTCCAAACGGCATCTGCGTTCTGGACGGAACTGCGCCATGCAACGATCTTGTACGCCAAGCAGTCATTCGCGGAACTTGGCGGAGGGGGGCCAGGCACCTGCGACGATCGCAAAATTCCCTCTCCGCCCAAGGGATACATCGAGCCTCAGCCGCTCGCCTACGCGCGCCTTCTCTACATCGCCGACCGCACCGATCAGGGATTGAAAGAGCAGGGATTCGAGAACCTTCGCAATCTGCAGCCGCTGCAGCGCTTCGTGGACCTCATGAAACAGGTGCAGGATTACACGCAGAAAGAACTCAGCAATGCACAGCTGTCCGAGACGATCACCTCGAAACAGGAAACGGGGGACGACGGCAAGACCTGCACGGTCTATTCCATCCAGGGTCAGAGCGACTGGGAGGTGTTGCGCCGCCAGATCATTCAGTCGCTGCTAGCCGCCGAGCCCGTGCCGACGGAAGGCCCGATTCTCAGCGCCAAGGATCGCCGCAGTGCTCTGGTTGCCGACGTGCACACGGGCGGTGATTCCAATAATCCCACCAAGATCCTCTATGAAGGCGAGGGCGTGCCGCAGGTGATCCTGGTCGCGGTAAAGGACAGCAATGGCCCGCGTATTGATCTGGGCTTCACCTATTCTCATTACGAATTCATGCAGCCGTACGGCGGCAATCGTCTGACTGATGAAGACTGGCAGAAGAATTTCTATACGGGAACCGATCCGTACGATCCGTATAAATATACGCCATCTTCCACGTGGCCCGCGCAACCCGCATGGTATCAGTCGATCGTACATGTAAAATGACGTATCAAAAAAGTATTCATTTTTTTGCTCTTACAGCCGCTCTCCTTCTGATGAGCGGCTGTTCAATATCTATGAATCATCCGGTCGTTTCGTTTGCAGATCCATATACGTCTCCGCAGCAGTTCATGGAGGGCATCTACACTGCAGATCATACGATCGATCCGCCGCCGAAACAGTATGTGATCCGCGGGGTTGTCGTACCGCATCATCTGACTGCGACGACCGATATTGCCGCGGGTATCGCCATGCTGAAGCATCAATCTTTCAAACGCATTCTGCTTATATCGCCCGATCATTTTCACAAATGTCCGACGATCATCTGCACCGTGAATGCGGAGTATCAAACGCAGTTCGGTACAGTACGGGCCGATCCCCAACTCGTCGATCAGCTGGCATTATCGAATTTGACGACCGTGGAACCGGATTTATTCACAAACGAACACGGCATCTATGCCGTTCTGCCGTTCATCAAACACTATTTCCCGTCCGTATCGGTGACGCCGATGGTGTTGTCTCAAGATCATCCGTGGCTGAGTTCATCCGGTGATCTTCTTGATTCCATTTCAGCCCTGACAGAAGAGAAAACAATGGTGATCGTCAGCAGTGATTTTTCGCATTATCTTCCGCTCAAGAATGCGCAGCAGGAAGATGAAAAAACGGCAGAGACGCTCTTTGCCGGAGATCTGAAAGGCATCGCACGTCTAGATGATCCATCCCAGAGCGATTGTCCCGGTTGCCTGTGGTTGCTCGGAAGCCTCGCCAAGGAAGGCGGCTTTTATAATCCGTCTGTCATTCTACATACTAATTCCGCCACGATCCTGGGTGACCCGACAGTGCGATCCACGACCAGCCATTTCGCGATGGTGTGGTATCAGAATGCCGACCTTCGCCCCTCGGATGTTGCCGTTGCCGGCGACGTCACGCTGACGCGGAATCCCTATCCGCCAACACTGCCGGCGGACATGCAGCAATTCTGGTCGGGCAGCGGTGCGCGTCTGGTGAATTTGGAAGGGCCGCTTGCGCAGTACTGCCCGCCGGATCGTTCCATGTTTGATTTCTGCAACAGTCACAAATTATTTGCCGGCATTCAATCGATCGCGACGCATTGGGGAATGATGAATAACCACATGCTTGATCAGCATCTGGCCGGAATTGCAGAAACAAAACAGCTTCTGGAGTCGGCGGGAAAAACGCCCGTGGACGATGTCATTGCGGAGAGCGGCGGCGTCCGGATGGTGGCGCTCACTGCTCTCATGAATCCGGTTATCGACGCTCCGAAAATGGATCTGATGTCGATGCAGCAGAGAGTCTTGCGGGAATTGCGCGCTTTACCCCGGGACAACAAGCTCACCATCGTGCTTGTTCATTCAGGCAAAGAATATCAGGCGCTCACGTCGGATGAGGAGCGGCGCTATCTGGAGAGTTTCATCGATGCAGGTGCGGATGCAGTCGTCGCGTCCCATACGCATGTGCAAAGCGATCTGTTCATCTACAAAGGCAAACCGATTTTTGAAGGCGTGGGGAATTTTCTCTTTGATCAGCACGATTCGATTCCTACGTCGACAGCCAAGGCCGTCCGCTTGCGCAAGGTCGGCGGCACCGTCGAGTTTCAGACATTCATGACGCGCACCTGACTCTTAGAAAATCTTGTACCAGGGAGCCTTCGATGACGAGCTGCCGGCGGACATTGCGGAGGCATCTGCAGCAGACGATCCGACGGACGAAGAGGCTCCTTCAAGCGGCGTACGCGCTTGTACCTGTTTTACTGTGGTAGCACGTTGAACAACGGGCTTCGGTGTATTTGCAGCGATCCATGGCTTCATCAAATCATCGAATGATGTTGCCGGTTCCCAGGTAATTCCAAATGCGATGCGGTTCAGCATGTCATCGGCTTCCCCGGCTTTCATTTTTTGATCAAAAGATTTGATCGAAGAGGGGATGGCATTCCGATTGCTGAGGGCAAGTGCATAGGCGCCGAACCACGGGCCCGTTTTGTCTGTCTCTGCATACGGGGCCAGCACGAATGCACGGGAAAGAATTTTCGAAGCCTCCACAAACGTGATCGGCTCATTGGGATGGAACGAACCGTCTTTGTATCCTTTGATAAAACCGTCTCTCATCGCAATGCAGATCGCAGAAGAATCCGGCTGATCGACCGGCACGTCGGTGAACAGCAGCGAATAATGCGGCGGCCACGTCGGTGAAATATCCCAGAAGCAATTGTTCATTTCTGTCGGCGAATAGAGTTTATCGACGAGCATGGTGACGAATTCCCCCCGCGATATCGTTCTGCCCGATCCTGTCAGCAGGGTTCCGGATTCCGTGACGTTGAAGGAGGCAGGCTGCACGGCAGGCGTCGTGTAATGGGTTGAAGGCACTACGGTTTGCTCTGCAAATCGCTGCTCAGGCGGCAACGGCATGCTGCCGATTTCCTTTGCAGACGTTGTCGGAATGTAGAGGGCCAATGCACATCCGATAACCAGGAGAGAGCGAAGGGGCTTCATAGATGAGAAGGAGAGAAGAAAGTAGGCGATCGTACTGAAGAACACGGAAGTGTGTAAAGAGTCCACGAGCAAAGAGTGTGTTCTCCGGCCGTTTTGGTACACTACACGATCGACTCTTCCCCCTTCTCCATGAAGAAGCCTTCCCTTCAGCAGTTGTTCGTCGAGTTCATTGGCACCTTCCTGTTGGCATTCGGCGTGGGTGTTTCCATTGCGGAGCATGGATTCGCCATACCGACCATCTTGGTTGCAGGTGTGATTCTCGGCACCGTTGTCTACACCATCGGGCCGATCAGCGGCGCACATATCAACCCGGCAGTCACCATAAGTCTCTATAGCATCGGCAAAATCACCATCCGCCAGGCTATTTTGTACGTCATCGTGCAGTTACTGGGCGGCTATTGCGCAATGCTTCTGCTCTCGGCACTCATCGGATCCACAGGACTCGTTCCCGTCGACAGTTTTAAGAGTGCCATTGGAGAAATCATTGGCACATTTGTTCTTGTCTGGGGCGTGTGCAGCGTTGTACTTGGAAAAGTCGAAGCTGCGGCGAGCGGACTCACGATCGGGTCCTCGCTTTCGATCGGCATCATCATCGCGCTTTCCGGTTCATTCGGCGTGCTCAACCCAGCGGTCGCCCTCGGCATCGGGACGATTTCCGTCGTGTACATTCTTGCGCCGATTGTAGGAGGAATTATTGCCGCGCAGGTATATAGATGGGTACTAAAATAAAAAGAGTAACTTATTGTTCAGCCCCTATATATAAGTAAAAAAACGATCACATATTGTGATCGTTTTTTATATCTTATTCACTGATTTTTTGCATACATTATTTGTTCTATAGAGAATTTGATCAAAAAATGTGCACGAATTTTTCCGGTAGTCTGCATTACTGTTTTACTGGAACAGCGCAGGTGTTGCCCGAAGTCCGATTATTTTGATAGCCACCGCCCGACAACTTTCGTATCATGGGCGTCTATGACACCACCCCCAATGGACAACGACGAAATACAGGCAAAATGCGAACAATTTCTGCGTGAACTCGGCGTGCCCGGTTTTATCGTCTTTGGATGGCAGAAAGACGATGCTCAATTCGGCGTCGTCTCATCGTTTCATGAAATGCCCGTTCCTGCAGCTGTGAAAGGCATGACCTGGGCGCTCAATGACTTCGTCACGAAGTCGCTCTGATCAGAGCTTAAACAATCGCAACAGCCAATTGGCCAATCCGAGAATGATGGCGACGATCAGCCATCCGCCGATTCCGCCGTTGATGTCGAAGACCACGATCGAACGATCAAAGTTCTCCGCGATGCGCATGGTGAGATACAAAAACAGCCAGTTAAGCGCGATGGTAGCGATAGCGCCGAAGATGAAATGAAACGGCGCAAAGAGCACGTGGAGCACGGGCCGCACAAGCAGGTTCATGAGCGTGAGGAGTGCGGCGATCGTGACGTAGGCGCGCATGCCGCCGTCGATGAAGACGTACTGCGACAGGTTGACTGCCAGCCACCAGACAATGGCGATCGTGAGCGCGTAATAGATCAGTATCCGTATGGGCCACTGGAGACTGGATGTCGATTCGTCGGGCATGCGGGTAGTGTACGTATTTTTTTGGTTCGCTCCCAGTTTTCGCTTGTCTGCTTTTTCTTTTGTCAGCCATACAAAAGAAATGGCGAAAGAAAAAATCTCCGCACGCCAATGTCCGCACCGCCCGCTCTGCGGCGCGCCGTCACTCGGTCCAGGGCTTCCCTTCGCGACGGCTCGCAGTTCGTTCGCCGCGAATGAACAACTGGCAGAGCTTCCCCTTTCACCCCCCCGTGGCGTGCGGTGCCGCCCACAAGGCTATTCGTCGTCACGGGAAGTTCTCGTTTTACTTTTCCTTGATACAGACGACTGCCTTCTTTCCATCACCAACTTCCACGTCATGCCTGGCGCCGGTCGCATTGCCGATGCTCACGTTCGTCTCCTGTTCGATCAGCTGCCTAAATGACGCAAGAATGTCGTCGGCGCCCTCGACGCCGATCTCGACCCGGTCGCTCACGACGTAGCCGTTTTCCTTGCGAAGCCGCTGGATATGGCGGACAAGATCGCGCATGTTGCCTTCCATGATCAGCGCTTCATTCAATGCCGTATCCACGCTGACGACGATGCCTCCTTCGGCCGCGATGTCGGCGCCTTCCGCGCCGCGATAGACGATCTGCACCTCTTCAGGTCCGAGCGTTTCGTCCAGGATAACGACCGATCCGTCGTCATTGATCGCAAATTCTCCGTTCTTGCCGGCCGCTATCACCTCCTGCACGCGCTTGCCGAGCCGCGGACCGACTTTGCGCGCGTCGACCATGGCAATCCGCTGTCCCAGTGCACCGGGATCGTCGATGAAGGTGAGCTCCTTCACGTTCAGTTCCTGCTTGAGAAGCGAGAGATCTTCCTGTGTCAGTTTGTTCGGATCGAAGAGTGCTTTTGGAAGCGCCGCTGTAGCCCGCGCGAGCGGCTGTCGGATTTTGATCTTTTTCTCGGAGCGGACCTTGTTGCCGAGAGAGACGATCAGCCGCAGCGCGTGGTTCTTGCGGATCAGAAGCTGCTCCTCTTTCGTCAGCTCTCGCACGGCGGGCCAGTCGGTCAGGTGGATGGATCCGTGTTTGTCGCCGGCCAGGTTCAGGTAGATGGCGTCCGTCACAAACGGGCAGAACGGAGCCAGGAGCTGGCTCAGTGTCATCAATACATCGTACAGCGTCGTGAGTGCGTCATGGCGGTCTAGATCCTCGTCGCCGTTGATCGAGGCTGATGCGATGCCTTCGGCTTCCATCGAACCTTTGCCGGCGAAGCGGCGGCGCGACAGGCGGATGTACCAGTTGGTCAGCGCGTCGATGGTGGAGCCGAGTTCGGCGCACGTGGCCGAGAGATCGTAGGCGTCCAGCTGCGTCGTCATGCGATTGACCAGGTCCTGCACCTCGGCGCGGATCCAGTGGTCGAGCGGGTGCGCGGACTGTCGCGGCTTGGCCGACGCCTCCCACGCGGCATCATTGGCGTAGGTCACGAAGAAGCTGTAACTATTCCACAGCGGCAGCAGCACGCTTCGGAGCGTCTCTTCGACCGCCTTCTCAGAGAAGCGCAGATCCTCGGCGCGTACGGCAGGGCTGCTCATCAGTGTGAAGCGCAGCGCGTCGGCGCCGTGCTTCTCGATTACTTCATTCGGATCGGGGTAATTTTTGAGACGCTTGCTCATCTTGCGGCCGTCTTCCGCCAGCACCGTGCCGTTCACCACGCAGTGACGGAAGGCCGGTTGCCTAAAGAGCGCGGCGCTGAGCACCGTGAGCGTGTAGAACCACCCGCGCGTCTGATCGATTCCCTCGGCGATGAAATCCGCGGGGAAGCCCTTCGGCACGGGAAGCAGCGGGTCATACGGTTCGCTATCGGATGAACTGTCACCGACCCCCGCCCGTCCTTCCATCGGGCTGATTTCCGCTTTCTGATTTCTGTCTTCTGACCACTGACCACTGACCACTCCATTCGCCGCAGCGAATGGGTAATTCACCTGTGCATACGGCATCGATCCGCTCTCAAACCAGCAGTCGAGCACTTCGGGGATGCGCTTCATGGGAGGATGAATTTCAAGCTCAATGGCTTCGGTATTTTTGGGCAACAGATCGACGCAGTCTTTATAGGATCTGTTTTCGATCACTGCCCGAAGCGCCTGAATGAAACCGCCGTGCGCCACGAGCAGCACGCGTTTGCCTGCATAGTTCTCTCGCAACATCTCCGCGGCTTTCTCTGCGCGCTCAAAAAATTCCTGCAGCGTCTCGCCTTTTTCGGGAGTGTGATGACTTAGCGCTATATCCAAATTATCAAATCTCACAGTATGTTCCTTTTTTACATCCTGAACCACTCGTCCTTCCCAGGCGCCAAAATTTCGTTCAGATAAAACTTCCCATTGCACTTCATGTGGAATATCTACTGCTTTCTTTAAATAATCCGCTGTTACCTTAGCCCGCTTCATGTTGGATGAAACAATATAATCGTAGTGCGTTTTACTTTGCTTCAATTTTGCAGCGAGTGTTTTGGCCTGTTCATGTCCGGTGTCATTGAGCGGGGGGTCATTCGCATTGATTTTATGCTCCCTGTTGTAGTCCGTCTCTCCGTGTCGCACGAGCGTGAGCTCGACCGATTCCTTCGTCTTTGATCCGGGCCACATGATCTCATCGATGACGTCTTTGTGCAGATCCATCGCCGCGTTCAGGCTGTGATCCCAGAAGAAAGAAAGAGGAGTGGCGTACGGCGCGTGCGCGGTTTGCACGATCTTGTACGGATCATCCTTGGTAAAGAAATGGCGGATGTTGAAGATGGGGTCGCCGTGCGAGACGACGACGATGTGTTCGCTTCGGTGCTTGGGGAGAATCTCTTCAAAGAAATCGTTGATCCGCTCCTGGATGCTATCCCACGTTTCCATGCCCGGCAGGTGATAGGTGCTCTGCGGCGTCTGCATCGACATCTTTTCCTTACGCAGTTCTTTGCTCACTTCCAGATCATCCACCGGAATTTTCTTGCCTTCATGCTCGCCCATCCCAACTTCACGCAATCTCTCATCAATAATGATTTTTGCGCCCGTTGCATCGGCAATTGCCTGTGCGGTCTGCATGGTACGCGCCATCGGCGAGCAGTAGATGACGGTGGGGAGGATGGGGCTGGAGCTGAGGATTTCTCCTGCCTTCTTCACCTGCTTCTTTCCTGCCGCCGTCAAATTCGTCCCCGGCACATCGCCCTGATACATCGGGACCAGGTTGCCCTCGCTCTCTCCGTGGCGCACGACCGAGACTTTCGTGAAGCGCATCAGTTTGTGCGCCATCAGATCATCTCTCCCCTGTATCACGTCGACATCCGTACCATCCGCTGATCTCCAGATCGGCAGCGGCGTTCCCCAGAAGCGGTTTCTGGAGATCGCCCAGTCGCGCGCGCCTTCCAGCCATTTGCCGAAGCGTCCGTCGCGCAGGTGGGCGGGCACCCACTCGGTTTCCGCATTTACCTGCAGCATGTCCTCTTTGATGCCGGGGTGCTTGCCTTTCTTGTCGATCTGCACGAACCAGGAGCTTGTTGCGAAGTTGAGCAGGGGCGACTCGCAGCGCCAGCAGTGCGGATAGCTGTGGCGATAGCTCTCGGTGGCAAAGAGCAGATTATTTTTCGCGAGCCAGTCGATCACTTTCTTGTCCGTCTTGGTCGGATCATCCTTGGGTTTGACATCGAGCCCCGCAAAATCCGTGACGGCGCTTTTCATATGTCCGTCCATGCTGACGTGCTGCAGAGGCTTGTAATCTTTGCCGTAGATCTTTTGTCCGACGCCGAAGTCGTCCTCGCCGAAGCCCGGCGCGATGTGCACGATGCCGGTACCGTCTTCCGTCGTGACGAAGTCCCCGGCGACCACCGTGAACGCCGTCTTTTCATATTCCTCGACGAAGTAGGGGAAGAGGGGCTTGTATCTTTTTCCTATCAAATCTTTGCCCATGATTGGTTCTTGTTGATACAGCGCATATTCGGGGTCTTCAATTTTTGCATTGCTGCGACCAGCTGATGTTAATAAATTATTTGCGAATTCTTCGGATACAATTAATCGATCATTCGTTTTAACATTCTCAATTAATAAATATCTATAATCTGGATTAACCGCCAAAAACAAATTTCCCGGCAGCGTCCACGGCGTCGTCGTCCACGCGAGGATGAAGGTTCCGGGTTCGTCGACGAGTTCGAAGCGCACCGTCGCCGACTGATCCGTGATGTCCTTGTAGCCCTGCGTCACCTCGAAGTTAGAGAGCGGCGTCATGCACCGCGGGCAGATGTGCATGGGTTTGTAGCCCTCGTAGATCAGTCCTTTCTGAAAGAGCGTCTGGAACACCCACCATATCGATTCCATGTAAGTCGGGTCCATGGTCTTGTAGTCGTCGTCCATATCGACGAAGCGCCCCATGCGCTCGACGGTCGCGCGCCATTCTTTGGTATAGCGCTGGACGATGCCGCGGCAGAGATCGTTGAATGTCTTGATGCCCATCTGCTCGATTTCGTGCGCTCCTTTGATGTCGTGTTCCTTTTCTATTTCATATTCGACCGGCAGTCCATGGCAGTCCCAGCCGAAACGACGTGCCACTTTCTTTCCTTTCATCGTCTGATAGCGCGGGATCACGTCTTTGATGGTGCCCGCGAGCAGATGACCGTAGTGGGGGAGCCCCGTCGCAAACGGCGGCCCGTCATAGAAGCTGAACGTCTCCGCATCGCTTCGCTGTGCAATCGACCGGCGGAAGACGTCTTCTTCTTTCCAGTACTCCAAAATCCCGCGCTCAAGCTCCGCGAAGGGCTGCCGGGGATTGACGGGATCGAACATGCGAAAAGTGTAGCGCAATAGTGTAACTTTCAGGAAGTTTGATCATTCCAACCCGTCCAATGCGTCTGGGCTGGCGGCTGCTTTTTGTATGACTGGCACTTGGTAATCGGATACGCTTCGAATATTGACCAGCTCTTCGTCCGTATGCTCTCCTTCCCCCTGGGCGGGGACACAAACGGTGGCAATATTGTGTTTTGCCAGAATATTTTCATCTGCAACGCCTGTTCCACCGTAAAAATCGACATCGTTTTGGGTGGTGCCGACGGCTTCACGTGCAAATTGTTGAATGATGTGCGGGTAGCGATGAATGGAGCTGTCCAGTTCTTCGAGCCAAGGTTCCGTCCAAGGCATTGTGCGAGTGGGTTGATGCAGTTCAAAGTTATCGTCTCCCAGTGTTTCTTCAATTTTTCTCCGAATGAGCGGAAACAGTTGAGCCATTCCCTGCTCCGGATCCGTGTAGTGGACGTTTATTTTGAAATCGACACCCGGGTTCGTGCTCATCCCTCCGGATTTTTTTGCTGTATGATCGCTGGTGGCAATTGTCCCCTGTAGGATCCCTCGTGAATCCTTGGGATGTTTTTGCAGGTGCTGCGGAAACTCGCGAAGAAGCATGGTGTCCACTTTTGCCATTCGCTGGCTTGCCAATAAATCCACGACATCCGGTTTGACGCCACCGGCATGCATCGCTTTTCCATAAATGGTCCCCTTCAATTCGATTCTGCCCGGACGACCGACGATCAGGTGATAATCGTCTTTCAGCGTTTTGCCAACGCTGATTTCCGTCGAAAGAGCGAATTTGTTTCCGTCAAATTCGAACAAGTTGTTATGTGAATCAAAAGCGGCATGCGTTCCCTCGGAATCGTTTTCTTCTCCAAAGACCAATATGGCACGCACGCGGCGGCGCCTGTTTACTTTCATTCCGTGCAATGCGGTCAGAATAGCAGCGACACCTCCGAGCATGTCATAGCCTCCCAATCCTCTATAAATATGCTGACGCAGATGATCCTGTACGATCGAAATGTCTCCGGTGGGATAAGCGTCCGGTGAAATGATGTCGTAATGCGCGTGCAAAAAAAGCATCTCGTCGTCACCGTGTCCGGTATCGATCGTGATGTTTGCCAGCTCGGTTTTGTCGTCGATTTTGTAGGGACTGAAGCGAGCGGTCGCTGGCATGGAGTGTTTGTTAACGTCGCCCAAACTCCAGCGATTTGCAAAATCGACAAGCCATTCCGCAGCTGCCGCTTCACCTTTGCGCGGATGAGGATCATTCGCGTCGATGTACGGTCGCAAGTCATTCAGCTCGGCGATAATCCGTTCGGGACTCGGGAAGTCTGGCATAGATCAGCCAATCTAAATGATCTTCTCTCCGGTGACAAGAAAAGTAACGAGTTGTTTCCGAATGTCTCGAGTGTATGAAAAAAGAAGACTCTGAAGTGAAATGCATCTTACAAAAAGTATTGGAATATTTACTCCCTTCATTGACTTTGTCGTTTTGTCGGGGAAACTGGAAAGTCGCATGATCGAAGATATCGATATCGAACTGGGGCGCCGTCCGGAATGGGACGATCGGCATACGGACGGACCGATGTCTTTGGATGAATGGTCACATCGTTTTCTGCCGATCATCGCGCGGCAGGTCGCACATTCGGTTCATCACATGCTGAAGACGACGGAAATTTTTAAAAACGATCCGTTGTACCACGAATTGTACGCGAGACTTCAGAACGAAATGGATGATATAAAGAACGCGTTGCGGCAGCGCGTCATCGAAATTCTTTTTCAGAGGAGAGTCACAGATGTCGACGAGGTGAAACTCGATGCAACGGTATTGTATGAATTGCATGCATGGATCATGCATTACAGTTCGACGTACAAAAAACTGCGATACTATCTGTCGGACAATATGGGAATGGATCAAGGGTATTTGAGCGATCCGTCTTATTCGGCATACGACATGAGCACGCCGAGCGGCATGGACAGAGACGAGCGCGCCGTCCTTGCGCACGAGCTGTCGATACAAACGAAGCAGCAGGAATATCAAACGCTCTCCAGACGATTCGACGCGAAGAAATTTGAATTAATGCGGGATGCGAACAGCCGCCTGTTGAGGGTTTCCGAAGATATGCGTTCCATCGCCGCCTTGTACGAAGCGAACGCGGTCCCCACCTCCACGTTTGAAGATCTGGAGGCTGAACAGTACCAAAAAGTGCAGGCGAGAATGTCGCGCGGGGGCATGGTGCATCTTTTTGATCCTTCCCGCAGCGATATCCGCATCGTGCAAAATATAGTCAGAGGCAATGCCGACTTGAAAAATTACAAAACTCCGAAACAGCAGCTTCTGGAAAACATGACGGGAAGAAACGGCATGGCGGGACGATACGAAACGCTGGGCATGTTCGAAAACGGCACGGACCGTCTGCTTGCGTGGATCAGTTACCGGCTTCCGCCCAGAAAGCCTGTCGTCTCCGAATCGGAGCATCCGGAGATATGGACGGAGTACCGGCACAGGCTCGAAAAATATGCGCGGCAAGTCATTCATTTTTTTGAAAAAAAAGCGCAGATGGACAGGGATTGCGACATGCAGGAAATAATCGAACACGCAGCGACAACGATGGAGATCGACACCATCAATGCGAGCGTACCGGGTGCGGGTACGCCCATTGTGGATCGATTGCTGGCCGCGGTGCATGCGCAGTATCCGGAGATGACGCATATCTATCTGGTTCGCTATTCGAACATGAGAATCGTGGGGCGAAAACCGCGCGACATGCCCAACGATGCCAGCGGCGACTTTTTCAGAATTCGCGGCTTTGTCAGCGAGGGGCATGTCTTTGATAAAGATGAAGTGGCATGGAGGCAGACGCAGCACGGCTTCGTCGTCGTCCGTCCGAAATGGATCGTCATGTGCGCGGAGTTTGCAGACGCACGCGCCGCCTCTCACAAAGAGTGGGAGAAATTGTGCGCGATCCATGAGCGCAGCGAGTCGGCCCGGCGGTTTGGGGAGGTATTGGATATGCTTCCGAACGCGGCCGCTGAGGAGCCGCAGCCGCATCCTTTTACGGAATGGATCAACAGAGAATCACGGCAGGAAGTTCCTTCTTCCGTCGGGTTGCGGCCGATTTCGGGAGCACAGTGAACGAGCGTCTTTTTTTTGGCTTTTTGATATCTTGACTTTTACGTATGGCTGACAATACTACGGTGCTTTATGATTCAGCCTTCACGCGAACAGCCGGACAACGTTGACACCTTCACGGGCGTGCCTGCCGATGGCACGTTCTCGATGAGGATATCCAGCGAAGGCGTTCACATCGAATCGCCTCAGAGTTCGCAGCAAAACGACGCAATACGCAGAACGTGCCGTTCGATTCTTTCTCTGACAAAGGATGCGCTGGCAAAGGTTATCTGTGAATTGTTAGGGGGTGATGCTTCTACTATTTCCGAGCAAGAATTCGTGGAGCTAGAAATGCAAACAGGGATGAAAGCCGCTGCACGTATGCTGGAGCAGAAAGTGGCAATTTCGCTCAATGAAGCCTCCATTTTAATTGAAGAAAAAGCCAGAGAGACCCTTTCTACGTATCTGAAGAGTCGGAAGACTGCGTAAGACATTCGCATCTCTTTTTGCCATTTGGTCTATATTTTGATAGTCATTGGCATTTTTATGAAGTATACTCCACAAGAAATCTATTTTGAAAATATAATTATTATAATGTAAAGTACCCATGCATCATGGCTACCGAGGGTCCCGAGGAATTTTCCTCTCCAGAACAGGCGCAACCCGATCAGGCACTGAATCCTGCCGAGGAACAGCCTAATCCTGATTTGCGCAAGATATTCGAGGAGGAAAGAAAGGCCCTGGAAAACGTCAAGCAGCAAACCACCCATCATTTACGTGGAAGTTTGCATACAAAGAAAGAGCCGGGCACCGATGACATTCGCCGGGATGAAGAGGCTGAACGAGAGAAAAGACGCATCTTGCAGGCGGAAAAAATCAAAAACCTTCGTTTTGAGGTGCTCACCCCCGCTCACTTGGACCACGTTGCGGTTTTATACAATAAACATCTGCTTTCCACCGAGGCGCTGGAAAAATGGGTTGTGCATGGAAACAGCGAGCAGATCAGTGAAGAGGTCGGCAAGCGTGGACAAATGTTCAATGAATTCGATCCCGATCCGGAAACCCTGGCTGAATATCGAAAGATCAACCCGGACTACATCTCTGTCCGTGAGCAGATGCAGCGTGACATGGAGGAATCCGAGAAAGGAGATTCGGCTCGCGGCAGTTATCTCGTCGTCGGTCTGTATGATGACAAGAAGCCGGACGTTCTCCGCGGGTATCTGTCGCTGCGCTACCCTCCGCAAGATCCTGAACTGAAAAAAATCTACGCTGCGTCGATGACTGCCGCGCTGGCTGACAAGGACAAAATCAGCGAGAAAGAATTGCAGTTCAACAGAGAATGGGTCATTGATCGGATGGTGAAAGAATTTCCGGACATGGCCGAAATCGATACGATCAACATCGAACACGGATTCAGCGGAGCAAGTTACGCTCTTCTGTACAAAGCCATCGAACACATGCGTGCGCGCGGGTTCAATGATCCCGGATCCATCATTTATTATCGCTCACACACCATGACGCTGCACCATGACCATGGCGGCGGGCCTCTTACCGAGCAGAATATTTTGGAGGCTTTGGACAATCTTCCAGATGGCGATGAGGACGCGCCTGATACCGTCAACGTGCAGAATCTTCACAGTGCACGGTTCTTTTCATCATTGGGGTACACGGAAATGCTGATTCGAAGTGAGCCGACCGATGTCGTTGTTCGCAGAATGGGCAACGGACAGTGGGCGAAAGCGAACATGCAATGGCAGTATGGACATGAGAAATTCTCCAAGATGATGGAGCGGCTTACGAACCGCATGCACGAAAGGCATTTGCTCGGCTGAATCTTTTTTGGTGTCGAATGAAATCAGGCTGTTTTTTTCTTTTTCATCCAGGACAGATCCGTCACCGGAATCATGGCTCCGAGCATGACGATAATGGCTGAAATCAGGGTCCAAACACCCGGTTGTCTGAGGAAGATCTCCTGTGCGAGCAGCGTACACGGAATGATCAAAAAGGAGTAACGCAACACAAAGTCGATTTCTTTGTGGGACAGCAGCTGGTAGTAAATGTAGTAAGGGACCCCGGAAATAAAAATGCTGAAGCCGATGATGCCGAAGAGAACAGGAAGGGATATGTTATGAATCGTTGCATAGGGAAGCAGCATTAGGGAAAACAGCGTGCACAGAACGGACATGATAAAGAAATACTGGGCGACGCGCAGCGATACCTCTTCCTGCCGTTTGTATTTTTCACTGACGTACGAGAATCCCGTAAAAGACACGACGGCAAGAAACATCATGACTATCGATGACGGCGACCATGAGGGCGTGCCCTTGATCAGAACCGCAATGCCGATCGCCATCAGCAGCCAGGTGGAAAGCAGCATCCATTTTCTCCGCCGGTTGACGATCGTCGTCATCACGAGCCCCGCTGCGGTCATGGGAATCGAGTAATGGGACGGATAGGTCTGTTGCAGCGCGTAGTACGATGTGAGAGAGATCAAAAACAGGAAAATCACCGACAGCCACAAAGAGGTGTTTGCCAAGCTCAGTCGCTTCTCCGGCATTGCACGCCTGCTTCTCATCCACAAGAAGAACAATCCGCTGATTACGCTGAGCGACAAAAAACGCACGATGGTGAGATCGATCGGCGTGACGTTGTATTCATGCAGAAGAATGCGGGCCGCCACGGGGTCGAGCCCCCACAGCACAAACAACGCGATGCTGCCGAGGCTGGCTTTCAGCAGCGCGCTTTCTTTGCGTATCTGGAACGGACTGATGTGCTCGCGCTCCAGTGCGGATTTCAATGTGTCCGCTTCATCATCCGACAGGAGCAGGTGGCAGCGATAATGATACATTTCGTCTCTGTCTTTTTGCACGTGCACGTTTTTTAATTCGTACATGTGCATGGCATCGAAAAATATCCGGCGCTGCTGATCCGTCAGCGAGACGCGCACCAGATGCCACCGGCGGACAAGCCGGCCGGATTGCGGCGCGTTTTTGGGAAACAAAATGAAGTCCGCGTCCTGCGGACGCATGCGCCCTTCCGCAAGACGGATGTAGAGATCATCGAGTGATTCGTAACCGTGCTTCCGAATGTTTTCCTGAAGGCGCTCACTTTTGAATTCCTGAACAAATCCGCGCCGTTGTTCGTGCAGGTAATTCTGCAAAAGCGTTTTCCCCCTCGCGATTTTCGTATCGTTGACCTCCTCCGCGAGCCCCTCGCGGATGAGTGCGATCGCAATGCCGGTATGAACGTACTGCAGCCAGCGCAGCTCCGATTGCGGTGTTTTGCTGAACGTCGCCTGCACGGTTTGTCCGCCGTATTCCAGCAGCGAATAGAACGGGACTTCTTTCCCGTTCACGCGAACGTGTTCAGTGTTCAGTCCTTTCTTTCCGTAGAGATAAAACACACCGTCGAGCGCAGTGGATCCTTTGGGAAGCAATGCCGATTGGTCGCTTTCCCCGTGAATCGTGATCGATTCCCCCAGGATGTCGCTCTGCAGGCTGTTCCAAAATTCCCGGCTCTGGTCTTTGGTGTCTTTAGACAGCGGCGCAATGCGCTGCGTCCAGGAGAGATACTCCATCGTCCCCATCTCTTTGTGGTCGAAGCACATCAACGTGATGCCGGCATGTGCATATTCCTGCATTTCACGCGTGCGGATCTTGCAGCGTACACGTTTTCCGTTTTCCAGAATGACGTTCGTGTGCAGAGCGCGGTAGCCGTTGATCACGGGAGCATTGATGTAATCGTCGAATGATTGAATTTCCCGGGGCCACAACCGGTGCAGCATGCCCAGCGTCCGGTAACAGGCGTCTTCGGATTCACAGACGCAGGCGATGTTGATGGCGGAAATGGAGGCCGCAAGTCCGTCCCGTTCCATTTCAAACTGCATCTGCAGCTTATCGAAACTTTTCAATTCAAAGAGCAATACGAGGTTCACGTTTCCGAAATGGGATTCGATCTGGCTTTTCATCTGCGCGATGATTTCTTCTGCTGATTCCATATTCCTGCGGCGCAACAGCAGCAATTGTCTCGTCGTGTCGGGATCCAGCACCTGTCTGCATAATGTTTCCAGTTCATTTTTCAGATCGCGCATGCAGAGGCGGTCGGCAACTTTCACGTATACGTCGAGCGTTTCCCGGGCGACCAGGCGCTGCTTTTCCTCGGAGCGGAATCCGATCGTCTGCATGTTGTGCAGGCGGTCCGCTAGCTTGATGACCATGATGCGCACGTCCTCTTCCATCTGCGTGAACATTTTTCGCAGCGTCTCGATTTTCTGATCCACGCTCGGGCGCACCGAGATGTCGCCCTCGTCCAGTTTTGTGACGCCGTCGATCAGGTTGGCGATGGGCCGTCCGAATGTTTTTTCGATTTCTTCAATGGTGAGCGGCGTGTCTTCGATGGTGTCATGGAGCAGCGCAGCGATAATCGTTTCGCAGTCCGCGTTCATGCGCGAAAGAATCAAAGCGACCGCGATCGGATGCGTGAAGTACGGCTCGCCCGACGCGCGCGTCTGGCCGGCATGCGCCTTTTCACCCATCTCAAACGCCTTTTTAATCAAATCCGTCTCGTTCGACGGGAAATGCCTCAGCTCATGGAGAAACTCCATCCATTGCATAATATGGGATTATAGAACCATTTTTTCGAATAGTAAAATAGTTTTGACACGCTTGTTTATGACGGTGGCAAGCGCAAATTGCGCAAAAGGCGTATCGAAAAATAACAAGCATTTCTTTTGCGAATATTTTGTTGCCATGAATGCAAATGTGGTTAGTATGAGAAATTGATTTCTACGAGTGTCCGTCCGCGTAGATGCAATAGTTGAATATCTTCTCTTCTTGCGCACTTTTATGGGGAAACAACAACCGGATCGAATTTCAAGAGGTCCTCGTATCGAAATCAAACAGGAGGCGCGGCAAGTGCAGGAATTGTTGCACATAGCGTTGTTGCAGCGGGGCATGCGCGTCTTGCTGGCGCATGTCACGATGGGTCTCGCTTCGGATATACTGATGTTGGAACGGAATGATCAGGAATTGTTGCGGGCCAACATACCGGAACAAAGTCTGCATGGAGTGGAGGCAAGATTTGCAAAAGCAGCCGCCGCCCGCCTGGCCTCTTCGGGATTTTACGATGAATTAAATGACAACACGCAAATAGATCTGCAAACCTTCGAAAAAATGAGGAAAATCATAGCTGCGGAATTGGATGAGTGGTGGGACGAACAAAAAGTAAATAAGCATGCTTTCTGTAAATTCTTTCATGAGCCGAAAGATGCAGACAGCGCAACACCCCAAATGAAACGCATTTTCCGGGAAATTGATTCAACGTACGGAATCAGCAGAAAAAAAAGGGGGATGTTTGAGAAAGTGCGGACTGCGGAGGTGGAAGAAATCACCGGCGACAATATTCATGACATGCTGCCTGCCATCGAAAGGGTCTACAACCAGGCATATTTACGAGAAGACGCAATTGAATTCCTGCGGGAGAATACGGCCGCATCGATCAATGCTTTCAGAGAACGAACCAAAAAAGGCGTGTTCGTCTTCGGGTTCCATGAAAAAGTAAAAGGAAAACCGTCTGTCGCAGAGCAAATGGTTCATGATTTCACAAAACCGGATGCGACAGATGATGTGAAATATCGCGGGTGGGTGCTCCATGAACCCGGACAAGAAAATATCCAGGCATTTTTGACGCTCTGGGAACCTCCCTATGACGAAAGTCACAAAAATCCCATGCTGGCACAGTATCTCAAAACCGGAGTGACAGGCGGGAAGATGCGCTATACCCGAAAGCCCAAGCAGGCGGAAATAGAACCATATATCGGCAAAACCCTGATGATCGATACGATTTGCAGCAATCAGCGTTACGCGGCGTCGCGATTGTTTGCAAAAGCGCTTCATCGTTCAAAAAAGAACCGGAAAGATCTGCAATATTTCATGGGATATCGTTTGCACGAATTGCTGTTCACACCTCCTTTTCAGGCATTTCAGGAGCCAATCCGCTTCAGCGACAACGCAAGCAGCGCCGATTTTTTTGAAAGCAGGGATTGTGCCAGTTTTGCATATGATCATAATACCAGAGGGTCTCAATCGGTTAGAAAGCTCAGCGACGGTACTTCACTGTATTTGAACCCCGAATGGGTGGCATTTAATGGAAAATTTGATTCGGTTTTGGCGGCATCGCTCATTGCCTGGCGCACGGTGCAGGCCACGTATGGAGATATTTCCTACGACGGCTTTGACAAACAAGTGTTCGATGAATTATCGATGGAACACGAAGAGGACTGGTAACAGTATGACTCTAGAGCGAGAGCAAACTGATAAAGCGTCTTACGTTCGAAAAAATCTCCTCATCCGACAGTGTCGCGACTTCCCCGACCGTGAACCATTTGAGATCGCTGCCTTCGGCCTCCTCGAGCGAGAGTGTTTGGTCTTCGTCGACCGGACGCGCGATGAAGACGAAATCCATGTGCTGGTGCGCGGGCTGATCGTTGTGCGCGGGGATTTCCTCGAGCAGCATCGCGAAGGGTTTTTTCAGCATGCTGCCCTCCGTGGGATTCTCGATGAAGATATCCTCCTGCGCGTCGCCGACGATGAGCACGTCTAATCCGGTTTCCTCTTTGCACTCCCGCCGCGCTGTCTCCTGCGGCGTCTCGTTTTCATCCACGTGTCCGCCGGGCGGCATCCACCGGTTCAGTTTCTTGTGCCGCAAAAGCAGCACGCGTTTTTGGGAATCGATCACGAACGCCGATGCGGTGAAGTGGCGGATCATGAAGGTAAAGAAGACGAAGAGGGTAAAGAGGAACAAGAAGAGTTGTGATGTCGTCATGCTGACTTCTCTAAGGAAAAGTGTATCATAATACGTAATCTTCTTTTTCTTCTTCGCCGTCTCTTTCCTCTTCACCCTCTCTGTATGCCCGCAGTCGAATCCAATTCAACCGTTCTGCACATCAATGACGAAATGCCGCACTTTGCGCTTCCCGCGACGGACGGCATGACGGTCGACTCGCATTTGATCCGCGACAAGATTCTGGTCGTGATCTTTACCTGCAATCATTGCCCGTATGCGCAGGCGTACGAGGAGCGATTGATCGCGCTCGCGAATCATTTCGATGAGGAAGGCGTGCAGTTCGTGCTCATCAATTCCAATGACGACGAGAACTATCCCGAGGATTCCTTTGAAAAAATGGCCGAGCGGCACAATGCGAAAAATTATCCGTTCCCGTACTGCCGCGACGCGTCGCAGGAAGTCGCCAAGGCATTCGGCGCCGTCTGCACGCCGCACTGTTTCGTGTTCAATCATGAACGGCAGCTGAAGTACAAGGGCCGCGTCGATGACAACTGGAAGGACCCCGAAGCCGTCACCGAGCACAATCTGCGCGATGCAATCGCGGCTCTTGTGAAAGATGAAGAACCTCCCGTCCATGAAATGCACGCGATCGGGTGCAGCATTAAGTGGAAGGACTGAGAAGGCAGACCATTACATCATAGAGCGCCCATTCCTAGGCGCATTTGAACGCGATAATTTTCGGTTTATCATTTTTGATCTTGCTGCGGCCAAGAATGGCCGCTCTCGTTTATGGATGTATATGAAGCACCAGAATTTCCGGCGGACAGAACAGTCTCGCCCGCGTTTGCGTTTCGCCGATGCCGTGCGTGATCGCGAGCGTCGTTCGGTCACTGATGTGAAAAATTCCCTGATCATATGCTCTGCCCAGCCGGTCGGGCAGCGGATACAAGGATCCGACAAACGGCAACCGGATCTGACCGCCGTGCGTGTGTCCCGAGATGATGAGCGATGCGTGATGGCTGCGTTCATCGAGAATCACGTCCGGGTTATGAGACAGAAGGATCGTCGGTTCGTCGTTCGCGATCCCGTTCAATGCGGCATCCAGATCGGATGATGACATCCAGATGTCATCAATGCCAGCCACACGCAATGCTGTTCCGTTGATGTCGAGACGATGCGACTTATTGCGCAGCATCGCGACGCCGCGTTCTTGCAAATATGCCGACACTTCGTCGGATCGATCGCGCGTCACGAAATGTTTGCCGCGGCGCAGATGCCGGCCGGAGTCGTGATTGCCGATGATGCCGAACGTACCGTATCGCGACGTCAATTCCCGCAGCGGATCGAGATGGAAAATATCGGACGTATGATCGAACAGAAAATCCCCGACGATGAAAATCAGATCCGGATCGAGTGCATTCACATTGCGCGCGATTTTTTCGACGAAGGATGATTGCTTGTACGGTCCGACGTGCAGATCCCCGATGACCGCGATCCGCATCGCCGGCAACGATTTTTGAATACTTTTTGTATTCAGACTTATTCTCTTCGGTTCAATGAAAGATCCATAGGATACGATCGCCAGACCGATGACGCCGAGTGCGACGCCGATCCCCGACGCGGGAGCGGGAAAAAGCGTCGACGAGAGCGCGATCCATGCAACGAGCGCGATGCAGAGAAGCGCGATGAGCGCGTCCCAGAAGACCGGACGATGCGTGAGGGGGATGTAAGTCATTTTCCAAAACAAACGTGTCATGGTGAGCGGAGACGAACGATGCACGTTTAGGTGTGTGTCGTCTCTCGTCTCCGCTCGAGATAACACACATTTCGCTGACTACTTTCGCTTTCCTTTCTCGAGCATCTTGCTCATGTACTGCCCGGTGTAACTTTCTTTCACCTTCGCGACTTCTTCCGGCGTGCCGGTTGCGACGATATGTCCGCCGCCTCCGCCGCCGTCCGGTCCGAGGTCGACGATGTAGTCCACCGATTTGAGCACATCGAGATTATGCTCGATGACGAGTACGGTATTTCCCTTGTCGACCAGGCGCTGCAGCACCTCGAGCAGTCTGCGGATGTCTTCGAAGTGCAGTCCGGTCGTGGGTTCGTCGAGAATGTAAAATGTCTGACCGGTCGATCGCCGCAGAAGTTCCGTCGCAAGCTTCACGCGCTGCGCTTCACCTCCGGACAATGTCGTCGCGCTCTGACCCAGATGCAGATAGCCGAGACCGACGTCTTCGAGAGTTTGCAATTTTTTCTTGATGGTCGGGATTGATCCGAAGAAATCAATGGCTTCCTTCACCGTCATGTCGAGTGCGTCGGAAATATTCTTCCCCTTGTAGGTCACTTCGAGCGTTTCACGGTTGTAACGTTTGCCGTGGCAGACTTCGCAGGTGACGAAGACATCCGGCAGAAAGTGCATTTCGATGCGCTTTGAGCCGTCCCCTTCACATTCCTCGCAACGGCCACCCTTCACGTTGAAGCTGAATCTTCCAGGCTGATAGCCGCGGAGTTTTGCCTCGGGCGTTCCTGCAAAGAGATCACGGATGTCTGTGAAAATGCCGGTGTAGGTCGCGGGATTGCTGCGCGGCGTACGCCCGATGGGGGATTGGTCGATGACGATTGCCTTGTCCAGATGCTGGAGCCCCTCCACGCTGTCCACGTTCTGCGGTTTTGTGTGCGCCTTGTTCAATTTATTCAGAAGTTCCGGCGCGAGAATGCCGTGGATCAGACTGGATTTGCCGGAGCCCGACACGCCCGAGATGCCGATGAAGGTGCCAAGCGGCAGCTTGACGTCCACGTTCTGCAGATTGTGGTGATGCGCGTTTTTGACTTCGATGAATTTGCCGTTTCCCGGGCGGCGCTTCTTGGGAATCTCAATCACGCGCTTGCCGCTCAGATACTGTCCCGTGACGGAATCGGGATTCTTGATAAGCGTTTCCGGCAGGCCCTGCGCCACGACCGTGCCGCCGTACTTGCCTGCGCCGGGTCCGATTTCGAGCAGGTAGTCGGCCGCTTCGATCGTCTCTTCGTCATGCTCCACGACGATGACGGTGTTGCCGAGATCGCGCAGCTTCACGATCGTCGCGATCAACCGGGAGTTGTCGCGCTGGTGTAAGCCGATCGACGGTTCGTCGAGCACGTACAGCACTCCTTCGAGAGCGGAGCCGATCTGCGTCGCCAGGCGGATGCGCTGCGCTTCGCCGCCCGAAAGCGTCGAGGCGGATCGCGAGAGCGTGAGATAGGTGAGTCCGACGTTCTTCAGAAAACTTAAGCGCGAGACAATCTCGGCAAGCACTTTCTTTACGATCGTGAATTCATACGGCGAGAGTTGAACGTCCCCTTCGCTGCTTTCCTTCTTGATGTCTTTGCGCAATTTTCCCTCCGGCACTCCTGCTTTGTCCGTAGGAATCAATGATGAGAAGAACGCTTCGGCGGTATCGACGCTCAGGTCCGTCGCCTCCACGATGTTCTTTTGCCCGACCGTGACGCCAAGAATTTCCCTCTTCAGACGTTGTCCTTTGCAGGAGGGACAGGGAAGTTCGAGCATGTATTCCTCGATCTGGCTGCGGACGTAGCTGGAGTCCGTCTCGCTGTGGCGGCGCTCAAGGTTGCCGATCACGCCTTCGTACGTCGTGCGGTATTCGCTGCCGTAGCGTCCGTCCATGCGGACCATCAGCGCTTCATCGTAGCCGTGCATGATGATGTCGCGATGTTCGGGCTTCAGTTTGTTCCACGGAGTCGACATGCTGAACCCGACCGCTTTGCCGAGCGCCTCCAGGACGTTGGTCATAAATCCCATGCGCGACGCCGACGTTGCCCACGGATGAATCGCGCCTTCGGCGAGCGTCAGGTTTGCATTCGGAACGATCGACTGTTCGTCAACCTGGAGGATCGATCCCAGCCCGTGGCAGACGTCGCATGCGCCGTGCGGCGAGTTGAAGGAAAAACTGCGCGGTTCCAGATCGGGGACCTGTTCCGTGGGATGCTCCGGACAGACAAAGGATTCCGAGAAGCGCACTTCTTCATTGGTGTCGGCATCCAGCACGATCAGCGATCCCTCGCTCTTTTTCAGGCACAGCTCGACGGAGTCGGCGAGGCGCGAGCGGTGGGGATTGCTCTCTCCTTCTTTGATGTCCAGATCACGCACGACCAGACGATCGACGACGATCTCGATCGTATGCGCCTTCTTCGGATCCAGGGCTACCTCTTCGTCCGTCGTCATGACGGTTCCGTCGATGCGCACGCGCACGAATCCTTCGCGGCGGATGGCATCGAGTATTTTGGTGTGCTCGCCTTTGCGTCCTTCGATCAGCGGCGCGAGCAGATAGATTTTCTTTCCTTCCTGCATGTTGGCAATGGTCTCCACCATCTGGCTCGCTGATTGGCGCTGCAGGAGCCGGCCGCAGACGGGGCAGTGGACTTTGCCGATCTTTGCCCAGAGCAGACGCATGTAATCATAGATTTCCGTCACCGTTCCCACTGTCGAACGCGGGTTTCTCGGCGCAGTTTTTTGATCAATGGAAATGGCAGGAGAAAGGCCTTCGATCGAATCGACTTCCGGTTTTTCCATCTGTGCGATGAACTGGCGGGCATAGGCGGACAGACTTTCGACATAGCGGCGCTGGCCTTCGGCGAAAATGGTATCGAACGCGAGCGTCGATTTGCCGGATCCCGAGACGCCGGTGATCACCGTCAGCTTGTTGCGCGGAATGGTGACGTCGACGTTTTTGAGGTTGTGCATCTTGGCACCTTTGACAACGATTGTATCCATGGAAAGAGTGCGGGAGGGAAAACAAGGGGAAGGACTAGGATGGCCTTTCGGGGTCGGTATTGTAAAGAATTAGGAATAGAAAAAACGCCCGCGGCGGTGCGCGAGGCGACGCCTCAGCTTACATATTTTTTCATCCTTTGTCTAGAGTCAGGGGACGAAAGGAATGAGATTTCCATCGAAAATTTCGTCATGCGTATAGATTTCTTTGGGCAAAGGGGGATACTGATGAATTATGAAGTTTCATGACCGATTGGATGCGGCGAACCGATTACTCACCACATTAGCTTCTTATAAGGAAGCTCATCCTCTCGTTCTTGGCATTCCGCGGGGTGCCATCGTCATGGCCAAGCGGATTGCCGATGGTTTACAAGCAGATCTCGACGTCGTCCTTGTCCGCAAGATAGGCGCGCCGGGCAATCCCGAATATGCGGTGGGATCCGTCGATGAAAGCGGGCATGTGACCGAGACGGCGCCGGGTATCGTCGATAGCGGCTATCTGGATGCAAAAGCCGATGAAGAACTGCGCGTGATCCGCGATCGACGAAAGCTCTACACGCCGGTTCGTCCGCCGATCGATCCCACGGGCCGCACGGTGATTATCGTGGATGACGGTATCGCGACGGGGTCCACGATGCTGGCAGCCGTTCGGTCGGTTCGTGCTCACAAGCCGGGTCGCATTATTGCCGCTGCGCCCGTGATCGCGCCGGAAACGCTGTCGAAGCTCCGAGAGGCTGCCGATGACGTGGTTTTCATCGACGCTCCGGAAGACTTCATGGCCGTCGCACAGTTCTATGACGATTTCCCCCAGGTGAGCGACGATGAGGTGGTCGAGATGCTGAAAAAGTAGCGCTTGCATGGACGTTCAGCCCGATGTTTACTCTTATTATATGACATTTCTGCATCATGCGGACGGGGATTGGAACAGAGACAACTGTCCCGGTTGCGCGTATGAGGAAGCTATCAAGAGACAACAGATGGTATGGGATGCTCAATTTCGGGAAGGTGCGCAAACCAGAGAAAATATACAACGATTGATTCGATGGGTATTCGGAAAAACAAAGGAGTCATAAAACCGATGCCACATCACATTCCTCTTCCTTCATCCACTCTATATAAGGAGGGAATATTGAGTAACGAAAGTGTTCATCGTAGAGTGCGCGCAGCATTCCCCCACGTTTGTTATGCGCACCGTTCGCTCCCT
>DASZVA010000008.1:0-128299 GCA_035547395.1 Candidatus Peribacteraceae bacterium | reverse complement strand
CTTCGATCTTATTCAATGCATCCAGAAGCATCGCCGCATTTCTGTGATAGTGGCAGACGATGTTCACGAGGTTGCTCGGCTCCTTCCCCTCCCCCGGTTTTTCCACGATGCCGGTGATCCGCCCGGATGAACCACTGTTCGGACGGGTGCGATCATCTTTCACGGACAAGTATCCGCCTGGGAAATAACGACTGACGGTCTGCGCGAGCAGAGCGCCGCCTGCCCTGAGCGAAGTCGAAGGGTCCATTCCTATTTGCTGACCCGCTTCGACGGTCGCGTGATAGGCGGATGCGTCGATGATGTCGTTGCCGCCGACGATGAGCACGTCTTCATCGCCGCAGGACGGAAGCGCGCTGAGCAGTGCCCCGCGCATGCCGAGCTCCAGTTTTTCCTGTTCGATCACGGGCAGCTCTGCGAGTGATTCAATGTCCTTCATATTGTACTTGCTGCCGATGAGCGTGATGTCGGTGCAGCCGCTTGCCTCTAGTCTCGCGATGATGTGTTCGAGGATTGTTTTTCCCGCGATCGGAAACAGCGGCTTTTCGGTCAGGGGCCAGAACCGTTTGCTTTGGCCGGCGAGCAGGACGAGGGTTTTCATTGATGGAAGTATAGGGCGAGGGCGAGGGCGAGGGCTAGGGTTGTTTCATCGTACTTTCATTGCTGGAAAGCCCAGTTCTCCTTATTCATCGTAACCGTGATCGTCCCGGACATTGTGGTTTTGTACGGAATGCCAAAGTGCGTGAGGCGATCGAGGATCGTCTGCTTCGGGAGTCCGTAGGTGTTGCCCTTCCCGACCGAAATGATCGCGAGCTGCGGATGGACCGCGAGTAAAAACCCCGACGAGCTGGAGGTGAGGCTGCCGTGATGACCGACCTTCAAGATATCCGCGTGCAGATTGAGATGTTCATTCATGAGAGCTTGTTCGGTCTTCGCTTCCGCATCGCCGGTGAAGAGAATCGATCCGGATCCGTAGATCATCTTGAAGACAATGCACGTGTCGTGAATGTGCGCGACGGTTTTATCGAAGTAGATCGGCGGCGGGTAGATCACATCGAGCGTGAGTCCATCGGTGAAGTGAAGATCTTTCGAGGGATCGGCAATCATCACCGGAACATTTTGGTCGTGCAGCTCGCTCAAAAATTCTTCATATCTGCCGTTGCTGTAATCGGCGCCCGTGATCAGCACGTGACCGACGCGGTAACGTTTGAGAATTTCGGGGAAGCTTGCGACATGATCGAGGTGCGGATGCGTGAGGATCAGCCAGTCGATGCTGCGATCGAAAAACGGCATTGATTGTCCCAGATCTTCGAGCGCGGTGAGATCCGGTCCGCCATCGACGAGGATCTGTTCGCCATGTGGCCCGGTGATGAAGATGCTGTCGCCCTGCCCGACATCGAAGAAGCGGACGATCACCGCGTGCGGATCGGGAAGCAGTCGCCATTCATGCCATGCGATGAACGCGAGCCCGATCAGAATCAGAAGGACGACCGCGACGCTTGTAAAAGAAAATCGCATTCATCCATGCTATCGGTTTTATCGATGCGGTGTTTCAAAAGTGGACGATCGTGCTTTTTTCTGCGCCCAGGAATGGGCGCGCTATTCTGCAATCATACCGAGAGCGGCCATTCTTGGCCGCAGCACTCAAACCGCGACCGTCTTCTTCTGCATCACGCGGTAGCCGACGACTGCGCCCGCCATCGCAAGCAGGACCGCGATGTCGGCGGGGCCGGACTGCGGCAGCTTGGTCGTACCGGTCGGCTGCTGCGTCACGTTTGCCTGTTGTCCGTTCTGCGGCATGGTCGTGCCGGTTGTCGGCAGATTGATCGTCTGCATGATGCCGCGGGACGTCGTGCCGTCGGTGTAGACGACTTTGACCATCACGGCGAAATTGCCGGCAGGAACGTTCGGTACCGAGATGCCGCCCGCACTGCGATCAACCGTTGCAGCCGGTCCGAAACTGACGCCGCCGTTCGTCGACTGTGCGACCTGGTAGCTGGCGATGGAACCTGTTGCCGGCGCGAGCCACGATGCCTGTACCGTGTAGGTGCCGTCGTTGCCCGCCTGCGCGCGGAGGCGAAGGTTGCTGACGTCGTTGCCGTTGCTGACGCCCGTCGTGCCGGATGTCTGCTGCTGCTGCGTCGGTTGCGTCTGGGGAGGAATGCCGTTCGGGGATCCCGTGAAGAGCGTCGGTCCCTGCGTGGAATCAAACGGAATCATATTGCCGTTGGCGTCTTTTCCCGTGACGCCGTTGCCGACCGTTACCTGATACACCGTGTTCTGCCACTGCGGCGCGGTGTCGATCTGGATCGTGTTTCCCTGAATCGTGAGACGCGTGAGGGCGAGAACATCGCCGCTTGCCGTCTTGATGGTAAACGCCGTCTGCGCTTGCGCGGGATCGACTGCAACCGGCGAGGTGAACGTGAGCAGCACGCCCGTCGCCGAGATCGATTGCGCGTTGATCAGGCGCAGCACCGTGCTGGTCGTGGTCGGGATCGATGCCGCCGCGGATGACGTATTCGTGAGCGTCGGAATCTGGAAACCGGCCGAAGACATCGCCGCACTCGAGGCGGCGGTCCCGCCATTCAAATTCACGCTCGCCTCTTCGGCGAAGAACGGACTCGTTTGTCCCTGGTCATTCACCGCAAGAACGGACACATACAGCGTCTGCACGGGGGGCACATTCTGGAGCAGGTCGCTGTTCACGCTGCCGTCGACCGTATCGTAATCGTCGTACAAGCCGTTATTGCCGAGAATCGATGCATGGCTGAAGAAGACTTGATACGACGCGATATGCTGGTCCGTTACGGGCGTCCATTCCACGAGCACTTTGCCGCCCTGAAGCGTGGCATGAATGCCGGTCACATTGCCGGGCGCCGCCGCGAAGGCGAATGCCGGCAGCAAGAACGTTGCGATAAAGGCGACGAGGCGCGAGCGGATGGTCATAGGTGTTTGTGTGAGATTTCCTTCTATTATAGCAAAAACGCTCATTTTGGACAAGAGGACACTTTTAAAGCCTTCAATGGCACCATCAGGCCCTCCCCGCTTTACCGGATCAATCGCTGCATCCTCAGCAGATATGCGAGCCCCGCCATCACCGGAAGCATCACGACTCCGGCGGCCAATGTCAGAAGAGCGGATGTCAGATGCGGCGCACTGAAGAAGAGAAGGGCGCCGAGAATAATCGAGAAGACCAGCCACTGGAGAATCTGCATCAGAGACACGCGGACGTGCAGAGATCTCAAAGCGGCGGGAACGAGCACGAGTGTGAGCACCACGTGCACGGCGATGAGCGCAGATGCCGCGCCGACGAATCCGTACGTGCCGGTGAGGATCACATTCAGAATCACGACGAGGATCGCGCCGATGCCGAAGCTCACCATGAGCCGCTTCCAGAAATGCTGCGCGAGGAAGACATAGAAGGCAAAGAGCACGAGGCCGTTTAAGAACATCGGAATGCTCATGAGCATGAACGCGGTATCGGATCCTGGGTGATCGGCTGCGCTTAGATAATGCGCGGTGGCAAAGAGCAGCGTGAAGGGCTTTGCCCAGAAGAAGGAGAAGAGGAAGAACACCGTGCCCGACACGAGCAGAATGAAGAACGTCTTCTGCAGCAGCTGCGCGGCGTCTTCTTTTTTATGCAGGCGCTCGGTGAGGATCGGCAGCACGGAGTTGAGCAGGAATGTCGGAATCAGAAACGCCATGTCCTCCACCCTGCCCGCAAATCCGTAGTACGCATTCTGCAATGCGAAGTCGGGGCGCAGCAGCGCGATGAAGACGACGTCGAGCTGGCGATAGAGAGCCATCAGCAAGTACGCAAAAGCAAAAGGCGCCGCGAGCAGGAAGAATTTTTTCAGCAGCGCGCGGTCAAAGTGCAACCGCACGCGCTCGAAGCGTTGCGCGTAAATGTAGGAGATGAGTAACAGCGCAAATGCACCGATGCCGCCGATGCCGAGATACCATGCGAGCACAACTGGATCACTGGAGAGCCGCACGCCGGCAATGATGAAGAGTCCGAGTCCGAGCGTGGTGAGCAGTCTCTGTGCTACCTCTGCAATCGTCACGAACTCCATGCGGTAGTGGACCTGATACACGGTGCGGATCACGCCCGCTACAAGAGTGAAGATAGGGACGAGCGATGCGATGGTGACGCTGAGTGGCAGCAGCGTCCCGCGCCACATCGGCATGATCCACACAAAAAAGAGCGCCGGAATCATCGCAGCGCCGATGGTCAGAATCCGCAGCCACAGAAGCACGCCGAGCGTCTTCTCGCGCTCTTCGCCCTGTACTTTGCTGATCTCGCGGATCGCGACGGCGTAGAGGCCGAAGTCCGCGAGGATCGCGAAGACCTGAATGTAGCCGTAGGCGGAGTTGTAGAGTCCCGCGAATTCTTTGCTGAGTCCGATTGCGACGAACTTGGTCGCGACGATGCTGAGGATCGCCGTGAGCGCCTGGCTGACGATCTGCCAAAAGGTGGACGTCGCGATCTGCTTCGTGGACATGCGGGCAGCTTACAGCGAAGACGTCTCAGCGGTCAGCAGGATTCTGCGCGCCTGCCGGTTTTCTGTCGGGAACGGGCGCTTCTTGTCGGCAGTTCCTCAGCAGATAACTCACGAGTGCGACCGTCGTGATCGTTCCAAAGATGATGGCATTCTTGGTTCTGCGCTGCATTCTTTCTTTTCTTTCCCTCTCTTCTTGATGCTGCGCTGCGATTTGTTCCTGACGCTCGAGATATTCTTTTTTACTGACGATGTTATGAGAAATGGCGCCACTCGGATGCCGCACGATGCACAGAAAATCCGTCTGATTCTCGGCCACGACTTCACCCACTCCCTCGACAAAATATGTCGGCGTAGAAGGATGGAAGGGAGTCTGTATCGGGGAAGATGTGAAGTATGACAATAGGCGCTTCGTCGCATCGTCGTCATCTGGAGACTCTTCTGGCAATGGACGTGCGGGTGCAATCATGCGTGCATAAATTAAAACTATTTATATATTTTGTCAATGTACGTCCCACTTCCCATAGACAAGCATGAACCGCGTGCGTTAAGGTCTGCGTTCAGAATGCAGCTTTCCTTCCAGCATCTGACGTCTACCCTGCAAGTGAGCAGGAAGGATGCCGATTTATTGGTGAAAACGGCGCTCGAGATGGAGAAGATTCTGAAGAAAGGAGGCGACGACCGTCTGCACGGCAAAGTGCTGGCGGCTCTTTTTTACGAACCCAGTACGCGCACGCGCCTGAGTTTCGAAACCGCGATGCAGCGGCTCGGCGGCGGCGTCATCAGCGCGGAGGGGCTCCAGTTCTCCTCGATGTACAAAGGAGAGACGCTCGAGGACACCATCAAAATGGTGAACCAGTACGCCGATATCATTGCGATGCGCCACCCCGAGAGCGGCTCGGCCGATCGCGCGGCAGCTGTCAGCACTATCCCCTTCATCAACGCCGGTGACGGCGCCAACCAGCACCCGACGCAGGGTCTGCTCGATCTTCTCACCATTCGTAAAGAGCGCGGCACGACGGAAGGTCTGCATGTCGCGTTCTGCGGCGACCTGAAGTACGGACGCACGGTTCAGTCACTCACCTATCTGATGGCGCTCTATCCCGACAACCGCTTCACGTACATTTCGCCCGTGGCGCTCAAGATGCCCGAGAAAACGCTCGCGTTTTTGAAGGAGAAGAACATTCCATATGTCGAGACGACGTCGATCGAAGACGGTCTCGATGCCGACGTGCTCTACATGACGCGCGTGCAAAAAGAGCGATTCGACGATGTGAATGAATATGAGAAATTGAAGGACAGTTACATCCTCACCGCCAAACATCTCACAGGAAAAAACGTGACGGTCATGCACCCGCTGCCCCGCGTGAATGAGATCTCGACCGACGTCGATCAGCTTCCCAACGCCGCCTACTTCCGCGAGGCGGGCAATGGAGTGCTCATGCGCATGGCGCTGTTGGATTTGATGCTACGCGTTGAATAGGTCTTCATCATCATCGCTTTCCATGCCCAACTTGTAAGCCAGTTGATTGAATTCTTTCCGATATCTTTCCGACGTGGAATGGGCGTGTTCCGCCTCCGTAATGAATTTTATTCGTTGATCAAGAAAGACACCGTGGCCCCGCAGGATTCTCTCGAACGCCGACAGCTGTTTCGCGTAAATAGTAATCAATTTATGTTCGTCCAATTGTACTTCGAGAAGCGCGGACGGATTTGTCACTGCAATCCCCGTACAACCGTCATTGAGCAGCAGATCCAGATGATCGTGCAGCGTGCTTTTCAGGACGGGGAGATCAATATGTTCCCGATAGAAATCCCGATGGCCGTTTTGGAGGCTCTTCGTGTTTTTTGTATGGCTTGTTTCCAGGACGAACGCCACGTCATCGCCCAGAGGCTCCAGCAAATCCTCAAACAAGTCCCACAGCACTTCGCGGGTGGCGGCAACCATGAGGGCGGGCATCATCCCTCCTGTTTCCGGATCGGTGTACGTCTCGTGGCGATAACCCTGCCTGGGCACCACTCGCAGATCATAGGACGGCGTGACTGCATCTGTCAGTTCAAAATCCCCGTATCGGCGAACCGCCAGATGCGCATCGATTTGTTCCTCCGTCAGTCCGAGGAAACTGCTTATCGGTTTTTGGTATGCCGGTCGCCGGGAGGGGTCGAGTGAGCCAAACATGGCTTAATGATTAAACCATTTCTCTGAAATTTTTCAAGAATACGAACATGTGGTATGCTCCCGCCAATGCCCGCACTTCTCCTCCATGGCGGCACGATCGTGAGCGAGGGTCTTGAATCCCGCGACGATCTGCTTTTTGAAAACGGCATCGTGAAAGACATCGCACGTTATATAGAAGAGAGCGATGAAGAGATCGACGTCACGGGCAAGCTGCTGCTGCCGGGGTTCATCGATTGCCATGTGCATTTCCGGGAGCCCGGGCTCGAGCAAAAGGAAACGATGGAAACGGGAGCCGCCGCTGCGCTTGCCGGCGGCGTGACGACCGTCCTTGATATGCCCAACACCATCCCCCCGACCGTCACCGTCTCGGCGTTGGCCGATAAAGTCCGGCGCGCGGAAGAGATCAAAAACTGCGACATCCGTTTCTTCTTCGGCATCACGCAGGATGTGCATCTGGCGGCATTGCGGGAACTTCTCGACAGCACCGCATCGGATATGAAGCATCTGCGATCACGGCTTGCCGGCGTGAAGATCTTCCTCGATCATTCGACCGGTGATCAGAAAGTGGAAGATGCATTGCTGGACGATCTCTTTCAGGCCTGCGCGGATCACAACCTGCCGCTCGTCGCGCACTGCGAAGACCCCGACGAAAACGCCAAGGCTGCGATGCAGAACACGCGCACGGGTGTTGCCGTGCATTCACTGCTGCGCCCGGCGACCAGCGAAGCGATCGCGATCGAGCGTGCGATCAACCTGGCACGCAAGCACGGCACGCATCTGCACGTCGCCCACCTTACGACCGAGGGCGGCATCGATCTCGTCAGGAAGGCAAAGGCCGACGGACTGCGCGTGACCTGCGAGGTGACGCCGCATCATCTGATTCTCACGACCGACGATTACGAAAAACTCGGCACGCTCATCAAAGTGAATCCCCCGATCCGCTCCGCCAAGCATCGCTTCGCGCTGTGGCAAGGCATTATTGATGGCGTCGTCGACTGCGTCTCGACCGACCATGCACCGCACACACTGCAGGAGAAACAGAATCCCGAACCGCTCAAGGCGCCGTCGGGTCTGCCGGGAACGGAGACAATGATCCCTCTTCTGCTGTCGGTTGCGGCTGGGCATTGGCCGAATCCTTTGGAGCCCAACGCCACCTGTCCCCCGATCACCATCAAGGACATCGTGCGGCTTTGCTTCGAGAATCCCAATCGCATTTTCAAACTTGGAAAACAGGGAATCGAAAAAGGCGTGAAGACGGATATCGTCATCGTCGATCCGAACACAACATGGACGATCGATGCCGCGAAGCTGCACAGCAAATGCGGGTGGAGTCCGTATGACGGATGGAGTGTGAAGGGAAAGGTGGAGGGGGTGCTTACAATAGCGGTCTGAGTTCTCCCGGCGTGGACACGCTCTGCGAATGTGTGACGGTGTCCGGCGTAAAAATGCCGCGCATGAGAACGGCGTCCATGCCTGCCGCGGCTGCTGCATCCAGATCGCATTGCTGATCGCCGACGTACACGCAGCGCGCAGCATCGACGCCCAATCGTTCACAGGCAATTAGAAGTCCCTTGGGGTGCGGCTTGTAATCCGGTCGCATATCCTCCCCCGTCACGATGACTTCCGCGTACGTTCGCAGTCGAAGAGCGTCATCGAGAGCATCGACGGCAACAAGGGGCGCGCTCGTGACGATGCCCATGCGCTTCTTGGTAAGCTCGTGAAGGAGATCGATCGCTCCCTCTCTCCACATCGCATGCTCACGCATGAGTGGCAGCATGTGCTCGTTGCGCCGAGCTCGGATCTTTTCAATGGTGCCGGCGTCGACCCCCTTCTCCGCGAGCAGCTCATGGAGCAGTGCGCCGCCGAGACTGCGGTACTCTTCCTCGCTCAAATCCTCCGTCCACTCGGGCACGGCTCTGCGCGTCGCGATGTCCCACAGGGGCCCCGTTTCCACGAGGGTGCCGTCGAGATCGAAGAAGACTGCGT
Source organism: Candidatus Peribacteraceae bacterium (assembly GCA_035547395.1). Lineage (GTDB taxonomy): Bacteria > Patescibacteriota > Gracilibacteria > Peribacterales > Peribacteraceae > CALREJ01. Next base: position 119,638 of record DASZVA010000008.1, on the reverse strand, counting down.
CGTAGCGCATGGAGGGGAGAGTGTACCAAACATTTACCTGCATGTTCATTCCTTGTATGGAACGTTATGCATCGTATGCGGTAGCCATAAAATTGCTAGAAGTATTTTTTGTTTAGAGAGCTGCCATTCCTGGCCGCAGTCATTGGTTATTCCTGGCCGCATTCATGAGCCATTCCTGATGCATATGTTAAAAGCGGGCCGAAGCCCGCTTGTGTCTGCATTGGGATTGATCACACTTCCACGAATAAGGGAATGACCATCGGTTCGCGGTCGAGTTTGCGATCGAAGTATCGGTAGAGAGCTCCGGTCACCGCGCGTTTGAATTCCTTGCGATCGGTGGTGCCGCGGTTAAGCTCTTCCTCGTATGCTTTCTTCGCGGTCTGCACGACTTCGGTGGTGATTTCGGTTTGTTCCGATCCATAGATGAGTCCGCGCGATATGACGTCCGGGTCGCCGACGAGGCGCTTGCTTTCGGCGTACACTTTGAAGAGCACGATGAGCGCACCCGCGCCGCTCATCACTTTGCGGTCCGTCAGCACCCGCTGGCCTTCGCCGGCGGCACCGCGGCCGTCGATGATGACGTCGCGGAACGGGGATTTCTGCTTGCTCTTTCGGAGCATGCCGTTTCCCTCGAACTCCAGTATTTCGCCGTTCGTGAGCAGATGGATTTGGTTGTCCGGATAGCCGATTGTGCGTGCGAGATCGGCGTGCGCCGCACGCATGTGCGGTTCGCCGTGCTCAGGGATCACGTGTCGTGCACGGACAAGGCGGTGCATCAGGAGAATGTCGTTCTGATAACCGTGACCGGTTGTGTGTAATGCCAGCTCGGCATTCGTCTTCACCGCCGCTCCTTTGAGGTGCAGGTTGTTGATGACCTTTGCTACCGCCCGCTCGTTGCCGATGATCGGATTACTGCTCAGGATCACCGTATCGCCTTTCTTGATATTGATATGGCGATGCGTGCCGAGTCCCATGCGTGCGAGGCCCGCCATTTCCTCGCCCTGACTGCCGGTGGTCACGATGATGACCTCATTGTCAGGCAGCTTCTCCATGCCCGGGCCGGTTTTGCGGATGAGTCCGCGCGGAGCTTTGATGTAGCCGAGATTTTGGGCGATTTCGACGTTGGTCTCCATGCTGCGTCCCGAGAGATACACCTTGCGGTTGGTCTCTTTGGCGCAGTCGACGACCTGCTGGATACGGTTGAGAAGGCTCGAGAACGTGGAGATGATCACGCGGCCATTAGCATCCTTGATAAGGTCATGAATCGTGCCGCCGATCTCGCGCTCGCTCTTGCTGTTTCCCGGTTTTTGGGCGTTGGTCGAGTCCGCAATGATCGCGAGCACGCCTTTCTGGCCGAGTTCACTGAGTCTTTGGAAATCAGCCGGCGGTTCGTTCATCGGTGTTAAGTCGAACTTGAAGTCGCCCGTGTGCACGATCGTTCCGTACGGCGTATGCACAGCGATCGCCGCAGAATCGGGAATCGAGTGCGTGACGCGGAGGAACTCCACGCTCACTTTTCCAAACGTCAGCTTTTGGCCGTAGGCGACCGTATTGAGACGGGCCTTGCTCGTCAGCTGCTCCTCATCGAGGCGCTTTTTGACGAACGCCATCGTGAGCTTGGTGCCGTAGCTCGGCGGGAAGTGCAGCTGCGGAAGCAGATGTTGCACGGCGCCGATGTGGTCCAAATGTCCGTGTGTGAAGAGGACCGCCTTGATGCGGTTCTCTCTTCCTTTTAGTCCCGTGATATCGGGAATGAGATAGTCGATGCCGAGCATGTCTTCATCGGGGAATTGCAGTCCCAGATCGATGAGAAAAATATCGCCATCGACCTCGATCACGAAGCAGTTGCGTCCCACCTGCTCGAATCCTCCGAGAGGATAGAGCTTGAGCCCTCCGCGTCGCACGTTGTTTTGCACTTGGATATTTGGCTGGGGAGACGTCTGTTGAGAACCGTTCTGCGGACCATTCTGCTGCGGACGCCGGTTGCGTCCGTGTCTGCGGCGCTTGCCGCCGTTTTTTTGTTGCGGCTGCATGCCGCTTGCCGCTTCTTGCGAAGCAGCCGGGGGGCCAGCGACGTATCGCTGTACCCAATCTTTCACCGTTTTCATGTACTCTTGTTTTGGAAATTGAAGTAACTGGTCCCACTGTACTCCCCCCTTGGCAAGAAAGCAATATGATTCTTGTCAGTATGTCGTTTTTTTGGCTTAAATAAAACAAATTTTTTGTTGAGTTTTTTGTTTAAACTGCTCTGGCGCGTTGATCGAATTCCGTTGCTTACGCTCTTTTCCTGGAGCCCGGAGAGCTGTACCCTAGTCAACCGTATGGACGTCTCTGTCCGGACAGGCCAGACGAGATCCGCGCGCGACATGTCACTCAGTGCATTGCCGCTCGAGACTCTCCACGGAGAACGCGTCTGCCTGCTGATGGAAATTATCGGCGATGCTGACAAAGCGAAAACGGTTGCACATGAGTGTGAACAGATCGTCAAACACGCGTTGCTCGAGGCGGAAGGAGACGCCGCCGAGAGACTCGACAGCACGCTCAAGGAAATGAACGGCCTGCTCAAAGGCATGCTGATATCAAATACCGTGCAGGATGTGCACATGATCATCTGCATTCTCGACAAGCACGGCATGCTCCATGCATCGCATGCGGGCAGGGCCGAGGTGTATCTTGTGCGCAAGGGAACCGCGAGCCAGATCACCGAGTATTCCAGCGGCAAACCGACGCCGGCGTTCGTCCACATTTCCAGCGGTAAAATCGAGCGCAATGACATGGTGGTTTTTTCGACGCAGCGCCTGCTTCGTTCCGTGACGCCCGCGCAGCTCGCCCGTCTTGCGGCCAACCGCGACACCGTGGTCGACATGCTGGAGCGGACGCTGGAAGCAGACAACGAGCATGCGGCGCTCGCGACCATGGATTTCGCCGCAGCCGGAACAACAATGGAAGAGGTGGAGGATCTGGAGCCGCGCACCGGGAGCCGCGAACCGTCCGCTGCGGATCGCTACCGCCGCAGAGAGCGTGCCTCTATGTCATGGCTGGATCGTGCGCGCGGCATGATGCCGTCGGTGACCACGATGAAATCCTATCTCCCGTCCAGGGAAGCCATCGGCAAAACAAAGGACGTGATGGGAAAGGTCGGCAAGAAAGCGAAGACGGGCGGCGCATCATCTCTGACGCTTCTCTCCTCGATCACGTCCATGCGATGGGCGGTTGCGACACGGGACTGGTTCACCCAGCTCATCGCGGATCTGCATCATCCCGAACGCAAGAAACGCGCTCATCTGCTGCTGATCGCCTGTGCCATCGCGGCACTCGTGATTATCTGGGCGGTCGTTCATCTCTTTACGCTCGGCGAGCGCAGCAAGACGCAGGCGGATCTGCAGAAGCTCATCGATCAGATCAACGTCGAGATCCAGACCGCCGAAAATCGCCATATCCAGGGAGACAGCGATGCCGCCAATGCGATTCTCGACAATGCGGCGCAGCAGGCGCAGCAGGTGATGGACAATCAGTCGGGCATGTTCCGTCAGGAGGCGCTCAACCTGCTCGATCAGATTCAGGGAAAGAGAGAATCCATCAACAACATCGTACGCATTTCGCCGCGCATTGTGGCCAATCTCGCGTCTGCCTCCGCCGACATCCAGGCCGACGGCTTGGTAGGCATCAGCGACGGCGAGTTCATGGTGTTTGATAAGCAGAATGTCTACCACGTGCTGCTCAATACCGTCGAGGATCCGCATCCGCTGACGCAGGACAACACGTTCATCGTCGACGGCACCAACCTGTCGCGCTTCCAGTCGCAGGTATTTTTGATGAGCGACAATTCCATCATCGAGTGGCAGAACGGACAGGCGACGAACATGAAGACTGATGATCCCAAAGGATGGATGAGCGGCAAGGCGGTCGATGCATACACCAGCTATCTCTACGTGCTTTCGCCGGAGAACAATCAGATCTACAAATATCAGCGTCTCAACGATCGCTACGGCGTGCCGGTGCAGTACAACGTGAACGGGGATCTGAAGGGTGCGCTGGATATGTCGATTGACGGCAGCGTGTACGTGCTGAAAGACGGCGGCACCATCGTCAAGCTCTTCCGCGGCGAGAATCAGCCGTTCGTCGTCCGTCAGGTGCCGACCGATGCTCTCAAGAATGTAACGAAGATCTTCAAGGTCACGGACCGCGATTTCTATCTGCTTGATCCGACGCATGCACGCGTGATCGTGCTGAGCGACGGCGGGCCGACCGGTGAATCCACGTATGTGCGTCAATACGTGCTCGAGGGGCAGCAAATCGGGACGCTCAACGGACTGTACGTCGATCCCGACGAGGCGCACCTGTATGTGTCGGACGAGAAGCACGTGTATGTGATCGATCTGATGGCGACGAAGTGATGTGAATCCTGAATTTTGAATATGGAATATTGGACGGAGTGCTGATGAGATTTTCAAGACTCAAAATTCAATATTCTGTATTCTCTTCGCATGCGCATCCTTGTCTCCGGTACCTTTGACGACCTGCATCCCGGGCATTTGTTTCTGTTGACCGAGGCCGGCAAGCGCGGGGATCTGTGGGTGATCGTCGCGCGGGATCGGAACGTGGAGCGCATTAAAGGGCGCCCTCCTCTGCAGTCGGAGAAGGAGCGGAAGAGCGCGATTGAGAAAGCGTTTCCAAAAGCGCACGTGGTGCTCGGCGATGAGTGGGATTTTTTGCAGCCGGTTCGGGAAATCGATCCCGATCTCATTCTGCTCGGCTATGATCAGAAGCTGCCGCCTGACGTGTCGCTGTACGATCTTCCGTACAAAATCGAGCGGCTCCCCGCGTTCAAGCCGGAGGTCTATAAGAGCAGTTTGAGGAGGAAGAAAGAGAAGGAATAAATGTGTCATGCCGAGGCACTCTGGTCAAAACAGCGCATTTTTGCTATACTGATCAGAAACATGAACACCCTCAAACGCCTTCTGCAGATTCCCTTTGTGCGCGGCATTGCCGGCGCGGTATCGGGCGCAGCCATCGCGCTCGTGATCTACGGTGCGTACGAAGCGGGCACCAGCACGCTCGCCTACCTGATACCGCCGGGGGGAACCACGACGGGTGAAACAAGCGGGCAGGTACAGGTATCGGATACATCCGCGACAAGTCAGCAGATCGCACGCATCGGTGCGCGTGCGCAGGAGATCGCGGCGCAGATCCGCGCCAATGAGCAGATGCAGAATTTGGCCGCCCCCGCCCCTTTGAGTTCTTCGTCCGCACAGTCCTCGTCCTCCGTTGCATCAAGCGAGAGATCGTCCGTCGCGGCGGTGATCGCGGCGCATTCCGCGTCTTCCGCAAAGACGGTCGCGATGGCAAAAGAATCGCTGCACAGCGGCGCACCGAGCCTGCCGAGCTCCGGTCCTGGTATGTGGATCGCGGCATTCGCTTCGCTGCTGCTCGCGGCGGTCTGCACCAAGAAGATCCGCGTCGCTCTCGCGCACGCAACCCAGAACGCGATACACTGAGCCGGTGATCCCTCTTCAGGCGGAAGCTCTCATCGGCGGTTTTCTCTTCGTACTCGGAGCCGCTTTCGGCAGTTTCGGCAACGTTCTCATTTTACGCATGCCGAAAAACGAGAGCGTCAACGGACGCTCGCACTGTCCGCACTGCGGGCACATCCTGTCGGCGTGGGAACTCATTCCGATTCTCAGCTTTCTCTTCCTGCGAGGACGATGCAAAAGCTGCGGCAAGCCGATTGCCTGGCAGTATCCGCTCGTGGAATTGGTTGCCGGCCTCTTCTTTGTCCTTGCCGGCTGGTGGAGCAATTTTCTGGTGCCGGAATCGATTCTGCTCGGGCTCGTATTCTGGGCGATGCTTTTGATCGCGATGATCGACGCACGCACGCAGATGATTCCCGACGCGTTCACGGTGATACTCCTTATCTGCGCCGTCGCCTACCGCTTGCTTCTGCACTCGCTCGCATTTGACGGTGCACTCGTTGCGCTCGTCTTTTTCGGCGGGCAGTGGCTGCTCAGCCGCGGACAGTGGGTGGGAAGCGGCGACGTGTTTCTGGCAGTCGCACTCGGATTTCTGCTCGGATCGTGGGTGCATCTGCTGCTCGGACTCATGGCCGCCTACATCATCGGCGCGCTCTACGTGTCCGTTCTTCTCGGCCTCGGCACGATGAAGAGATCCCAGCACGTCGCGTTCGGACCGTTTCTCGTGATGGGCGCTCTCATTGCATTTTTGTACGGAGATAAAGCGCTGAAGGTGTTGCTGCCGATGTGACCTGGAAAGCCGCACCGGCGGAGCGGTGCTGCTCGATTGGTTACATATCATACATTTCTAGCAGCACCCGTCCCCAGGTGCGGCGTATGAAAAAACCGGGCTGTCCATAAGGAAGCCCGGTTGTTTTAGTGCCAGTCTGCGGCTCACAAGAGTGAGTTCCGCTGGTGGCGAACCTCTGTGCTCCAATAAGGACAGGAGCTCGCCACCAAGGAAAACAGTACTGACAAAGCAAATTGTATGGTTTTTAATACATTTGTCAACTATTTTCCTCCCCTATTGTCAGCCCTACAACTGCCCTACACTGCGTTTTACCCATGAAAACCGTGGCAGCCAACCGCCGGGCCCGATTCGACTATGAGATTCTCGAGACCATCGAGGCTGGCATCATGCTGACCGGTCCTGAGGTGAAATCGGTGCGAGGCGGACACATCGACCTGCGGGGGGCATACGTGTCGTTCCATGGAAACGTGCCGACTCTCAAGCAGACAACGATTGCACCGTATCGGTACGCGGCAGACCTCGCGTCGTACCTGCCCGGACGTGATCGCCCGCTGCTGCTCAAAAAATCCGAAGCCGCGAAACTTCAGGAACAGGCGGAACAAAAAGGTGTCACGATCGTGCCGCTCGAGGTGAAGGCGGGGAAATACATCAAGATCGTGCTGGGCATTGCGCGCGGCAGAAAAACGATCGACAAACGCAGCCGCATTCGCGAGCGCGAGATGAGCAAAAAACTCAGACGCGGCGAAGAGGTGTGATCTACATTTAGAGGATGCCTCTCAGAGTATTGGGATTGACGTTATCCGCATAGATCGCGGATATGATTTGCGCGTATCCCAGAGAAGGATGATCGTGCCACGAGAGATGATATTTCGATTCGAGTACGCGAAGATGCTCCTGAATCTGCATGAAGGTACTGATCGCATCGTTATATGTTTGATGTAGTTCATGTGATTCATATCCTACGCCGCCGTGTCTCTGCCGCATCTCCGCCAGCCCCTGCACGGCTTCCACGAGCATCATTTCAAATACCGGCAATCTTCGGATGCAGGTCTCTCTATCCTCTTCCGTAACATCTTTCTTTGCCAGCAATGTTCCGAAATATGCATCGATCACCACTCTTGGATCATTGCCGGCAACGGGAACGATCATTCTCTCTTTTTCATGCTGGACGACCCTGTTGATCTTCTCTTCCAGTGTCCCGCGCGGCATCAGGGAACGTTGTTTGAGAAGGGAATCAACCCCTCTGTCTCCGATGCACGACAGCTCCCGCCTGCGCTGCGGCAATCTTTCCGCCAGGAGTTCCTTCTCGATGATCTCCACCGCCTCCATCGGATCCAGCGAGCTGTTGCACCACTCGTCGAGCATGATCTGCAGTAGCTCTTCGCGCAGCTCCTCATATAAACCGGTTTTTCCTTTCAGCAGATCCCACATTTTTCCGCGGACATCCGCGGCCTGAATGCGCACTTGAGATGCATCGAGAGTGGTCAAATACGGGACGGATTCCTCCAGCAGTCTGTGCACATGCGTGATGCCCTGCTGCCGGTTGAGATCCGCACCGGCAACCGCTTCAAATAATTTGAGATCCCACCGGTCTTTCCCCGGGTCCAGATGAACGCGCCACAGATCGTGCGCGGACTCGGGCACTTTCGTTCCCTGGCCCCATAGCGGACTGCTCTCGAAGGCGGTCGTCATGGAGCGCGTGCGGAGGACATCCATCAAATCATTGCGCACTTCTTCCGCCAATTCGTCGGCCGGCCGCTGGCGCAGGTGCACGTAGCGTGTCGACTTTTCGTACACTTCGAACGCGAGATATTGCAGTGCCCGTCGGTCGTCAGTGAATCGTTGTTTCTCCAGTCCTTTTTGCTTGTTTAACACGTCCCCCAGTTTTCGTTGGATATACAGCAGGATATCGGGGGCCGAAAAATTATCCGTTCCCTCAGGCATTGCAGACCGGGTCCAGTGGCAAGCATGCTGCCGAAGCAGAACGAGTCGCGCGTCAAATTCCGCATGACTCATACCGTCCATTGCCTGGACCGCTTCATTGGTCGTTTGCCACGGAAAAGAGGAGTCTTTTTGCAACATGGGCGAATACAGTAGGCCACCCCTGAGTGACATGCAAACATACTAAAGAACTTCGTCAAATGCGTGACCCGGCGCCGCGGTTCGCGTATTCTCGATGCCTCATGCCCCTGCTTCCCCCGCAAATCACCCGCGCCATCGAGGAGTTTCAGAAACTCCCCGGCGTCGGCCACAAATCCGCGGAACGACTCGTGTTTCATTTACTCCGCAGCTCGCGTGCGGATCCTACGCAGCTCGGCCGCGCACTGATCGATCTTAAGCAGGAACTGCGCTATTGCCGCGAGTGTCAGATGATCACGCTCGGTGAGCTCTGTGAGATTTGCGCCGACCCTGCCCGCGACCACGCTACCGTGCTCGTCGTGGAAGAACCGCTCGAGGTCGTCGCGTTTGAAAAGACATCCTACAAAGGCGTCTATCACGTGCTGCACGGCGTACTCTCCCCGATCGACGGCTTAGGTCCGGAACAGCTCAAAGTGAGAGAGCTGATTCAGCGTGCACAGCGCGGCGACCCGTCCGATCCGGCTACTGGCCGGGCGGGTATCAAAGAAGTCATCATCGCGACGGATCCGGATGTCGAAGGCGAAGCGACGGCATCCTATCTGCGCACACAGCTCGAACCGTTTGTCTCAACCATCACGCGTCTGGCGCACGGACTCCCCATGGGCGCCGATATCGAATTCGCGGATCAGGTGACGCTGAGAGAGGCGCTCGCGGGCCGACGCTCACTGTGAGAGAGATCACATTATTCTTCGCTTTCTCGAGAAGCTTCTTTCAGTGCCTGTGAGCCGTTGCGACAGATTTCATCCGCTTTCTCGCGTGCCCAGTGCACGCCCTCTCGGAGGTTCTCATAAAAGCGCCATTGATCCAGAAGTATGTCTTTTCTCGATTGAGGCGTGGGAAACATCGTGAGAAACACTTCATAGGAGTCATGGCACCGAAAATCCCATCTGTCTTTTTCAATCTTCGGGTGATCCCTGCGCATTCTTTCTCTAAATTCACCGACGATGGAGCGAAATTGCTGCCAATCGGACAGCGCATCGGCGAGCATTGGATCGTCGCACGGCATCGTTTCCGGATACATAACAGGAGCGTAACATGTCCGTACGAGCCTTGAAACGTCCGTTTCCGCCGGATTCGCGTATTGTCCGGAGACGCCTTTTCTGCTATACTGAGATGAAATATCAACATGGCAGACAAAAAGACAGCGAAGGCCAAGGGAAAGATCCTCATTGTCGAGGACGAGCGTCCGCTTGCGCATGCATTGGAGCTCAAGATGACGCATGAAGGATATGAGACGACGGTCGCATCGACCGGAGAAGAGGGATTAAAGGAGGCATCCAGCGGCAAGTACGATTTGATTCTGCTCGATCTCATCCTGCCGGGTATCGACGGTTTTGCGATTCTGCAGGCGCTCAAGGAAAAGAAAATCAAAACGGTCGTGATCGTGCTCTCCAATCTCGGTCAGGATGAAGACCGCAAGAAGGCGGAGGAATTCGGCGCGAAGCAGTACCTGGTCAAATCCAACGTGCCACTCGCCGACATCGTCAAAGTCGTCAAAGCCGCTATCTAACCCACTCCCCCATGGCACTCACGGACGCGGAACTCGGCAAAATCCTGCTGGATTTGAATTACCTGTCCGAGGAGGACATGAAGCGCGCGACGGCGCAGGCGAAAGCCCACGGCGTCGGATTGCGCGAATCTCTCACCGAACTCGATCTCATCAGTCAGGAAATTTACGAGAGCGCGATCGCGGAACACTATCATCTCAAATATTACGATCTGGGCAGCAATCCGCCCGAGAGCGGCATGGTCGCGATGCTGCCGGAGGATATCGCCCGCACGTACAACGCGATCGTCGTGAAGCGCGACAAATCCAAGGCGATCGTCGCGACGTCCGATCCGTCCAACAAGCTGCTCGAAGACGCGATCCGGCAGAATCTGGATCAGGAAGTCGCGATTTTTCCGGACAAGGAAAGCGCCGACAAGAAGGTGACGTCGCGCAAGGCGGCGGCGCACTTCAGCTTCCACAAAGAGAAGAAGGAAGAGCGCAAGAAGTACACCGGATCACTCGAATTCGTCTACGCGTCACGCAAGGCGATTGAGGCGTTCTTCGTCCAGTACCGAAAACCGCTCGCCACGCGCTTCCAGCAGATCATCGATGCCAACAAGAAAGTGGCGCCGGAAATTCTGGAGGAAATCTTCAACGACGCGATCGCCCTCAGAGCCTCGGACATCCACTTCGAGCCGCAGGAGAAAATCGTCGTCGTGCGTTTCCGCGTCGACGGCGTGCTGCATGAAGCCGGACGCATTCCGAAGGAATATTACGAAGGCGTGGTAAACCGCATGAAGATCGCGGCAAACATGCATATCGACGAACACTTCGCGGCGCAGGACGGCGCGATCCGCTACGACACGGGCAACGGCACGATGGACATCCGCGTGTCGATTGTCCCGATTGTCGACGGCGAAAAGATCGTGCTGCGTCTTCTGTCCGAATACGTCCGCACGCTGACACTGCTCGATCTCGGATTTTCCGAGGAGCATCGCGAGGCGCTTGAAAAGCTGAGCCGCTCCCCGTTCGGCATGATCCTGACGACCGGTCCGACGGGTTCCGGAAAATCGACGACGCTGTATGCGCTGCTCAAAATGCGCAATCACCCCGACGTGAACATCTCGACCATCGAAGATCCGGTTGAATACAAAGTGCCGGGTATCAACCACATTCAGGTGAACACCGAAACGAATCTCACGTTCGCGAACGGTCTGCGCGCCCTCATGCGTCAGGACCCGAACATCATCCTCGTGGGTGAGATCCGCGACGGCGAGACGGCATCGACCGCGGTGAACGCCGCGCTCACGGGACACCTGCTCTTCTCGACGCTCCACGCCAACGACGCCGTGACATCCGTCCCGCGTCTGCTGGAAATGGGCGTCGAACCGTTCCTGCTCGCATCGACGCTCGAAGTCGTGATCGCGCAGCGTCTCGTTCGCCGCGTGTGTCCGTCCTGCCGCTACAGCTACACGGTCTCGGCAAGCGAAATGCCCAAGCTCTTCCCGAATGCCTCAAAATTCTTCGACAAGAAGACGGCCGTGCTCTACAAAGGAAAAGGCTGCGAGTCGTGCGGCGGCATTGGCTACTCCGGACGTATCGGTATCTACGAATTGCTTCTCATCACGCCGGAAGTGCAGGATCTGATCGTGAAGCGCGCGTCGAGCGCGGAGATTCAGAAGGAAGCACGCAAGGGCGGCATGCGGTCGCTCTTCGAAGACGGATTGGACAAAGTGAAGGCTGGCGCCACGACGCTTGAGGAATTGCTGCGCGTCGCGAGCCCGCCGGATGCCCCCGCCCCCCATGTCAAAAAGAAAGCCTGATCAGCGGCAGCAGAATCTTCCTCTGACGCCGGCACACGCCGGCGCGGTTGATCTGGTCTTTGTTCTTCGCAAAGTCGCGCCGTTCCTGTTTCGTGAAAAGAAAAAAGTGATGACGGCTGCCGCACCGATGAAAGTTGTCGTGAAGAAACAAGAAACAAGAAACAAGAGACAAACAAAATCTGTAAAAACGAAGGCGAAAAAAATCAAAAAATCTTCCAAGAAAACTAAAAACTATAAACTAAAAACCAAAAACTCACCCAAGGCCTCCGTCACTGTGCCGGTCGCGCGCAAAACTGTCGCGCCGAAAACGACGACGAGCGCATCGAACAACGTCGAGGCAAAACCCGTCGATCAAAAAGTGCAGCCCGCCGTTGCGCCTGCCGACAAGAAGCCGGCGCAGGAACAGCCGAGCGCCCTCTCTGAATTCGACGAACCGAAGGGCGTACTGCTCGTCAATGATGACCAGAAAAAACAGGACGAGAAAGCCGCGGCGGACAAATTGAAAGCAGCTGCGATGAAGGAGGAGCTGGAACAGGAAGAAGGATGGATGAGCAATGTCATCAAGTCGCAGAAGTCCGATTCCAAGGACATCAAAAAGCACAGCGCCTGGGCGATGTTCCTTGACCGGTTTGCACGCGGAAAGGAAGACGCGAAACCGCGGAAGCAGTCATCTGCAATGAATGAAAAGGAAATGAAAGACGATGATTTCCTCAAGCGCGTGCAGCGGAAAAAAGAAACGTCCGTTGTCGGTACCGCGAGCGACGATGCATCCGCGCCGTCGCCGATCCCCGGTGTCGCGGACCGGAAAGCGGCGGAAAAAGAAGATGCAGATTCTCTGGATGGTTTTGCCGGCGGACTGCAGGACAAATCCGCGAAGCAATCCGGGAAAAAACAGGAAACTCCCAAAGGCCGCATCATCAGCGCCGCCGAACTCAAGAAAGAGACGGAAGCGGCCAACGCCGCCGCCAAGAGACTCGAGGAGGCGACGCGCAAGGAAATGATCGCCGAGGAAAAAGCCAAGAAGAGCGCCAAGCAAGGCGAGGAGCAGCCCGCGCCTGCCGCCGCCGCGGAGGACGTGCCCGTCGTTCATGCGAAGATCGTGAAAGAGAAGAAAAAAAGCATCGTGCATCAGGTGCTCACCAGCCTCGGCCACGTCGGTCTCGGACGCGAGAGCATGCAGTTCATCGAGAACCTATCGACCATGCTTAACGCGGGTTTGCCGCTCATCGACGCCCTGCAGACGCTGCAGGTGGAAACGAGATCCAAACCGATGAAGAAAATGATGAAGCGCATTCTCGACACGGTCGAAAACGGAAGTCCGCTCTGGAAGGCGCTCGATGCCGAGGAATTTTTCTCCCTGCATGCGATCGCGCTTATCCGCATCGGGGAAGAGGCGGGAAATCTGGCGCAGAACATGGAATATCTCGCGATCCAGGAGGAAAAAGATCACGAACTGAAATCCAAAGTCTCGATGGCCATGATTTATCCGGCGATCGTGATGACGATCATGTTCATCATCGTGATGGGACTCGGCCTCTTCGTGCTGCCGAACCTGATGGGCGTCATTACGTCGCTCAACGTGCCGCTGCCGCTGACGACGCGGGCGATGCTCTGGTTCTCGAATGCCTTCACCAAATACGCCGACATTGTGGTGCCGGGCATGATCGGCGGCTTCATTCTGTTCATCTTCTTTGCCAAATTCACGCGGTTCCGCGTGGTGGTGCAGTGGGTGCAGTTCAAGATTCCGGGCATCGGATCGCTTGCGCGGTCTTCCACCATCGCGCGTTTCGGCGTGATTCTCGGCGGACTCCTGCGCGCGGGCGTGCCTGTGGTCGAAGCCGTGCAGTCGCTGGTCGACGTGACGCCGATCGTCTCCTACAGAAACTTCTATGCGAAACTGCTCGACCACATCACGGTTGGCGATTCATTCGGCAAGAGTTTTGCCGCCATCAAGGGCAGCGACAAACTACTGCCGCCGTCGGTGCAGCAGCTGGTGATCACCGGCGAGAAGTCAGGCGCGCTGGCGACGATCATGCTCAAGATCGCCGACATCTACGACAAGAAAGCCAGCGAAACCGCGCAGAAACTGCCGGTCATTCTGGAACCGATGATCCTGCTGATTATCGGCGCGCTCGTCGGAACGATCGCCTTCTCGGTGATCGTGCCGATCTACTCGATCGTCGGATCGGTGGGGCATTGACGGCGTTGGAGTGTAGATCGTGCCATCGGAGGATAGTGTATGGTTATTGATTTTTAGTTATTGGTTTATCCGAGGTGCAACCAATAACAAGCAGCCAGCAACTCATAACCGATATTCACCATTCTACAATCGACCTCCCTTTTTTTCCGCGGTATCGTTTCTGCATGCGCCGCGGATTTACGCTTCTCGAAGTGCTGCTCGTCATCGGCATCCTCACAGTGATTGCCGCGGTGGTCGTGCCGACGTACCGCAATTATCAGGCGCACAGCGATCTCGAGACGGCGACCGACCAGATCACGCAGGCGCTCGGACGGGCAAAACTGCTGTCGGAGTCCGGCAAGAATGGATCGATGTGGGGATATTCGGTGACGAACAACACGCTCTTCAAAGGAAGCAGTTACCAGTCGCGCGATGCGGTATCCGATGAGTTGTATGCGATTCCGCCGACGATCGGCGTGTCCGGTTTGCCGGAGGTGTCGTTCACAAAACTCACGGGCATGCCGACGGCGACCGGCGTCATCATCCTCACCTCTCTTCTCGGCGAACAGGCGGAGGTCGACATCTCCATCGATCAGCACGGCATTGTCACCAACAGGAGCGATAAGCTCACGATCTGTCATTGCATCAGCAGTCCTCCGCGCACGATGAAAATCGAAGACAACGCGTGGCCGGCGCATCAGCGGCACGGCGACTATCTGGGTGCGTGTAAAACGCCCGAAACGCATTGTGAAAAATAAACGCAGATGAGGTCAAGTCCGTTTTGCGTGCGGACAGCAGGGACGCGATACAATCCGCTCATCCCTTCCCCCTTCCCGCGTATGCGCCGCGCAGGTTTCTCGCTTCTCGAAGTTCTTATGGTTATCGGCATTCTCGGCGTGGTCTCCACGGCGACGATTCCGATGTATCGTTCGTATCAAATCCGCAATGATCTGAACGTCGCGACGGAACAGGTGACGCAGGGGCTCGCGCGCGCGCGCCTGCTCGCACAGTCGGCGAAAGACGATGCGGGCTGGGGATTCTACGTACCGAATGGCACTCTCTATAAAGGAGATTCCTACGCCGGCCGCGATACGACGTATGACGAAGTGTATTCGATGCCGTCGACCATCGACTTCAGCGGTCTGACCGAAGTCGCGTATTCCAAGACGAAGGGTCAGCCGAGCGCGACGGGGAGCATCATTCTGACGGCGATCGACCAGGAAACACGCACAATTCAGATCTCCGTCGACCAGCAGAACGTCGCGGTGGTCGTCGGCGACAACATCACGATCTGTCATAATCCGGGCCCCAATCAGGTCACGATCACCATCAATGACAACGCATGGCCCGCACATCAGAAACAGGGTGACACGCTCGGTGCCTGTCCCCAAACAAGCAGCGCAAGCCAAACGTCCTCCGCCGCCAGTCAGACATCGAGTACGAGCGCCGTATCATCTTCGGCTTCGTCGGTGCTTTCTTCGTCGATCTCCTCGGTCTCCTCGGTCTCCGGCGGAGGCGGAACGGGCAGTTCGTCGTCGGTGGCGTGCACGGATCGCTTCTCTGTTTCCGATGACGGTACCATCACGACCAGCGGACCTCTCAGTATTGAATTCGACGACCTCGGCGCCCAGTTCGGCTACGGCAACGGCGGTCCGGACGTTCCCGTGTACGTGTCGTACGCACAGGAGGGAAGCAGCAGCAGCCAAAGCGGATGGTGGTGGCGCCACAACAGCGGTACGACCTGGATCAGCCTCTTCAACGGTCAGGCTATCAATGGCACGGGCGGCGCGACGCAGACCGTCACCGGCTTCAAGACGGGCGACAAAGTCGCCGTGAAATTCCATGCTTCTTACAGCAATCACGGATGGCTGAGCTTCGATGATTCCGTCGAGAGCGACGACAAGACGGGATCGGTCAAGATTCTGCGCAACGGCGACAGTGCTCCGACCATTCCGGGATCGACGGGCCAGGAGAGCGTGTCGGATCTCATCAAGTCGGTCACGGTGAACGGCAAGATCAGCATCGGTCAGTACGATCTGCTGCTGCTCGCCGACTTCAACTACCTGCAGTGCCACACGTGCTCGGCCGCCGACTTCCAGGATGGCGTCGTCCTCGTGAAGTTCCAGGCGCCGACGTGCAATTAGTTGCCAGTTGATAGTTGGTAGCTTGTAGTCGGAAGTGATGATCGTGAACTGTCTGCGCACGATGCATCACTATCTGCTACCATCCCCTTCCGTATGATGTCCGATGTTCCGCATACGGGAAGTCGTCCGGGTTTTCTGCTCCTGGAAGCGCTGCTTGGTATTGCCATTTTTGCAATCTTCCTCTCGGCGCTCGCCATCACCATCATTTACGGGCAGGAAAGCACAGTCATCGCGGGCGACCGCACGCGCGGCTCGTATCTGACCGAACAGGCGCTCGAAGCGGTCCGTTCCATTCGGGACGGCAGCTTTTCATCTGTCACAAGCGGCATGCACGGCGTGTGGATCAACGGCGGCAACATCTGGGCGTTCAGCGGGTCGAGCGTCGTCGAGAGCGGCGGTTACGTCACGAGCGTTTCCATCAGTTCGCTGTCATCCGATTGGATGACCATGACCGGTTCGACCTACTGGAAGCACGGATACAACCGCGCGGGAACCGCGACGCTCGTCACGGAACTCACCGACTGGCAGACTAAAACCGCCGTCGGCAATTGGGCGAGTCCGAGCATCGAGGGAACGTACAACGCCGGGACCGCCGTGGGATTCAACCGCATCGCGGTGAGCGGCGACACCGCGTATGTCACGACCGATGCATCAAACGGACTGTATCTTCTCGATATCAGCAATCCCGCCTCCCCCGCCCGTGTCGACAGCAGTTTTTCCATCGGCTACGGCGCGACGGATGCGGTCATTCATGGCAGACGCTTGTATGTGATGACGGCGGATCCCAATGCCGAATTGAAGCTGTACTCGATCGATGCGCCGCAGTCGCCGGTGCTGCTTGCCAGCTACAATCTGCCCGGCAGCGCGCTCGGCAAAGAACTGGGTTTCGGCCGCAACGATCTGTACGTCGCCGCCACGACGCCGGGATCCGGTCAGCATCAGCTCTATTCCTTTGACGCCACTGACAGCGGCGCGCTCACGCTCATGGGAACGATCGACGATACCGATAATTACAACGCCGTCGCGCTCTCGGGTACCGCTGCATACATCGCCACGTCGCTGGATGCGGATGAACTGCGCGTCGTGAACGCGATGTCCTCCGGAAGCATCTCGATCGCAGGCGGCTATAACCTGTCGGGTACGTACGACGCGTCGGCGATTGCGGTATCAGGAACGTCCGCACTGCTGGGAACGCTGCAAACGGGATCGCAGAATATGGTGATGTTCGACATCAGCGATGCATCAAACGGCGTGCCGACGCCGCCGCCCGGACCATGGTATTACAACGCCTCCGGATCTGTACTCGGACTCGCGATGGATCCGAATCACTGCTATGCCTTCGTCGGTGCGGCGACAGGACACAAAGCTTTTCAGGTCGTCGACATGCGGAACAAAAGCAGTCTCCCGCAGCTGTACTCGTACGACTCGTCGTACGGAAAAGGCCGCAGCGTCGCATACGATCCGGTTAGCGATCGCATCTATCTCATGACCGATAATGCCGTGCTCATTTTCCAGCCCGGTACCGGAGGCACCTCTTGTCCATGACGATTCGATCCGCCCATTCCGGCTACATCTTCCTGGTGAGCGTGCTGGTGATCGGCGCGATCGCCGCCACGACGACGCTCTCGCTGCTGCTGCTCGGGTGGGCCGCGGAACAGAACGGATTGCTTGCCGTGCAGTCGCACCAAGCCCTGGAGAACGCGCACACCTGCGCCGAGCGTGCTCTCCTCGCTTTGCGAAAGGATCCGTCGTACGGCGGAGACGAAACGTTCCAGCTTGCCCGCGGCAGCTGCACGGTGAAGTACATCGGCGGCAACGGCAATGAAAACCGCACCGTGTGCGTGGAGGGTGCGAACGGGTTGACCGTGGAACGCATGGAGATGGCGATCGTGCATGTGTTCCCGTCCATCACGTTCTCTTCATGGCAAAATGTCGCCGACTTCTCCCTTTGTCCATGAAGACCCGCCTGCTCCATAGCCGGCACAGCGGCATGTCGCTCATTGAGCTTTTGATTTTCATCGCGATTCTCGCGATCATCGTGGGATCCATTCTGCCTCTGCTCTTCTCCGCGTCCGAAGACAGGCTGCTGCAACAGACGATCTCGGTGGTCGAACAAAACGGCGCGCAGGCGCTCAACAACTCCGTTCTGCGCATCGGGAATGCCGAACGCGTCATCAGTCCGTTGCCCGGGGAAACCGGTTCCGTGCTCGTGCTGCAGACGGCGTCCGGCAGCACGAATCCGACCATCATCGGGTTCAGCAGCGGCTCGCTTGTCATTATTGAAGGAACGACGCAGCAGAACGTCACGTCGAGTCAGGTGGCGCTCACCGATTTCGTCGCGAAAAATACGTCGACATCGACGACGCACCAGAGCGTGCATATCGGTTTCACCATCTCGCGCACCACGCGTCTGCAACAGCCGCACTACTACACGCAATATTTCGAGACAACCGTGCAGCTGCTTCCTGCCGATGAGCCGGTGGGAGCTAGCTGCGGTTGCGCGGATCCCTACTGCAGTCCGACGGATACCTACAACTGGCAGGTCTGCCAGTCGGGCACGTGTTACTCCGCGAGCACGCAACTCACGTGCGCTCAGTGAGCGAAAGAAGTGACAGCAAGTCGCCAACATGCGCTCGTGTGTATATGGCGGGAGCGTCTGCCGCATGCGTCAAGGCAAAAACCGTTTCATGCGCGCGGAATTGTTATAATGACTTCCGCTTTAGATCCGGACAGACCGCTGTCCACCCTTCATTTTCTCCCCTCTTTTTTTATGAGTTTTTCCGCTCATCGATACCGAAAAGGGTTCACGCTCATTGAACTCCTGCTCGTGATCGGAATCATTGCCATCTTGGCATCCATCGTGATCGTGGCGATCAACCCGACCAAGCAGCTCGGCGACGCCCGCGACGCGCAGCGCCGTTCGGATGTGAACACCATCCTGAACGCGGTGTATCAGTACGCGATCGATCACAACGGCAACCTTCCGTCCGGCATTCCGACGGGAACCGCCAAGATCATCTGCCAGAGCGATCTGACGGGCACGGGTTGCACGACCGGTATCACCGGCGTCGACCTCAGCGTCCTCACCGGTTCCTACCTCGTGAAGGTGCCGAAGGATCCGCTCATCACGGCGACGGCCACGGGTACGAACTACTTCATCGTCCAGGATGCCAACGGACGCATCACGGTCTCGGCCCCCAACGCGGAGCAGACCACGACGATCAGCGTGACCCGCTAATCATCTGACATCACTCATGAGCAAGCGAAGCCCCCGCAAGGGGGCTTTGTTTTGTGCAATACCTTGGATACGATGTGCGCCAATGGCGCGCTCTCCGATGCAGCATAGACGGATGAAAGGATTTACCTTGATGGAATTGCTGCTGGTGATCGGCATCATCGGCGTGCTTGCGGCGATCGTGATTGTGGCGATCAATCCGAACCGCCAGCTCGCGCAAGCGCGCGATGCCAAGAGGCAGTCCGACGTGAACGCCATTCTCAATGCGGTCTATCAATACGCGATCGATCATCAGGGAGTGCTGCCGCCGGGCATTCCCTCGGGGACGCTGCCCAAGGAAATCTGCGTCACGGACGCTGCTTCCTGCAACGGCGGCGTGAATCTCGACGTGCTCACGGGAAGCTACATCGCCGCCATGCCGGTGGATCCGCATGCGCCGGCAAACGGGACAGGGACGGAATACTTCATCGCGCATGACGCCGACGGCCGCCTGACGGTTTCGGCACCCCTGAACGAACAGACGCTCCCCATCACTGCAACCCGTTAAACCGGCCTTTTGCACGGGTTTTTGCAGACGTCCGGCGGGTTTTAAAAGTGGCTAAAATGGCTTATTTATGCTAAAATAGTGAGATAAGGCACTCACTATGCCTCGTACACACACATCCGCTCCGGCATTCGTCCAACGGACGTCGATCCTGCATCGCATCACGATGCAGGCGGTGATCATGGCGACGTTCATCATCGTCATTCTCTCCACGGTGTCCTTCGTGATCGCGCGCACGATGCTCGAGCACGCGGTGCTCACGCAGCTGTCGTCCGTCGCGTCGGCAACGCAAAACAGCGTCGAGCAGTCGCTTCAGTCGGCAGACGAACGTGCGGCGCTGCTCGCATCCAGTTCGGATATCCAAAATCTGCTCACGCGCGACGCGGCCGACGCCGCCGCCGCGCAGCGTCTGTTTGGCGTGCAGCAGCGCGAACAGCGCGCGCTTGCGGGCATCGCGATCTATGACGCGCAAGGCAGATTGCTCTCGCAGGCCGGCGACGTGAGCGGCATCATTCCTGATGCGCATGCGATCCCCTTTCATCGTCCGGTGATCGAACAGGACGCATGGAAGTGGTACGACGTGTTCACGCCCGTGTGGAACGATCATGCGCAGAAAATCGGCTACGTCACGCTGCGCTACGACGCTGTCTCTTTTTTGGAACCGATCCTCGCGCTCGATTCCTCCATCGGCAATTCAGAGACGCTGGAATTCGCCTTTACGCAGAGCGGCTCGCTCGTGCTGATTCATCCGTCAGACACGCCCGCGCAGTCGTATGTCCTGTATCTGAAAGAGTCGGATCCGGCCGTGCAAAAACTGCCGCTGACGCTCGGCGTCGAGGGCAACGACGGCATGGGAAGATCCCAGGATGAGCGCGGCACGGACGTGCTTGCGGCGTACGGTTCGCTCAGCAGTCTGGGCTGGGGCATGTCGGTGCAGGTGGACCGCAGTGAAGCGTTGCGTCAGATTCAGTCGCTTGCATTCTCACACGCGATGCTCGGCGTGCTTCTGGTGCTGCTTGCATTCTTCCTGGCGTACCTGCTCAGCAATCAGCTCACGCAGCCGCTCAGAGTGCTTACCAAGCGCGTCGCATCTCTGCGGCCCGGTCACTGGCAGCTTTCGCGCAGCGTGCATTCCGGCGACGAAGTCGAAGTGCTCGATCGCGTGATGACCGATCTCGCCGTGCGTCTGCGCGACGTGTACAAGAATCAGGAGGATGAAATCGAAGCGCGCACTGCGGATCTGAAAAAGCAGTACACGCTTGACCGCGCGATCCTCGACGGCATCGAACAGGGCGTCGTCACGGTCGACCGCAAGGGGCTCGTGACGGGCATCAATCCGGCGGCGCAGCGCATGCTGCAGGTCACCGAAAAGGACGCACTCGGATCCACGGGCACCACGATCATCGATCTGCGCGGGCATCAGGGATCGGTTCTCAAGATCGCCCATCCGCTCGCCGAGTGTCTGGAAAAAAGCCGTGAGACGCGCTCGCCGGCAAACGCCCACTGGAGCATCATGCGCCATGACGGCACGATGGTGCCGGTCATCATGGCGGTGAGTCCGCTGCTCGAAGACAAGGAATCGTTCGGCGCGATCGTCGTGATGCAGGACATCACCGAGGAACGCAGGCTCGACTATCTCAAGTCGGAATTCATCACGCTCGCGTCCCACCAGCTGCGCACGCCGCTCTCGGCCATCCGCTGGTACGTGGAGCTGTTCCAGGAAGAACAAAAATCACTGACGAGCACGCAGAAATCCTATCTGCACGAAATCGATCACGGTCTCAAGCGCATGCTCGCGCTGCTCACGGCGCTGCTCAACGCGTCGCGCCTCGAAGGGGAAAATCTCAAGATGGATGTCAAAGAGATCGATGCATCTCAGCTCCTGCACGAGATGAATCAGGACTGCCAGTCGCTCGCCGCGGAAGCGGGACAGACATGCAGGCTTGGATCCGTGCACGGCAAGATCATGCTGCAGAGCGACGAGACGCTGCTCAGGATCGTCCTGCAGAACCTGATCAGCAACGCCGTGAAATATTCGGCCAAGGGCAAGACGATCGATCTCGGACTCGGGGAGAAAAACGGCAAAGCGGTCTTCACCGTCACGGATCACGGGCTCGGCATTCCGAAGGAAGAACAGCAGAGAGTCTTCCAGCGTTTCTTCCGCGCCAAGAATGTGCGCGCGATGGACACCGACGGCAACGGACTCGGCCTCTACATCACGAAGTCGATCGTCGAGAGCCTCGGCGGCACCATCGCATTCGAAAGCAAAGAAAATGAAGGAACGACCTTCACGGTGACGTTCCCGCTGAAGATGAAACGCGGAACGAAGAAAGCATAAAAGGGGCCCGTACGACAAAAATTGTCGCACAGGCCAGGTTAGGAGAAGTGAATGTCCTCGGAAATTACGCCGCTACGGACAATTGTTGCCGGTAGGCCGCGATCGTCGTCGGTTCTTCGTTGACGCTGATGGGCGCAGCCTCGTCACGCAAAGCCTCCTCGAGCACGGCAAGATGAGCCATCAATTCCCCGACAGTACAGGTGGCGATGCTTACCCGAACAGCCTTCGGAACTCTGCGGAGGCAACACCTTTTCAAGCCCCCGGCTTTGCTGGTGAAACGATGGTGTTGTACTTCGAGATCGTACATCACGTCGCCGCCGCAACTTCGGCCCAGGGCGCTTGCCGCAGCCTGGATTTTTTGCTCGGACGGCTCTTTGCTGCCGAGCGCCACCAGGAATTCCCGCAGTGTTTGCTCGTTGCCCGCCGGAAATACCGAGCGGAACAATCGAGTGATGACTTTGGGGTCGGTGGCATCGAAACAAAAGTGAAACGGTCTGCTTTGACTCATCGGAGTCTCCTTACAACGAATTTTGAGAGGACACCATGTCCTCTCCCAGCACCGCTTTCCGTGGAAGGCTATGCAGGAAGAAGATCCTTCATCGTTTTCAAAGATCGCGGGACATACTGGCAGGATGTCGAGCGATGTCAACACCTCGTTACATGACAAAAAAGAGGCCGAAGCCTCTTCTTTGTCCCGCCCTCTGTACGCCGGATTCTGTAGCTCCTTGCGGAGTGATGATCATCTCTCTGGGATGGCGGTTACCCGACCACCTCAATGCGGAGGGGCATGTGGAGCGACGAAACCATCGCTTGATCCAGACGCCCAATTCCTCCTTGCACCACCATGAGTTTACCAATCATGTTCTCACGTGAAGAACACGATCCCCGGTGCTCCGGGGCGTTTCACCCTCCCGTAATGGGAGATACGTCTCTGTGGCACTGGTCCTGTCCCGCATTTTAGATATGTTGCGAGACGACGGGCGTTACCCGCATGGCGTTTCGGCGGTGTCCGGACGTTCCTCTACGCCCCGCTCAGCGGGGCGAATTGAGAATTGAAAATTGAGAATTGAAAATTATGAGGAATATCCTTTCTAATTTTCCATTTTCCATTTTCCTTTTTCCATTCGTCACGCAAAGCGGGACGCAGCGATCATCGAAAGGGCAGGATCTCTATTATGCCATTCTCAAGCCATTTTTGCAATCTCCGCTTGGGATTTCCGCTTAGAAATTGTAGAGTTTCGGGGCCAGTAAGCCGCCTTAGCTCAGCTGCCTAGTCCCGCACTGCGGGACGTTATAGACAATTCCAGCTCGATTGGGCACTCTTTCATTCGCAATCCTCGCATATCCAGCCGCTGTAGCTCAGCTGGTAGAGCAACTCACTTGTAATGAGTAGGTCACCGGTTCGAGTCCGGTCAGCGGCTCCATTTTCCTTAGCTCAGTGCCTAGTCCCGCGATGCGGGACGTTTTTAAAAAACGCTGCGAGCGCAGCGAGCAACTCACTTGCCTGCCCGTCCGAAGCTCCGCAGGAGCGAAGGCGGGTAATGAGTAGGTCGTCGGTTCAAATCCGACTGGTGGCTCCAGACGAAAGCTCTTGAGCACAAGCTCGTCGAGCGTAGTGCGAAAGCCTTGAGTCGCAGTCCCTTTAGGGACTCCATTCAAAAAACAGAAACCGCATCAGAATTACCAAGGCAAATGTTTGACTCTTATAAAGAATGTAAGAAAAATAATAGATTGTCCGAATGATCGAGAGACCGGACGCGTGTCTGATCCGATCGTTCACTTCAAAGGAGCTCCGATGATGCAGGATGTACAGCCAAATGTTGCAGGATGGTTTGCACAATTTTTCAACAAGGAGGTGGCCACGGAAGATCGACTCAGGGCATTGGTCCGGCTGCACTATCCACTCAAGGCTTTTGGCCTGACGGGAGATGTGCTCCAGAAGCTGGATTCCGTCGATACGACGGATCCGCGCCTGAATCTGCTGCAATTGATTCACCGGTATGCAGCATTAAAAAAAGATCAGGGCCGGAACGAAAATGCATGGGCGCAACTCGCTGACCGTTTCCTGCTGGCAGATGCAGCGGACGATGAAATGTCCTTTTATCACGCATTTTATGCGCTCGCGTGCGTCGGCCATGCCGGCAGGAAGCGCAGGGATTTGTTTCCGTCGCTTCGGGAACAAGCAGCGGACCTGCTCATTCATGTGGATGAAGCGCATCGCGAGTCCTCGCGGGGACTTTTGGCCCGTGAGACCGCGTGCGGGTATCTCTTCGTGCATGATCAGGAAGCGGCGCTGCGCCACTGGCAAATCGCAACAGTGGCTTGCAGGCAGGCATACGAAGCGCTCTTGGGCCGTCCCATCGACGACCTTGAACGCTGTGCCATGGCCCGATTGCTCATCGTGCAGCGTGTTCGGTTTCCCAAGCTCTTTGCGCAGGAACCGATCGAATCGTGCAATGTTCCGGAGAACGTCTTCGCCACTCTGACGGCGACGTATGCAAGGCTCGCTTTGTAGACGAGAATGATCAGATATCCTGGAGTTCAGCTTCCCCGTGATGTTGGATTCCGAGTGGGGGTGCTCAAGCACCCCCATTTTTATCATACCCATCGGATTTGCCCGGCAATATTGCCGGCTTAAGGCTGACGGTTCTGCTGTATACTCCCCCCACATGAAACGGTCCGAGGCATTCTTCGGCTTGGCCAGGATTCCGCTCGATATTCTGATGGTCAGCTCCGCGTTGGTGCTCGCATATCACCTGCGCGTCCTCAATATCGACTTGATACCCAACGTCCAACTGCTCGATACCGCGAGCACGCTGCCGAACAAAGCAGTGTATCTGCACTACTTCATCATGCCGAGCATTCTGGTGTTTGTGGTGATTTCCGGATTCATCGGACTGTATGCGCTGCAGGCAACACGCAGTGCGTGGAATGAAGTGGGGCGGATTCTGATTGCCACACTGCTCTGGCTTGTCGCGGTGATGACGTGGTTCTTCCTGATCGAGCGGCAGCTCTTCTTCTCGCGCATTCTGCTCATCCATTCCACCGTCTTCATTGCGCTCTTTGTGATCGTCGGTCGCGCCTGCGTCACGCTCTTTCAGCGCTCGCTTCTGAGGACCGGCATCGGCGTGCGCTATGTCGCGTCGGTGGGAAAGCAGCGCCTGGCCGACACCGCCAAGCGGACACTTGCGCGCGACGCGCGCTACGCGTACCTGGGTCATGTCGCCTCGCTCGAGGGCATCAGCAAGCTGAGCGCGAAGCAGGATCTCGACCTCGTTCTCCAGACCGATCCGAATCCGGAGAGTGACGGTACATTGGAGCTGATCGACTTCTGCCGCAGCCACCATATCGGCTACGCATTCCTGCCACCGGTCTTCACCGATGTGCCGCATCAACTGGCAGTCGAACGATTGGGTTTACTTCCCATGATTCGCTTTCAGCCGACCCCGCTCGACGGCTGGGGAAGAGTCTTTAAGCGTCTGTGCGACATCGTCGCGAGCATCATTCTGATTATTATCCTGTCACCTTTTATGCTGATGGTGGCGATCGCGATCCTGATCGATTCCGGCTGGCCGGTGTTCTATGTGTCCAAGCGCGTCGGCGAACAGGGGCGCAAACGCATCGGCGTCATCAAATTCCGTTCGATGGTGCGCGATGCCGACCGGCGAAAGGCGGAGCTGATGGAGAAGAATCACCGCGTCGATGGTCCGCTCTTCAAAATGAAAAATGATCCGCGCATCACGAGAGTGGGACATTTCATCCGCCGCTGGTCGATCGACGAGTGGCCGCAGCTCTTCAACGTGCTTGCCGGCCACATGTCGCTCGTCGGGCCGCGCCCGCATCTGCCCGAGGAGGTGAAGCTCTACACCAGTTATCAGCGCAGAGTCTTCGCCGTGCGTCCGGGCATTACGGGGCTTGCACAGATCTCGGGCCGCTCGGATCTGAAGTTCGACGAAGAGGTGGCATTGGATCTCAAATACGTCGAAGAGTGGACGCTGTTTTTGGACCTCTGGATTTTGTGGCGGACGCTCGTCGTGGTGTTTTCGAAAGAGGGGGCGGATTGATGGGTTTGGTATGTTGAGTAGGTTCCGTAGGTTTAGTAGGATTGGATCATTCAACGTACCAAACCTACAAAACGTACCGTACCTACTAAACATTCTTCTCCTCTGCTACCATCGCTTCCATGCGCAATCTGGAACGCATCATCGCAGGCGTCTGTGCCGTCATTCTCGTGATCGTCGTCGCGCAGGCGGTGATCCCGGGCAAATACGTCTCGCAGCCGCCTCCTCCGCCTCCGCCGCAGGCCGACTGTATCGGCACACCGATCACGGTCGATCAGCCGTACCTCGGCGCGGCGCTCGATCCGTGGACGTGCCAGGTGCAGTGCAACGATGACCAGCCGCGCTACATTCTGTATAGCAACGGCATGGCGACGCAGTGCGAGACGCCGCCGGGATGTCTCGACTACGGCGAAGATCACGGCATTACCTGCAAGCCGCCGGTCGCGCAGTCGACGAAGTGACGTATTGCCCGATCGTATTGACGGACCGATAGGCGGGTATACAGTGGAGTCATGAGCATCGATCAATTGGAACAAACGACTGAAGAACAGCAGGCGGTTCCGGATTGGGAATTAAAGCGCCATCATTTGCCTCAACTGGTCGCAAGTGATTCGATTATTTCCAATATGGAACGTCTGATCTGGGAGAAGGAGCATCAAAAACATCTTTTGCCGGCCGATAAAGACATAGATGCGATTCTTCGCTCCCCCGACTATCAAGATCCATTGGCACAACAGCGCAATATCATGCTTGGCGTGCGCAATGACATCGCAAGACGGATCGGCGTCAAAGAGCGCAGCGTTCATGAATGGTCTCCGGACGGTCTGGGATATCGGACAGAAGATGGCCATGTCATCATCGGAGATCAATCACACTTGATTGATGAAAGACAGATGCACATGATCAAGATGCGTTAAGCGCGGCCTCAAAACATCTTCATCTGTCCCGATCTTCCGTCTTTCGCTGCGGGCGCTTCGACGTCTTCCACAAACTGACTCAGATACTGCTGCATGCGCCGGCCGTAGGCTTTTTGCCGCAGACGCGGATCGAGAATCATCACTTCTCCCCCGTCTTTCCGCTGCTTACAAAATGTTCGTAACAACCGAAACATCCTGCATTCCAGACGCGGCAGTGCGTAGTCTTCGAATCCGTTGCGATGATGATCCTTGCGTCGCCCAAAGACCGGGTGCCCCGGGAAATCAAACGGCATCGATTCGATGATGAGTCTGTCGGCTGATTGTTCGGGCAGCTCCGTTCCCTCGTACATCCACGGCGTCATGATCCAGATCGCCGTTCCCTCTGCCGCCGTAAACTCCGCCTGCATCCTCCCCTGTCCGCCGCTTAAGCCCTGACAGATGAGCGTGATACCGCGCGCTTCGAGCGCCTCCGCGTGATCGATGTAGAACTGCTCGATCATGCGTTTACTGCTAGCCAGCACAATCGTCTTTCCTGTCGGCGGATTTTTCAGCCAGTCCGCGACGCGCACGTCCTCCGGGAACGTCACGGTGACGGGGCAGGGCTGCCGGCGCGGATCGATCGTGCTCATCACTTTCGTCGCCTTCGGTACAACTTCCGCAAGCGTCTCGGTGCAGCCGCGCGGCACGATCAGCGTCGTGCTGTAACGGTCGTAGAGGTGGGTCTTGAGCAATATATCGATGTATTCCGGCGCCGCGTGCAGAAACAGACTTCCGTTGATGCGCTGTTCGGTCCAGACGATGTTGTCTTTCAGGAGAACGGGCTCGAGCAACGCCGCGAGTTCCGTCAGCTGTTCGCGCGTCTTATCGGTCAGGTCATTGGATGCGAGCATATCACCGACCTGCGCGCGAAGCCCCTTCGTCTCCGCCCGCTCTTCATCCGCCTTTGTCACAAAGTGCAGGTCTTCGTTGCCGCGGATTTTTTCGATCCAGATCGTGAGCAGATCCGTCAGTCCCGTCAGCGCGTCGTTGCCGCTCGCCGCCGCGCGCAGACTGTCGACGCTCACCATATGGCCGAAGGCTTTGGTCGCGGTGTCCTCGAGCATCGACGCGTCATCGATGATGATGTGCGCACCTTCTTTCAATGCGCCGTGTGCGGCATGCGAGGGGTCCGCAAGGAAGCTGAGAAGCTGCCGGTGATCGAGCAGATACACGGCAGCTTTCGTGTTGAATTGCGACACGTACGCGTCGGACGTATCGGTACAGGTCAATTTTCCGTTCCAGACGTCTTTCTCATTTCCGTGGATTGCAAAATCCTCGCGCGTGCGGGGATTAAACCACGTGAGTTTCAGGCAGAGCAGCGCTTCGTCCGCCGTCAGATGCTCCTGCGTGAGCAGATTGTCTTTCGCCTCGGGATTGAGGAGTTGATACGGCGGATAGATGACGGAGGTGTTCGCGGGAAGATTGAGTCTTCGCACGGCATGATCGAGATTCTTGACCGCGATCCAGTGCGTCGTGGATGCATCCTCACTGCAGCCGTTGATCACTTCCTGCAGCACGCCGGGGTGCAGTCCTTCTTCATAGAGCTGCACGGTCCCGACCGGCGGTTTCGTGAGCGTCAGCGAATGTGCTTCTTTTTCATCGTGCTTTCGCGTGAGAGGCGTGATCCACGTTGCGCCCTTGCCGCCGCCGTCCGGCAATGCATCAAACAGCATGCGGTATCCCTCGCTGCTGCGGCTCATGATGTTTTTCGCAAATTTCAATTGATCCGCGTCGAGTTCGAGCAGTCTTTCCCAGATCGCACCGAGCAGCTCGAGCGTCGCACGGACATCGCCGAGCGCGCGGTGCGCCGGCGCGTGATTGAGCTTCAGTTTCGCGCTCATGTACTGCAGCGAGTAGCTGTGAAATTCCGGAAACACGAGCGCCGCGAGCAGCGACGTGTCGATCCACGGCCTGTCGGTCATATCAATTCCTTCGCCTTTCAACATGCCGATGTCGAATGCCAGATTCTGCCCGACAAGCAGCGTGTCGGATCCAATGTGGCCGCTTACCTCTTCCCTTTTTTCCTCGAAGGTCGATTTGCCCGAGATCATTTCGGGCAGAATGCGCGTGAGTACCTGGATATGCGGCGGAATATCCTCGCGCACGGAAAAAAGCTGCTCGTACGTATCGACGATGACGCCGTCTTTCACCTGCATCGACGCGAACTCCATCACCTGATGCACTTTCGGCACGAAGCCGGTCGTCTCGGTGTCCAGAACGGTGAGGGGCAGCGGAGGAAACTTCACGATGCCAGAATACAGAATATTGAATTTTGAATCTTGGGAATCGCACATACGGGATCCTCCAAAATTCAAAATTCGTGATTCAAAATTCACATCACGCCGCCTTCGCCCCCTCGCCCGCGAGCGGCTGGCCGTCATCCGGCGTCAGCGAGCTGTCGTCGGACGGCACTTCCGCGGCCGGGATGACCTCCACTTTTTCCTGCAGCTCCTCCATCACTTCGGCCTTTGACTCCTCCGTTGATTCGACAGCCGCGACCGGCATGCCTTCGCCGCGCAGCTCCGCAAGCTTGGCCTTGAAGGCGGGCAGCTCTTCGTAGTTGTACATGTCGAGTTCGAATCCGGTCAGGTCGGTAGCCAGGCGGATGTTCTGTCCTTTCTTTCCGATCGCCATCGGACGCTGCGCTTCCTCCACGAAGACGGCGGCGCGCTTCTTGATTCTGCGGCCCTGTTCATCCACCTGCTCCTTGTCGTTGACGATGATGACGGCGGAGATTGCGGCGGGCTGGAGTGCAGTCGAAATCAGCTTGATCGCGTCGTCGCTCCACTCGAGCATGTCGACTCTTTCACCGTTGATCTCTTCCATCACGGCCTGAATGCGCACGCCTTTCTGTCCGACGCACGCGCCGATCGGATCAATGCGCGGATCCTTGCTGCTGACCGCGACCTTGCTGCGGAATCCCGCGTCGCGCGCGATGCCGCGGATTTCCACGTCGCCGTTTCGCACTTCCGGAATCTCGAGTTCCAGCAGTTTCTTCACGAGGAATGGATGCGTGCGGGAGATCTTGAGCTGCGGACCTTTGCCCGTGAGTTCGACTTTCTCCAGGTACACGCGGATGCGTTTGCCCGTGTAGTAGTGCTCGCCGGGAATCTGTTCCCTCCATGGCAAACTCACCGTCATGCCTTCGATCTCGAGCGTCACCCAGTTCGGGTCGACCTTCGTGACGGTCGCCGTGAGCAGTTCATTCTCGCGGTCCTTGAATTTCTCGTACAAGCTCTGGCGCTCGGCCTCCTGCAGTTTCTGCAATATCACCTGCTTGGCCGCCTGCGCCGCGATGCGACCGTACTCCTCCGGCGTGACGTCGATTTCGATTTCATCGCCGACGTCGATGTCGGATTTGATGCGCTTGGCATTCTTGAGATCGATCTCGAAGTTCTCGTTCTCGACTTCCTCGACAACTTCTTTGATGAGCAGGATGCGCGGCATCTCGAGTCCTTCCTCGAGCTCCACGCGGATTTCCATTTCCTTGTTGCCGTAGTCCTTGCGGTACGCGGTCGCGATGGCCTGTTTGACGGCTTCGATGACCTGATCCGGGGAGACGTTCTTCTCGGAACAGATTTGGTTGATGGCGGCGAGGAAGGAAGCTTTCATACTTGTGGAGGGAAAAGATGGAAATGTGTCATGGTGAGCGGAGACCTGCCTGCCGGCAGGCAGGCGAACCATGACGTTCATCGTGTCGCCCTTCGTCTCCGCTCAGGGTGACACGCTTCGTTGCGAAACACACCATTCCGATGCTACGGAATAGTGTCAGTTACAACTCAATGACAAGAGAAGTATAGCGGATTTGACGTCTCAGGCAAGGGGTTCTGGCTGCTGCGGCTCTGATTCCGGAGGCAGTTCCGTGACCAATCCGTCAATTCCCAATTTTGCGAGCGCAAACATGAATGCGGACGTGAGTGCATCTTCATCAATAGAAAAGTCATAGTGTTCGGCTTCGCTTACAACCGCTGCCACGCATGCCTCCGATTTTTGTACCGAAATGGATTCGCCGTCCAACAGGCGCTTCAACATATCTGCACGGAACAGCTTGGTAAGACTGCACGTGCTGTGATCTTTTTCGATCCATAACTGCGCGAGTTCCAGCTGAGCCATGGATCTGCGGTGTGACTTTAGGATATAGAGAATCTGCGGCTGGATCGCGAGGAGATATGCCCGATCCAGGACCTGCTTGTTTTCAGATCGTAATTCGAGAACGATTGGCTCATCATCCGCATCCTGATTCGAAGTCTGCTTCTCGGTACCCATATGCGAAATGTACTATTTTCTGTACATCCGTCAATGTCCGTTTTACGGTCAAAATTGCGGACGAAGGCGTCATGCCCTCGCCCGCAGGGCTTCTTCTTTCATCAACTGGATCAGGCACAGAGGGAATTCCTCCCTCCCGTCAGCGTTTGGATCCGCTCGATGAGCAAATCCGGATCGAAGGGCTTGCGGAAATTGTCCGCAAACACGGTGTTTGCTTTAAGCGAGCGTTCCTCTCTTTCGAGAAGTGCTATACACACGATATCGTCCAGACTCCTGTCCACAATCGATTTGGCAATGTGCAGCGCCTGCTCCCGCCCGATTGCACAATCGATGACTACACAGGTGGGAGGATGTGCGACCGCAAGCATTCCGGCTGCAAATACATCGTGTGCGATGTGCAGCTCGGATTCCCTGGGAAGACATTCCTGCATGCGGGCGTGCAGCATAACTCCACAACCCACCAGCAGGACGCGCAGCGTGTCGTCTTCTTCCAACGGGTAGCCATGATCCTTCATGAATCGACGAAGATGGCCACGCGGAATGCGACGATGCTTCGATCGCGGAATGCGGTATCCTTTCAGCTTCCCCGAATCGATCCACCTATTGATACTCTGAACTGCGACGCTGCACAGCTCAGCGGCTTGCCCCGACGTGAGGTCTCTCATTTGCAGTCCTTTCGGTGCATCCTTCTCTGCAGTATTCAGAAACGGTCTGATACAGTCGATGGAGAGAAGGAACTTGACGAATGCTACGAGGTAGCGTCTGGAGCGTCAACGTGCACTCTGTATACCGCGCAGAAATGCCCGGTAATGTGCGCCGCGCATCGTCGGCGTCAGCGCAATCAGGCGGTACGCGATCATCTTGATGCCGGTCGGCATGCGCCCGAGATCGGGATCAATCTTGGTCAGTTGGACGAGCGAGCGGCCGAGTGTTTCCATTCTTTTGAGTGAATCGTCCATCGTGATGCGGTGATGATGGAGTGCTTTCGCGTCCGGTTCATAGAAGAGCGGAATGTTCGCTTCCTTCAATTGCTTGCCCCACAGAATATCTTCCCATCCGTAGAGCGTTGCATCGGCGCGGAACGGAAATTGTTTTGCAATAGTCAGAGGCACACTGATGTTGCTCGTATAGGTGAAGCGCTCCTGCGTGTCGCGCGGAATGAATGCGTGTTTGAATCGTTCAATCATCGGATACCCGAACTGCCAGCCGGTTTTTTCCAGCCACTGCATGACGGGCGTGAGGTCGAGTTGCGGGTCCCAGGTCGTGAAGCCGAGGACGGCGATAGGATGTGAATTTTGAATTTTGAATTTTGAATTCTGGTTTTCTGGATCTCCAAGATTCGAACTTCTTAATTCATAATTCTGGTGCATGCGTACATGCACCTCGCATGCATCAGGCATCAGAAAAATATCATCACCGATGAAGAGAACGATCGGAGATTTGGCATGCGTCACTCCTTCGTTGCGCGCGATGCCTTGCTGGGATTTGGGAATGGAGAAGTAGCGAATAGCTTTTAGGTGATAGCTTTTAGCTTCATGAATTATTTTTTGTGTCTCCGCGTCATCCTCGCCGTCATGCACGACGATCACCTCGATGTCCTTCGCGATCGTCTGCGCGGCCAGATGCGCCAGACATATTTTCAGAATGTCCGGACGGTGATGGGTCGGGATAATGATGCTTAGAGACGGATTTGCCATGGAAGAAGTGTAGCGAAAAATGAACAATGAATTTTGAATTCTGAATCTTGAATATGGGGTTTCCAAAATTCGAAATTCGAGATTCAATATTCACCTCATGAATACCCTCTTCCTCGACATCGCCACGCATACGTCATCGTCCCTCGACGGATCGAGCGGCATGATTGCATGCGTTGATGATGCAGTCGTTTCGAAGATTGCCGTCGACGATCGCATGAGCGATACGGATTTGATGCCCGCCGTGGAGAAAGCGCTCAAAGACGCCGGTTGGAATTATCAGGATCTCACGCAGATTGCGTGCGTGATTGGCCCCGGCGGATTCACCAGCCTGCGCATGGGCGTGAGTCTCGCAAACGCTCTCGCGGATCAGCTGAAGATTCCGTCGGCAGGGGTGCATCTGAGTGATCTGTATCGCGCTCGCGTCATGAGCGATGATTTTTTGTGGATGCACTCGACCAAAAAAACCGAGCTCTTCGTCCGCGGATTCGGGTCGCTGCAATCGCAATGGCCGGAGGCGACCTTGGTTGGCATTGATGAATTTGTGTCTACCGTAGGGGCATGGCATGGTTCGACGGCGCTCACCACAGGTGCCATGCCCCTACATGTGTGTGGCGAATTGATCCCCGATCATCGCGAAAAAATCCCCCGTTGGACAGCGCTGCCGCTTCGGCCTTTGGCGGATGTCTTGCCGTCCCTCCTCGCCAATCTCCTCTATAAAACCGATCTTTTGCTGCCGTGGTACGGACGGATGTGGTGAATTTTGAGGTTTGAAGTTTGAATTGTGGATCGAATGGAGAATATCTATCCAATATTCAAAATTCCAAATTCACTATTCACGTTTTCTGTTATACTCCCCGCTCACACGATTCTATTATCGTCTACTCATGGCATTTCTCGATTCCCTCAATAAACTCCTCGGCGATCCCAACGAGAAAGAACTCAAGAAGCTCTGGCCGCTCGTGCATCAGGTCCGCGAGTTCCAGAAGCGTCCGGAGATCCAGACGCTCACCAAAGAATCGCTCCCGGCAAAAACCGAAGAGCTGAAGGCGAAGATTCAGGCCGGCGCGACGACCGGTGATGTCCTCACCGAGGCGTTCGCGGTCGCCGTCCGCGCGTGCGAACTTCTGCAGGGCGAGACGATGACGATCGGACGCCAGGAATTTGTCTGGAACATGGTGCCGTTCGACGTGCAGATTTTGGGCGGCATCGCACTGCACAAAGGAATGATCGCCGAAATGAAAACGGGAGAAGGAAAGACGCTCGTGTGTACGCTGCCTGTCTACCTCAACGCACTCACCGGAAAAGGCGTGCACGTCGTCACCGTCAACGACTATCTCGCCCGCCGCGACAGCACGTGGATGGGATTGCTCTACAAAACGCTCGGCCTCACCGTTGGCAACGTGATCCACGGCATCAGCACCGAAGAGCGCAGAGAGGCATATGGATCGGACATCACCTACGGCACCAACAACGAATTCGGATTCGACTATCTGCGCGACAACATGGTGAGCTCGCGCAAGCAGCAGGTGCAGCGCGGGCTGCACTACGCGATCGTCGACGAAGTGGACTCGATCCTGATCGACGAAGCGCGCACGCCGCTCATCATCAGTCAGCCTGCGGAGGAATCGACGACCAAGTACATGCAGTACGCGCAGCTGGTGAAAGGTTTGCAGGAAAACGTCGACTACACCAAGGACGAGAAGCAGCGCGTCGCGTCGCTCACCGAGGACGGCATCAAGAAGATGGAGAAGCTGCTCAACGTCGAGAACATCTACACCGAGAAGGGATTCGAAGAAGTGCACCACATCGAGCAGGCGCTCAGGGCATATGCCATCTATGAGCGCGACGTCGACTACGTCGTGTCATCCAACAATGAAATCGTCATCGTCGACGAATTCACCGGACGTCTGATGCCGGGCCGCCGCTACAGCTATGGATTACACCAGGCGATCGAAGCAAAAGAAAACGTTCCCGTGCAGCGCGAAAGCAAGACGCTCGCGACGATCACGTTCCAGAACTACTTCCGCCTCTACGACAAACTCGCCGGCATGACCGGTACGGCGAAGACGGAGGAAGAGGAATTCGAATCGATCTACAAGCTGCGCACGCTCGTGGTTCCCACGCATCGCCCCATGGTGCGCGACGACAAGCCCGACGCCATTTATCGATCCGTCTCGGCCAAATTCAAAGCGGTCGCCAAGCTCGCGAAAGAGAAACACGACAAAGGACAGCCGGTGCTGATCGGCACCACCTCGATCGAAAAATCCGAAGTGCTCGGCATCCTGCTCAATCAGGAAGGAATCCCGCACGAGGTGCTCAATGCCAAGAACCACGAGCGCGAAGCGGAAATCGTGGCGCAGGCGGGACAGCGCGGCGCGGTCACGATTGCGACCAACATGGCCGGACGCGGAACGGATATCAAGCTGGGTGACGGTGTCGCCGAGCTCGGCGGTCTCGCGATCCTCGGAACCGAACGCCACGAATCGAGGCGCATCGACAATCAGCTGCGCGGACGATCCGGCCGTCAGGGAGACAATGGCGAATCGCAGTTCTTCGTATCGATGGAGGACGATCTTATGCGTTTATTTGGCGGTGATCGCCTAAAGACGATGATGGAACGCCTGAATGTTCCCGAAGACGTGCCGCTGCAAAACGGCATGGTGAGCAGAAGTATCGAAGGCGCGCAGAAGAGAGTGGAAGGCCATCACTTCGATACCCGCAAGCACGTGCTGCAGTACGACAACGTGATGAACAAGCACCGCGAAATCATCTACAAGCGCCGTCAGAATATTCTGGAAAAAATTGAGGAAAGCGAAGAGAAGAACACGCAATCCGAGCAGCTGACGCTCGAGACGATGGGTACGCTGCACGAAGACATCGTGAAGTCGATCCGCAAAGAAGGGCGACTCATCGCGCTGACGCACGCCGTCGGCACCGATCCCGACGAATGGAACTGGAAACAGATGACCGAGGATCTCGCGGCACTCCATCCGCAGCTTCGCGACTTGCTCCCCGAATCCGCACTCAAGCAGCACACGGATCCGGAGAAGCTCGGTGAGTTCATCTCCGACAAGCTCAAGGAATACTACGATCTCAAATGCCAGCAGAACGGAGGCCCCGCGCTCGCGGTGCAAGCCGAGAACGTCGTGACGCTGCGCAGTATCGACACGCACTGGATGGATCACATCGACGACATGTCGCATCTGCGCGAGCAGGTCGCCTTCTCCGGCTATGCGCAGCGTGATCCCGTGATCGAGTATCAGGATCAGGGTTACCGACGGTTTGAAGAGCTGCTCGGAAAAATCGATTCCACAATCGTCCGCACGATTCTGCAGATCGACTTTGCACAGTTTGCGCCGCGCCAGGTGCTTGAGCAGGCACAGCAGGAACTCCAGACCATTTCCACCAATGAAGCGCAGATTGAAGGCGATCTGACGCAGACGGGCGTCGGTTCCCGCACCCGCGGAATTCTTACAGAACAAGATGGCGGATCCGGCGTCATTCACTCTGCGATGCAGCGTCCGCAGGCGACGGCAGCACCGATTCAGAATAATGAAAAAATCGGCCGCAATGATCCGTGTCCATGTGGATCCGGGAAGAAGTACAAGAAGTGCCACGGGAAGGATGCGTGATCTTCCATTTCTTTGTCTCCAGCGACAAAGAAATGGGGAAAGAAAACGCCGCCGCACGCCAAAACCCACTCCGCCCGCTCTGCCATTTCGCTCTGCTCCTCCGTCGCAGAGCTCATGATGTTTTTGCTCACGCAAAAAGCAGCGCTTCCCCTTCCCCCCTGGCGTGCGGTTTCCCACTCGATAAAAAGAAATCCTTTGGAGTTCTGCTATCATGTATTTTCCATGTCCAAGCACACGATCATCGGCCACGCGCGGCAGCGAGCGGAGCTCGCGTCCGACCTTGAGAGCGGCAACGTCACGCATGCATATTTGTTTGCCGGAGCGCCGCACCTCGGAAAGATGACGGTCGCCCACTGGTTCGCGCGCGAGCTTTTGTGTGATGGCAAAAATGCGACGGAGAAAGAAGAGATCATCCGCCAGTGCGATCATCTGATTCATCCGGATCTACTCGTGCTCGATCAACTCTGGATTGAGGACCGGTGTGATGATTTCGACGTGATCGCGAAGACGACGAACGTTCCGCAGCAACACAGAGCCAAGGCCCCGACCGCGAAGACGGACACGATCTCGATCGATGACGTGCGCGAGATCCAATCTCGCGTGCAGGAAACAGGAAACAGTAAGTTTCGCGTCTGCATCATCCGCGGGATTGAACGTATGCAGGAGGCTGCCGCGAACGCGTTTCTGAAGACGCTCGAAGAGCCGCCGCAGGGAAGAGTCTTCCTGCTCACGACGGACGCACCCTCATCGGTCATCCCCACGATCCTCTCCCGATCCCGCGTGCTGCAGTTTCAGCGCGTGAGCGACAAAGAAATCAACGCTCTGCTCAAAGACAGTGATGAAGACGACCGGCGGTTCATCCTCCATCTTGCGCAGGGCGCACCCGGAGTTGCGGTGCGGCTGGCCAACGATCCGGATGCGTTGCGAGAGGAGCGTCAGATGCACGAGCAGGCGATGCGCTTCTGGGAAAATACCTCCCCCCTCGATCGCCTCCTGCTTCTCAAGCCGCTCTTTGAACGCGGAGAAGAATCCGATCGTTTCCTGCTCCATCTCTCACTCGCACTGCGCGAGACGACTTACACCCGCGCTCAGGAGCGCGCGCTCATGGAACTCACGACAGGACTCAAGACGAACGCGCACCGGCAGCTGATGACGCAAAGCTTCGCTTTAAGAATTGAAAATTGAAAAAGGAAAATTGAAAATGAAATGTGGAATGTTTCATGTGCTTTTCACATTGTGTGAGTAAAAGTGAACGATCGTCCTCTGTAGGTTTGCAAAATGGCGATGCATAGATTCTCATGTTTGTATGTTTGTTGTGCAACCCAATGTTCTACGAGACAAATCGTATGATTTCGCTGTGCATATTGTCATATTCTGTCGATTGCTGCAGGAAAAGAGGGAATACATTTTAAGCAAACAATTATTGCGATCGGGTACAAGCGTTGGCGCCAACATCGAAGAGGCGCTGCAGGCACAGAGCAAACAGGATTTCATTGCAAAGCTTTCCATTTCTCTTAAAGAAGCTTACGAAAGTCGTTATTGGATTCGCTTGATCAATGATACTGGCTATGCAAATTTAGATGATTGTGAGCAATTGCAGCAGGAATTACAGGAAGTGATTGCATTGCTCGTCTCCATCCTCAAAAAAACCAAAGAAAACCTGAAAAATAGCCAATAAACCCCTAATTTTCAATTCTCAATTTTCCATTTTCAATTACACTAAGTCCCCCTATGGATATTCGCTACCAGATCACGGGCGGGGTCCCGCTTCAGGGTGAAGTGACGATCGGCGGCTCCAAAAACGCGGCGCTCCCGATGATCGCGGCAAGTGCGCTCGTCTCGGGCGTGACGGTGCTCCACAACGTGCCACGGCTGCGCGATACGGAACTGATGCTCCAGATTCTGGAATTTTTGGGTGCCACGACGAGTTTCCAAAACGGCACGGTGCGCATCGACACGACGAATCTGCAGAACAAACCCATCCCCGAGGAATTGGTGTCGAAACTCCGCGGATCGATCGTGCTTCTTGGTCCGCTGCTCGTGCGTTTCGGTGTGGTGGAGATGAGTTATCCCGGCGGCTGCGTGCTCGGCAAGCGTCCGGTGGAGGCGCACGTGCTCGCACTCGAACAAATGGGTGCGGCCAACATGAGCACGCCGGAAGTGCTTCACTTACAAGGTCAACCGAAGCCGACGCACGTCATCCTCCCCGAATTCTCCGTTACCGCGACCGAAAACGCGCTGCTCGCGGCAGCAGCCACACCCGGCGAAACGCGCATCGATATTGCCGCCGCGGAGCCGCACGTGCAGGAAGTGGCGCGCATGGTGCAGGCGATGGGAGCGGAGGTCGAAGGCATCGGCACGCACACCGTTATTGTCCGCGGCACCAAGAATCTCCGCGCGACCGAGCACAGGGTTCCTTTCGATTATCTCGAGGCCGGCTGCATGGTGATCGCCGCACTCGTCACGCACGGAAAATTGCGACTCAAGGACATCGACATCGAACATCTGTATTCCTTTCTCGACACCATCCGCAGAGCGGGCGGCGTGTGGAAGTATGACAAAGATGCGAAGACCTTGCTCGTCGACGGGGAGCTCTCATTCCTCAACGCGACCAAAATGCAAACGATGATTTTCCCCGGATTCCCGACTGATCTGCAGGCGCCAATGGGAGTCTTGATGACGCAGGCCAAGGGCGTGAGCCGCATTTTCGAGACGCTCTTCGAGGGGCGCCTGGCGTATCTGTATGAACTTGAAAAAATGGGCGCGCACATCGAGATTCTCAATGCGCATCAGGCGCTGATCATCGGGCCGACGCCGCTCAAGGGCAGACTCGTTGCCTCTAACGATATCCGTGCAGGTGCCGCAATGGTTTTGGCGGGGCTCACCGCCGAAGGCAAGACGACGATCACCGATGTTCGTTACATCGAACGCGGACATGAGAAATTTGATGAGAAGCTGCGGAGCGTGGGAGCGAAGATCGAGCGGATTGTCATCGATGATGAAAAGCGATAAGCGAACAGTGTTCAGCGCAGCTATCCGATACTGATCGTTGACAGCTGGTCGCTCTCCGCCTTAAACGCTAGCATAAGCCTCCCCTATCATTTACTATCTCAACGATGCTTACCTTCACCTCTCTCGGCGGCGTAACTCTGAAGTGCAGCGGCGGCCCGCGCCCGTTCATCGCGTATCCCAAAAAACCCGAGGAAGGCACGCTCTGCCTGCTTCAGTCGCCGGAAGAAATGCCGTCGCACGAGCGCCTGTCGTGGCCGGGTGAATACGATATCAGCGGCATCACGGTGAAAGGCATCGGCCACATGGAAGGGCAGAAGGTCTCGTACGTGGTGGACGTCGACGGCGTGCGCATCGCATTCCCGGCATCCCCGCTCGACGATTGGTCCGATGAAGATATCGAGAAGATGGGTGACGTGCACGTGCTGGTGCTGCCCGCCGAAGACGTGAAGAAATGTCAGACGCTGCTCGACGAAGTCGACCCGCGCGTACTCTTCATCGTTCCCGGAAGCGACGGCAGCCTGCACCCCGACGTGCTCAAGGCCTGCGGCGCGATCGACAAGGAACACGTCAGCGAATTCAAGCTCAAGGGAAGTTTGCCGTCGGAAGGCAGAGAGGTGGTGGTCTTCAGTGCATAAGCAATGAAGAAGCGAAGAGCGGCTAGCTGTCAGCGATCAGCTTTCAGGGAATTGTCATTGTTTTTTTTGTATATCATTGCTCTGCTTGCCCTTGTAGTTCAATGGTCCGCGTGCGGACGCACGCATAATCAAAAAGACATTCTATCCATTCTTTGTGTATCATCGGCCTGCTTGGCCTCCTCGTTCAATGGCCCGCGTGCGGACGCACGCACAATCAAAAAACATTCTATCCATTCTTTGTGTATCATCCGCACATCCGGCCTCGTAGTTCAATGGATAGAACGACCCTCTCCTAAGGGGTAAATGCAGGTTCGATTCCCGCCGAGGCTACCACTCCTCTTATGCCCACTTTCATCGCTCTCCTTCGCGGCATCAATGTCGGCGGCAACAAGAAAGTGCCGATGGCGGATCTCAAAAAAGCGATGGAGAAAGCGGGGTACACGAATGTGAAGACGCTGCTCAACAGTGGAAACGTCGTCTTTGATGCATCGGAAAAGAAACCGGAAAAAGTGCGCACGAAATTGGAGTCGGTGATTGAGAAAAAGTTCGGCTTTCCCGTGCCAACACTGATTCGTGCGCAGGAAGAAATCACTGCGCTGATCGCGCTCGATCCGTTCAAGAACATTTCCGTGAACAAAGACATGCGGCTCTATGTCACATTTCTTTCTGAAAAGCCGACGTCGACGGTGAAGATTCCATACGTCTCTCCCGACAAGTCATTCACGATTCTGCGCGTCACTGATCATGCAATCTTCAGCGTACTGCAACTGTCTGAAAAATTTCACACGCCCGATGCGATGAACGTGCTTGAGAAAGAATTCGGGAAGAACATCACGACCCGGAACTGGAACACGATCCAGAAACTCGTTTCACCATAGAATAGACGGTCGAACATCGCTTTCTACACTCCGTACGGTATGATGTGCTTTATGCGTACCCTTCATGTCCGTCTGCTCCTCATCAGCACCCTGCTTCTTGCCGCATGCTCATCACAGAGCGGCACGACATCCACCGATACGACATCGTCTGCTCCCTCATCCGCGATGACAAACGGCAGCAGCGTCACCATTCAAAATTTCCAGTTTGCGCCCCAGTCGATCACGATCAAAGCCGGAACAACCGTCACGTGGACGAATCAGGACAGCGTCTCGCATACGGTCACCGGTGACAACGGTGGGCCCGCCAGCGGCGGTATTTCACAGGGTCAGACATACTCGTACACGTTCACGACGCCGGGTACGTTTACGTACCACTGCACCTTCCATCCGATGATGAAAGGCACGGTCGTAGTGACGCAGTGATCCGGAAGAATGTACACCTTACTTGACTCTTCCCTCTTCGCGGGTAGTTTGAGAAGATGTTTCTATGGTGGAAAAGGAACCGAATCAAAAAGAGGCGGAGAGTAAGCCGGGTTTGCGCGTTCTCATTGCGGATTCGCATCGCGACGGCACGTTTGCCCTTCGCTTACTGGTGAAATGTTGGGGGCATACTGCCATTGTTGCCGAGTCACGGGAGGAACTCGGTGCCGCGGGCGTCATCGATGTGGCTTTGATCGAACCCTTTGCACGGAGCATGCGCGGGGAGAATGTCGTACCCCTGCTCCAGGAACGCAATCCGCATGCCGTTCTACTTGCCTACACGAGCTGGGGGCAAAAAGAAGACGTTCGCGCATGCCTGGAGATGGGGTTCCATGATCATCTTCTGAAGCCGTACGAACCCGAGAAGTTGAAAGCGCTTTTGGAAGATCTGTCGTATCTGCACGATGTTGCAGATCCAACATGGCTGTCGCTCTACCGTAAAGCACGTCTGGTAAGGTGGCAGACGAGGAACAATCTGCAAAAACTCATAGACAATGATCAATTTCACAGACAGGCCACGCAGAGAGTGCATGCAGATGCCGACGCATTCATTGGAGACCTGCATCAATTGCAACAGAACGCCGCGGATCTTCGGAAGCGATATGGGCTT
This sequence comes from Candidatus Peribacteraceae bacterium, assembly GCA_035547395.1. Taxonomy (GTDB): domain Bacteria; phylum Patescibacteriota; class Gracilibacteria; order Peribacterales; family Peribacteraceae; genus CALREJ01. The sequence goes on along the minus strand of DASZVA010000008.1, from coordinate 77,259 downwards.
CCTCGTGAGTTAGGCTGATTATGCAGCCAAGTTCGTCTTTCTTAGGATGGGCTGTTGCCGTTCGCCGCAAAAGAATGGGTCGACGCATCGAAGACATGTGCACCCTTCGGCATGCCGAGGCGATTCATGAGACGGGTCACGCTGCTGCGCGTTTGATAGTGAGCGGCTGGATCGACGAGGACAGTGATCATAGGCGTCCGTGTCGAAGGAAAAACGATGCCATTTACACCTTTGATTTTGAGTATTTGGTCATGCTGCTTAGCCAAAATGGTCTCGATGTGAAGCTGGCGCTTCAACGCCTCATCGTCGCCGTCATTCGGGAACTCGATTGCAAGCTGCCGTTCGGACATAGGCGGATGAACGTACAGAATCCCACGCATTTTGCCAATATTGGTGCGAATGGTTTTCCTTTGCGGCACGTGGAGATTTCCGCTATGCTCCGCAGTCCATGAATCTGGATCATATTCCCGCCGGCAAGAACATCCCCGATTCGGTGAACGTCATCGTGGAGATTCCCAAGGGATCGCAGAACAAGTACGAATTCGACAAGGAGCTCAATGTGCTCAAGCTCGACCGCGTGCTCTTTTCCTCGACCATTTACCCGGGTGATTACGGATTCATCCCCCAGACGCTGGCATCCGATGGCGACCCGCTGGACGCACTGGTGTTTGTGACCAATCCGACATTTCCGGGAACGCTCATCGAAGTGCGTCCCATCGGCGTGCTCACCATGATCGATCAGGGGCAGGGGGACGACAAGCTGCTGTGTGTGCCCGTGCACGACGTGCGTTTTAACAGTCTGAAAGATATTCAGGACGTGGAGGAACCGTTCCTGAATGAAATCGCCCACTTCTTCGCCGTTTACAAAGAATTGGAAGGCAAGAAGGTCGAGATCCTCGGCTGGAAGAACGCGGCCGCCGCGAAGGAGATCATCAAGGAGGCGGTTGCGGCGTATAAAGGGTAAGGTTGGAGAAATCCGGAAACCTGTTGATCGTCGAACGAGTTGCAGACGCGTATTTGGTTACTTGTTATTGGTTGTTGGTTGAGCGCTCCCACACAAATAACCAATAACCAAAAACTAATAACTCCATCATTTCATCCAAAAACACTGCAAACGCCTGGTCATTTTGCTACACTCCCTTTCATATGAAACGCATCACTCTCACACTTGTTGCACTGCTTCTTCCCGTCGCGGCATTTGCGCTCGACTTCACGAATTCCACGAGCCGGTACAGCGACGCTCCGTTTGATACCGCGACGACCGCGGGTATCAGCGTGCTCACGAATCTTGGCGCGGTGAGCGGAAATCCCAACGGCACATTCGCCCCGAATAGAGCGGTGAACCGCGCGGAATTCCTGAAGATTCTCTTCCTCAGCAATCCCTCCGTTTCGGTGACGGCGAACGACGCCGGCCATTGTTTTCCGGATGTGCAGGCATCCGACTGGTTCAGCCAGTACGTGTGTCTGGCAAAGGTGCGTAACACCGTCGGCGGCTACCCGGACGGTACCTTCAAACCCGCGCAGACGGTGAATTATGCGGAGGCGCTCAAGATGCTCGGTGAAGCATTCAACATCAAGGGAGCGGCTGCGACAACGCCGTGGTATCAACAGTACGCGGATGCAGGCAGCAATGCGCAGGTTCTTCTCGAACCTCCTGTCGCGTATGACACGCTGCTCACGCGCGGACAGGTCGCGCGCCTCGTTGCCGCATACCGTGCGAATCATGACGGCGAGCTTGCCTACTATCGCGCGTTTGAAATGGGTGAAGCGGTATCGATGAGCAGCAGCTCTTCGTCATCAGAGATGAGCAATCAGAGTTCAGAAGTCAGTTCCGCTTCGGTCTCCTCATCTTCTGCATCTTCCGTTTCCTCCTCATCTTCTGCATCGTCCGCTCTCGGTCTCTTCCCCGCCCGCAGTCATTTTCTGCTGACAGGCACCCAGACGCCGGTCGTCGCGGACGGCATGTTTACCAGCAACACCGAGGACGCATCCATCCGCTATGTCGATTTCACGCTTTTCCAGCAGGTAAAATCCGTCGATCATTTTGTGCTGGTGGATCAAAACGGCACGCAGATCATGACGCTGACGCTTTCGGGTAATGACAATACGAACAACGTGAAGTGGCACGGAGAGGCCGCGAGCGGCACCTACATCCTGCACAAAGGCGTCCCGACGCAATTGGGACTCGAAGCAGTAATGAAAAACTCCGGAAACGGAGGCGTGCTCAATGAGCTCTTTGAAACGCAGAATTTTTCGCTGACGGCGCAGGGTACATCGGGCGCTTCGTACAATCTGGTGCCGACCTCGACCGATTATCCGATGCACCAGACGACGAATGCCCGCATTACCGCCGTTCGCAATGCAGGATCAGGTTCCGCCACAATGAGTGCCGGCATCAACCGCCAGATCGGGTCATTCGCGATCAGCGGTCAAACCACAACCGGAGGCGAGCTGATCCTGGAGAGCATGGAGTTCACGCTCAAGTCCACGGATGTGAGCGTCAGCAACGTCCGCATCGGCGGTCCCGCCGTCATCGTGCAAAAGGGATGCGGCATCAACCCGTCGCAGACAAGCGACATTACCTGCAATGTCATTCCCGACGCATACAAGAATGTCGGCGGCAGCCCGATGATTATTCCGATTTATGCGGATGTGTCTTTGAGCGGCAATGCCGCGAGCGGATCCATCCAGCTGTCCTTCCCCGGACGCGGCGCCATCGGTCAAAACGGCGCCGTCCATTGGAGCGACAACGTCGGACACTACAACTGGATCGAAAGCGATGTGCCGCTCGAGGACGGAACGAAGTGGACGGTGGGACAATAGGATTAGGACTAGGATTAGGATGAGGGTTTCTATATCGTTGCCCCAATGCACTTCGCCGACGCCCTCACCGCAGCCGCCAAAGCAAAGAGCCCCGTTTGCGTGGGGCTCGATCCGCAGATCGGAAAACTTCCCGACGGCGTCGCGCGGGATGCAGCCGGCGTATTGCAATTCAACAAAGGCATCATCGATGCGGTGAAAGACGTCGCCTGCGCGATCAAGCCGCAGCTGGCGTACTACGAAGTGCTCGGATGGGAGGGAATGAAAACGTTCTGGGAGACGTGCGACTATGCCAAACAGCAGGGTCTTTTTGTGATTGCCGACGGCAAACGCAACGACATCGGCACCACCTGCGACGCGTATGCCGACGCGTATCTTTTCAAAGACAGTCCCGTCGATGCGCTCACCGTCACGCCGTACCTCGGCTCCGACGGCGTGCTGCCGTTCGTCGAGCGCTGCAGCAAGAATGACAAAGGGATTTTCGTGCTGGTCAAAACGAGCAATGCATCCTCCGGCGAGGTTCAGGATCTGCCGGTGGGCGACGAAGCGCTGCATGAACACGTGGCGCAGCTGGTCGAGAGCTGGGGCATGCACCACATCGGACCCGAAACCAATCTCAGTTTCGTCGGCGCGGTCGTCGGCGCCACCTACCCTGAAGAGATGACGTATCTCCGCACGCTCATGCCGCACATTCCGTTTCTGATTCCCGGCTACGGCGCGCAGGGAGGCACGGCGGCGGACGTCGCACGCGGCTTTTTGCCGGACGGAACAGGAGCAATCGTGAACGCGGCGCGTTCCATCATCTTCGCATCATCCGGAAAGGATTGGCAGGACGCGGCGCGCAAGGCGGCGGTGGAGATGATGGAGGAGGTGGGGAGGGTGGTTGGGAAATAAAACGACCTCACCCCTAACCCCTCTCCTGCCCACCCGCACGCTAACCAGGAGAGGGGAATTTTTGAAGCCACCCCTTCTCCCGGCAGGCAAGCGGCGAAGCGGGAGAAGGGGCAGGGGGATGAGGTTACAAAGCCTTGATGATTTTCATCATCACATCATCTTCATGATGCAATACCTCATCATTCGAAAAGCGCAGTATTCGATATCCAAGTTTTTCTAGTTCCTGCTCGCGTTCCGCGTCATACGCTTTTTGCTGTTCATGAACAGCACCATCGATTTCGATAATCAAACGTTGTTCCATACAGATAAAATCGACGATGAACCACAGCAAAGGAACTTGTCTTCTAAATTTCATCCCTTTACATAGGCGGTTTCTCAGTCTTTTCCATAGCAATGTTTCTGCTGCCGTCATGTTTTTGCGCAGCAATCGAGAGTAATGCAATTTACGGGCCCTCCGTTCGCGATGGGTTTCATCATTGATCATTGCAAGATATGGAAGGAAAAATCGTAACCCCAATCCAAACCCCTACTCCTCCACCCCCACGCTCTGGCGATACTGCAGAGCCTCCGCAACGTGCGGCGTGTCGATGTCATTGCTTCCCGACAGATCCGCGATCGTGCGGGCGACCTTGATGGTGCGATGGTAACTGCGGGCCGACAGATGCAGTTTTTCGGCTGCCTGCTTGAGCAGCAATTCCGTCTCGGGCTTGAGCATGCAGAACGTGCGCAGTTCGCGGATGCCCATTTCTTTATTGGTGCGAATCGTCAGCTCTGCGAATCGCTGCCGCTGCTTGCCCCGCGCGATCAGGACGCGTTCGCGGATGACCGACGTCGTGTCGCCGGTTGTCCGGGGTTTCTGCTGCAGATCCTCAATCGGCACCGGCTGCACGTCGATCGTCAGGTCCATGCGGTCCAGAAACGGTGCGGACAGGCGTTTGTGGGTCCGCCGGTTTGTGCCGTACTGCGGCGGGTTCATGGCGGCGACGAGCAGAAAATCCGCCGGAAATGTCACGGATCCCTGCGCGCGGGTGATCGTGATGCGGCGGTCCTCGAGCGGCTGGCGAAGGACGTCCAGCACCGCGGGCGGAAACTCCGCCAGTTCATCCAAAAAGAGCACGCCCTTATGCGCCAGACTGATCTCGCCCGGGCCCGGCACCTGTCCCCCGCCGACGATCGAAACGCCGCTGGCCGTATGGTGCACGATGCGAAACGGTCTGTGCTCGATGAGCGGCATGTCGCCGGGAAGCAGATTGGCGACCGAGTAGATCTGCGTCACCTCGAGCGCCTCTTCCAGCGTGAGCGGCGGGAGAATGCCGCGCAGCGCCTGGGCAAGCAGCGTCTTTCCCGATCCCGGCGCGCCGCTGAGAAGGACGTTGTGCCCTCCCGCGGCGGCGATTTCGAGCGCTCGTTTGGCATGTTCCTGTCCGCGAATATCCGAGAAATCGACGAGCGCAGCCGGGGGAGGTTTGGAAGCCGATGACGCGACGGACGGAGCGTCTTTGATATGCAGCAAAATATCCACGAGTTCATGAAAATTCTGCGGGGCAATCACGCGGATGCCCGGCACGAGCGCGGCCTCGGCGCCGTTCACGGCCGGCACGACGAGCGTCTTGATGCCCGCGTTGCGCGCGGCAATCGCGCTGCTCAGCACGCCCGACACGTGCCGCAGGCTGCCGTCGAGCGCGAGCTCGCCCAAAAATGCCATATCCCGCAGATCGTCAGCCGGCACCTCGATCAATTGATGTACGAGCAAAAGCCCGAGCGCGATCGGCAGATCATAGCGCGGGCCGACCTTTTTGATGTCCGCCGGCGCCAGGTTCACCGTGATCGTTCGCCCCGTCGGCAGCCGGTAGCCGCTCGCGCGCAGCGCCAAACGCACCCGCGATTTGCTCTCCTGCACGGCCATGTCGCCGAGCCCCACGATGATGATGCCCGCCTCGCCCGGCGTCATGCCGATCTCGACCGTGATGCGTTCGCTCTTGAGTCCGATGGTGGCAAAGGAAGTGAGTTGGGTGAGCATGATAGGTGTAGGGTTAGGATTAGGGACGATCAATCAGCATAACGCACAAAAAAATTCCGTGATTCAAAAGTGTACGATCGTGCATTTTGCGGAAGTTTTTTGTCGACAACCTTCGCGGCTGAGCGCATACCATGCGCGTGTCGTTCTCCGAGCGCATCCGGCGAATATGGACCCCCGCGATCGCGGCACATATCGCCGAAGGACGGCGCGGCGAAGACATCGCCGCGCGCTATCTGCGTGATCACGATTACCGCATCATCGACAGAAATGTTCGCATCGGACGCGACGAGATCGATATCATCGCCTATGACCCGATCGACCGCGTGCTCATTTTCGCCGAAGTGAAAACCCGCACGCGGGCAGACGACGACTACCGGCCCGAACTCAACATCACGCACAAGAAACGCGCCCGCATGAGCCGTGCCGCGAGGCGCTACATGGCCAAATCCCGCGTCGACGACGACGTCGGCTACCGGCTGGACGTGCTTTGCGTCGCAGACGGCACGGTGATTGAACACTATCCCGAAGTCGCCTGGACGAATGGCTGAGATGCATTCTGGCCCAAAAACATGCGGCGATTGTTACTATGACCAGACACTCTGTTTCTGCAACAGAGAATGTTACAGCTAGGCAAGGCGCCCGCGATACGATGCGCATCGCCTCATTCCCCTTCGTCATGAGCAAATCAACATTTCTGCATTTCATGCATCAGTATGGCATGCCCATTGCCGTATTATTCGTAGTGTTCGGCGTCGGTGTCGTCGTCGGTAAGCCGTTTTCCGATCTGCGCGGGCAAGCCGTGAGTGTCACGTGTTACTTTGCCAAGAGCGACGGCCAATGCGGCACCATGACGCTCCTGGGATACTGTCCTTCGGGCTCCAGCAACGATCCGTCGCAGATTCCGGCGTGCGGTACATCCGTGAACACCGCCGGCGCATCCAGTGCGGCAATCGATCTCATTCATGATGTGAAACCCGTACTTTGCGATGGCGGATCGGGCGATCTGGGTCTGGCGCCGCGCATACCCGGCGCCCACTTTGCCACCGGCAACGGCGTCGACTGGAACGATCCGGCGCAGGTGAGAGGATATTGGAAAGCGTATCTGCAGGCGTCCCCCGCAAATCAAAAACCGCCGCAGGGATTTGCCGATGCGTTCTATCCGGGTACGCCGTCCTATCTCTTGAACAAGGATCAAATCGATGCGGTCGCCAACAATCCTCCGTCGCCGTGCATTGGTGCAGCAAGTTCGAAGGGTGATGCATCGTCCGCAAATTCCACTCCGTATAGCTGTGCAACGGGGGGAAATGCGTTTTGTGCCGGCCGGGGACTCTGCATCGACATCTCCGATCCGCCGTACATCAAATGCGTCGGTGATGCGTCGTCCGCAATGTCCACACCGGGCAGCTGCGCGGAGGGGGGTGACACTTATTGCAGAGGTATCGGAAAAGTCTGTGTGAACATTCCTGATTTGCCGTACATCAAATGCGTGAGCAATGCATCGAGCGCGATGTCTGCGCCAACGATCATGCCCTCCTCATGGATTGTCGACGACAGCGATCCCCAGTTTGCCGTTCTCCCCGCGCAGACGAATGCACATCAGGATGCACATGCCTACAAAGGGTCGGATACGGAAAGTTTGGGAGGAAATTACACACATGCTGATTGGGAATTTTCGGGTCCGACTGCGGGATCGCACGATATTTTCGTGACGTGGAGCAGTGCGAACAGCGACACCACGGATACGCATGTTCCCTACAGCGTGATCCAGATCAATCAGGACGGTTCGCAAACAGTGCTTGGTATGTATGCGGTTGATCAGTCGAAGCCGCCGTCATCCGATCGCGTTATTGACGGCGTGCCTTTCCAAAAACTCGCGACGATTCAATTCAGCGGCGTCGTGTTGCTCGTGGAAGTCAGCGGCATTCCGGCAAATACCTCTCCTCCGAAGCATTACGACTTTGATGCAGTGATGGTGGCGTTCCCGCCGGCCATCGGCATGCTCTCGCCCCCCTCGGGTCAGGCCGGCTCAGCCGTAACGATCCATGGAACGGGATTCGACGGATCGAATAACACCGTCTTTTTCGGCACCGACGAGATCGACCATCTGCCATCAATCGATGGCGCAACCATCACCTTCACGGTTCCGAACGAAGGGCCCGGGACATACAACGTGTCCGTGCAGGTTGGTTCAAACGTCACGAAGAAATTGATCTATACCATTACCAAACCGCCGGAATCCTCCAGCGCCGAACAAAGTTCCACCGCAGCCAACTGTGCCGACGGGGGCGATGCATTCTGCGCGCAGCAGGGTAAATACTGCGTCGATATTCCGGATCTTCCCTACATCAAATGCGTGAGCAATGCATCGAGCGCGCCCAGGTCCGCGTCCTCGTCCGTGGAGCCGCAGAAGAGCGGGAACCTGACGATCTCCATGAGCCCGGTGCCTGCGCAGGATATTCTGGCCGGTACCGCAACGGCGCGCGATGCCCGCTATGCGCTGCAGGCACAGAGTGAAAATGCGAACATTCAGGAAATGGATTTCTCCGTCACCAATTACATGAGCGTCGATCATCTGATTTTGAAAGATGCGGCGGATGGCAGTGTGCTTGGCACCGCGACGCCCGCCGGGTGCGGCCCCAATTGGAGGCCCGGCATGTTCTGTGCGGTCTTTACGGGAAACAAGCCAACAGTATCAATCAGCGCCATTCGGAACATCGACGTGTACGTCGCCGTACATAACGATGAAAGCGATGTAATGCACGGCAACATCGGCGCGACGCTGACGGATGTGTCGTTCATCGGTGCAGAGAGCGGGTACGCCGCACATGCAACGCTGCAGGGAAGCATGGCCGGCATGCAGGATCCGCTGGTATTTGCCGCCATCGCGGGCATTACCGATGCCGGTCAGGCAAGCGGGCAGATTTCACCCGGCACCGTCACCATCGGCAACTGGAAACTGACGGCTGCGCAGAATACGAACACCATGAACGGACTCAACAAAGTGAAACTGCAAACGGTCGACTTCACGGTGCAGACGAACAATCTGACGATTGATGCCGGAAGCGCCTTCGTGTTCACGAGCGCCGATTACGCAACGCATGTGCCGGCGCAGCTGCTCGACAGCAACGGAATGATTCTGAGCGGCAATGTGAGCGGCACATTCCGCGTGACAGCGACGTTCCCCGAGAAGTCGGCTGCAGGTGATATTCCCTCAGGCGGTTCGATTGCACTCTTCCTGGGTGACGGTGGCGGACGATTGATGGATACGTCCAGAAACGGAACGATTCAGACTGCCTTCGATTCGCAGCATACGAGCTGGACCGATCCCGACGCCGTCCCGGGCGACACGACGGTCTTCACGGGATTCAATGTGTCTCCCGCGAGCATTTCTTCCACCTTGCTGACCATGCAGGGGAAAGAACAGCCGCCCTCCAACTGGTTTCAGAATCTGATTCCGTGGCTCAGGCCGTCCATAGCGCCGTGACGTCGCTGCTCTGAATCACGAACTTCGCGGGCCAGCGATGAAGATTGTCCTGGCTCGCGATCATCTCATCCCACACGCGCTTCTTCTCATCTCCTTTGAGGAGAAACAGATGCGTGTCGATGGCGGCGATCACGTGCAGCCCGACGGTGATCCGGTCGTGCACGGCAAAGCGATCGGTCGTGGTGTGCAGCGCCAGTGCCCGCTCGTGTGTTTCTTTTTCCGTGAGCAGCGGAAAGAGCGATGCGATATGGCCGTCCGGCCCCATGCCGAGCACGCTGATATCCGGCAGGCGGTTCTCCCACTGCGCCTTCAGATCCTCGGCATATTTTTTCACGCAGTCATGCACGGGAAGAGCGGTATCGGGAAAAACCATGTTTTCTTCCGGGATGTGTGCGTGTTTCAGGAGCGTGTCACGTACGAGTTTTTGGTTGCTGTCTTCGCTCGATGGATCAACATGCCGCTCATCGATCAGAAAAACAAAGACCTTCGACCAGTTGAGCGGTTGTTTGCCCAGCGCTTCGTAGATCGGTCTCGGCGTTGATCCGCCGCTCAGTCCCATGACGCACGATCCGTGCGTCTCGATGGCGCGCTGGATGTGGTGCGTGAGCAATTCAACCGCGCGATGCGTGAAGTCGTCGGCCGATTGCGTGTCGATGAATTGGTAGTGCATAACCAGTAACCAGTAACTAATAACCAATAACTTTTTTCAGAACCACCTCGTATCATCCCGGCCGATCCAGTCTTCCGCTTCCTTCGGTCCTTTGGATCCGGCGGCGTAGTGATAGAGCGGCGTGTCGGACTTGGCGATATAAGCCTGCAGCGGATCGATCAGCCTCCACGCGGCGCGCACTTCGTTGAAGGTTAAGAACCACTGCTGCTTGCCGTGGATCGCCTCGAGCAGAAGCAGGGCGTGTTCGGGCAGACAGTCGCCGAAGCAGACGAGAGGATCCTCCATCACGAGCGGGCGGAACTCCGGCTCCGTGCCGCCGATCTTGGTTTGCAGGTAGAGCTTCATGCCGGCTTCGCCCTGAATGATGATGTCGAGACGGTTCGGACTGCTGCCTTTGCCGACCGCGTGCGGCACCTGAAACTGGATCGAGATGCGCGTTTCTTTTTTGTCCAATCTCTTGCCGGACTTCAGGTAGAACGGCACGCCTTCCCAGCGCGAGGTGCGCGTCATCAGCTTGAGTGCAATGAAAGTGTTCGTGCGTGAATCCTTGGAAATTTCCTCCTCTTCCGTATAGCCGACGACGTGCTCCCGGCCGATTTTCCCTGCGGTGTACTGCCCCTGCAGAATGACATCGCTTAAATCCGCCGCGGGCGGCAGGTAGATCTGCTCGAGCGCACTGCAGCGGCTGTCGCGGAAATTCTGTTCATCGTCGCGCAGTCTCATCGTAAGCAACGACGTCATCAGCACCAGGTGGCTCTGGAACATGTCGCGGAGCGTTCCCGTGTGCTCGAAATAGCCCGCTCTCCCCTCCAATCCCAATGTCTCGGACGCCGCGATCTCCACGTGATGGATCAGCGTGTTTTTCAGCAGTCTCTCCAGAATGGGATTGGCAAAGCGCAAATAGTAAATGTTGCGGAAGGCGTCTTTGCCCAAATAGTGATCGAGCAGATAGATTTCATTCTCTGCAAAGTCCTCGGCGAGCGTCGCCTTGATCTCCTCAAAGGTCTTCAGATTGCTGCCGACCGGCTTTTCCACGATGATGCGGAATCCCTGGCCTTTTTTATGGACGCCTCCAGCGTTGAGATTTTTGATCACGCTCTCGAAAGCCGTGGGCGGAATCGAAAGATACGCGAGGCGGACGGGATCCTTCCATCCTTTCTCCAGACCGTCGAGCGTCCTCCCCAGGGCTCCGTAATCTTTTGATTCATCATACTGACCGCTGTGATAATGCACGTGCGACAGAAAATCCTTCAGTACGTCTTCCTTCACCTCGATCATGTCCGTGCGGACGGATTCCTCCACCAGCGCGCGGAATTCCTTTTCATCCATCTCGGTGCGCGCATAGCCCACGATCGCGTAATCCTTCGGGAGCCTGTCTTTGAGCGCGAGCGTATAGAGCGCCGGATAAATTTTCAGCTTCGCCAGGTTTCCCGAGGCGCCGAAGAGAATAAAGCTGAATGGGTGCGGTGCGCTGAGCATGTGTGACAGGGGGAAGTTTGAGCATACGCGCGCCGCCGCCGCGGAATCAACGTGAGTCGGCACCTGTCGCCGCCGCGTGCATTGGGGGGGCATGCATGTCCGCACTTTTTTACTTCCGAAGCCAAAGGACCTCAAAAAAACCGCATCATTCAGCGAAAAATCAAGGGTGTCGGATTTTGCTTGATTCCGCAAAGTCGAGGGGTATGTTTGAATCATGTCGTTGTCCCACCCCTTCCGGGACGGTGAGTCTCTTGAGCAAAATCATTCAATGCTCAATACATCTCACGTTACTGAGCGAGGTTATGGTTTGAGTGGATATGAAATCGTTGAACGAAACATACGAGACAGGGTCGCTGCGATGCTGGGAGATCGACCTTTTCGCGTAGCATCATTATCACATGAGCGGGACGGTCACCTTGTGGTGACGGTTCAGAGAGAAATGATGCCGCTCATTCGAGAAATACTGCCCGAGGCCGTGCATTTGCATGCATTCCGACAGGAAGACATAGACGGTATGCATCGCACTCTGGAGAGAAGTGAAATGCTTGCCGCGCAGGCATGTGCAGAAATTACAGCTGATTTTCCGGAGGCGATTTTTACCGTCGTTATTGAAAATCATGTGCCGATTGTCCGCGTACAAGGCGAATATAAAAACGCGGTCGAGAGAAAAATCGAGTATGCGAGAGTGGAATACCTCACGCACGAGGAATACCTTGAATTACAAAGCAAGAGGACCGGTATGCCTGCAGCCAATGGCCAATCTCAGGAGCATTCCGAGGCTCACGCACTTCCTCAGCCGCATGCCGCTTAATCAATCCTCAACGCTTGAGACTGAATTTACGGAACAACCCGATATCATCGTTGATACGCATATCGCAAAGCCACAGAGCGACGAGCGGTTGCTCGCGCAAAGTATGGTGACGACGGATATTGGATCGGATAACCCGAAGAATGCGGCCGGTCATTTGATTGAGCGTTTATCCGCTTCTCCGACGGCATCGGAATACGTTTCGGTCCTGAAAGAATCGCAAGTGATTGGAAGTGAGGCAGAGCGATTGGTGTGGGGATTTGTCCGGCGGGAAGTCTATACACAGTCTCCTTTGGCGCATGCAGCATTGCATGCACTCGCTGAATGCGGTGATCACGGTGCAGAGCGTGCGGTACGGGAAATGCATACGGCAGAAGCACAGCGAATCCGAGATTCGGTAAGAAATCAGCCTGTCATTCGCGGCTGCTGCGGGGACCACTGAACGCGTATAGATCGAGAAGGTGAACTGACGGATTTTTGACAAATCCGTATTTATCTGTGATTTTCTTGACTTTGACATATTTTCAATATATTGTTTGCTCCTTTATGTCACGTCAGACGCTCAAAGCCGGCACGCCGATCCTCCTCGCTCTCGTCATCGTGAGCGCGGTGAGCCTGACGGCACGCTATTACCACGACCACAATCTGGCGCCTGCAGTCCAGCAGACGCAGGTTGTGTCCCAAAACACGAAGTAGCCAAATTCAGTTTGAGTTTCGTATCTGTCTTCGGACATATTTTTAAAACTAGGATGAGCAAAAGTCACTCATCCTAGAATATGTGCTATCCATTCGACTGTGTTCGCGTACGGATATCATGTGGTTTGACTGTATTTGAGATACGCAAGGTATCCTTCCCTCAGCATAAATTCCAAAAACGAGAGAAGATCTTTTCTCAGGGCGGAATGATGACAGAGTGTTTCAAATATCGGCTCTGCATCATCCACAATGAAGAGATCGTCTTCCAAGAGGACATCCATCGCGGGTACTTGATCTCTTTCAAAAATCTTCGCCCGTACGTCACTACCTTCCTTGGTAATAACAAAGACATAGGGAGTGCGTATCGGAAGGCGGGAATTCTTCCAAGGCCAAGGAAAGATGAACGTGTCGGTCGGGATGCACTTCGCGAATTCCAGTCCTAAAAGTACGCGCAACACCTCTTCATGTACCTCCGGAATGTCGAGGACATGATGGTAAACGTATGTGTGCCAATCCTTGCCGCCTCTTCTTTCAAGTCGTTCACCTAATTTGGGGATTTCAGTCTTGTGTCGCTTGGATATGGGGTCGGCGGTATAATAGGTCACACTGTCTTCCCCCTCTTCGTTCTCTTCGTGATACCACACTGCGATTATCAACTGCATCATCTGGATTCCTCACTTTTTAAGTGATGTAAATGAACGTTTTGGACAGCTTTTGTATATTAATTTAATTATTAAAGTTGTCAATTTCTGAGGTTTCAGATCTCACCTTCCATCAAATCATGTTCTTCAAAAATCTCATGCAATATTGTATCAACGCGACATGAATAATCAGCGCATCGTGAGTTGCTGATTGAGTGACGTCAGCGTCGTCGTGGGATAGTAATAGGAGAGAATCTGCTCGGCGGTTTTACCTGCCTTCGCCTGTCCCGCGGCTCCGCAGCCCGACATGCCGACGCCGTGGCCGTTTGGCGTCATGCCCTGACACCAGGGATCGGGCTTGCTCGTGAAGATCTCCGCAAACGGGAAGTTGTTCCAGCCCGCCTGCGCGGGTGATTTGGTCTGTCCGCCGTCGGCGCTGAAGTAGGGAGGCTTGATGAGCTGATCGTCTTTCGTGAGTACTTCCTCGCTCGTGCTTGCGACTGCCTTTACCCAGTTCGGATTACTGGTTTCGAATCCCGCGCCCTCGTAGCGCTGGAAGACGGCGGCAGAGTCCGTGCCGTCGTAGGGCGCGCCGGGGATCTTGCGATGATCGGGCGACAGGTAGTACGCGGCGTAGGTGCGGGCCGCGACCGCGAACGCGCGTTGTTTTTCGTACGGCTGGCTGTCGGGTTCTTCGCCGAGTCCGGCCATGTAGGATTCCAGCGGCAATTCATTGATGAGCGACAGCTGACCGTTCAGGATCCTGCACTCGATCACACCGCGGTAGGTGTGGTACGTCTTGCTCCAGCTTGTGATGTTTAAAAGTCCGTTCCCCCCGTTCACGCGCACGATCCCCTGACCGATCACGCGGCCGTTTTGAGTGCCCACGCAGTCACTCCCGTTTTGCGAGAACGTCACGGCGGCGCCGTCCGGGGGCATGACCATTGCGGTCGGCCCCTGATAGCCGAGGAGAATGCGGATGATAGGATTAGGGGGAGGATTAGGATTAGGAACCGACGAGCGCAGATTTTCTATCTGCGATACGGATGATGACGGGGATGCCGGCATTTGCGCAGGCTGACTGCTGTGCGCGGCAGCCGTGAGGATCGGCGTTGCAGGTGATGATGATTGCTGACTGCCGATCGCGATCTGTGCCCGGCGCTGCGCCGCCCGCTGTTGCGCATGCAGAATCAAATCATTCGGGAGGGTCTCCGATCCCCGCGGCCCGAGCTGCCGGCGGCCGCTGGCAACAACGCTGTAATCCGTTTGATCGATGCGCATCGTCTGCGGGCCGGGATTGAGCGGGAACTGCAATTTCAGGCGGATCTGCGTCGTGCCGTTTGCAGGAACGGCCGTTGGCAGCACGAGATGATCCTGTACGGGTTCAAACGTGCCGCCGATATCCTCCCATAGCTGCATGGATCCGTCGGACATGTTCACGGTCGCGATTGAACTTCCCTTTGCGGGTGGCGACGACGGCGCCTTGTAGCGCATGGAGACGATCATCTGATCACCGGGCCGGCCCGCAAGCATCGTCGAGCCGAGCGCGGACACGCCCGTCGTGATGGCGGGCGTCGTGCTCTGTGCGGATGTATTGAGGGGGAGCCCTTCCTTCTTCATCTCTGCGATGCGGGCAGCTCTCCGTGCGGCCGTTTGGTCGACGTACGCTTTGTCGCTTGCGATCTGATCGGGCGGCGCGGGAAAGCTGACATCGGCGAGCAGGTTGTCTGCACGCACGTTGCTCTTCACCTGCGCGAGCGCTCCATACAGGAAATATCCGGGACAGTCGGTACTGAGCAGGTCGCGGTGGCCGACAATGGGATCGCGCATTACGCCGTGATACTCCACTTGTTTGCTCAGATCGATGTGATAGACGCCCGCCAGATCATGCAGCAGCCACTGCAGACTGTGGACCTGCGCCTGCGTCGGATCTTCTATATCGAAATTTCCCAGCATCACGATGCCGATCGTGCCGATGTTGTTGCAGTACGCGTGCCCGCCGACGACGTAGAGTCCGCCCGCTTTCCCTTCATAAATCTGTCCGTTCTGATCGATGAGATAGTGATAGCCGATATCTCCCCAGCCGCGTGCTATTGCCTGATATTGATAAATCGCACGCACTTCATCCACGCCCGATCGCGTTTGTCCGGTGTTCGCGATCGCGGTGTGATGCACGACGAGCAGTTTGATCGACGGAGAATATTGATCGGGCCAGCGCAGATTGCCGTTGCCGTCGTTGGTCACGGTTTTGCCGGTCGTTTTGAATTCCTGCGGATACTGATTTTGCGCCTGCAGACAATCCGCGACGCGCTGCGATGTCTGGATCAGCGGATCGGTTGCCTCGGCTTGATTATCCGTATTGTCGCTGGAACTCGATGAAGGTTGCGATGTGTAGAGCAACGAATTATCGGCGCCCCACTGTGCACGCGTGAGGATGTGCGGCGTGCCGGGATCCGTCAGCGACGCGATGTCGTATTTTATCGGCGCGTGCGACACGGTGATCGGCTGCAATGCATTCTCCGCAACCGTGTGATCGAATTCCACGGCAGACACGGGCGCCGAGAACATCACCAGATTGCTCTCGTGCGAGAGCGGATCGTTGTCGTCTTCGATCGTGAACGTCTGCCACGCGGTCCATCCCTGATCGGTCTCGCCGCGCACCTGCACCTGATCGCCCGGGTTCATCTGAATGCTGAGCGCGTCGATCGGTTTTGGAAATGCATGCACGTCGGAGGGCGGCTGCGTTCCGATCAATAAAGGCAATGCCAAGATAGGGGGAAGGGCGACTTTCCAGAGGGGGTGCATAGTCAGTCGGTCAAACGAAGAAACATTCGTTCTGCTACACAGGGTTGCAGACTTTTTTCCGCCTGTGAAGCAGGAAGTTCTTAATCTTTTTTATGACGCATAGCGAAGGCCGCCTGTCTCGATGAGACAGGCGGCGCATCGGTTGTCTGAAGACTAATCTTGAGGCAACGGATTGAGTTGCCCGAGACGGAAGACTTCTTCGAGAAGGTGGATGAGCTGCGAATCCGGTAACTCGGCGTCGGCCTCCAGCAATTTTAGGATGTATGTCTCCTTGATCGGCGGGCCGATCTCGAATTGCACTTCCTTGTAGTCCTCGTCACCTACGAGTTCTTTGATACTTCTTCTCTTGTGTTTAGGCAGGAAGAAGTGGGCGTGTTCTGCCGTAAACACGAATGTGGGAACCTTGAACGTGTCTTTTGTTGCCATTTAGTCCTCACTAAGCAGTGATGCGAAACAACCGATAATGATAATATAAACAAATTATGTAAATACGTCAATTTCCTGCGAAAACAGTTTCATACCGTTTGATCATCCTCTCGAGCGAAAATTTCTCCTGCGCCGTCTTCCGTCCGTTTTCTGCCATCTGACTTCTGACTTCTGACTTCTTCAACCTCTCAATCGCCTCCCGCAGCGCTTCCGCTGATCCCGCTTTCACAATCAGCACGTCTTTTCCATCGTGCAGATAATCCGCGATGCCACATTTGTCCGTCACGATCACGGGGATGCCAAGCATCATCGCTTCTGCTGCGACCATGCCGAACGGATCGTGATCGCGAGATGGCAGCACGAGGGCGTCGATCGAAGCATAAATATCAGCGATGTTTTGGGAGTGAGTGATGAGGGTTATTGGTTTCTGGTTATTGGTTATTTGTTCAATCATGGAGCGAATCTTTGCTTCCTCGCGGCCGGTGCCGACAATCGTCAGCTCAACATCCGCTATTCCTTTCACCGCTTCGAGCAGCACGTCGACTCCTTTTTCGGGAGATAAACGTGCGATACATCCGATACGCAAAACTGACCTCTGATCTCTGACCTCTGATCTCTCGCGCGGCTGCAGCCGCGCACTATCCACACCATTCGGAATCGCGACGACACGGTCATTTTCCCACCCGAGATGCAGATAGATATGACGACTCAGTTCCGAGACGGTGATCGTCGTGGCATACATGCTTTGGCGCAGGAGCAACTTCAGCCAGGGGTTTTTACTCAGCCAGGGTCCGACTTTGTCATGCTCGATCCAAAATACTTTGATACCGCGCGCTGCGGCGATATCCGTGAGGAGCAGCTTCTCACTCAGGCTCAGCATCACGACTGCATCCAGATCGTGAAACTGATCGAGCAGTTCCATCAATCGTTTCTTCATACCCATGCGCCGCCAGGCAAACGTGACGGCGGCCTTCTTCGTTACCGGCGGAGGCCCGATCTCCCACTCCACCGTCGGCAGATGATGCTGCCGGCACATGGTGAGGAGTGCCGGACAGCTGCCCGCGAATGCGACCGCATGACCGCGATTGCTGAGCCCCTGCATCAGGCTGACCGTCTGCAGCTCCGCTCCGCCGTTCATGGCGCTCTCCAGCGGAAAGCGCAGGAAGAGGATCTTCATGAGGAAAGTGTACACTACAGTCGTTATGCCCTTAAGAACGCCCTCTGCCGAAGAATTGCAGCATGCCCCGTTTGATGAGGATTTTTTTCACCGACTGATTGATCTGCAACGTGAAATAGCTATGCAAGCGATGAACATGAAGGATGATAGATCCTTGCTTGTAGCATTACAGGAATCCGGTATGAGTCCGGGTGATGCCTTGGGAGTCGTTCGGGATATTCTTAATTATCAGATTCTTATTCGCAAGCTCTATCTTGCCTTCCGCTTGTCGACTGGAACGATTAAAGGCTCGAATGGTGTGGCTGAATGGTTGGAGTGCAGCCGAAATTACGTTTACCAAGTATTAGGGCAGATAGGCCTGGCCGCCGACTATTTTGCCGATCCGCACAGGAGTGTGGATGATGTCTTCAACGCCAGCCCGGCTGTTCAGGAGCTCTGCCGAAAACTGGCGGAAGCATTGCAACGATATCAGGTGACGTGATGATTATTTCCACTCCTCAATCACCTCCATCACCGCCTTCTCCACTTCATCCGCCTGGTAGGTGGTGCAGAGGCAGGCTTCCGCTCCCGCGGCGGTGGCTTCGTCGAAGTTGCTCTTCTTGTCGCTGCTGCTCACCAGAGCCGCGTGCGCAGAGGGGTGTTTCCCCTTGAGATACGCGATGATCGCCGGGCCGTTCTCGCTTGGAATGTAGTAATCGATGAATGCGAAGCCGATGTCTTTTTCATCAATGAGTGTCATCGCCTCTTCGCTCGTCTCCGCCGTTACGATCTCTCCATTCCACTTCGCCTTGTGCAGAAAATGCTGAAGCAGAACGATCTTCTGTGGGCTGTCGTCTGCAATAAGTAGAACCTTTGTCATGACTGCGCTTCCGGTAAGGAAGCAATCATGTGTTGCAGGAACGTGACGATGTCGTTGATGGAGCTGACCGACGTGTCGAACACGTAGTCGTAGCCTTCCTCGTCGCCTTCGCCCAGATGCACCGCAATACAGACTCCGCTCAGTCCTTCGCGCAGCATCTGCACGCGTTCGGGCGAGTGCGGCAGCGAGAGAATCATGTGCAGATCGTCCTTCGCCAATTCCTCGCTGCAGCGGCGGATGATTTCCAAGTGTTGCTCTTTTTGCTCCTCGCTTTCCTCCGGTCCCACCTCCTGTATCACCTCGAGCGCGAGATGTTTCCACTGCGGCATCAGCTCGCTGATTTTCTCCGCGATTGCCGTGCGGCCCATGGCCGAGGTTCCATCAAGCAGGATGACCATCGCAATTACTCTACACTGTTTGATTCATCGGGCAATCGGCTCATTCATTCTCTTCCATCCAGCGAGCTCCTTCCGGCAACTTTTCACTGCGCGACATAATAGTGACGTCGCCGCTTGAGTGCAGTACATATCCAAGTGACAGACGGATCGCGTCGGATCCTTCTTTGACCGTTCGATTCGCATGTTCGGCAAGAACTGATTGCCCGCGCTCATGCTCCGGCGGTTCCGGCATCTGCGCCATCATCAGGCTTACTTTCTCGATGTATTTCCGTGACAGCATGCTTTCATGCTACTCCTTGGTCGTGTCGGTGCAATCGTTGCTTGTATCGATTGATGTCATCTTGAATGTTTCAAGGTCAATCGTGAATTCGCCGATCACTTCTCCGGTGAGCTGCTTTGTTCGTGCTTGCTGTCTATCAATGAATGCCCCGCGGGGATCATGCTTCTCGTTACCGGATCCAAACTGGACCAGCATGTCGATCTCTTCAGATAATCGACTGCGTTCACTCATATGTTCTTGGGAAGAATTTTCTCCTGTCCGCCCATGTACGGTCTCAATACCTCTGGCCCTTCGAGGCCCGCTGTGCGGGCACCTCAGGATGACAATTATTTGCGTTCAATCAGCTTCTGGCCATTCATGTACGGCTGCAAGACGTCAGGAACGCGCACGGATCCGTCTTTGTTCTGATAGATCTCGAGGATCGGGATCAGGATGCGCGGACTCGCGACGCAGGTGTTATTGAGCGTGTGGACGAATGTCTTGGTGCCGTCTTCCGCTTCGTACTTGATGTTCAATCGTCGCGATTGGAATTCATAGAACGTCGAGCAGCTGTGGGTTTCGCCGTAGCTGTCGCGGCTGGGCATCCAGGTTTCGATGTCGTTCTTGTAGACCTGGCCGCGACCCATGTCGCCGGTGCAGACATCCACCACGCGGTACGGAAGCTTGAGCGCCTGCAGCACGTCCTCCGCGTTCTTCAGAATCTCCGCGTGCATGCGGGCCGATTCATCGGGATCGTTCTTGCAGAGCACCACCTGCTCCACCTTTTGAAATTGATGCACGCGATAGAGTCCGTGCGTGTCTTTGCCGTAGGTGCCGGCCTCGCGGCGGAAACAATTACTGATCCCGCAGTAGCGCTTGGGAAGTTCCGCAAAGCTCAGCGTTTCGTTGCCGTGATAACTCGCGACCGCGACCTCCGACGTGCCGATCAAAAATAATCCGTCGCTCTCAAGCGGTCCGTCTTTCTCCGGCTGCACGCCGATCGCGTACGCCTGCTCTTCACCGCCGGGGAAATAGCTCGTGCCCATCATCGCCTCGTAATTGGCCATGAGCGGCGGCGCGAATGCGGTGAATCCTTTTTGATGCAGACTGTCGAGCGTGAATTGCAGCACGGCCAGCTCGAGCCGCACGCCGTCGCCTTTCAGGAAATAACTGCGGCTGCCCGCGATCTTGACGCCGCGCGGAAAATCGATGATATCGAGGTGCGTGCCGAGCGTGATGTGATCCTTCGGTTCAAAGTTGAAGTTCGGCAGATCGCCCCACTTTTTGATCTCCACGTTCTCGGTGTCGTCTTTGCCGACCGGAACTCTTGGCAGCGGAATACCGGGCATGAGCAGGAGCTGCTTGGTCCATTCCTTCTCGATTGCGGCCAGCTGCTCCTCGGCCGACTTCAGCTTCTCTCCTACTTCTTTCATATCCGCAATCGCCTTCTCGCGCTCCTCTCCCTTCATCTTCGGCACCTCTTTGCTCACTGCGTTCTTGTTCGCGCGCATTTCATCCACGTGCTGAATCAGCCCCCTGCGTTCCTCATCCAATTTCAAAAACGCGAGCACGTCGACCTTGATCCGCTTTTTGGTGGCGGCGTCTTGATAGGCTTCGGGGCGGGCGCGGAGATCCTGGAGGTCGATCATAGAAGACAGAGTACGGAAAACTTATTCGTAATGCCATGGTTCGAGCCGTCCTTTGAGGATTTTCTGATAGAGCTCGCGCACATGATCCATGATTTCGGTATGGAAACGAGGATGCGTGAAAGTGTACATGTGATATTCTTGTGCATCTATCTCTCCGTTCTGCCATGCACGTAACATGCAGGCAAAATATTCCACATAGGTTCGGATGATTTCCGTGCCAAGAAGATAGCGATCCAACGTATCCAATCCGTTCATACTGTCGACAACGAGATCCTGCGGATTGATGAACTCAGAAAGAGGTTCTTCTTCAGTCGGAATGCTCACTTCATAATCGGCTATCAAGTTAAAATTGACCCCGTCGTCTCTGTCGTTAGCGATATACACGCAGACATCGTCGGCTGTCAGATGCGGTGCTGCCAGCTGCATTTGTTCATCGCCATGATGAAGCATTTCCTCCCGCAATTTCGTGAACAAATTTTCAAATGGTGTGGTCATATGCTCCAATTCAGGTCTCTTTGGGAGCCATAGATCTGCTTCCGGCGTTTCGACGGGTGGTAATGAAAATTCGTCTTCCATAAAGTGGCTTATTGCAGCAGAAACTATTTGCCTATGCAATATATCGTTCACGATGAAATGTCAGATTATTTTTTACGCCGTTTGCGCTTCCTCTTGGAATTTTTCGAATCGGAGAGTTCTTGCGGAAACTCTTTTTTCAGAAGTCCGATTCTGTGGAAGTCCCGTTGCGGGGCAATGATATCGAATGTTCCTGCAATAATGGCCCGGTGCGCGGATACCAATCCCTCAATGTCCTTTTCTTTCTGTAGGAGCGCGAGCCGGTCTTCATAGTCGAGTGCATCCCCTGCGTCCTCTTCTTCATCTTCGTCCATCAGATACGGTCTTTCTTCTGTCACGTAATTTGCGACAAGAAAATCGGCGAGCACGATGCGGTGTGCCTCCCGCAACTTTGAAATCGTTTCCGCCGTCCAGCGCGGATCAACGGTGCATTCGACGAGTGCCTGGCTGACGTGTATCAAATCATTCGCGTACGTCGGGAACTGGATTTTATACGTCGTTTTGATACTGAAGACGGGCGTTCCTATGTCCTCGTCCGCATATTCCCATTCGTCATAGGAATGTTCGTGAGCGGCTTCCTCGGTGTCCGGCACGTAATGCTCCTCGAGCGAAATAGAAAGATCGGTGTGCTGAAATGAATCGATCAGGCCCAGCACCTCTTCATGAAACACATTGCGAGTGATCGCGCGAATCAGTCTTCGATGTAAGCTCTTTTTGCTCTTTTTCAGAGATGGCTCGGAAGGAAGATCCGGCAGCCGGCGTTCGTCAGGAGATCCCATCGGCGAAGTATTCGACCATATATTTACTGTTCACACAAGGCTCACGCGGTACGTGTGGATGGTTCCGGAGGATTCATGATCCATTCAAACAACGCATGAAGATTCTCCGCCATTGTCGGAATGTCATCAAATCTTTCATGCTGCTCCAGCATGCAGCCAAACGTTTGTTCGGCATTGGCAAAATTGGCAACGATGTTCCGCCGGTTTTCCCATGACATTTTGCGTAGCATCCTGGCAATGTGCTCTTGCCCGATTTCTGCGCGCGCGAGTATTTCACGGTAATACGTGCCATATGACTGAACATGCGTTTCCTCTTTGTCGCTTTCCAGCAGCAGCTCGACTTTCAGGAAGCAGCGGAGTGTTTCGTGGTTGAGGCCGATATCCATATAGATGCGGTCCGCAGGGTCCGGGATCGGCGTTCCCAGCGCGATATCCCGGTTGAGTTGCGGATGCTGCCTGCGCAAAACCATCACCGCTTCGCGGCATGCGTCATTAAATTTTTCGTTTTCGCCCGGCCCGCAATCGTCGAGTGAAGAATATGCCATAAAAGGGGGAGAAGTATTGGACCACACACTTCCCTCCTGTACAATGCTTCGACTGTCCTTCGAGGCCGCTTCGCGGCACCTCAGGATGACACAATTTTTCCCTCCTATGCCCAAGAACAAGCCCTTCCGCCTCGTTTCCCCTTTTCAGCCAACCGGCGATCAGCCGGCGGCGATTGAAAAGCTTTTGAAGGGCATCGCGAAGGGAGAGAAGCATCAGACGCTGCTTGGAGCCACGGGCACGGGAAAGACCTTCACGATGGCCAATATCGTGCAGGAATTGCAGCGGCCCACGTTGGTCCTCGCGCACAACAAGACGCTCGCCGCGCAGCTCTGCAGTGAGTTCCAGGCGTTCTTCCCCGATAACGCCGTCTCGTATTTCGTCTCGTACTACGACTACTACCAGCCGGAGGCCTACGTGCCGCACACCGATACATATATCGAGAAAGACGCCAGCATCAACGACGAGATCGACAAGTTCCGCCACGCCGCGACCTACAATCTGCTTACGCGCAGGGACGTGCTCATCGTCGCGTCGGTCAGCTGCATCTACGGACTCGGCAACGTCGCCGACTACGAGGCGCTCGCGATCAAACTCGAGCGCGGGCAGAAGATGCAGCGCGACGCCTTACTCCGCCGTCTCACCGATATTCAATACCGACGGTCCAACATGGAATTCAAGCAGCGCATGTTTCATGCGCTGGGCGACACGGTCGAGATCTTTCCGCCAAACGCAGATACCGTCATACGAATTGAAATGCCGTTCGATGAAATCGAGGTGATTCAGGAAGTCGACAGCTTCACCGGCGAAGTGATCGAGGAGCTGCAGGAAGTGATGATCTTCCCGGCTGCACACAACGTGACCACCAAAGACAAGATCGATCGCGCGGTCGAAGGCATTCTCACGGAAATGAAAGAGCAGGAGCAGTATTTCCTCAAACGCGGCGAACTCGTGAAGGCCGAACGCATCCGCGCCCGTACCGAATACGACGTCGAAATGCTCAAGGAAACCGGTTACTGCACCGGCATCGAGAACTACGTGCGTTATCTCGAAGGCTCTCCTCCGGGCAATCCTCCGTCCACGCTGCTCGATTATTTCCCCGAGGATTACCTGCTCATCGCCGACGAATCCCACATCACCATTCCGCAGATCGGCGGCATGTACGAGGGCAACTACTCGCGCAAGGCAACACTTGTCGAATACGGATTCCGTCTGCCGTCATCGCACGACAATCGTCCGCTGATGTTCCGTGAATGGGAGGACAGAGCCCACCAGCGCATCTACGTGTCGGCGACGCCCAGCAAGTATGAGTATGCGAATACTCCCAAGGAGAACTTTGCCGAGCAGATCATCCGCCCGACGGGCCTGCTCGACCCGGTCGTCGACGTGAAGCCGACGCGTCACCAGATCGACGACATCACCCGGGAACTGCAGGAAACCATCAAGCGCGGCGAGCGCGCGCTCATCACGACGCTCACCAAAAAATCAGCGGAGGATCTGACCAAGTACATGAAGGACAACGGCTACAAGGTTGAATATCTGCACAGTGATGTCGAGACGATGGATCGTATCGAGACGCTCCGGAAACTGCGCGTCGGTGATATCGATATCATCATCGGCATCAATCTGCTGCGTGAAGGACTCGATCTTCCGGAGGTCAGCTACATCGCGATTCTCGATGCCGACAAGCAGGGATTCCTGCGCTCGCGCGATGCATTGATCCAGACGATCGGCCGCGCCGCCCGCAACGTCCACGGCCACGTGACGCTCTATGCCGACAAGATGACCGATGCGATGAAAGGCGCGATCAGTGAAACCAACCGCCGCCGCGCGATTCAGGAGGAACACAACAAGAAGCACGGCATCACGCCCAAAACCATCGAGAAAGCGATCCGCGACATCGCGGAGGAATCGAAGAAGATGGAGCTGCGCCGCCCCAAGCACGATCACCAGAAGATTCCGAAGGACGAAAAGAAGCGACTCATGGAAGAACTCGAGCTGCAGATGGATATCGCCGCGCAGAACTTGGAATTTGAAAAAGCAGCCGATCTCAGAGATGAAATCGAGCTCTTGAGAAGGGAGATGTAAGGGTGTCAGGCGGAACGTCTGCGTCCGAATGTCCGTCCATTCAAATGCACCATTTGATCCGGAGCGGGGCCGACGCCGACGCTTTTGATTTTCCCTTTGCCATTGCCGCCATTTGCCAATACTTCTTGCAGTTTGTGAATGAATTCTCTGGCTAACCGAGGCAGATCCTTTTCAAAACGAACGCTGCTGATGTCCTCGGCAAATGCAGGATAATATGTGATTTCTGGTTTCACTCGACGCAATGTTCGCTCATCCGTCGGGATGTAATCGATCTGTTCTCCATCCAATGTATAACCGGTTACGACCGGAATCATGCCGTCTTTCGTTCGGGAAAAGATGTTCATGACGTCAAGCTTCGAGAGAACGATGTCAGTCACTTCGTTGATGCGTGCCGCTTGTGCGAATTGCACAGCATCGAATGCGCCGATGCGTCGTGCACGTTTGGACGTGATGCCGTATTCACCGGTCATCACGCGCATCGCCTTTCCCATCTGTAAGTCATCGCCCGATGCCAGCATCTCATCCAGTCTGTCACCGTACATCCGTTCTTCGTAATCACGTGTATGGGCTTTGCCTCCATCTTTCATGCAATACAATTCAGACCTGCGGCCGCCGAATTCTGACACGAACGGACCATATCCGACGCGTGAGGTTTCGAGTTTGCCGACACCGATAACCCTGCCAATCGCCTCACGGGGGAGACCCGTATTATCCAGACCCGCATACAAGCCGAGCCTGCTCGATGTAACGTACGGCGTCGTTCCGCGCACGAGATCCAGCCCCTCCGCCTGCGCCCCCTCCAGCAGTATGCGGTTACCTTCATCGTAACGTTTAAAGAGCCAGTGAGGATCATGATCGATACAGTGTCGAAGCTCCTCCAGCGCTTGGCGTTGCGCATCGATGCTTTTTCGCAGTCCGAATTTTTTCAAGATCGCTTTGACGATTTCCTTCGGTAGGTCTTTGTTAGCATGCGCCCTTTCGATCTCTTCTTTCAAATTTCGCCGCATTATGCGGAACGTATCTTCGGGATAATGCACAAGTTCACCGACGCGCAGATCGACCCTGCGTTTGCCAACCATGCGGCGCGCTTTGTCGGAATAGTGCGGCCCGATGCCCTTGCCCGTTGTCCCGATCTCTCCGGCTTCCATCAAATCATTCAGAATTTGATGCGGCTGAACGATCGATGCCTCCGGCGAAATATGCAGGAGTCCGCGGATATTCAATCGCGTCTTGACTGCTTCCACCTCGTGAATTTCTTCTAGGATGCCCGGCAAATCCACTGCGCAACCGGATGCAATATAAGCCAATTTCTCTCTGATGACACCCGACGGGATCGCATGAAATGCGACATCATCCACCGAGTGTCCCGCATTTTTGCCGCCCTGATAGCGGACGACGACGTCATGCTGTCGCGCTTCTATGTCGGTCACTTTTCCCTTTGCTTCATCACCCCATTGCAAACCGATGACGGCTGTTCCTGGTACGCGTTCAGACATAGGAGACGCATCATTCCCCTTTCAGGATAAGACGTCAATCCGGCATCGTTTTCGCATTGGTCTGTAGGCATGCTGCGATTGCCTCGCGAATTCTTATAATTTCCTCGAGAGGCAATGGCGATTCCATCATGCCCATCGATGGAGCATCGGGAGCGGCCCATGTACGAGCCGTATTTCTGATATTTTGCAAAATCCGACTAGCATTCTTCACGGGAACAGCTCCTTTCTGTTGCACGATGAACGTCGTCAGCTCATTTGCGAGATCGTTCGCTGTCACCTCCGAGAGCGGCGTATGCTTCCGTATCATATGTCGTCAGTAGGAAGAATATCGTCTTCGACCAATGGCCGGCGCTGCTGGCGGAGAAGAATGTCTTCCAGCAAAAACGGTTCCGTTTCTTCCGCGAGTTCCAGAATCTGACGTCGGATCTCGGCTGCAACTTCCCATTCTACAGAATCATCGACATTGCGCCCGTCGACGATTTCATCGCGCAGGCGCGCGGCTCGATCGCGTGCATCTTGGTTTGTTGTGTGCTCGAGCAAAATATCGATGTCACCTTCCAAATCGCCGACGGTGTCTCCGACTTTCCGAATCACGATACTATTATATCACTTTTCAGATTTTTAGTCCATTTATCCGAGAATCTGCACCGCCTCTTTGTATCCCTCCGGCGTGCCCGTATCGAGGCGCTTGCCTTCCACTTCATACCCGTAAATATCAATCGCACTGAGCTGCGCGATCAGTGCATCGATCAAGCGGATCTCTCCGCCTTGTCCGCTTTTCACCGTCGGGAGCACATCGAACGTGGAGCGCGGGATGAGATATTCTCCGATGATGCCGAGTGTCGACGGTGCGTCTTCGGGCTTCGGTTTCTCCACGAGTCCTTTCACTTTTCTAAGTCGTCCGTTGCTCTGCGCTTCATCGACATCCACGATGCCGTACTTGCTGACGCGCTCGAGCGGGACGTTTTCCAGACACAGCACCGCGCTGTCGCGCGCATGATCGAGTCCGTTGAATGCGTTCACGAGTTGCTGAATGCCGTTTTCCTTCCACACGATCAGATCGTCGCCGAAGAGGATCGCGACTTGATCGCTCTTCACCCAATCCTTCGCCTGCAGGATCGCATGGCCGTCGCCGAGCTGCTTGTCCTGGTACACTACGTGAAAATTCACGTTGTCGTACTTGGCCAGCTGCGCGAGCGCTTCTCCTTTGCCGCGCGATGCCAACTCTTTTTCCAGCTCCGGATCCGCGTAGAAATACTGTGGAATCTGTTCTTTGCCATGGCTGATCACGAAACAGATGTCCGTGATGCCGACACTCAGGCAGGTATCGACAAGAAGCGCGATGATGGGCTGATTGCCAATCGGCAGAAGCTCCTTCGGCACGACTTTCGTCCAGGGGAGGAATCGCGTTCCAAGGCCAGCTACAGGCAAAATCGCTTGGGTCAACTGCATGGGGTTTCACTGTACCTTGTAGAGCCCATTTTGACAAAGAAGCTTTGAGGCGCTACAATGTCTCGAAACATTCACATCCATTCCCTCCATCTCTATGTCCGAGAATACTCGTTCCACTGATCCGGTTATCGAAGCGCTCCTTATCGAGCGCGACATCGCAAAGACTCTTCAGGATCCCAATAACAAAGCGCGCCAGGAAGTGCGCACGAAGATGGAGGCATGGATGTCACTGTTGAATGATCGAAAAATATCAAAACAGTATGAAGAGGAACTTGGCGAATTGAATCCGGAAGAGGCGCGCATGGACATGCTCTGTCAGATTTCTCGGCAGTTCCCCAAGATTGCGAAGGAGCTCGGATGGACGCCGGAAATGGAAAAGCAACTGGCCAGCAAATTGAATGCCGGTGAACAGGATGCAGGGACGCCGCACTATGACATGGCCGCCTAACAATCGAATCAGACGTAGCTTGAAGAACGCACGCGGAGGGTGCGTTCTTTTTTAATGCATGATCAACCCGCACCCACGGAGGGGTGCGTCTGTTTTTACAAACCGCCGAGCAGCACCGCTCCGTCGGTGCGGCTATGAAAAATTACACCTCATTAATCCTGACAATTTTTACTTTTTCTTCCTTCGGAATCAGGATCTTCAGGATGCATTCCTTGTTGAAGGTCGCGCGGATTTTTTTCGGATCAATGGTGAATGGCAGCGTGATGCTGCGGGAAAACTCCCCCCAGAAACATTCCTGCAGATAGTACTGATCGTTCGGAATCTGGTCGGTCTGCTGTCGGTGCCCGCGGATCGTCACGATGTTGTCGGTGATCTCGATGTCGAGATCGGAGAGCTTCACGCCCGCAATCGGCGCCTTGATGATGTAATAATTATCCTGCTCGTAAATGTCGACCGCGACTTGTCCGGTTGATCGTGGTTGCGGCTTGGCGCTCTCAAAATCCGGAAGCGCCGGCGTGCCCCCTGCAAACGGATCGTCCGCTGGTTGTCCCATCTGCTCGGAATTGAGCGACGAGAAGATCCCGTGGAATGGGAAGGGAGAAGACATTTTGTCACGCTGTATCCTATGGAAAGCGCAGAAATGTGGCAAAAAGGAGATGTAGCGCAAATGTAAATGTTGTGCGCTGGTGATCGTGCATACATGACGAAATTCGGCGTCCATCATGTCTTTTAAAAAACTCTTCAAAATGCGCTTGCACCCACTACGTCCCTCAGTAGAATTGCGCTCTCAACAAGGACGCGGTACTATCCACTCCCACCCCACTTCGTATGTCTGCAGTATCTCTTCGTAATTACATCCGCAAGCTTCGCTTCGAACACGGCATGACCCAGGAAGAGCTCGCTCTCCGCACGGGCGTGAGCCGCCAGACCATCATGTCGATCGAGCGCGGACAGACGAATCCCTCCGTTCTTCTTGCATACAAAATCGCCGCAGCACTCGGCGTGCCGATCACGAGTGTGTTTGATATGGAGGGAAGACTCGCTCCGGTCTGATGCGGTTTTCTTCTTGATCTCGGCAGCGGGCGCAGTACGATAAGCGCTCGCTCTTTTTGTTTGTTGCAGAGCTCACAGAGCTCAGCGAAAAGAGCAAGACCCGGAGGCTTCCCGATGAATATTGTTTTTCGGTCGCGAATGTCGAAGGATGCACAGCTCCCGTCGTCGCGCTGTCTTGTCGTCGCGCTGTGGACGGGGGTGATCATTGCGCTTCTTCTCTGACGCCACACCGAATTCATAAGAGGGAAGCTTCCCTCGGCGGCCCAATCGGGCCGCCATTTTTTTTACATCTTCACCAACCGGTCCGCCGTCTCCGCGATGCGCATGTCGACCAGATGCAGCTGGACGCGCGTGACGCCGTTCCAGTGATCGAGCCCCAGCCGGCAGACGAGGTCGAGCGGTTGCAACGCGTGCGCGTGCCACTCGCCTTTTCCGAATCCGATCAGTTTGCTTGCACCCACGGTTGCCTGCAGATGCTGGCCTTCGTTTCCCACGCAGCGCACGTTTCCCAGCCTCATGTTTCGAAGCAGGAATGTCGGTTCGGGATTGCCCTGTCCGTACGGTTCGAGATCCTTGAGCATCGAGACGGTGCGCAGCGTGAGATCGCGTTCGGCGAGTTCCGCATCGATGGTGAGTTTTGGAATGAGCAGATCCGATGCGACGTTCGCCGTGATGTCTTTTTCAAGCGCATCGCAGATATCCATGTAGCGGTCGAGCGGGAACGTGGCGCCCGCCGCCTGGCTGTGTCCGCCGAACGACGTGAGCAGGTGTCCGGTGCGCGCGAGCCCGGCCGTGATGTTGTAGCAATCAGGGCTGCGCAGGCTGGCTGTGCACTCGCTTCCGTTGATCGAGACTGCCATGCTTGGGCGGCCAAAGCGCTCCGTCAGTTTTCCCGCGATCAGTCCGATGATGCCCGGCTGATAGGAGACATCTGCGACTGCAAGGAAGGCCGCGTCATATCGTCCGTCCTTTGTCAGCAACTCAAGCGCATGCTCGGTCGCACGCAGTGTCTCCTGCTGACGTTCGGTATTCAGACGTTCCAGTTCCTTGAGTGGCTCGCCGCCATCGAGGAGCGCGTGAAGTGCGAGCAGCGGGTCGGCCATGCGGCCGGCGGCGTTGATGCGCGGCGCGATGCGGAATGCGACATCCACGGACGTCAGCGGCTGACCCCTGCCGACGCTCTCCACCAGGTGCCGCACGGGGCCGTCCGGCAGATCGTGCAGCGCGCGGAGCCCCTCCTGCACGAGCCGCCGGTTGATCCCGCGAAGCGGGACCAGATCCGCCACCGTGCCGAACATCGCGAGGGCCAGATCGGTCTCCCGGTCCGGCCAGATCTCTCCTTCGAGCGCATGCAGGAAAAGGAAAACGACGCCTGCGGCAGACGGATGCGGATCGGGAAAATGCGGCGAGAGCGCCGGATGCAGGATCGCGTAGGCATCGGGTACCGCACTCACATGGTGGTGATCGAGGATGATCACGTCGATGTCCGCGTCGCGCGCTTTGGCGACTGCTTCCCCGGCACTGATACCGGTATCGGCGGTGATGAGCAGGCGCACGCCGGCCGTCCGAAATTCGTCAATGTGTTGCGGCTTCAATCCGTAGCCGTCCGTGACGCGATGCGGCAGACGCAATACGGGTTCGATTCCCCGCCTGCGGAAAAACCGCACAAGCTGCGCGGACGACGTGACGCCGTCGCAATCATAATCGCCGAAGATGCCGACCGTCTCTCCTCTGTCGATAGCGTCCTGCACTCTTTGCGCCGCCTTTGCGGCGTCCGGAAAGACCGATGGATCGCTCCAGTCGTCTGTGGCGCTTGCATCGTGCAGGGACCGGCGCAGGCGCAGAATGGCGGCGACGTCGCCCGCTTCCCCTTCTGCATTCTGCAGTGTCCATTTTTTGCCGCCGAGAGAAAGCAGATCGCTCACGGCGACACGCTACCAGATCGCTTTCTCTATCGGGAGCAGATCGCACCGAAAAGTGGACAAGTGTACAACGAAGCGGTCAGCGATCAGCGAACAGCTGTCTGCAAAAGAAGGATTCTACATTCTGACCGCCGCGCGCTGACCACTCTTCGCTCACTTTGCTTTCTCCATCCTCCTCGCTCTCCAGAATGTCCATACGCCCGCAATCGCGAGCACGCCAAGCACGAGGTCCAGGCCCGGGCCGCTCTGCGCAAGAGGCGCGCCGCTGTGGAGCGACTGCTGGGAGGCAATGGCCTGTGCGTCGATCTGAGATTGCGCCGCAAGCTGGTTGGCTTTAATGCGTGCCAGAATGCGCTGGTTGACCAGATCCTGTTCGCTTTGGTTGCTGCCCGAATTCTGCGCGTTCAGCGCGTCGATCAGCTGCTGCAATTGCGAGTTCTGATCGGGGGCTGCTCCGTGCAGGTCCTCGCTGCTGCTCTGTGCGACTGCGGAAGACGAAGACGAGCTCACGAGAGCCGCCTGCTGCTCTGCGCGCAGTGCCGCGTCGCTGGATTGCTGCTGCGCCTGTACCGCGGCGGTGTCGCGCGGGGACGGAGGCGGATCAAAGTACATCTGATTCTGCGGGCTGGTGAGCACCTCCTCCGGCGACAGATAGGCCAGCGCGGTCGACGGCAGGACGATCGTCAGGAGGCAGAGGCCGGAGAGGATGTGTGTCTTGGTCATCAGAGTATTATACATCAAAATGTGGTATTATCGCAAGTATCAGCAGGTGCTGTTTCCATCCAGCAGACACTTCAGGAAGCGCATATAGTCGCTGTATCCGTCGCCCTTGGAATCCCACTTGAGCGGGTCTGTTTCGCCGCTGTCCACCTTGCCGTTGAGGTTTTTGTCCTCACCGGCGTAGATCTGCTGGCCGTTGCTCAGGCGGATCAGACACAGTCCGTCGCACAGTCCGTCGCGATCGGTGTCTTTGGTGCGCGGATCCGTTTCGCCGATGTCGATGCGGCCGTTCCAGTTCTTGTCTTCGATGCCGTCGATGATGCCGTCGCCGTCGGTATCGCGTAAGAGCGGATTGGTGCCGGTCAGATACTCGGTGCCGTCGCTGATGCCGTCGCCGTCCGTATCGGGATTATTCGGATCCGTTCCGATTTCACGTTCCAATTGCGTGTTGAGTTTGTCGTTATCGGGATCAATGCCGATGGCCAGCGGCGCCTCAGACATGATGTAGCACATCATGCCCGGCTTGAAGAACAGGATCTGATTGTGGATGACGCTCTCGACGTCGTTATTGATCAGCTCCAGCTGCTGCTTGGTCGGCGGATTCACAAGGGAAAATTGCGGTTTGTTCGCGGCCTGCTGCGCCGCTCGGATCCGCTGCTCTTTCTCGGACAAAAACATCTGTCCCGGGAATCCCGCGCGGATGCTGACGGTTTTCGGATCGTAGTTTTCGGGGAAACAGTATCCCCAGTAGCGCACCTGACTGCTCTTTTGTCCCAGCAGCACGTTCGCATCAATCTGCTGAAACGTAAACGGCAGATGGAACACGACGTTCGTATTGGGAGGAATCGTCGTGCCGCTCTCCACGTCCGCCGCATTGATGACGTCCCACGGTACGACCGTCTGCGGGCGCACCAGATACGCTTCGATGTTGCCCAGGTGTCCGTTGGCAGCTGCCACGACAAGGAACCCCGCGGTCATCGTTCCGAGACCGACGGTCAGCCATTTGAGTGTTTTTTCGAGCCTGCGAAGATGGCGTGAAGGCATCGAAATAGTATAGCATTTTTCAGGTCTTTTTACCAGACGGCGCATGAATCTCGAATATTGAATTTTGAATACCGGAAGCGCTTTATTTGGCTTTATCCCTATATTCAAACTTCAAAATTCAGTATTCTGTTCCTATGGCCAAGGACCTCTACGCCGTGCTCGGGCTTTCGAAATCCGCATCCGCGGACGATATCAAGCGCGCGTACCGCAAACTCAGCAAAGAATGGCACCCCGACAAGCATAAAGGAGATAAAGCGGCCGAGGATAAATTCAAGGAAATCAACGAAGCGTACGAGACGCTCTCTGATCCGCAGAAGAAACAGATGTACGATCAGTTCGGAAGCGTCGGCGGAGCGCCGGGCGGCGGTGCAGGCGGATTCGGCGGCTTCGATTTCTCGGGTTTTCAGCAAGGCGGAGGATTCGGAGACTTCGGCGATCTCTTCGAAAATTTCTTCAGCGGTGGATCGCCCCGCGGCAGAGCCGACCGCACACGCGGCGCCGACCGCGAGATCGAACTGGCCATCAACTTCGCGGACGTGCTTACGGGCGTGCACGAGACGATCGATCTGCGCCATATGATCGTCTGCGACGTCTGCGGCGGCAACGGCGCGGAGCCGGGAAGCAGCATCATTCAATGTCCGACTTGCGGCGGAACGGGACAGGTAGTGCACAGCGTGCAATCGTTCTTCGGCCAGATCCAGCAGCGCGGCATCTGTCCACAGTGTCAGGGCGCGGGAACGGTTCCCGAAAAGCCGTGTCACAAGTGCCATGGAGAAGGACGCGTGAACGATCGCAGTCGCGTCACGATCGACATACCTGCCGGCATCGATAACGGCCAGCAGCTCAGGATCCGCGGCCAGGGCGACGCCGGGACGCGCGGCGGCGAGAGCGGTGATCTCTTTGTTCTCATCCGTGTGCGACCAGATCCGCGTTTCACGCGCGAGGGTATCGACATCCGATCAAGCGTCACCGTTCCCGTGATCGACGCGATGCTCGGTGGCACGGTCGAGGTGGAGACGGTCCATGGCACATCCACGCTCACCATTCCCGAAGGCACGCAGCCGAATCAAGTACTGCGCATCAAAGGCAAAGGATTCCCGCGCCTCGGCTCGTCACATGTCGGTGATCATTTTGTGACGATCAACGTTGAGATCCCGAAAAAATTATCGCGCTCTGAAAGGAAAATTTTGGAAGAGTGGAGAGAGAAGAAATGAAAATTTAATACGAAATCCAGTGTGTCACCCGTTCGTTCGTGCTCAGGGTGACACGCTTATATTTTAATTCTTAAATATCCGCATTCCCTGGTCCGCTCAGTGCAGCCATTCAGTACACCTCGCCCATATCGATGATCGGACCGGGCTCATCCAGATGAGAGGTGTAACGCACGGCCACTTTGTCGGATTCCGGACGTTCAATATATGCACTAGCTGCTCCCATTGCATCATCGAAGGTTTCGAGGACCTTCCATCGCAGCGAATGCGTGCGTAATGCACGTTCCGGATCCGGGTGTAGATTTCGCTCTGTTTTGAACAGGACAAATTTGTCGGGATGTTCGATTGCCAAAAGCAGCTCTTCGCGGATGTCTTCAATCGTGAAGATCGGCACCTCGGCATCCGGTATTCGTTCCAATCTCCGGTTCATCCACTCCTCCAAGTGTTCATACCCGGGACAGCAAATTGTCTTATCCATTGAACGAAAGAAACTTTAAATATCCAGATTCTCCAGTCCGTCATCCGCCTCGATGACCGGCGCAAGCTCTTCGCCGCCCTTGATCTTGCTTCCCTTCTTTTCATCTTTGAGACGCAGCACGATCTGGCGGTAGTCGCCTTCGCCGACGCTCTCGGTCGTGAGGTCCTGCAACTCCGGGTTGTTTGCGATGTGCAGATGGATGATGCGGCGGAAGTACGGCGACATCGGGCTGAGCGCGATGCGGTTGCCGGTTCTGCGGACGAAGTCGGCTTTTTGTTCCGCGATCTTTTTCACTTTCTCTTCCTGCATGCTGCGATACCCGTCGACGTCGACGATGATCAGCGGCGTACGCTCGAGTTTTTCCTTCGTGCGCACCATCGATTTGAGAACATGCTGCACGGAGTTGAGCGTTTCGCCATGCCAGCCAATGATGCGGCTCGCTTCATTCGATTCGATATCCACTCTCGTCACGTCGCCCTCCTGGCGCACGGTGACCCCGCCATGCTGCAAATGCAGATGGTCGAGCAGATCTGCCAGTGCTGTCTGAATGTATGCGCTGTCCATAGAGGCATGCACTATAGCATATCGAGGTGAGTTTTGAATCGTGAATTTTGTGATTCGGTCCTTTCTTTATTCCTTGCTTCTTCGATATTTCAAAATAACCGAAAAAACAAATGACAAAAAAAGCGCCAATCAATAATCATCAATACGAAAAAAGCCCCCGACCAGCAGGAGCCTTTTTCAAAGGGTTGCTTTTTACTTCTTAGCGGACGGCGTCCTTGAGCGTCTTGCCGGCCTTGAAGGACGGAACCTTCATCGCGGGGATGGAGATCTTCTGCGACGGGTTGCGCGGGTTGACGCCCGTGCGAGCGGCGCGCTTGGAAACGCGGAAGGTGCCGAAGCCCGTGATCGTCACGGAGTTCCCCTTCTTCAGTTCCTTCGTGATCATGAGGGTCATCGCCTCAAGAGCGGAGCCAGCGGCGCGCTTCGTGATGCCGGCCGCGTTGGCGATGTTGGTGATAAGGTCCTGCTTGGACATAGGAGAGAGGAGAATAGGGTAAAAAGACGTTCTGACCGCCAGTCTAGAACCTCGCAAGCCCAAGGCAAGTAAAGTTGCCCCAAAAAAATGGCTTGCTGAAGCCAAAAAATTTCTTCAATGGCTGTAGTTAGCCAAAAACTCTGAGTACAAAGGATGCTCATTGAGACGCGATTTTTGCGTAAAACACCGGTTTTAGCGTCAAATTTCACCGTATCCGTCAATATACGAAAGTGGATGCAGGGTCCATTGTGAGTGAACGCTTTCGTCCACCGCATGTTTGACAATGATGTCCCGCACTCCGTAGGCTGCCGCAACAATCATTCTTCATTATTAAGAAGTGCCAAAGCATTTAGTCATCGTCGAAAGCCCTGCCAAAGCGAAAACCATCAAGCGCTTTTTGGGGAAGGATTACCTCGTTGAGGCGAGCATGGGTCACGTGCGCGATCTGCCTCACAGCGGTATCGGCGTCGACGTCGAGCACGGATTCGAACCGACGTATGAAGTGTCGGAAGGAAAAGAATCGGTGGTGAAAAAACTGCGCGCCGCTCTCAAGGAAGCCGATGATCTGTGGATCGCGACTGATGAAGACCGCGAGGGAGAAGCGATCGGCTGGCACTTGACGCAGGCGCTCAAGGTGAAGGAACCCGAGAAGGTGAAGCGCATCGTGTTCCACGAAATCACCGAGCCGGCGATCAAAGCTGCGGTGGAACATCCGCGCACGCTTGATATGAAACTAGTTGATGCGCAGCAGGCTCGCCGCATTCTCGATCGATTGGTCGGTTACACGCTCTCCCCTTTCCTGTGGAAGAAAGTCTACTCGGGACTTTCCGCCGGCCGCGTGCAGTCGGTCGCCGTGCGCATCATTGTCGACCGTGAGCGCGAGATCCGCGCCTTCAATCCGGTCGAGTACTGGTCGATCGAGGCCGAGCTTCTCAACGACAAGAAGCAGGCATTTTCCGCGTTTTTGGACAAGAAGGACGGCAAGAAATTGGAGCTGCACAATAAGGAAGAAACCGACGCGGTCTTAAGCGCGGTGCATGGCAAGCCATTTACGGTTTCAAATGTCGAAGAGAAAGAAGTCTCGCGTAATCCGGCGGCGCCGTTCACGACATCGACACTCCAACAGGAAGCTGCTCGCAAGCTGGGGTTTTCGGTGAAGCAGACGATGGTCGTGGCGCAGCAGCTCTACGAAGGCGTGAGTCTGGGCAAGGGAGAAGGACAAGCGGGTCTGATCACCTACATGCGTACCGACTCGGTAAACCTGAGTGAGAAGGCGCTCACCGACGCCAAGCGCGTCATCGAGCAGCAGTTCGGACGCGAGTATGTTCTCTCTAGCCCCCGCACTTACAAGACGAAAGCGAAGGGCGCGCAGGAAGCGCACGAAGCCATCCGCCCGACCGAAATGGAACGCACGCCCGAGAGTCTGGCGGCCGTCCTCGATCATC
Organism: Candidatus Peribacteraceae bacterium; assembly: GCA_035547395.1. Classification (GTDB taxonomy): domain Bacteria; phylum Patescibacteriota; class Gracilibacteria; order Peribacterales; family Peribacteraceae; genus CALREJ01. Next base: position 39,883 of record DASZVA010000008.1, on the reverse strand, counting down.
AGCAGCTCAAGCTGTATACACTCATCTGGAACCGCACCGTCGCGACGCAAATGCCTGCCGCGGAATTCAAGCGCATCGCCGCCGATATTTCCGTCGACGCGTACTCGTTCCGCGCAACCGGACAGACTGTGATCTTCGACGGATTTTTGCGCGTCTATTCGGAAGGGAAGGACGAAGACGTCAGTGATCAGAGGTCAGAGGTCAGTGAACAGGATGCGGACGGCGAAAAATTCCTGCCGCCGCTTGCAGTCGGCGAATCGCTCGACTGCGAGGAGCTCAAGCCCGAGCAGCACTTCACCAAACCGCCACCGCGCTACACCGAAGCGAGCCTCGTGAAGAAAATGGAAGAAGAAGGAATCGGCAGACCGTCGACCTACGCACCGACGATTAGCACGATCCAGCAGCGTGGCTACATCCGCAAGGAAGGTCGCAATCTCTTTCCCGAAGACATCGCGTTCACGGTGACGGATCTGCTGGCTGAGCACTTCCCCGACATCGTCGATCTTGCATTCACGGCAGGTATGGAGCAGTCGCTCGACGACATCGCCGAGGGCACGAACGAGGGCATGCAGTTCCTCAAGAATTTCTACACGCCGTTCAAGAATCGCGTCGACAGCAAGACGAAGGAAATCAAAAAAGAAGACGTGCTCAAGGAGCGCGTCGTCGGCATCGATCCGGAGACGAAACTGGAAGTGATCGTGCGCACCGGGCGCTTCGGTCCGTACGTGCAGCTCGGCCGACTGGAGGTTGAAAAAGGCGCGAAGAAAAAGAAGGGTGAAGGTCCCAAGACCGCATCGCTCCCGAAGACCATTTCCATCGACGACGTCACGATGGAACAGGCGATGAGTCTGCTCGCCTTCCCGCGCGTGCTCGGCAAACACGACGGCAACGACATGCAGGTGATCCTCGGTCGCTTTGGTCCGTACCTGAAGTGCGGCGATGTCACGACGGCGCTTCCCGCAGATGTCGATCCGGGCACGGTGAATCTTACGCAGGCGGTAGAACTTCTTACCACTGCTGCAGAGAGAAAGAAGAAAGCAGCGGAGCCGCTCAAGACCCTCGGCAAAGATCCGGAATCCGGCAACGACATCCACGTGAAAGACGGCCGATTCGGTCCGTACGTGACTGATGGCAAAACCAACGCCTCGCTCACCAAGAAGTTCACGGTCGAGAGTATCACGCTCGCCGACGCCGCGGAGCTGCTCCAGAAGAAACGCACCAGTCCCAAGAAAGCGTGGCGGGGGAAGAAGAAATAAGGTGGCAGGCGCGGCAGGGCTTGGTTTGCAAAAGATTCCGCTCGCCTCCGGGCTCGCTTTGAATCGCCAAGAACTCATTGACGGTGTCCCCACTCGCTCTTCGTCCGCGGCGGATCGCTCGGGGGACCAAGTATCTTGCGACTCACTGCGTCGCGAAGCTCCTTGTTCGTCTGCAATTCACCTTGGCAGGCGCGGCAGGGCTCGAACCTGCGACCCTCAGTTTTGGAGACTGATGCTCTACCAGCTGAGCTACGCGCCTAAGGGGTAGCGGTATTGTACTGATGTGCAGATAGTTATAAAACTGCTTTTCTTTGCCGATTGCCGCAGCCACGAAGGGCTGCTGCTCGAAAATATATTTCACCCAGCAGCACCCGTTCCCGGGTGTGGCAGTTTGTTTCTCTGTACACTATGTGCGATGCCTCACTTCTTCTACCTCGCCCGCTGCAGTGACGATTCGCTCTATGCCGGAACCTGCGTGGATCTCAAGGAGCGCGAGGCGAAGCACAATGATGGGTCAGGCGCCAAGTACACCCGGTCGCGGCGGCCTATCCGCATCATCTACCACGAGGAATTTGACACGCTCAGCGAGGCGCGGAAGCGTGAGGCGGAGGTGAAAAAGTGGACGAAGGCGGAGAAGGAGGCGTTGATCGAGGGCTAGGAAATAGGGCTAGGGCAAGGAAAAAGAAGCCATTTTTCCTAACCCTAACCCTAGCCCTAACCCTCAAACACGTTTTCTGCTATACTGTCTTGATGCCTCAAATAGACATCCATATCGACCGTCCGTGGCTGACACTTGCGCTCATAGGAGGCGCGATTGCACTCTTCGTGCATTTTTCCAGTGGCACGAACGCGGCACCGGTCGGCGGTGATCCGTCGGGAGGCAATCAGGTGAATCCCGTCGTCGCCATTCATAATGCCGAAGCGGACGCGGAAAAACAGCGCGAGAAACAGCAGGCGCTCGCACGTCGTGAAGATGTTTTGCGCATGCAGCTCAGTACGCTCGAGCAGCAAATGCAGGCGGGCGGAGACGATCAGACCATGCAGGAACTCGCGACTGCCCGCGCCAATCTTGTCTCCCTTCTGGAAGACAAGCAGGCGGCCGAGAAAGCGATCACTGATTCTTTGCAGCAAATCTGGGACGCTGAAGGAATTGCCGAGCAGGCGTCACGGAACAGCAATCCGAATGCCGTCGTGCACTTCGTGTGGCCGGTCGCGCCGCTCAAAGGAATCTCCGCACACTTCAATGATCCGCAATACGTCGCGACCTTCGGCGTGCCGCATCACGCAGTCGACATTCCCGTGCCGCAGGGCAGTATCGTCGGCGCGGCTGCGGACGGCGTCGTCGAGAAAGTCTCGGATCAGGGCATGGGCTTCAATTCGCTCATCATCCGGCACAGTAACGGCATGACGACGCTCTACGGACACGTCATCAAATTCCTCGTGAAGGAAGGCGATACGGTCCACGCGGGCCAGCCCGTCGCACTCAGCGGCGGCACGCCGGGAACGCCGGGAGCCGGTCCGATGACGACCGGTCCGCACCTGCACCTTGCGTTCTACAAAAACGGCAAGCCGGTGGATCCGATGCAGTACCTGCCGTCGTATCCGGGCGTGCATTAAGAGCGACTCAGCAGTTCCAACGTTCCTCTCGCAAAGGTGTCGCTCATTCCGGCCACGTAATCTTTCACGGCTTCTATGCGATTCGATCCCGTGCGCTCCTGCAGGTGGGCGATTTTGTCGGAGTCGTGTTCGAAGAAATAGCGACAGAGGGCATCGACGATTTTCTTTCCCTCCTCCGTCTGCACCTGGATCTGCGGATGCAGGTACATGTTGTCCCACAGAAACCGCCGCAATTGCTGCAATCCTTCCTGCATCTGCGTTGAAAACGAAATGGGATGTTCGTCCGAGGGATTCAGCGAGGAGTGTTCCAGCAGATCGTGCACCATCAGATGCTGCAGCGCGCCGCGGATGTACGTGCCACGTTCCTGCGTGAGTTCGTATGCCTCTCGCGCCAGCGGTACCTTGAGCAGATCGTCCTTGCGGAACAGTCCGGCGGTCAGTCCGTCGTCGCAGTCGTGCGCGTTATATGCGACTGCATCGGCGATATTGACCAGCTTCGCTTCAAGCGTATGAGTGATCGCGTCGCCGTCGCCCGGCAGATGGCTGGAATGTTTCAGCAGTCCATCGGTAACTTCACGGTTGAGATTGAGCCCCGGATATGCCGAGGAATGTTTCTCGAGCAGCGTGACGATGCGGTAACTCTGTTCGTTGTGTTCAAAGCGCTGCCCGTGTTCCTTCATCCATGCATCGATCGCCTCTTCGCCGGCATGGCCGAACGGCGGATGCCCCAGGTCGTGCGCGAGCGCGATGCATTCGCTGAGGTCTTCGTTGAGGCGCATCATGCGCGCCAGATCTCTGCTGATCTGCGCCACGACGAGCGTGTGCGTCAGCCGCGTGCGGACGTGATCACCCATCTCCCCCGCCGCGAATACCTGCGTCTTCGCCTGTAACCGCAGGAACGCATAACTGTGGATGATGCGGTCGCGGTCGCGCTGAAACGGAAAGCGCGTCTCATCGGTGCTTTCCGGATACAGCCGCCCGAGTCGTCCCTCGTGCGGCACGGCGTACGGCGCGAGAAGTGTATTGGCCTCGTTGATGCGGTCTGCCAGGGTGAACATGAGCAGTGTAGTATACGCGAAATTGAACGTATGTGCATGTTTTGGTCCATAGTTGATAGTTGTCAGTTGATAGAATCATTTCAGTGCGCCTATCAACTATTGACTGCCAACCATCAACTAAAAAATCCCAGTAGCCGTTGTGACAGAGACGTCGCATCCCTGGAAGCTCCAGGTGGGTGACCGCATCCTTCGACCACGGCCGGAGGAGATTAAGTCTCCCGATATGCGATGTAGAGAAGAAACGTATCTGCACTGACGCGCAACCGAGACTGCGACACTCTATCAAAACCGCTCTCGTAGCGTCCACGAATCCGGCCACATTTTATTGCGGGTTTTCCTGAAGATGCTGCATTTTATTCGCCTCCGCATCATTCGCCGTCCGTCCGCCGATTGACGCCCGTCGCGTCCTTCGCCAGTCTAGCCGCATGGGTTTCTGGCAGTTGCATCGAGGCAGTCCTCTGGCGTGGTGTCTCTTGATCGTTGCATTCACTTTTTGCGTGTATCTCGCGACGTTCGGCAACGGGTTCGTGCTGTACGACGACACGACGCTCATTACGCAGAACTGGGCGATGCAGATTTTTTCCGTGTCTACGGTTCTGCACGTCTTTACGTCATACGATCCGGAGCTCTACGACCCGCTGACGCTGTTCATGTATCAAGTCATCCATCTGCTGTTCGGATTCCAGCCGGCTGCGTTTCATGCCGTCAGTCTGCTGTTGCATCTGGCAAATGCACTGCTTATCGGGTGGATCACGTGGCAGCTCTTTGAACGCAAGTGGATCACGATTCTGTGCGTCGCGCTTTTTGCATTGCATCCGCTCCAAAGCGAAGCGGTGCTGTGGGCTGCCGCGCTTAAGGACGTGCTTTCGTCGTTTTTCTTTTTGCTGTCACTCGGATTGTACCTGCTGTGGCGCAGACATATGCATGCGTCATCGTACATCTGGAGCATTATCTGCTTCGCACTTGGGCTTTTCGCCAAGGTATCCGTCGTGCCGCTGCCTTTCGTTTTGCTGCTCGTTGATCATGTGCAGGGACGCAGATTGACGCGCGAGACATGGATCGAGAAGTGGCCGTATTTTGCACTCGCATTCGCGTTCGTCCTCATTGCGCTCGGCGGCAAATCCGGCGGACTCGCGCAGCTCGGACTTGCCTCTTTGTTTTTGCTCGGCATCAAGAGCGTCGCGTTCTATCTGTTGCATCTGGTCTGGCCCCTTCATTTCTCCGTCGTCTATCCGCAGCCCACCGCGATCACGATCGCGTCACCGGAGTTCTGGTTGCCGCTGTGCGTCTTCCTCATTCTCATCGCGATTTCCATTTTCATGTGGAAGCGGCGGCCTCTTGTATCCATCAGCATCGCGTTCTATCTGCTGATGCTCGTGCCTAGCTTTGCGAGCGCGTACAAAAACGGATTCGTGCTGTTCGCATCCGACCGCTACGCATATCTGGCCGTCATTGGCGCATTTTTGCTGATTGCCTTCCTCATCGACCGGCTGACTGCGCGCGTGCCCCGCGCATCGATTCCCGTCGGGATCATTTGCATCGCGCTGCTGCTCGCGCTCTCCGCGCAAACGCTTATACAAACAAACGTCTGGAAAAACACGGCCACGCTCTTCCGCCATGCCGACATGCTCTATCCGGATTCCGCGCTCGCGCAGAACAACCTTGGCGCTGCGGAAACGGATACCGGTGCCGCGCTCGCCGATTACCGCAAAGCGATCGAGCTCGATCCGTCGTATCTGCTGCCCTACCAGAATATCGCGCACATCGATGTCTCCCAGGGGAATTTTGCCGACATGAAAGCGATATCCGAAAGCGGCGTGACGATGTTTAATCGCAAAACCGTTATCGGCAACGACGACCTGTCCTTCCTCTTCTCCTACGCGGAATATCTGGATGAACAGGGGCAGAGCGATCGTGCGCTGGCGCTCTTCAAAGACGCAGTCGCAAAGGCGCCGGACTCCGCCGAGGCGCATTTCAATCTCGGACTGAAGGAAGAGAAATACGGCAACACCGATGCCGCGCTCGCGGACTACGAAACTGCGGCAAGCATCGGAAGCGACGACCCGCGGCTGTACTATCGGCTCGCGTCTCTCGCGTCATCCAAGGGTCTGCTGCAGGAAGCGGTGAATGCATTGAGACAAACGCTTACTATCGATCCTTCATATCCGAACGCGGCTTCGCATCTGGCTGATATCGAACAACTTCAGAGGCAGCAGTCACCGTAAGCATGCTGTCAGCACGTTTTCGCTGCCCGCGAGTACCTTTTCACGATCGCCGCCGCGATAGCTCCAATACAATTTGTTTTTGCATTTCGTGCAGTCTTGCATGCGTTCGATTCTTCCGCGATGCACGCCGGCATCCATCAGCTGAAGATCCGCAAATCCGCGCAGATCCGCATGCCGGCCGCTGAAGAAGCGCGAGGGAATGCCGGGCAATTCGGCAACGGGATCGGTAAATTCCGCGCACGCCTGACAGAGAGACGGACCCGCGCCGACGTACGCATCCTTCGCAAGGATGTTCCAGTTTGATTCGAGCGTTCGGAAAAATTCCGGAATCGCGCCGCGGATCAGTCCTCTCCATCCCGCATGCAGCAGTCCCACGACGTTGCTTTTGCGTTCGTAGATCACGAATGTCTGACAATCCGCGCTGCGCATCGAAAGCGTGAGACGCGGCACGTCCGTGATCAGTCCGTCGGCTCCACTACATCGCGTGACGGGTTCGCGAATGACAGCCGTCACGTTGCCGTGCACCTGCTGCGCCGACGCCAGCGCCGATGCGTGCGTTTCCCGTGCGACGTCGTCATCCGTCGCGATCGCATCGTGTTTGCGGAACAAGCGGACATCCACACGGTCGGCAAACGGTTGGAGGATGGTGAAGGGGTTGACCAACATCTTCCAAAGCATACCTGATGCTATGCTGTGTTCATGCCTCAGAAGTTGAGTTCGTATTGGTCGGCAAAGCCTCTTACACGATCGGCAGTGAATGTCTTTGCGAAGAAAACAGTGCGTCAGCTGAAACCGGGGAAGCGCGTTCTCGATCTTGGTTGCGGGTATGGCAAAGATTCGATCTATTTTGCACGTAAAGGGCTGAATGTGACGGCCTTGGATTTTTCGAGGGTGGGAACGGAGCATATTCGAAAGGAGGCAAAGCGTTTGGGTTATGACATTGATGTGCGATACGGAGATCTCTCAAAGAAACTGCCGTTCAAAAATGGTTCATTCGATGCTGTCTATGCACATCTGTCTCTGCATTATTTCGATGATCGCAAGACGCAGGAAATCTTTGAAGAAGTGAGGCGCGTTCTAAAGCCGGGTGGCTTCTTTTTTGTAAAATGTAAATCCGTCGATGATCCGCTCTATGGAAAGGGCAAAGAAATCGGAACAGATATGTTTCTCCATGATCATGTACGCCATTTCTTCCACAAAGAATTCATGGAATTTCTTCTCGCTCATTGGGCTGTTTTGTCCGTGAGACGTACATCGTCAACATACGTCGATTACAGGTCGAATTTCATCGAAGCGATTGCGCGTAAACACTGATCATTCGGCGCTCATTTCATGCAGCAGATACGGAATCTGCTCGATGACTTCTTTGGTCGTGTAGGTGAATCCTTTTTCTTCGAACAATCGCTCCCCCGCCGTCTTGATGACCTTACTCGCGAGCATCGCCGCTTCGACAGGCTCCATTTTTTGCGCGATGAGACCCGCCGTCAGCCCGGCCAAAGCATCGCCTGTTCCGCCGACGGTGAGCCCGGCATTGCCGCCTTCCACGATGCGCACGTCTCCGTCAGGCCCGGCGATCTGATCGACATGGCCTTTCAGCAGGATCACACAGTGCGCGCGTGCGGCCAGGCCGCCGATATCATCCTGGGAAATTTGCATGCGTTCCAGTTCGCCGAGATGCGGCGTCAGGACGGCCTGCTTGCCCGCGACCCAGGCGGCCGTCTGCGGCTGCAGGGCGGTCGCGTCGATCACGAGCGGACAGGGCGCGCCGCTGATGATCTGCTCAATCGCAGAAAGAGTCTCTGGATGGCGCGCCAGCCCCGGACCGATGACTGCCGCGTCCATGACGGCGAGCATCTGGAGAATCGGGCCGACGTCGTCCTTCGTGAGTTCGTTGCCATGGAACGGAAACACCATGAAGTTGAGCGAGCTCATCTTCGTCACGATGTCGTGCGGCTGCGGCACGGCGACGTGCGTCAGATCGACGCCGCTGCTCTCGGCCGCCAGCGCAGAAAAAATCGGCGCGCCGTGAATGTGCATGGATCCGCCGATCACCGCGACCTTGCCGTTCTCGCCTTTGTGGGAGTCGGGATTGCGCATGACACAAGTGTAATTGAAATTTGAAAATGGAAAATTGAAAATGTAGCGCAGGTTTTCTACCTGCGAACGAACGTCCCTTTTCTGAAAGCCCCGAACGATTCATCGATCACCTTTTTCAATTTCATCCGGAATTTTTCCCGCGTGAACTGTTTGGCATGCGCGCGGATTGCATCGCGATCGATCTGCATCGTCTCAAATCGCTGGAGTGCATCGCGGACGCTCTCCACCGTTTGTGCGTCAAAGAAGAGCCCGGTTTTGCCGTCGATGACAGCGTCTCTGGCGCCGCCGGCATTGTAGGCGATGGCGGGCGTGCCCGTGGCTTGCGCCTCGAGCAGCACGATCCCCGCGTCTTCATACTGCGGAAAGAGCAGTGCTTTCGCATCGGCATAGAGCCCCGGCAAATCCGCTTCGGGCACAAACCCGAGAAACTCCACCGTCGGTCCGGCGAGCTTTTTCAATCGCTCTTCATCCTGTCCGCGTCCGGCAATCTTGAGCGGCAGTTTCAATTCATTCGCAACCTGGATGAGCAGATCGAATCGCTTGTAGGGCACAAGCCGTCCGACTGCGAGGAAGTAACTGCCCTCTGATCTCTGCCCTCTGATCTCTGTTTCAAAAAACCGGTCATCCACCGGCGGAGAAATCACAATGCTCTCGCGGTTGTAAATCCGCTGGATGCGTTCCTGCGTCGTTGTGGAATTGGCGATATAGACATCGACTCTCTTGGCGCTCGTCAGATCCCATCGCCTCAGTTTGCTCAGCTGTCTTTTGATCGGCTTTCTCAAAAATCCCGGGACGTTGAAATCCTTCAGATATTCCTCCTCCATTTCCCACGCGTAGCGCACCGGCGTGTGGCAGTAACAGATATGCAGCGTCGATGGTTCCACGATGATGCCTTTGGCGACAGCGTGCGATGAACTGAGGACGACGTCGAACCCCCGCACGTCCAGACTCTCCATCGCAGCCGGCATCCATGGCAGCAGAATCTGATGCTGCTTCGTGCGGTTGTACCAGCGTTGCAGCCTGCTCACGCGGATGTCCGCTTTATCAAGCGGGCCGAGCGATCCTCTGCGGGCGAGCGTGGTAAAGAGCGGGGCATCCGGAAAGAGATCGATGCATTCGGCCAGGACGTGTTCGGCACCGCCGAATGTGGTCAGCCAGTCCGCGGCGAGAGCAAGACGCATGAAAGAGGTGAGAGGGCAGAAAATAGAAATCAGAACCAGCATACCGCATCACTGACCTCTGATCTCTGCCATCTGATTTCTGGTCAGTCTTGCGCGCGCTCCCTAGCCCTTGCCCCAGCCCTCACCCTATACTCACCCCCGTGCTCAGAAAGCCCCGCCGACTTCCGCAGCGGTTTAATCGCACGGTGACGCCTCAAACGCGCCGCTTGGTAGAGTCGCGCCACAAGCGCCAGCGGCAGTACAAATGGCAGCGATGGAAGAGGCTCGCGCAACGCATACAACGTAAAATCGTGGCATCAAAAACGACGGTGATGCGTTTTGCCGCTGCACTGGTGGTTGCCTGCATTTTGCTTCTCATCGGCGTCGCGCTTTTTTCGCCGGTGCTTGATGTGCAGCAGATCCGCGTAGCCAGGTCCGATCCGCGTCTGGACGACGAGTTGATTCAGGAGGCGTTGCGGCCGCTCTTCGGTCAACGCATGCCGCTGCTTGAGGTAAAAACGATCCCTCCGCTGCTGACGTCCCCGCTGTCCGGTGTCGGCCATGCGGCAGTGCCCGATCTCGCGTCGGTGACGATCACCAAAGATTATCCGTCGACGCTGCAGATGAAAATCACGCTCAAACCCGTCGCCTATCGTCTGCTCATCCAGAATCCCGATCAGAAAGCTCCCGCCGTACCCAAGGCGGGCAGCGGCGCGGACTTCCTGACGGATGACGGCATGTACGTCACCTACACGCCCATGCAGGTGCCGAGCGGCGGCAGTCTTCCGCAACTCACCATCGTCGACTGGGGCGTGCGTCCCGACCCGTGGACCAAACTGCTGACACCCGCGTTCCTGAAAACCATCAGCGACACCAAGGCGCAACTCAAGTCGCAGTTCCATCTGGATGCCACCACCACGACCGTCTATCTCCGTGCCCGCGAATTCCATTTGCAGACGAAGAATTACGCCCTCTGGTTCGACATCGACAGCCCCGTCGCGGATCAACTCAAGCGCTACAGTATCTTCCTGGCGTCCGCCCCGCCGGGATCCGCCAAACAGTATGTGGATCTGCGTGTGCCGGGGAAAATTCTCTACAAATGATGGCCGAATGAATTGTTACGTTGCACAGTGTTCAATTGATGAATGAAGCTCGTGTCTTTGACTGACAATAGGACAATGTAACAAGACAACCATTATCCCTCTCTACGTCAAAACATCAGCAAAATTCACCCAGGTCATCCTCATCACCCTCCGCTTGCTTCCGGCGTTTTTTTATGAATGAAATTTGATGGCGGATCGTTTCCAGACACAGGGGATGTTGGTAGACTTTCCCCGATGTTCGGACCCCTCCTTTCGGTGTTGCTGATGGGAATGATTCCGGTGTGGGATCTGCCGCCTATCGAGCCGCTCTCGGCGACATTGACCGTTGCTCCTCCCGCCGTCTCTTCCGAGACCGGCGATAGCCCGCATATCGATCTCGGCGACAACGTGTCGGCGTCCGGCATCATGATCATGGATTTGCAGAGCGGTCAGGTTCTCGCGGAGCGCAATGCCGACGTGTCGCGCCCCATGGCGAGCCTTACCAAGCTTATGACGGCGCTGCTCATCGTCGAGAATCACAGCCTCGATGAAAAAGTGAAAGTGCCGATGGACATCGACTCCGTTCCCGGCAACGACTATCACCATCTGCCCGCAGGCGACACCTTTACCGTGGGCGATCTGCTTTCCGCCATGCTGATTATTTCGTCCAATGATTCCGCCGTCACGCTCGCGAAATACGACAGCGGCACGATTGCCGCGTTTGCACAGAAAATGAACGCCCGCGCGAAGACACTGGGTCTGAAACAGACGTCCTACGATAATCCCGTCGGATTCGACGCGCCGCGGCAGGAATCCACGCCACGTGATCTGGCATGGCTCGCGATGTACGTTCTCAAAAACCCCGAAATCGCCAAGCGCATGAGCACGCCGTCCACGCAGATCGTAAGCGCCGAAGGCCATGCGATGTCCTTGTTTCACACCAATGAACTTTTGCACGAAGACAGTTTCGTGATCGCCGGCAAAACGGGCACGACCGACGATGCCGGGCAGTGTTTGCTTTCCATCGTCGAGGAGAAGGGGCGCAAGTACGTTGTGGTTCTGCTGCATTCCCGCGATCGTTACGGAGACATGAACGTGATTCTTCCAGAGCTCGCGTCTCTTTGATGCATGCTGCACTCCTCTCTCCGCCATTGGCTGTCGCTGCGCGTGCGTATCGCCTGCGTGCTGGTGTTTCTCATCGGGTCGCTGCTGCCGCCCTACATCCCCAAGGAAGCGCTTGCGCAGAATGACAGCGGCGCGGTGACCAGCGACACGTCGCAGTACCTGTTTGTCGAAGACGGCTTTCTCATGAAAACGAGTTCGCTCACGCAGGAGGGATCGCGCAGAGCTTACGCACAGGGACTCGTCTACACGGTCCAGAACAACGACAGCATCGAAAAAATCGCCGCCAAGTATCATCTGAAACCCGAGACGGTTCTGTGGGCGAATAATCTGAGCGCGGATGCCAAGCTGAAACCCGGACAGCAACTCGTCATTCTTCCGGTCGACGGCGTACTGCATACCGTCACGCGCGGCCAGACGCTCAACCGCATCGCGGAACTCTACAGCGTTCCGGCCGCCGACATTGCGGCACAGAACAAGATTGAGGGTGGCTTCATTCTGGCCGGGCAGGAACTGATCATCCCCGGCGGCAAGCCGATCGTGCCGACGCCGTCACAGGTGGCGACGAACACCAAGCCGTCCACGACGACCAAGTCCCCGACCACCGGGCGCACTCCCCCGTCTTCACCCGGCAAGCCGACCAAGCTGACCGCGCCGCCGTCGGCCGGCATTCTGGGATGGCCGTGCGAAAACTGCTACATCACGCAGTATTTCAGCTCGTCGCACTATGCGCTGGATATTCAGGAGCGCGGCGGCGGACCGGTGTTTGCCGCAGCCGACGGAACGGTGATCCGCGCCGATTACGGCTGGGACGGCGGCTACGGCAACGTGATTGAGATCGATAACGGCAACGGCATGGTGACGCTCTACGCCCACAACAAGGAGCTCTACGTGAAGAAGGGCGATAAAGTGAAGCGCGGACAGGAAATCAGCTGGATGGGCAATACCGGGCGCACCTATGGTCCGACCGGAATCCACGTGCACTTTGAAGTCCGTATCAACGGCGAAAAGAAGAATCCGCTGCTCTATTTGCAGTAATTGAGATTCCTCAGATATTGCTAAAAATATATAAAAATGTTATAATATGAATGTTATGCAACCCACACAAAAACAAGCAAAACAGCCGTCTTTAGCCTCCCTGGAGCGTGAAATGCTCACGGTCGGGATCGTCTGGATGATGGTGGCGGGTATCTGTGTGATTGTCGCCAACGTGTGGGCGCAGGGATTGATGTAAATTTGTTGCGGCGTCCAAAGGCACCTGATACTGTTTGTCGGCTCCAAAAGAGCCTGATTGTTTCATCGTCGTCGAAATCCACTACGTGGAGCTGTAGCTCAGCTGGTTAGAGCGCTTCCCTGTCACGGAAGAGGTCGCGGGTTCGAGTCCCGTCAGCTCCGCCATTTAAAAGTGGATCCGTATCCGCCTGAGGCGGATGGTTAGAGCGCCGCCCTGTCACGGCGGAGGCTTGCCCGGCGAAGTTTTGCGAATGCGAAACGAAGTCGGGTCGCGGGTTCTCCTTTACAATAAAACAATGTCATCCTGAGCCTGCCGAAGGGCCCGTCAGCTCCGCCATTTAATTAATCAAAAGCTAATTTTTTTTCTGCAATTTCATCTTCTAAAATTGCGAACAAATTAAGAAAACAGTTTTTGCAATCTTGATAATCTTTTCTTTTAATTTCGAAACGATCACCAATTTTTAAAGGTACTTTAACGTCGATTTTATTCAAATTATCAATAAATTTACGATCAATCTTGCCAGCATTGTGAACAATGATGTGTCTAAGCTGATAGAAGTAATGCAGTTGTTTTTGCAAAGAATCATCTATTCTCGGTTCAAGTTCAAAATATGATTTAAAATGTGATTTGATAGATTGTATGTTCTGCAGGTTAACTTTTGAGCCTGGATTCTCTTCCTCGTAATCCGAAAATAATTGGTCAGATAATAATTCGATCCAATCGTTTCTGCTTAATTCAAAATTTTTCTCTCGTAGTATTTTTAGACTAATTTGTCTTCTATCGAGCATTTTAATTTTCTCCAAATTTGAGGCCAATAATCGATTAAATACTTCTTTTAATAATTGTTCAGAAATAGAAATTACCAATAGCAAAGCTTGAGCATATAAACGGTTCCAATGTTTTTGCTCTACTTTTGAAATACTAGTATCGGCGATTTGTTCTAAAGCCTTAATTGAATTTCCAATCTGCTTCTTCCAAAAATCACCTTCTGTTTCTGCTTGGACAGTGCGCAATCCTTGCAAATACACGTCGCGTAGTGCTGTTGATGTATTAAAAATGGCATCTATTTCATCTAAATTTGCCTGAAATTTATTAACGATATCTAAATTCATTTATGATTATGATAGCTTTCTGAATAATGTTAATGGAATAAGATTTATTCAGGGCTTCACGGAGGCCTCCGCGATGATGTATGGTGGCCTCCATGGAATCCACCTTCATTACTATCGGCGAAGCGACAAAGAAGACGGGTCGCTCCGCATCCACCATCCGCCGTCTCATTCGCACGATTACCGAAACAGCCGATCATCCTGATCGCGAGGCTGTCGAACCGACGGCGAAAGAAGTCGCCGCTTTGAAGAAAAAGGGTGAAAATTTCACTTGGAGAATTCGCGAAGACGTGCTCATGAAGAATTTCGAGGGAGCCCTGCAGCAAGAGAAAAAGTTGGCTGCCACCCCTACCAGTGACATCCTGGATATCCTGCAGAAGGAACTCGAACTCAAAAACCAGCAGATCGAGAAGCAGTGGGAGGTGATTCACTCCCTCAATGACCGCCTGCGCGAGGGAAATATTCTGATGGGTTCACTGCAAAAGAGGCTCGGCCCACCCGCGCCTGAGTCCCCTGCTGAGACCGTCGTCGAGGCGTCCTCCGCGAAGCCCTCAACGGAGGCCTCCGCCAAGAAACGCGGGCTTTTTGGATGGATGAAACGATCCTGATTTCCATTTTTGTCTTTAAAAGGCGCTCCTGGAGCGCCTTTTTCGTATCCGGTAAGACTTCACAGAGGCAGTTGTCATACAGAGCGGTTCCCCCGGTGCACCCAAACATTGGAACCTTCGCTTTGATTCTTTCCCATCTATTCTATGTTTTCCGTCAGTGCTTTCTTCAAGCTCCTTCTGAGCCTTGGCCTGGTCACCAGTGCAAGCGCTGCCGCCGTGCATATGCACGACAATGACAGTGCTTCCGCCGCAACGCATGCCAACGTGCATGCGCAGATGCACGCGCAGAGTGTCCCCTTCCGTGATGATCGCGATGATTCGTCCGCAAGCTCGGTTCAAAACTCGTCCGTTCAGTCGCAGTCCTCTGTTTCCTCAAATAGTTCCGTGACGTCCACGACGTCCAGCTCGGATCACAGCAAGACGGATGAAGATAACGATAATGATCTCAAGGGTAACGTTCATGCCAACGTGCATGTGAATGCACATATGAACAGCCACGAGGAGTTCGATCTGTAATCGCCCCTCCGGTCGGCGCGCTTCGCATCTCTATGCGGGGCGCGCTTTTTCTATACACTCGTGCAACATTCCCCTCTTTGCATGTCCGACATCTATCAGGAATCGCTCGCCTATCACCGCCAGCAACCGGCAGGAAAACTTCAAATCATGCCGACGAAACCGATGGAGTCCCAGCATGATCTGGCGCTGGCCTACAGTCCGGGCGTGGCTCAGCCGGTACGGGAGATTGCTGAGAATGCGGACGCGGCATATGAGTACACGGCGAAGGGGAATCTGCTCGCGATTGTTTCAAACGGTACGGCAATCCTCGGCCTTGGAAACCGCGGAGCGCTTGCCAGCAAGCCCGTCATGGAGGGCAAGGCGGTGCTTTTCAAAAAATTTGCAGATATCGATGTCTTTGATATCGAGGTCGACACGCAGGATCCGGAAAAGATGATTGAATGCATTGAGCTGATGGCGCCGACATTCGGCGGCATCAATCTGGAGGACATCAAAGCTCCGGAATGCTTCCTGATTGAACGCGAACTGAAGAAGCGTCTCTCTATTCCCGTGTTTCACGATGACCAGCATGGGACAGCCGTCGTAGCGGGTGCCGGACTCCTGAATGCCTTCAGGGTCGCCGGGAAGTCCTTCGCGGAGGCCTCCATCGTCATCAATGGAGCAGGGGCTGCAGGCATAGCCATTGCAGAGATGCTTATCAGCTTGGGCTCCCCGAGAAATCAAATCACTCTTTGTGATTCCAAAGGCGTGATTTATGAAGGCCGCCAGGAGGGCGTCAATGAATTCAAATCAGCCTTCGCGCACAAGACCAACGCGCGTTCGCTTGCAGATGCACTGAGAGGTGCCGATGTCTTTATCGGGGTATCACAGGCCAATATCCTCACGCCGGAGATGCTCCTCGGTATGAATGAGAAGCCGATCGTCTTCGCAATGGCCAATCCGGAGCCCGAGATCGGGTACGAGCTTGCCCAAAAAACACGTTCGGACGTCATCATGGCCACCGGCCGCAGTGATTTTCCGAATCAGGTGAATAACCTGCTCTGCTTTCCTTTCCTCTTCCGCGGGGCGCTCGATACGCGGGCAAGTTCCATCAATGATGCGATGAAAGTGGCGGCAGTTCACGCCATCGCCGATCTGGCGCGAGAAGACGTTCCTCAAGAAGTATTGGATGCCTATAAGCTGCCGGAACTTTCCTTTGGTTCGGATTACATCATCCCAAAGCCGCTTGATCCCCGTTTGCTGACGACTGTCTCCCCCGCCGTCGCGAAGGCCTCCATGGAGAGTGGTGCGGCGAGGGTTCAGGTGGATCTTTCGACATATCCGCAACTGCTGCGGCAGCGCATGAATGGTTAGATATGAGTGACGTTTTGAGGTGCAGCAAACTCCAGACAGCGGATGATGTCCGCTTTCAAATACTCATCATCGCAAGGACGATAGTCCTGTGGATCTCGTGAGCGTATCCCCTCCTCTTCGTTGTGCTTTCTTTGTTCCCGATGAGTGGTTGCCAAATGCCCCCGACCAATATTGGTCATCTCCATTGCAAACTGCGGAAAGCGGAAGGAGCCGATATACATATGATGCGGTGCGGGAACCGCTGCGAGCGGCATATTGTGTTCCGCTGCGACGTGCAGCGTCAGATGCGTCAGTAAATCACAGTCCAAATGGAACGGTGTCTCAATCTGGCCGTCGGCAAATGCCGAAGAAAGAAAATCCGCAGCCTGATAACGATATCCGGCGACCCGGATCGCATTACCTATGTCTTCGACATAGTTCTCCAGGAGATGTTGTCTGCGGCTCGCGCGGCCCAGTGCCTCTTTTGTGGATGGGAGGGGGGCGGAGGAGCCGTATTTTCTCAATAACGCATCCTGCAGCCGTATTCGCGTCATGTCCGCCGCATGATCCGCGACCGCATTGGCAATGGTAAAAGCAGTATGCAATGCCTTCCTATTGGTTTTTTTGGGCAGCATCAATTGTTCTTGTTCCGCCAGGAATTCCAAAGGAGAAAACGAGTACGGATAGCGTTCAGATCGTGGATAATTCTCTGAAGCCTGCGCTTGTGACGCACCAAAAAGAGCCGCGATACTGCTCACCATAAACGCCCGACGACTTGCGATAGAACCCGAAGAATAGGGGATATCCGCGTTCGCAGACGCGGTCGTCTCTTGTGCCTTGGCACGCGGACGATCAATCATGCATTTATGCTAGCACTGCATCCGTGTGATGCCAGCAATTCTTAACATCCTGCTTTTTGCCTTCAGTCAGCAATTTTGATCGCCGCCCCGACTTCCGGCTTGCTGAATTGCAGATATGCCGAGCGGTACAGGCGCGTGTAGCTGTCTTCGTTCGGCATCCACTTGCGCAAAAGGTCGATGTCGTTGTTCTTGTAGACGACGAGCGAACCGGGTTCCGCATCGCGCAGGCTGGAGCCGAGGAAGAGCGTCTGGCTGACGTTGCCGACGATCAGCTTCACGCTGCCGTTGGCGTCCGCTGCTTTCGAAACTTCGTTCCATTTCTTTTCCACGTCCTTGGTGTAGGTAACCATGTTGCCGAAGCGGTCGACGTAGGCAAGTTCCCACTTGTCGTCCGGATAGTCGGGGATGATGTCGATTTTGTCCTCGATCAAATCAATGCCGTGGTCAGGGTGGAGGAGATACGGCATGTAGCTGCTGCGGAACTGCTCCGTGTTTCCGTAAATGATATTCTTGTCGTTATCCAGGTGATGGAGGGTCTGAATGTCGCTTTTAATAGTGGAGAGACCGGAGAGGCTCGTTGTCACGATGCGGATATTGTCGTCGACGGTCGCCACGTAAAAGGGTGTACCGTTTTCGCGCGTCAGGCGCGGAGCGGCATTGATGAATACTCCGGTTAAACTCTGCGCAAACTCGTCTTTGGTTGCTTGCGGCAGATACGGGGAATTCTTCGTATTTCTGTTCAGAACGATGACCATGCGCAGTACGTGCTCCGTGATCGTTTCGCGTCCGTAGATGTCAAATTCGCGGCGCACCGTTTCGAGCGGCGTCGAACGGAAATCCGTGGATATGAGTGCGTCGGCGTCGTCCTGAAGAAAGGGATTTTTACTGCGTCCGTACGTATCCGAGAAGAGATAGAAACGACGAAGAAAGGAGTACGCCATGGTGGTGAGAGAAGGGCGAAAAAGACAAACAGAGGCGCGGGCATAATAGGGCAACTTCTATCGCAAGCAACTAAAAATCGGCTATGAAAACTACGCAGCAGTCATCGGTTTTTAGTTATTGGTTATTCGTTTTATATTTTCATAGCAAGTAACCAAAAACCACAAACCAGTAACGAATAACAAATCCCCGACTCTCTGGCGTCACTGTGAATCCTCTCCAAGGCTCGGACGACGCTTGTGCCACTCCGTCGTTTGTTCAAACGCATGAGCGGCTTTGAGGATCGTTCCTTCGCCCCACTGCGGACCCATCAGTTGCAATCCGATCGGCAGATCATGGAGGCCGTCCTCCTTCGCTCCTGACGGAGCTACGGAGGATGGTTTCGCTTTTGCAAAACCACAGGGGAGTGACAGTGCGGGAATGCCTGCCATCGGCTGCGTGCAGAGGAAAATATCTTCTAGATACATCGCCACCGGATCATCTGCGTGTGCCCCGACTGCGAATGCGGGGCTGGGCGAAACGGGGGACAGAATCACATCGACGGTCTGAAAGGCCTCCGTAAAATCCTGCTGGATAAGCGTGCGGACTTTCTGCGCCTGACGGTAATAGGCGTCATAGTACCCTGCGGAGAGGGCATAGGTCCCGATCATGATGCGCCGCTTCACTTCCGGACCAAATCCCTCGCTGCGTACGGTCTCGTAGTAATCGATGAGGGATTCCGGATGATGCGTCGTGTGTCCGTACCGGATGCCGTCATAGCGCGCCATGTTGGAGCTCACCTCGCACGGCGTGATGACGTAGTAGGTGGCCACGCCGTACTTGGTGTGGGGGAGTGAGATGTCGACGATCTCGGCTCCGAGCGACTCGAAGACCTTCGCCGCCTCGCGCACGGACGCCTCCACGGAGCTGTCCAATCCAGCGATGAAGTACTCCTTCGGGAGGCCGATCTTCATGCCTTTCACGTCTCCTGTCAGCATCTCGCGATAGTGAGGCACCTCCACGGAGCCCGTCGTGGAGTCCAGCGGATCCTGGCCGGCGATAGCCTCCAGAATGATCGCGAGATCTTCGATCGACTTGGCGAAGGGGCCGATGGTATCCAGCGAACTCGCCATGCTCATGACGCCGAAACGGCTGGTGCGGCCGTAGGTCGGGCGAATACCCGTGACGCCGCAGAAACCCGCCGGCTGACGGATGGAGCCGCCGGTGTCTGTTCCCAAAGAAAAGATGCATTCATCGGCGCTGACCGCCGCAGCCGATCCGCCGGAGGATCCGCCGGCGACGCGTGTCGTATCGTACGGGCAGCGCGTGACGCCGAAACAGGAGGTCTCGGTGGAGGCACCCATCGTGAATTCGTCGGTGTTCACTTTGCCCAGACTGATGGCGCCAACTTTTTTCAGCCTCTTGGTCGTCGTGGAATCAAATGGAGGAACGTATTCCTTGTCTCGGAGGACATTGGAGGCCGCCGTGGTTGCCACTCCCTCTTCGCAGAACACGTCCTTGGCCAGGTAGGGGATGCCGCTGAGTGGATGCTTAAAATCTGAACCGTTACTATCCAACTTTTTGGCTTCTTGCAGGGCTCGATCGAAATTGCGATGTACGACGGCATTAATCGATCCGTCCACCTTTTCGATTCGGTCGATGCATGCGCGCGTCAGTTCCTCCGCCGTGAATTGCTTGGTGCGGAGGCCTTCATGAGCCTGGCCAATGGTGAGACTGTGGAGGGGGTTCATCATCCATGTGCGGAAGGCGTTTCGATTTGATGATCAACGATGGGCAGGGGACTGGTTGCGAGCAGTGCGTCGGGTGTCGCAAGGGGGTCTGTAATCAC
Source organism: Candidatus Peribacteraceae bacterium (assembly GCA_035547395.1). Classification (GTDB taxonomy): domain Bacteria; phylum Patescibacteriota; class Gracilibacteria; order Peribacterales; family Peribacteraceae; genus CALREJ01. Next base: position 19,840 of record DASZVA010000008.1, on the reverse strand, counting down.
GTCGTCGCGGAATCTGTTCGTGAGTCCTGTGACCTGTGCCGTCGCCACCACATCCTTCGTTTCCACTTCACCCAGCATGTCGATGTACTGCAGGATGCCGGTCAATTCCGTCGTGAAGCGCGCGACTTCAGAGTCACTCAGATTCAGGCGTGCGAGTTTTGCGATGTGCCGGACCTGATCGGGGGTAAGAGAAGACATAACAGGCTGAGAGGATACTGATCTCTTGGGCGGAAAGGAAATCGAAGAAAACAACGATGACAAGGATGACAAAGAATAGCCCGATAGGGAAAATCCTTGTAATCTTTGTGCTCTTCGTCTTCCTCGTAATCCTCAAACCATGAAGCTCTCGCATCTCCGCGGCCGCAAAATCAACGATTACCTGATGCGAAAGGGGACTGTCTGGAAAGGGAAAACGATGATGATCCGCTGGCTGCGCGGCGCTCCCCGCCTTCGCCAGGGCTCCGGCGGGCAGGCGCGAAGACTCAACGTCGATCCTGCAAAGCGTGCGCTGTACGTGGGCACGGTTGCTTCCACCAAGCTCCACAAATCCGCGGTAAAAAGAAATCGCATGCGCCGCAGATGTCGTGAAGCGCTCCGGACACTTGTACAAAATCGCACAGATATTCCGACTACGCAGTTGTTGATATCTCCCAGAATCGCTAGTCTGGACTCCCCGTTTGAATTGATCGAAGCGGACATTCAGACGTTCCTTTCCGCACTTACGTCATGGCCGAATCCAAAGGCAAGGCATCACGCATCACCGACTATTTAATCGCATTCGTGTTGGTCTACATCGTCGCGCAGCTGATCATGCATCAGTTCTTCCCGTCGACGCCAGCTGTGACCGATACCGGCGTCAGTCTGCGTCCGCAGAGCGTCACTATGCGCTTGGGCGCGTCCGCGCCGACGCTCACCGTGCACAACGCAACCAAGCAGACGGTCCAGATTCCAATCCGCTGCCCGCAGCCGCCGTTTGACGTGGCCTATCTGCAGCAGAACGGTTCTTCGGCAACCGGAACGCTTGTGCCCCTCTCAGCAACGGGAACGGCGATTCCCTGTGATCAAATCCAGCCGATCGCCCCGATTGCTCCGGGCAAGGAAGCGCAGGTGAGCCTGAATGCATGGAAATATTCGCTCTTCAGCAAAACCGGCACCTATCAGGTGAGCCTGCCCAAAAACCTGAGCGGCGTGACGCTCTCGGCAAGCGGCTCCGTCGCGCATGTCACCGTCGTGGAACCCAATGCCTTCATCAAGCTTTTCCGTGCGGTGATCACGAAACCGTTTTTGAATTTCCTGATTTTTGCCGCGTCGATTCTGCCCAATCACAGCCTTGCAATTGCGATCATCATTCTCACACTACTTGTAAAAATTCTGCTCTTCATTCCGACGCAGCACGCATTGGAAGGACAAAAGAAAATGCAGCTGCTGCAGCCCAAACTCGAATCTGTCCGCAAGCAGTACAAAGACAATCCCACCCGTATGCAGGAGGAGACCATGAAACTGTGGAAGGAATACAAAGTGAATCCGCTGCAGTCGTGCGTACCGATCCTCGTGCAGTTCCCGGTGCTGATCGGACTGCTCTATGTGATCCGCGACGACGTGAACCTGCAGCTCTCGCGCGACTTCATTTACCCGATCTACCAGCATCTCACGTGGGGCTTTAACACGAATTTCTTCGGCCTGGATCTCACGCAGCCGAATGTGTGGCTTTTCCCGCCGCTTCTCGTGGTGCTGCAGTTTATCCAGATCAAGTTATCGCTCGTAATCGCGGATCGCAAGAAAGCGAAGCAGATTGAAAAAGCGGAGGAGAAGACCGGAATGGAAATGCAGCAGAAGGTGATGCTCTACGTCTTCCCGCTCATGATCGGATTCTTTGCCTTCCGCTATCCGGCCGCGCTGTCGCTCTACTGGGGCGTTTCCACGCTGTTTGCGATCGGCCAGCAGATTCTGGTCAACCGCGAGCACATCAAAGCCTGAGAGGCCTTCAAAGCGCAAAATTTAAATCTTACAAATGTGTCATGGTGAGGTGCCCGCCCAGCGGGCCACGAACCATCACATTTGTAGTTCACCCTTCGTGGCTCCTACGGAGCACCTCAGGGTGACACCTCTTACTCTTACGCCACCGTCACCTCCTTGCAGAGGTAGACGTCCTGGATGGCATTCAGGATCGCGATGCCTTCTTCCATCGGTTTCTGGAAGGCTTTGCGGCCCGAGATGAGCCCGGCTCCGCCGGCGCGTTTGTTGATGACGGCTGTCATCACGGCCTGCTGCAGATCGTTTTCGCCGCTGGCCCCGCCGGAGTTGATGAGCCCGATGCGGCCCATGTAGCAGTTGGCGACCTGATAGCGCGTGAGGTCGATCGGGTTATCTGTCGTGAGGTTTTCGTAGATGCGCTTGTCGGTTTTGCCGTAACTGCTCTCCTGATTGAGCACGAGGTAGCCGCCGTTCGTCTCGGGCAGTTTCTGCTTGATGATGTCGGCCTCCAGCGTGACGCCCAGGTGATTGGCCTGACCGGTGAGGTCGGCTGCGAGATGATAGTCCTTGTCTTTCTTGAATGCGGGATTGCGCAGATAGCACCACAGCACCGTGAACATGCCCAGCCGGTGGGCCTCCGCGAAGGCCTTGGAGACCTCCACGATCTGGCGGCCGGACTCCGGTGATCCAAAGTAAATCGTCGCACCCACGCCGAGCGCACCCATGTCCTTGGCCTGCTGCACCTCGGCAAACATCACCTGATCGAATTTATTGGGATAGGTGAGCAGCTCGTTGTGATTGAGCTTCACGATGAAGGGAATCTTGTCGGCGTATTTCTTGGCGATGATCCCGAGGCCCCCGAGCGTCGACGCGAACGCGTTGCAGCCGCCTTCGATGGCGAGCCGCGCGAGGTTTTCCGGATCGAAGTAATCGGGGTTCTTGGCAAAGCTGGCGCCGGCTGCGTGCTCGATGCCCTGATCAACCGGGAGAATGCTCAGGTAGCCCGTGCCCGCCAGTCGGCCGTGATTGTAGAGATCAAGCAGGTTTTTGATGACTTTGGTGGGTCTGTCGCTGATTTCAAACACGTTCTGGATCGTTTCGATGCTCGGAATGTGGAGCTTTTCTTTGACGATGGTGTTGCTCTGGTAGGTGAGCAGATCTTTCTGGTTTCCAAGGAGATTTTCGATATCGCTGTAGCTGAGCATAGGCAGGTGGGAAAGTGCGTAAAGGCTAGCAGGAAAGCGTCATTCACGAAAGAAGACACTTTGCGCAAAGAATGGTTGACCTTGGCTTAGAGCCGATTAGAATGCCGCACTCCGCTACGGCGGAGGAGAAGAGAGAACGGAAGGCGCTTCTCGTGACCTTCCACCCACCCGCTTTGCACCGTCAAAACGTGCCAGGCGGGTAGGTTTTGCCTCAAGACCAATATAGTTGACATTCCGCTCGAGCAGCGAATAATGCGCGAGCGTTTTCTGCTTTGTTGTGCACCCTGTTGGATTGGGTATGCGAGCGGAAATGTGGCTGCTATTGAGAAAGGACGCAGCAAGATGGATCTTTTACTTCAAACCCGCACTCCTGTGGAACGGGACGGCCTCACGATCGAGCTATTGTCGGTATCGACAATTATGCTCGAAATAAACGGCGAACGTGTGGTTTGCAGAAACGGCCGAGGCACGTGGCAGGAGCGCGAGATTCGCGCCGAACTTCGAGGGGGCCGCTCTGCCCAAGTGACCATTGCGGATCCTGTCCAGGAGCCACCAGTGGAGACTCCGGCGATTGCAAAACCGCCCAGAAAACGCACTGCAGCGCGTCGACGCGCTGCATCCGCATTCTCCGAGAACTGATTTCGCATCGGAGAATACGTCGGCCGGCGGGGATTTTCATCCTCGCCGGTCTTTTTTATATAGCAACTGATCTGCCGTAAAAGGGGCGCGGACAGTCCGGGAGAAAAGTGGACTGCCCGCGCACTGACGCACGCATCATGCGTACGTGGTTATAGAGAAATCCTCGACGAGAGGACTGGAATACAATGCTTCTCCATAACTCTCGATCCCTTCACCTCGCTTTCGTTAAAGGACGTAAAAGTGGCCCACATAAATCATGGGAGGCCTCCTTTCTGAAGTGAGGGTTCCGAGTCCCGCCTTCATTGCGACTTCTGATGAAGGGCAACGGCGGATCACTTGCTACATCTCGGTGCTCTCAAAGAGCGACGTGATCAAGGATATGCTTGCAGAGAAGGCCCGATCCCGTCCAGAAAAAATCTGGTCCAGGATCGGGCGAGTGGAGAATGGGCCTATGACAACCTATCGCTTTCGACGACAGACGCGTTCATGTTTGGGCAATCGTTTCCGCTTGCCCCTCCAATCACCACAATGGGGACAGGTCACCGTCACGTTGTCCTCCATCTGCTGGTGTTTGTTCTGTCGTTTAGCTTTGGGTGCAATAGCCGAACGTGTCATCATACTCTCCACGAGTAATGCCTTCAGTAGGCACATGCGTGCGGGGATCCATTCCTCGCATAAGACACATGTGTTCTACAAAAAGCACATCTTTAATCACGAATATATGCTGTGAATGAACAAGAACCGATCTGCTCTCGGAAAGGGCCCCGATGATAGTCCTTTTTGCCTTGATGCAAAGAGAAATCGACACCAGGCAATTTCTATTTTTGGAAGAATCCAGGAGCCGTCACTATGACGGCTCCTGGAAAAACGGAGCGCCTCCTCTGCCGGCCCCTCACTTAATCGGTGCAGGGGATGTTATACATCCAGTTTTCTGGACGATTCCCTTGATCGGTTTCGGCCCCCTCGATGTTCGCCCTTGCTGGCGGTGCTTCCTGAGGATTTTGGTCATAGTCCAATTCCGATTGCCCAACGCTTGCAGCATACAAAACTCACATCCTTTCCGTGGGGTCCAACCCACATTCCGGTACTCCGTTTTACTGCTTTACCCCATACCCGATGCATGGGTTTCAAAGCAGGTCGGTTGTTGCTTCTGCGATGCTGTGAAGGATCACACGACGAATGACCCCTGCGGCGTTCAAGGGGCGTCTTGGGAGTTTCCGATTTTCTAAGGTATCACTCCACGCCCACTCGCTTGAGGGTCGTAATGCAATCGGCGCAGAGAATGAAGGAATGCATCGGCCGCATGCTACGCCCGCTCTTTTCGCAGTCAATGGATTCTATTAAAGCCGATCGGAAAAGTGACAAAGTGGCTTTACAGAGCGATTTTGGCGACTAGAATGCGGACCTCCCGACCCACTTGTTGTACAGCAGGGCCTACGGGAGGCAATTTTGGCGCCTTTCATGGAGGACGCGCCTATGATCCTTTCTTCTTCGGGTATTCCCTGGGACCAAGGTTTGGTTCTGCTGCTCAGCAATGCGCTGGGTCCAGCTGTTGCAAAATTGCAACAGGGAAGCACATCACCACCCGACGTGATGAATGCCTTTCTGGCAGTCATCGCAGAAGAGCTTCATCGTGAGGCAGCAGATGCTGAAGCATTATGTGGAGACGATCTCCAACACATGCCTTACGAAGAAGAGCAAGGCGACTATCGCCAAAACTAGCGCCCGCTAGTTAGATAGCCGCCGCGTCCACTTCGTACTTCCTCCCCGGAGGTATGAAGTGGACATTTTTCACATGGCCAAAAACTTCCTTTTGCAGAGGCCTTTTCGTATGCTTGTTCCATGTCCGTCGAACAGTCTCACTCCAGCCTGCATCTCTACAACTCCCTCACCAAACGCGAGGAAGAATTTACGCCGATTGCCGATCGCACAGTGACGATGTACACCTGCGGCCCCACAGTCTACGGCCGCCCGCACATCGGAAATTATTCGAGCTTCCTGATGGCGGATTTGCTGCGACGTTATCTCGAAGTGAAAGGATATGAAGTCCGGCACGTGAAGAACATCACCGACGTCGGACACCTTGTTGCGGATCAGGACGAAGGCGAGGATAAAATCGAGAAGCAGGCGAAGGAGGAAAAGGGGAGTGTCACGATGCAGAGCGTGCTCGACATCGCGCGCACGTACGAATCGCAATATCTTGATGATGAAAAAACACTCAACATGCTTGAGCCTATGAGTCGTCCGCGCGCCACCGAGTACATCGAACAGATGAAGGAGATGATCGAAACCCTGCTTCAGAAAAAATTCGCGTACGTCACGGAGGATGGAATTTATTTCGACGTTACGCGGTTCCCCAGCTACGGACAGCTCTCCGGAAACACGCTACAGAACATCGAGTCTGGTGCGCGCGTCGCGGTGAACGAAGAGAAGCGTCACCCCGCCGATTTTGCACTCTGGAAATTCTGCGTCGGTGCCAACGCGCATCACGTACTGCGATGGAGTTCGCCGCGTGGTCCGGAAGGTCAGGAGTATCCCGAAGGTTTTCCCGGATGGCACATCGAATGCAGTGCGATGTCGCGCGCGTTGCTCGGAGATCAAATCGACATTCACACCGGCGGCGAGGATAACATCTTCCCGCATCATGAATGTGAGATCGCGCAGAGCGAATCCGTCACCGGCGCGCATCCGTTCGTGCGCACGTGGTTACATAAGCGGCGCATCGATTTGGAAGGGGAGAAGATGTCAAAGAGCCTTGGCAACGTGTTAACCATCCCAAACATATTGGATCGCGGCTACGATGCACAGGATCTCCGCTACTACTTGCTGAGCGTGCATTATCGCACGAACCTGAAATTCAGTTGGAAGGGAATGGACGACGCGAAGAAGGCGCGGCGGAAAATCACCGAGTGGATGGAAGAGGTGAGGTTGTGGAAGGGGACCGACGGGACCGAGGGGACCGAAGTGCAACAGTGGAGAAATAAATTTATGGATGCGATGGACAGCGACCTCAACACGCCCGGCGCACTCGGTGTGATCTTTGATCTGATGTCGTGGTCGCGCAATCAGCAGGGCTTCACCGACGAAGGTCTCGCCAGCCTGCAATCACTCATCGATGACATCAAAGAAACGTTCGGGTGTTTCGAAAGCAGCGTCGAAAAAATTCCCGCGGATGTGCAGTCGCTTCTGGATGAAAGAGCCGCCGCGCGAGCCTCCAAAAATTTCGCGGAGAGCGACCGCCTGCGGGATGAGATTGCAAAGCTTGGATTCGAAGTGAAGGACACGAAGGACGGGCAAAGTGTAAAGAAAATATGACAAAAACTCTTTACATGTCGAGAATGCTTGATACACTGCGGCGTCTTCCGGCGATGGTCGCTAGAAGATATTGTTCTTTCCTTCCGTCATGCATGGAGGTGAATAGCTGTCATGTTGGTTTTATCCCGCAAGAAGAACGAAAGTATCGTGATCAACAACGACATTACAATTGTCGTGGTTGAAATTCGCGGCGACAAAGTCCGTCTCGGAGTAGAAGCACCTAAGAAAGTTCCGGTCCATCGAAGAGAAGTCTACGATGCCATTCACCGCGCTGATGGCACGGCGGATGGAACGGTTCCCGAAGGAGAAGCTCCGATGAATCCTGATGTGGAGGACGAAGCAGCATCCGAAGCGGATTCTTCCGCAAGCTGACGGTTGTATCCCCACTGCGGGAGGAACAGTAATCCTGCCGATGCGCGCACGCGCGCATCGGCTTTTTTTCTTACCAAGGTATGAGAGGTCCAAAAATTTCCGAAAACGCGTCCTAGAGGCATTTCCACAGGGAGTGTGGAAATCTCCGGGTTTGTAGAGTGTTTCAGACGCTTTTGTCTGTGATTCTTCGCTTCAAAGAAAAGAGAACCGCACAGCATTGTCAGGAGAACCTCACACATCACCGACAGCTCAAAATACACTTGTATAGTTTTCTGTACGCTTCGGATCTGTGGTTCTGAAAGCGATCCTCTCAAAGATTTGCATCTCAATCCTTTTATCTCTTTGTTTTATGCTCTTTACCGGGAGCAGAAGCTTGATATCAATATCTGGAGCATAAAGCCTTTATACCTGCTCCATTGAACAATTTACGCGTGTATAGAGACGAAATCCCTCGTAAATGTAAAAAATACTTACGTTGAGTGAAGCCAGCTTCACCAAAATGCGAATTTCGACCACAAGAATTATTTTTTTCAACACTACTTTGATGAAAAAAATACGAGGAATCCACAGCGAATTCACTGCGGTATTCATTTATAAAATGCCAAATTGGTCATTTTTATGTGTGAGAATCGCCAAATAAAAATAGGGTATTTGTGTAACAGAGCCTGAGGCGGGGCGTTTGATGGTGTGCATAGGGAGATGGGCGCGCTTGCGCTGACCTTAGCCTTCTCGGTAGCATCTCCAAGATCCATTTCTCCCCAAAAGGGAGTGGGATCTGTGCACGGATCCTTCACAATTCGGCACCTTGTTGTTTTCCGGCAACGGAAACAGACAAGTTCTCACATTTTTCTCTTTTCTCGGACCCCCCGAGATGACTTCCTTATATATAAGGCCGTCGAAGAGAAGAGTCGTGTCACTCCTATCACTATTCGTCTCGTGCATCGTGCACCCCCGCATACTCGTGGTGTCCCTCTCTTTATTTTTAAGGAGGCGAACACTGGTGACAGTGTCACCTGCTGTGTTCCTCTCAACACATGTGTGTGGATGAAAACGTTTTGGTGATCGGTACCTCCCTTTGTTTTCCCAGGTTAAGACAGACAACACATACGGTACGTTTTTTATTTCATTTTATTTCTCCATCTCCTATGGACATTTCTCGTATGAAGAAATTGTTCGCCGGAGTGTCTGCTGTTGTGATCTCTCTCACGCAAGTTGGAAGCGTGTTTGCGGCCTACAGCGACGTTCCTGCGGGAGTCTGGTATGGCGACGCGGTCAAGGCGTTTACGGACGCTGGTTACCTCGACGCTTCCCAGACGATGTTCCGCGGTAGCGACAACGCTAACCGTGCGGAATTTACCAAGCTCGTGGTCGAGCTTAATGGTGGAATTCTCTCCACGCCCCCGGCAGTTGCCAGCTTCGACGATGTCGCAACTGGTGCCTGGTACTACGGCTACATGGAAGAGGCCGCCAAGGAGGGTTGGGTGAAGGGTGACAACAACTGCTACGGCACGCACCCTTGCTACGCTCGCCCTGCCGACAACATTAACCGCGCAGAGGCTGCGGCACTCATCGTCCGCGCCTTCGGTCTTGATTCGACCGGTGCTGCTCCGTCCTTCGTGGACGTTCCCGCAGGCCAGTGGTACACGTCTGCAGTTCAGACTGCAGCTGATCACTGTGTTCTCCAGGGTGACGACGCGACGGGCCGCGCACGCCCGAGCGACTTCATGAACCGCGCCGAAATGGTGGTCATGCTCCACCGCGTGGATCAGAACCTCACCTTCGGTGTGGACTGTGGCAAGAGCCAGACGCTGACGCCGGCCATCAAGTCGGCTGACATGCTGGACGCCACGACTGTCGAAGTTCAGTTCAACACGAACGTCGACAGCAAGGCTTCGATCGACTCCAGCCACTACTCTGTCTCCGGTGACGCTACGCTCTCCGTGACCAGCGTGAAGGCTGTTGACGCTTCGACGGTCGACCTTACCCTCTCCAGCGCCACGACGGCCGGAGGTCACTACACGCTCTCCGTCCAGGACATGCTGACGGCAGACGGCAAGACCTTCTCCGACACGCAGGACTTCACGGGCTACAGCCCGATTGCACAGGGTAACGGTACGCTCGAGGTCTCTCTGTCCTCCACGAACCCAGTTGGCGACACGGTTCCCCGTGGCGCGAACGGCGTCGTGATGGCCTCCTACGACCTCACGGCTTCCTGTGACGACTCCGTTACGATCCAGAACATGACGATCCTTCACGAAGGATTCGGTGCTTCTTCGGATATCGACGGTGTCTACGCAACTGTTGATGGTGCACGCGTGACGCGCCGCCGCACGGTTGACTCACAGAACCAGACGTCCGACATCCGTTTTGTGAAGCCTCTCGTGATCGATGCGTGTAAGACGAAGACGATCGACGTTGTCGCCGACTTCGACTCCACGGCTCAGGTCGCTGCAGAGCACAATCTCTCCATCGAACTGCCCACGGATCTTCTGAGCAACGCGAAGAAGGTTCAGGGTAACTTCCCGCTCCGCGGCAACACCTTCAAGGTGGGTGCTGTGACCAGCGGTCAGGTGACGGTTTCGTACCGCACCGTCTCTCCGAGCACCGTCAGCGTTGGTGACACCAAGGTTGTTCTCGGTCGCTTCGAAGTGGACGCCAACTCCGTCGAGGATCAGACCGTCTACTCGGTTACGCTCGAGCAGAACGGTTCCTCCAAGGATGGTGACGTAACGAACCTCATGATCCGCCGCTCCGATGGAACGGTGGTCACGAACACGGTTGCCGCAACTGTCGGTAACTACGCTACGTTCGTCTTTGATCCTCCGTTGACGGTTCTCGAGGGTGACAAGCTCACGCTCGAAGTCGTCGGTGACGTTGTCGGCGGCTCCGCCAACACCGTCCAGTTCCAGTTTGAAGAGAACTCCGATCTGTTTGCCGTCGGTTCCCTCTACGGATACGGCGTGAACGGACAGCTCTACGGTTCTCAGGTTTCCATTGCCTCCGGCACGGCCACGGCTGTGACGATCAAGGCAGGTGAGTTCACGGTCGAGATCGATGGTCCGACGCAGCAGAGCTTCACCAAGTCGCAGAACAGCGCCAACATCGCCAACATCACGATGACGACGGCGGGTGACGCGATCGACCTGCGCCACATGTACGTCGCCATTCAGGGTCAGACGAGCACGGGCGCCGGTCTTGCCGCAAACGGCACGACTGATGACAACATCAATGACATCATCAGCAACGTCCAGCTCCGCAACGCGAAGTCGGGTCAGTCCATCTCGGGCGTCCGCCTCACGACCAGCGGTACGGACTTTGCAACTGGTTCGAATTCCAATAGCACGTACCAGATCTACCGCTTCGACGACTTCACGGTCACCGGTTCCGACACGTGGAACCTGCTCGTGAACTTCTCGGACAACGGTACGGGCAACCACCCGCTTGACGGCGATCAGTTCCGCGCAAGCGTGTGTACGCAGCCCACCTCCAGCACGACCGGTTGTGACTTCGGCGGTCTCATGACGAGCACCACGAACTACAACATGGAAGTGAAGGGTCTGACGACGGGTGACGATGTCACCGACGTCCGCCCGGGTGGCACGGTGACTGGCAACTTCCAGCTCATCGCCACGCCGTCCCTCACGGTTGCTGTCCAGAGCATCGGTACATCGGACACGGCTGTGAAGAACAGCAAGAACGTCACGCTCCTCCGCTTCCAGGCGCAAGCCGGCAAGGCAGAGGACATCCTCTTCACCCAGGCTATCTTCCGCTCGCAGTCCGGTTCTCTCCTCAACGGTCAGAACTACGCTCTGTGGGTTGATACCGACGGTGACGGAGTGGTAGACACGATTCTGCAGAAGGGTGTTGCCGCCCAGAGCAGCCAGGTTGCGTTCAACGACCTCGCTGGCGGCGGTTACGTCATTCCTGCACAGTCCACGGTCTACTTCGAAGTCCATTCGGACATCGCCGCAAGCTTGACGAACAACGACCTCCTCCTCGCCTTCGACACGGGATCTTCGGTCTCGTACATCTCGGCTGAGGAAGTGAGAAACGGTTCCAGCTTGTCCGGTCTCAAGACGATCGCCCCGAACGGCACGTCTACCTGCAGCACGACGACCAACTGTGAAATCGTCACGACGGTTGCTTGGTCGAAGGACTGGAATCTTGTGAGCGAAGGTGACCTCTTCGTTACCAAGGACACGCAGCCTCGTTCCCGCCAGCTCCTCGGTGGCGCTGTGGGTGACGAAGTCCTGCGCCTCCAGTTCCGCGCTCAGAACGAAGACATCGATGTCACGAACCTTCAGCTCAACTCCTCCGGTTCGACGGCTACGTCCGTGGACGCTCTCCTCCTCTACAAGCTGGGTGAGACGTCTCCGTTCGCGACCGCGACGGCCGGTGGTTGTGGCTCTGATGACGTTTTGGCCACGAACAACAGTGGTTCGACGCACACCTCCACGGCTTTCTGTGCTTCCATGAACAACCAGCAATTGGTGGTTAAGGATGGCCAGGACCAGGTGATCTCCGTCGTACCGCGTATGAAGTCCGATGAACAGGGTGCGACCTCCAACGAGACGGTCCAGCTCTGGATCACGAAGCAGGCTGTTGTAAACAACCAGACGGGTTCTGGCGCCGTCCGCGCACGCGGTCTGCAGTCCAGCAACATCCTGACCGCGAACAACGGTGACTCCAGCAACGACGGTGAAATCTTCATCGGTACCGACTCGCCTGCGGTGAACGCAAACATTGTCGGACCTGTGAACAAGACCGTCTTGTCGAAGATCACGTCGATCACGAACGCGAACCCGGATCCGGACAACACGAACGTCCCGACCGGTGTCTCTCCGTTCGCACAGTTCACCTTCACGGCTGCCACGAACACGAACACGTTGAATGGTCTGAACAAGGCCACGCTCTCCGGCGTTCTGTTTACGGTCAACGCCACGAACGTGAATATCGACGCGACGACGTTCAAGTTCTACAACAAGAACGACTCGTCGACGAAGGCAACCTGCAGCACCTACACGACTGCAGGAGCTGCCATCACCGGAACGGCTTCCGGTTCGTTCTTGGTTGACTGTCGCCACCTGAAGGCCACGTCTGTTGACACGCGCATTCCGTCCGGAGCAAGTGAGACCTTCGTTCTCGAAGGAAACATCACGAACTCCAAGACGGGCTCGTCCAACTCTGGTCTCCAGGCTTCTCTCCAGAACTTCTCCACGCTGTCCAACACGACGTACGGTCCTTCCGCCAGCCACATCGACTGGGTTGACGAGGACACGACCGCGACGGACTTCCTGTGGATCGAGTATGGTGACACGTCTGTCAAGTCCACGAGCTACAAGAGCTAATAGCTGAAACACGAGTTTTAGTCCCGCGCATGCGGGAAAACCAATCAGCCCCGAACCAGGAATGGTCCGGGGCTTTTTGGCGTCTAACTTCCTCCGCTCCCTTGGGGAGAGGATCGAGGAGAGGGGTAAAAGATATTTCTTTGAATGTTTCTGTGTGCCAACCGCTTTCCCCTCTCCCTAACCCTCTCCCCGGGGGAGAGGGGACAATTTAATCTTGGCTGTCGCAAACTTCTTACCCCAACATTCTCCTCTTCATCTTTAGCAATCCCTTCATTATCGGCCGCAGGACGATCTCCTGTTCCGGTGGATACTCAATGACTCTGCCGCCGAACTTCGCCTTGAAGTCACTGATGCCGGACCAGGGATGAGAAGATGAGTGGTGAGTGGTGAGTGGTAAGTGATTAGAATTGAGAGAAGCTTTTATGTCACTATCAACCGACCACTGACCACTGATCACTTTCTCGGGCGGAGCTATTCCCAATAAATCGTATTCAGAACAACCTGCGGATTTACACTTTTTCATCGCTTCCCACTGGAGCAGATAAGGGGCCATCAAAGAGCGTCGAGCATGATCGGAGGCTCCGTAGTAATAGAAACCGGTTTTGTTCCACATGACTCCCAGCAGGCCTGCGACGATTTTTTCCTCATGCATTGCGAGAAGGAAAAAACTGTTCTGTAGGGTTTCCAGAAAACGTACGTAATGTGACTTTGGGGCTATGCCGAAGGAATCACGTTTGCTTGTTGATTGCAGCAACGCATAAAAGGCGTCCATATCCGCCGCCCTACCCTCTTTCACCGAGACGCCGTGTTTGCGGGCGACCTTGATATTGTACCGCCCTTTCTGGTGCATCTGCGCGAGAATGTCGTCTTCTGAAAGCGTGAGATCGATGATGCGGGTAGCGGGAGATTGTTCGCAGCGTCCGGATGTTCGGACGACATGGTGAGCATTGGTACTCGTGAGCGGATCGCTGGGTGACAGGTAGAGACTTAAGCATCGCTCCTTTGTTGCATCTTCCGTGATTTTTCGCACGAGCGTATCAGATGACCCGATTGGTCCCTTTGCACAATCCCACGTTGAAAATCCGCCAACGGTGCGATCGATCACGACGAGGGCCGATGCGTTGATTGCATCGCCATTCATTGCCGCGTAGATCCTCACCGCCCGCCCCAGTGCCTCCTGATACATTTTCCATTCCAATGACTGCCACAGGGTTCCCTGTGGATGCTGCTTGATCCATTGATCATAGAGACACAGCTCCTCCGTTGATTGCAGAAGACGTATGTTCACGATGACAGCATACAGCAAGGAATCGTCGATCTCCGCACGGAATCAAGGCCGTCTTCTTGCCGTTATTGGGGCAGGCGGCATACAATCGCTTCTTGCATTCTTCCCATCAACATCATGGCTTATACGCTCCCGCCCTTGCCTTACAGTTACGACGCTCTCGAGCCCCACATCGATGCGCGCACCATGGAAATTCACTACACCAAGCACCATCAGGCGTACATCGACAAACTGAATGCGGCGATCGCGGGAACGGAATTCGAGCAGCTGCCGGTCGAGGAACTGCTTGCGCGCATCAATGACGTACCCGAGGACAAACGCACGGCGGTGAAAAATCACGGCGGCGGACACGCGAACCACACGCTCTTCTGGACGGTGATGTCGGGGGCGAAGACCGAGCCGACAGGTGATGTTGCCAAAGCGATTGAGGGAGCGTTCGGATCGATTCAGGATTTCAAAGTGAAGTTCTCGGAGAAGGCGACCGGCGTGTTCGGTTCCGGCTGGGCATGGCTGGTGGTGAACAACGGAAAACTGGAACTCCTCAGCATGCCCAACCAGGACAGTCCGATCATGGACGGCAAGACGCCGATCCTCGGACTTGATGTGTGGGAACATGCATACTATCTCAAGTTCCAAAACAAGCGTCCGGACTACATCGCGTCATGGTGGGAAGTCGTGAACTGGGATGAGGTGGAGAAGCGGTATCAGGAGGCCAAATAGCAGGCATGAGCATTGATCATCCTTTTTGCGGCGATCATCAGACAGATGCGTGGACCACACCCATGGATGCGCCTGTCCGGATCGAGAAGACAAGACGCGAGGCGGAGGCTCAGATCTATGAGCAGTGGCGGAACAGCGAGGCGGGGAAACGGACAATAGATGCGCTTATGGAGGAAGTACGTGCACGACTCTCACCTGAAGAACGGCAGTAGTTGCATGTGTTTTTATGGTGAAATTTTGTTGACTCGCCTTTGTTCTTCCTTAGAATAGGCGGGTTACAGCTGGCTTCGATTGTGTTCTGAGCGCTGCAACTGCCACGGCATAGCTCGAAGAGCGAAGCCGGGTCCGGTTCCATCGTGATCCGGCACAGGCGGTTGTAGGGCTGTTTTCTTTGTCTCCTGCGCCCAGGAATGGGCGCTCTGTCCTCCTCTATTTTTATGGCCACCAAGAAAAAGCCTGCAAAGAAGGCATCCGCAAAGAAGCCCGCTGCCAAGAAAGCGGCACCCAAGAAAGTCGTAAAAAAGGCTCCGGTCAAGAAAGCTGCCGCTCCCAAGGCAAAGCCTGCCGCCAAGAAGAGCGCCGGCGCCAAAGTTGCCGCTGCACCCGCTGCGGCCAAGAAACCCGAGACGAAAGCCGTGGGCAAGAAAGTGACGACCTCCGGCAGGGCGCAGTATCAGATGGATGTCGACGCCGAGATTTTGCCGCAGGTGCATCCGCACCTCGCGCCTCCGGCCGATCGTGTCCCGGCTTCCATCAAGGATCTGCCGGAAACCATGGCCGCCAAGAAAGTGGTCGACGGACGTGTCTTCATCGTCGATGATCAGGGAATCTCGCACGTGCCGTCTCTGATCGAGATGCAGATCGAAAGCTACAAGTGGTTCCTGACTGAAGGTCTGAAAGAACTGCTTGAGGAAATCACGCCGATCACGGATTTCTCCGGCAAGAAAATGGAGCTGCGCATCCTCGGACACACGTTCGACCCCGCCAAGTACGATCCTGAAACCTGCCGCCGCAGAAACCTCACCTACGAGGCGGCGATGAAAGGCCACGTCCAGCTCATCAACAAAGAGACCGGTGAAATCAAGGAGCAGGACGTCTTCCTCGGATCGATTCCGCTCATGACCGATAACGGCACCTTCATCATCGGAGGTATCGAGCGCGTCGTGGTGCACCAGCTCGTCCGCAGTCCGGGCGTGTTCTTTTCGCCGATGCCGGATTATCCCAAGTATCATGCGGCGAAGATCATCCCCAAGCGCGGCGTGTGGCTCGAGATCGAAACAGACAGAAGGGGAGTCATCACTTGCAAGATCGACCGAAAAAGAAAGATCCCCATCACACAGCTGCTGCGCGTCTTCGGCTATACGACCGAAGCCGAGATCATGGATCTGTTCAAGGATCTCACGACCGAAGAGCATGATTTCATTTTGAACACGCTCGAGAAAGACACCGCCACGACGCTCGAGGATGCGTACCAGTCCATCTACCGCCGCATCCGCCCGGGCGACTACGCCACGCCGGAGAACGCCAAGCAGCTGATCGACGGTCTCTTCTTCGATTTCAAGAAGTACGACATGGGTACGATCGCGCGCTACAAACTCAACCGCAGATTCAATGTTGAGACGCCGAGCGACGAGGCGCACAGAGTGTTCCAGGTGAAGGACTTCATCGAAATTCTCCGCGAACTCATCCGCTTGAATAACGGCATCGGCACGGCCGACGATATCGATCACCTCTCGAACCGCCGCGTCCGAAGCGTCGGTGAACTCGTGCAGAACAAGTACCGCGTGGGACTCGTCCGCACCGAGCGCATCGTGAAGGACCGTATGACGGTGATGGATCTGGAGACGGTGACGCCGACGCAGCTCATCAACTGCCGCCCGGTCACGGCCGCGATGCGCGAATTCTTCGCGTCGTCGCAGCTCTCTCAATTCATGGATCAGACCAACCCGCTTTCCGAGCTCTCGCACAAGCGCCGTCTCTCCGCGATGGGTCCCGGTGGACTCAGCCGTGAGCGCGCGTCGTTTGACGTTCGTGACGTGCACCCCAGCCACTACGGCCGCATCTGTCCGATCGCGACGCCGGAAGGTCCGAACATCGGTCTCGTTGTCCACCTGGCAGGTTTCGCCCGCGTGAACCCGTACGGATTCCTCGAGACGCCGTACCGCGAAGTGAAGCACACGGTGCCGCTCGATGCCGATGCATTGCAGGGGCGTATCCTCGATGAAACTATCAAGGACGGACGCAAGATCATCGCCAAGGAGGGCGACGTCGTGGAGACCAAGGAAACCGCACGCCAGATCATCTCCGCTCTCAAGCATGAGAAGCGCGAGGCGGTTCCGGTTCGCGCCTATGCTTCCGGCAAGGTGATGTTCATGGACGCCGAACAGGAGCGCAGAATGGTGATTGCCCAGGCGCAGGAGACGGGAAGTCTGAGCGAATTCGGTGAATTCCTTGAAACACGAGTGTCATCCCGCAAGAGCGGTGAACCGACGCTTTCACACGTCCGCGACGTCACGCACATCGACGTGTCCCCGAAGCAGATTCTATCCGTTTCCACGTCGCTCATTCCGTTCCTCGAGCACGACGACAACACGCGTGCATCCATGGGAACGAACATGCAGAAACAGGCGGTGCCGCTCATCAAGCCGCACGCGCCGCTCGTCGGCACGGGACTCGAGAGTCTCGCAGCGCGCGCATCGGGTCATGCGTTGATTGCGGAGGAAGACGGAGAGGTGACCTACGTCGATGCCGCCGAAATTTCCATCGTCTACAAAACCGGCCGCAAGGAGACCTACAAGCTCCACACTTTCCTGCGTTCCAACCAGGGAACCTGCTTCCACATGCGTCCGCGCGTCACGCACGGCCAGAAGGTGCACAAGGGTCAGACGATCGCCGACGGCTCGGCCGTCGAGGGCGGAGAACTGGCTTTGGGTCAGAACCTGCTGGTCGCCTACATGTCGTGGCAGGGTTACAACTTCGAGGACGCCATCATCATTTCCGATCGCGTCGTGGAGGAGGGCTATTACGATTCCATTCACATCGAGAGCTACATCACGGACGTCCGCGAGACGAAGCTCGGACCCGAGACCGTCACCCGCGACATTCCGAACGTCGGTGAAGCCAAGCTCAAGGACCTCGATACCGACGGTATCGTCCGCATCGGCGCGACCGTCCACGAAGGAGACATCCTCGTCGGCAAAATCACGCCGAAGGGCGAGACCGAACTGACGCCGGAAGAGCGTTTGCTCCAGGCGATCTTCGGTGACAAAGCCAAGGACGTAAAAGATTCGTCGCTGCGTCTGCCGGGAGGAGCCGGCGGCAAAGTGGTCGACGTGCACATCTTCGACCGCGCCGCGGGCGATGAACTGCCGACGGGAGTGATGAAGCAGATCGAAGTCTTCGTTGCCCAGACCCGCAAGACGCAGGTCGGTGACAAGATGGCCGGCCGCCACGGAAACAAAGGCGTCATCTCGCGCATTGTGCCGAGAGCCGACATGCCGTTCATGGAAGACGGCACGCCGGTCGACATTATCCTGAACCCGCTCGGTGTGACGTCCCGTATGAACATCGGACAAATCCTTGAGACCCACCTCGGCTGGGCCTGCCAGATGCTCGGCATCAAAATCGCCACGCCCCCGCTCGACGGTATCTCGGCCGATCAGATCACAGGATTCCTCAAATTCGCCGGTCTTCCCGAAGAGGGCAAAGTGCAGCTCTTCGACGGCCGCACGGGCGAACCGTTCGCGCACAAGACGACGGTCGGAATGGTGTACATGTTGAAGCTCCTCCACCTCGTGGAAGACAAGATTCACGCCCGCTCAGTCGGTCCGTACTCGCTCGTCACCCAGCAGCCGCTCGGAGGAAAGGCGCAGCACGGCGGACAGCGCTTCGGAGAAATGGAAGTGTGGGCTCTCGAAGCCTACGGTGCCGCTTACACGCTGCAGGAAATGCTCACCATCAAGTCCGACGACGTCATCGGCCGCTCCAAGGCCTACGAGGCGATCGTGAAGGGCGAGACAATCCAGCGCCCGAGCATTCCGGAATCCTTCAACGTTCTCGTGAAGGAACTCCAGGCACTCGGACTCAAGGTTGAGCTCCTCAAGTTCAAGGATGAAGTGTCGGCAGAGGAAAGGGCAGCCGCGCTCGTCGAGCCGGATGAAGTGGAGACCGTCGAACTGCAGTCCAGAGTCGAAGCCGAAGAAGAGACCGAGGAAGCGGTACCGCTCTCCGACAAGATCAGTGAACTCAGCGACGAAGTCGCGGCAAGCGAGCGCGAGTCGGAAGAAGAAGTCGTTGCCGGCATGCAGGGTGAAGAAGTCGACGCATCCGGTGAATCTCAGAAGGATGAAGTGAAAGACGCATCCAGCGAAGAAGCCGCGTACGACGCTTAATAAAGTTCGAAAGAAGAAAAGGGCTAGGAAGCAGTTCCTAGTCCTTTTCAGTTGTCAGACGGATTGATCGTCCTAAGATGGAACTATTCTTCCCCAACTCTCCATGGCCGCAGATGACTGGTGTTTCTATGACATTGCATCGGAGAATGCCGATCCCACGTACACGTTGAAACTTACAGGCACGGAAGAAACAGCAGAGACGCCGCAAGAATCGGCAGCTGCAGACGCTCGTCTCAGTCGGATACATGCTCGTATCTTGCATGGTCATGAGCAGATCGCAGGCATGATTCCTTTCGAAGAAATCGACGGGTAACTACTGCCTGTTCCGAGACAACACAGAACATCCGTTTTCCTTTTCCTGAAAAGAAAAATCAGCAATCGTTTTTCGTCTCTTTAAATGAAGCATCTGTCGAGGCCTGTCTGATCTGCCGTACGGTGGAGGCACCTATTTCCTTCCTCCATTTTTATGTTCAACGTCAATCGGGTGACTCTTCTCGGCAACGTAACCCACGACCCCGAGACAAAGAAAACGAAGACCGATTCCTCGGTCACGACCATCGGATTCGCCACCAATGATCGCGTCAAAGACGC
>DASZVA010000007.1:0-44316 GCA_035547395.1 Candidatus Peribacteraceae bacterium | reverse complement strand
ACAAAAGTCACCGGTCCCCGATGCGCGCTCTTCCGGCGTCTGATGCGTGCGCAAGGACGATCATCGGCGCACCGGCCCGGGGCCTTTTCAACCGTATGGTTTGTTGTAGATTGATATATTTTGTCGCGGATCTCTCTGAACTTTTGTACCGTTTACCGGGCTTTTGGATTGCTGGACGGAATCTTACAGATGAATCACCGTGAAATATTCCATCTCTCCGTCGAAGCGCAAATAAGGCAGCGGATTGCTCTTTTTCCGAAGAATATCGCTTGTGAGCATCGTCACGCCGGTCGATTGCGTGTCGTTCCATTCTTTGGCCGTTTGGTTATACGCATCGAGGAGTCCGCGCATCCGGCCGTCTTTGCCCATCTCTTTCTGCAGATCGGCAAGTTCGGCGGACTGGGCGAAGGGCTGCGTGGGTGTTACATCCCGCAGGAACCGGACGAGGGCCATCTGCACGTCGTGGATATCCGCCACCTTTTGCGCGAGCGGCTGCGTTGCCGCCGGATCTTTCATCCGCTGCGCGACCGTTTGAACGGCCGCCGACTGGCCGTCGGTCAATGCATGCGTCGCGGCAAGCGGCCGCAGGTCGCGATCGGCCAGCGTCTTATATCCGGCGGCGATGGCGTCGGTTTCACGCGTCAGGTCAGCCATCAGGGCTCTCTGACGATACTGCGCGTAGGCGATGATCCCGACGATCGCAATGACCAGAAGCGCGAAAAGCAATGCAGGTTTTTTCATGGATCAGACAGAGAGTAGCACCGCAGCGCAATGCGAATCAAAGAACGATCTTGAGCAAACCTGCCGCATGCCGTACGCTCTGCAACCGATGAAGCGTCTCGCAACGATATTTCTGAGCAGCGCCGTTCTTCTGTCGTCATCCACTGCCGATGTTTTTGCGGCGAGCGCCGATCTGCGTCCTGCGACACTTCGCATCAACATGCAAAATAACACGCCGGTGCTGCACGATTTCACGCTCGGTCCGACGCGATTTTTGCTCACCATGGCGCCCGGTGAAGAGCGGACCGTACAGGTGCAGCTGACCGACCGCGAAGGAAAGCCGATGACGTACAACTTCAGCACCGAGGACTTCATCGCCGACCCGAACCGCGAAGGAACGCCGACGTTTTTCAATGACAACGCGAACGGTCCGTATCCCGCGCGTTTCTGGATCACGCCGGAATTCCGCAGCGTGCAGCTGAATCACGGCGAGCGCGCGTTCATCGACGTCACCGTCCGCGTTCCCAAGAGCGTGGATCCCGGCGATCATCAGGCGGCGCTGATCGTCACGCGGAAAACGAATCCCAATCCCAATCCCGATGTCGGCGGCTTTAACATCGTGTCGCGCGTCGCCAGCTTGTTCGTCATCACGGTGGAGGGAAAATGCACGGAAGAAGGATCGATCAGCGGCATCTCGTCGCGCTACGGTCTCAACTGGTTTCTGCCGGTCTACCTGCACCTGAGCGCGGACAACGCCACGAGCACCGTCCATATGCAGCCGACGGGGACCGTTCAAATCCGTAACATCTTCGGCATCCTCGTCGATGAAGTTCCATTCAACGACTGGGTCGTGTTGCGCAATTCGACGCGCGCGATCGACTTCACGTGGAGCCCGCGCTTTGCGCTCGGACGCTACACGGCGACCACGCACTTCACCGCCTACAACGATCTGCAGAGTCTGAACGATCCGTCGTGCGGATCCAAGACTCTGGCCGGCGTGTCCACCTCTTTTTGGGTGATTCCGCTGCTACCCGTTCTGATCATTCTGCTGCTCATCTTCCTGGTCTCGTTCCTCGTACAATACTTCTTCTCGCGCTTCGAGATTCACAAGAAAGGAGAGGACAGTGAGACGACGATGAAGAAGCGGAAATAGGCGGGAGCCGCGCTTGCGGGGGAGGAGCTCCATGCGGGTGCATCGTTAGCAATACCATATTTTAGCGATCCAACAATTCTCCCTGCGTTCTTCTGAATGGAGTTTTCTGATATACTGTTGAGATTTCCGAAACACCCATACACATGCCCAGACAGACCCGTCCCCAACGGAAAATGTCACTGCGTAGAATCGCGGCATGGACGGTCGCGTGGGCGGTCGTGCTTGCGCCGACGGTATTTTTGCAGATGCAGAATCTGCACGCGCAGATAAGCGACGGCGAGAACGTGGTCGTGAGTTTGAACATCGCCAATTCGGCGGTGCCGATCAATGTCATCGCGATTCCGGAAAAACGCATTCCGAGTACCGGCAACAACTCGACGCATCTCACCATCGAAGTGCGCCAGCCGGGTGAGACGAGTTACGTATTCTCTGGCACGGTCATCACGACAGCCAACGGAACGTACAGCGGCGTTCAGCTTACGAATGTGAGCGACGGCGCCACGTACGACATCACCGCGAAAGGGTTCTCGCATCTGCGCCGCAAGGAATCAAACGTGACGATCACGAGCGGCTCCACGATCGACTTCACCGCCAATGGCACCAATCCGCTGCTCAGCGGCGACGTGAACGGCGCGAGCGGCGACAACAAGGTGAACGGCATCGACCTCACGCTCATCGTAGGCGGTCTTAATGGCAGCAACGAGCGTCTCGATCTCAATCAGGACACGAAAGTGAACGGCATCGACCTCACCAACGCCGTCGATAACCTCAACAAAACCGGTGACATCTAAACGCACATCCGCACCGGCTTCACGCAGGACGCCGCGCAAAGGCCGTCGGTTCGTCGATGCAGCGGACGTCCGTTTTCTCGTGAGAAAAAACCTGCGGCATTTCGCATGGTCGGCCGGAAGCACCCTGATTTTTTTCGGAATGATCGCCGCCGGATTGAATCTGCATCTGTCCTCCGCGTTCGCCGCGGCCGGACAGATCATCAAGCTGGAAACATCCGACAACGGTTCGACGTTCTACGTGGGGCGCTGCTTCCGTACCGACATCCGCGTGCAGACCGACAACCTCAACGCGAACTCCGTCGACATCGTCCTGCCTTACAACAATACATACGTCGCACCCTACACCGACTCGGGTTGTACGGTGGGGGCAACCGGCATCGTGACGGACAATCTCTTTCCGTCGTATCCGGCCAACACGATTTCGGGCAGCACCATCGAAGTGACGGGGTACGATCCGTCCGGCAGCAACCCGGTCAACACCGGCGCGGCACCCGCAGACGCAGTGCTCGGCCACGTCTACTGGAAAGTGCTGACCGCAAGCGGCAGCTTCCACATGAATTTCAGTTTCACGCTCGGCTCCACGACTGATACCAACATGGCGGAGCAGGGAGGCAACGGCACCGACGCGCTGGATGCCGTACAGAATCTGTCGCTGGCGCTCGCAGACGACGTGTCGGGGCCGACCTTCAGCAGTTTGAATCCCGCGGCCAGCGCTACGAACGTCTCCGTCACGAGCGGCATTTCCTACACGATCAATGACGCCGGCGCCGGTGTCAATTCCGGTTCCATTCTGACGAAACTGGATGGTGTTCTCAAAACGACGACGAAGAGCGGCTGCGTCGTGACGAATAGCAACCGCACCGCCAGCTGCAACGCGTCCGTCAGCCCGGGGACGCTCAACTACAACACGACCTATACCGTGATCGCGTCGGGGGCCGATCTCGCGTCTCCGACGCCGAACAAAGGATCGCAGACGTGGCAGTTCACGACGGAGGACGATACCGACGCGCCGTACGTGCAGAATCTGAATCCCGCGTCCGGCGCGACGGGCGTTGCCACGAGCACGACGATCGTCCTGCATATCAAGGATTACAAAAATGACGCGGGCGTGACGCCGGGTCTCGGCGTTGATTCCAGCAGCATCCGCGTGACGGTCACGGCCGGCACCGGATCGCCGATTACGTATCAGCAGGGCGACGGACATACGGCGATCACGGGCATCTCCGCCGACCGCACAGTCACGATCACGCCGGCGGCGCCGTTCGCGCAAAACCAGACGGTGCAGGTGAGCGTCGATGCATCCGACCTGCACAGTCCGCCGAACGTCATGAGCACGGACACGTATTCCTTTACGACTGCCGATACCATTCCGCCCGCGTTCTTCAATCTGAGTCCGGCGAGCGGCGCGGACAACGTCGCCGCGGACAGCAACATCGTCTTTACGGTGAGCGACAGCGGCGCGGGCATTGATATCAATAACACGACCGCGTCGATCAACGGAACGTCCTACGGCGTCGGCGACAGTGAATTCAGCTACACCGGGACTTCCAGCAGCTACACGATCACGATCAACCCGGCGTCGAACTTCACCGGCAATCAGACGGTGACGGTTGCGTTGAGCGCCCGGGATCTGGCATCCACTCCGAATACCGGCACGAAATCGTATTCCTTTACCATCGCCAGCAGCTGCAGCACGTGCTCCGTTGACTCGGAAAATCCGTCGCGGTTCACGACCAGCGCCGGCTTGAGCGACACGATCGCATTCCACGTGAAAGACTCCGGCGCGGGCATCGATTCAAGCAGCATCAAAGTGAAACTGATCGGGACCGGCGCAGCCGTCACGAGCAGTCCGCTCGTGCTGACGGGCTCCAGTCCGCTCGTCTCCATTACGGGAACATCGGCGGATTACGCGGTGACCATCACATTGCCCGCGGCGATCGAGAACAATATTCCCTACGCGATCACGATCGATGCCAGCGACGTCAACGGCCTCACGATGAGCACGGTCGCCTATACCTTCATGCACCTGACGTCCGGCAGCGGCACGACGGTCGTGACTGTTCCGGCCTCCTGCCCCGCGACATCCGATACGTCAAATCCGCCCGCAGGTGGCAGACGTCCGCCTGTCCCGTCGACCGTCGATAATCTTCCGGCGGCGTCTCTCCCCACGATCATTGAGCGCAAGCAGCTGCCGGACGGCACGTACTACACGCAGACGCTGACGCCCGCGGAGGCGCAGGGCATCAATCAATGCTACATCGACGTGCCATATCACGGCGCCGCGCCCGCGCTTCCTTATAAGGACGTGTCGCCGACGGACTGGTTTGCATCCGCCGTGCAGGCATTCGTCGATCAGGGAATTCTCGACAAGACGCAGCAGTTCTTCCGGCCCGATGATTCCGCGCTCCGGTCCGAGTTTGCACAGGTGCTCACGAAGCTCGGGAACAAGCAGCATGCGGTCGTTCAGACGCCGAGCTTCGACGACGTGCCGCGAAGCGCCTGGTACTTCCAGCCCGCGGAGGACAGCGCGAAGCAGGGCTGGATCCTTGGTTACAACAATTGTTACGGCACGCATCCGTGCGACTTCAAGCCGGCCAATACCGCGACCCGCGCGGAGGCAATCGCCATGATCATGCGCTTCGAGGGCATTGCGCCGATGCACCTTGCGCCGGTCTTCCCGGACGTTTCCAAAGACGCCTGGTACGCACCATACCTGCAGGCGGCAGCCGATCACTGCATTCTGCAGGGAGAGGGCGCCGCGCACGATGCGCATCCGAATCGCACCATCAATCGTGCCGAAATGGTGACGCTCTTTGTCCGCGCGTCCGAGCATCAGCTCTACGGCAAAGATTGCGGATGGGTGAATGCCGGCAGCGGCAAGACGGTCGGTTATCAGCAGCAATCCGCATCAGCCCTGACGGCGTCCGTGTCCGGCATCGAGGGAGGGGATGCGTCTCTCTTGTCCATTCTTGCCGCAAGCGCCTGTGCTCTATCGGGGATCTTCCTCATCAATCGCTATAGATTGCTGACCCGTTGGCATTGATATTTTTATCCGGATTTGCTATACTGATAGGAAATACATACCCACATCAAGTATGACGCAGTTTTCCTCGCTTCTCCGGCCTGAACGTCAGATTCGTGTCCTGACGGTTGCCGTCAGTGCGGCGATCGGGCTCTATCTGCTCGTCGCCTTTGTCGCCGAACCGCTCCGCGGTCTTGCGGCATCATCCGACAGCGAAACCGCCGTCGTACAGGTGACATTGGCCGCAGGTCTCGGACTTTCCTGCGATGCGAACGGCGACAACAAAGCGGGTTCCGGCGAAACGCTCAGCCTCGGCACGATTACGTATACGGGTGACACG
Source organism: Candidatus Peribacteraceae bacterium (assembly GCA_035547395.1). Taxonomy (GTDB): domain Bacteria; phylum Patescibacteriota; class Gracilibacteria; order Peribacterales; family Peribacteraceae; genus CALREJ01. Next base: position 38,290 of record DASZVA010000007.1, on the reverse strand, counting down.
GGAGCATACTCGAGCAGCCGCGCGGTGAAATGCTGGATCACCACGAACAACCAAACAGGCTATACGCTCGGCTGGAAAGTGGCCAGCGGCAGCGGCGGGACGGCGACCGGCTATCTGGCCAACCAGTTTAACGACCTCATCGCGCCGTTCGGCACCGGAAGCACGTCCAACAACACGGCGACCTGGTCGGTTGCCTCCAATGATTCGCGCTGGGGCGGCCGCGTGTCGTCCACCAGCTCGGGAGCCGACGTCGCGCCGATGCTCTGGGGAACAGACGCATCCTCTGAAAAATGGGCACGGGTCACGACCGGCTCGACGCTCACCATCCGCGCCAGTTCCACGCATGCCCAGAGCGGCAGCGGCGACGTGATCCGCATCGGATTCCGTGCAGCGGTCGGCGCCACCAAGGCGCAGCCGACGGGCACCTACAAGGCAACCGTCACCTTCACGGCGGCGACGCAGTAAGTGCATTCCACACGGACAGAAGAATAGGCCGGGAAACCGGCCTTTTTTGTACCCGCTTCACACTTGCATTTTTTCATAAAAAATGTATAATAATAAGTGAACATTCATATACATACCACTGCTATTATGAAGAAGAACAGTCTGATCCGCCGCTTGTGTATCTCCTCTCTGTCCATGACCCTGACGGCAGCCGCCGGTTTGTATGTCATGGTCATCGCGGTCGCGGAGCCGATGCGCTCGCTTGCCGCCTCATCTGACAGTGAAACGGCGGTCGTGCAGGTAACGCTCGGAGCCGCTCTCGGACTTTCGTGCGATGCCAACGGCGACAACAGAGTGGGTTCCGGCGAGACGCTCAGCCTCGGTACGATTACGTATACGGGCGACACGGGTGTGTACAGTAACAGCCGCGCCGTGAAGTGCTGGGTGGCCACGAACAACCAGACGGGTTACACGCTCGGATGGGAGGTTGCCAGCGGCAGCGGCGGTACCGCCACAGGACATCTGGTCAGTCAGTTCAACGATATCATTCAGGCTTTTGGTACGGGCAGCGCATCCAACAACACAGCGTCGTGGTCTGTAAACTCCAATGATTCCCGCTGGGGCGGCCGCGTGTCGTCCACCAGCTCAGGAAGCGACGTCGCGCCGATGCTCTGGGGAACCGACGGCTCGTCGGAGAAATGGGCGCGCGTGCATACCGGCTCGACGCTGACAATCCGCGCCAGCGGCGTCCACGCGCAGAGCGGCAGCGGAGACCTGATCCGCATCGGATTCCGCGCGGAAGTCGGCGCCACCAAGGCGCAGCCGACGGGCACCTACAAGGCAACCGTCACCTTCACGGCGGCGACGCAGTGACGACGATGATGTGATAGTCGAGACGGGATGAGTGCATGCATTCGTCCCGTTTTAAAATGTTTCTTGTGATGGAGAACCGACGACCACGTTTTTGAAATGGAGTCCCTAAAGGGACTGCGACTCAAGCCTTTCGCACTGCGCTCGATAAGCTTGTGTTCAAGAGCTTTCGTCTGGAGCCGCCGATCGGGATTGAACCGACGACCACCTCCTTACCATGGATATGCCGCTGCGCGGCAGATGTTTTTCTCTGGGTATTTTCGCAAGCGCAAATGCCGCACTGAGCTACGACGGTATTATAAAGATGGAGCCGCTGATCGGTGGTTCGACAGGCTCACCATGACATTGTTTCTTTGTGATGGAGAACCGACGACCACATTTTTGAATGGAGCCGTCGACGGGGATTGAACCCGTGACCCCGTCCTTACCATGGACGTGCTCTACCGCTGAGCTACGACGGCGTACGCGACTTCGAAAGATCTGCAGTTCATCTGCGGGTGCCAATCCTAACGTGACTCTTCGTCATTTCCAACCGTTTCTGCCCAACTTTGCAGCGGTTCGTTTCGCAATTCATTGAGGGCGTTTTGGAGCGTATGGAGGCTGAGGAGCGCACATTTCACTCTCCGGTGGCCGACCGGCACGCCCAGCATCGTGCGGATATCCGCTGGCGTTAGCGCGTCGATTTCCGCCAATGACTTTCCCGCGATTTCTTCGGCCAGCATCGACATGCCGGCCTGGCTGATGGCGCAGCCCTCGCCGGTCCACGCGAGCTCTGCGACGCCGTCATCCGCGATCTTCAATTGCAGCGTCACCTCGTCGCCGCAGCTCAGATTTTTTTCCGTGTGCGTCACGCTGACGTTCGCGAGTTCGCCTTTGTGACGCGGCGCGCGGTAGTGATCCAGTATGATGTCGGCGTAGAGGTCCATGGTAGGGCTAGGTGATAGGGCTAGGGCTAGGGATTGAAAAACTATTTCAATTTTTTCACTGCATCTTGGATTGCAGCGGGGAGCAGTTGGATTTCCTCGACGGTGTTGTAGAGGCCGATGCTCAGGCGTGCGGAGGCGTTGATGCCAAGATGTGTATGCAGCGGCTGCGTGCAGTGGTGGCCGGCTCTCAGGCAAATGCCTCGTTGCCCCAGGAGATCCGTCAGATCGTGGGGATGAATGTCGTCGATCACGAAGCTGATACAGCCATGAAAGTTCTTGGTTTTTCGTTCCTGGTTTTTAGTTTCATAGCCGAGAATTTTTACGCCATTGATTTGTACTAATTCGTCGACTGCAGTGTTCAGTAATTCCTGTTCGTGCGCCTCTCGATCGCTCCAGGAAAACTGCTGCAACCAATCTATCGCGGCAGCCAGTCCGACGGCCTGCGTGATCGGCGGCGTGCCGGCTTCGAATTTTGCCGGCGCATCGTCGACGGTGAAATGATCGCGCGTCACCTCGCGGATCATCATCCCTCCCCCCAGAAACGGAGGCAGCTCTTTCAAACGTTCACGCTTTCCGTACAGCACGCCGATACCGGTCGGTCCGTACAGCTTGTGACCGGAGAATGCGAGGAAATCGCAGTCGAGAGTGGCTACATCGATCGGTGCATGACCGACAAGCTGCGCCGCATCGACCATCACGCGCGCGCCTTTCGCACGCGCCGCAATGATCATCTCCTTGAGCGGCGGGCGCGTTCCGAGGACGTTGCTCTGCCCCGTGATCGACAGCATCTTCACGCGTCCGTCTTCCATCTGCTTTTCAAATGACTGCAGATCAATCTGCCCCTGAGCATCAATGTCGACCCAGCGGACGTCGATGCCTTTTTCTTCCTTGAGCTGCAGCCAGGGAACGATGTTACTGTGATGTTCGAGAAGCGAGAGCAGCACGGCATCTCCTTCTTGCCATGTTGATCCCAGACTGCGCGCGACTAAGTTGATAGATTCCGTCGTGCTTTTGGTGAAAATGATTTCATCGGTGTGCTTGGCGTTTACAAACCGTCTCACGGTTTCCCGCGCGCCTTCGTACGCATCGGTTGCGCGCTCGGCGAGCACGTGCATGCCGCGGTGGACGTTGGCGGTCGCGGTTTCATCCTGGCGGCGCATTGCGTCCAGCACCGCATCCGGTTTCTGCGCGGTGGCGGCGGAATCCAGATAGACGATCGGGTTTCCCCGTATCGATTGGTTCAGGAAAGGGAAGTGCCGGCGAATGGCGGAAGAGTCGAGACTCATGCGGGCGCACAGTATAGAAGAAATATGGCAAGCGCGCTTGTCTTCCGCGCGTTCTTTTGGCTTTCTTCGAGCGGCGGAATGGGTAGTATAGCTAGGTTTTCCCGCCTCTATGACTGATCGCACCTTCAACATTCTTCGTTTCGCATTGCTCGCTCTCCTGATTTTGTGGGGAGGATTCACCTACCTGGAGTACGTCGGCGTGCCGGTGCATGAGGCGGTGCTGCTCGGCGACACACAGCAGCAACAAATCCAGCAGAATTGTCCCGGGGGCGGACTGTGCGCGGGGTGGCAGGCGATGATTCCGACCGTGACCCATACCATCGCGCGCGCCGCGCCGTTTCTGTGGTACGTCATCATCAGTGCGATCGCATTCGTCGTCGTGCTGACGATGGGATTTTTGAAGACGGGGAAGTGGACGTTCAGCTTCACGCTCACGCCTCTCAAGCTGATCATCGGTTTTTTGGTGTGCTTGTGGCTGCTTTTCACAACACTCGGACAAGGCTCCATCCCGGGTACCAACCAGCCGTATCGTGACGTGATCCAGCCGACGTCCCAGGTGTATCAGGGCGCCGATCCGCAAACGCTGGAGGTGCTTGCTCAGGATTACGATACGTTGAAAAGCCGCGGATGTCTGACCGTGCTGCCCGGCGTGACGGCGGGCGGCGCCGAGGTGTCGCAGATGAGCCAGGGGTGCATGCAGATATCTTTTGTCACGCGCGTCTTCACCGAATTCATCGCGATTCTGTATCTCATCTTCGTGCTGCTCTCCTTCGGACGGCTCTGGTACCGCCTCTTCCGCCTGCCGGAGCGTCATCCGCTTCTGGAAATGCTGTTCAGCCTGGGGCTCGGTATTTGCAGCACCATCGTGATTCTGTGGGTGCTGGCGGTGGCGGGCATCTACACGCAGACGGTCGGTTGGATTCTGGTTATTCTGCTGCCGCTCATTGCCTGGAAAGACAGCTTGTACTGGATCACGTCTCTCACGCAGAAGAAATGGACGTACGAAGGGGCGTGGTACGGCGGCGCGCTGCTGCTCGGGTGGCTGCTGCTCAGTTATCTCGTCTTTAACTTCCTGACGGTCGTCCGTCCGTTTCCGATCGGCTGGGATGACCTGGGCGTCTACATGAACGATCCGCGTCTCATGGTGAGCTACGGACATTTCATTCCGCGTCTGGAGGCGTTCCAATGGGAATACATCACGTCGTTCGGATTCCTCCTTTTTGGCTACGACAGTCCGTTCGGCGCCACGACGTCGATGCTTATCAACTGGATGGCGGGTCTCTTTGCTGCGATGAGCGTGTACATTTTCGGCCGCACGTTCTTCGGCAGGGCGCAGGGTTTCATTTCCGCTCTGGCGTTCTATACGCTCCCCATGATCGGGCACTTCTCGTTTGCCGACATGAAGGTGGATAACGCCGTCTTTACTCTGGGAACGATGTCGCTCATCGCCGTCTTCGTCGGGCTTTTCCGCTTGCATCACGAGCGGCAGGAAAGCGAGGATGCTGCGGAGGAGAAGAGTCCGTATCACTGGAAGTGGATGGTGCTTGCGGGCGTTTTTGCGGGCTTCGGCTTCGCGATGAAACCGACGACGATCATGACGATCATGTCGCTCAATGCCGTGATCGGAGGGGTTCTGCTGCATGGAGCCGGTTTTTTGGGTGTCGCGATGTTGGTGATGGGAGTTTTCTCGCAGCAGAAACTGTTCAATATGGAAGATATATCCCGATGGCTGACGGGTGATCCGCACGCATATTCGCAAAGCGTTGCTACTGCGATTTTTGCAGTTCTGGGAATTCTCATTATTGCCGTCGCTGCATATCGGCGCCCCACATTCATCAAGCGCTCAGTTCTTGGCATCATCATTTTCTCCGCCACGTTCCTTGTGACGCTCGTGCCGTGGGTGATGCACAACAATATCCTTGCCGGAAACACGGTGCCGCATCTGCTGCTGAGTGCGCCGAATACCTACGCGCCGACGTTCGTCATCGACAAGAAGCAGGTGCTGACCGAAACGGGGTCCAACATCCGTGCGCTGCCCGAAAGTCTGGCGGTCAATGCAAGTGCCCCCGCCTGTACGAACCTGGATGCGAAATCAGAGGAACTGGATCGTTACTGGGGATTTGCGCAGGGGTGGAGTCACTATCTGGGCCTGCCGTGGCGATCTGTCATGAACAGCGACAGCGTCGGCTACTACGTGACGACGACATTCGCGTTGCTCCTCTTCCCGCTCCTTCTGCTCCTGCCATTCTTCTGGAGCAAGGAGGGTAAATGGCTGCGGTATCTGACGTGGGCGACAACCTTCCTGATTATTCAATGGATATTCTTCGCGAACGGCGTGCCGTGGTACGGCATCGGCATGTTCCTGGGTCTTGCCGTCATGCTTGAGGCCTTCGTGAATCGCGCGCCCGATGCGACGAACAGGACAGTTGCGTCGGTCATCCTCTTTTTGTCATTCATCATCGTCTTCGCCAATCGCTTCTGGCAGTTTGAGCAGCAGGGCAATCTCTATTCCTACGCATTCGGCGCCGTCTCCGCCGAGGCCATGCAGGAGCGCACGATTCCGCATTATCAGGATATTGCCAATGTCGTCGAACAGCGCGCGCAGGATCTGCCGCAGATGCCGTACGTCTATCGCGTGGGGACATTCATTCCGTATTTCATCCCGAAGAATCTGCAGATCATCCCGAATGCGGATAACCAGCTGCTGTTTTTCTCCTGTCTGAATCAGGACGGCAACCACCAGCTCACGCTGAAGCGGCTCGAGTCGCTGGGTTTTAACAGCATCATTTTCGACACGAATACGGCGACGATCGAGCAAAACCCCAATGGACCGCTGCATCAATCGGTCCAGAACTTCCTCGATTTCCTCAACGATCCCAGTCTGCATCTGCAGGTGGTGGTCAATGATCCCGGCGGCGGCATCGTGTTCGTATTGCTGCCGCAAACGCTGCCCGCGAGCGGGTCGGGGACGGTGAAGTAGGATTAGGGGATAGGATTAGGATTAGGTAATAAATGATCATTTGAATCCCGCCCTAGCCCTAATCCTGATCCTAATCCTATACTTACCCTATGCTCATCGCCGTCATACCGGCTTATAACGAAGCCACGCGCATCGCATCGGTTGTCCGTGCCGTTCAAAAGTACGTCGACCGCGTGATTGTCGTGGACGACGGGTCCGGAGATGAGACGGGGAAACAAGCGAAAGAAGCGGGGGCGTTCGTCGTGCGGCACATGAGCAACGGCGGCGCGGGCGCGGCGACCATGACGGGCATCGACGCCGCGCGTCTCATGGGTGCCGACGGCATCATTACGATCGACGCCGACGAGCAGCATGCGCCAGAGGATATTCCTGCGCTTCTCGCGCCGATCAAGGACAACAAAGCCGACATCGTCTTTGCCAACCGGTTTGGCACCCGTAATAAGATTCCCTTCATCCGCCGCGTCTTCAACGGTATCGGCAACATCGTGTCGTTCCTTGCGACGGGGCTGTGGGTCAGTGACAGCCAGTGCGGCTTCAAGGCGTTCGGATCGCGGGCGCTGCGCGACGTAAATCTGCGCATGAGCGGCTTTGAATTCTGCACCGAGATCGTGCGCGAGGCCGCGCAGCATCGGTGGAGAATCAGCGAGATCCCGACGAAAGTCATCTATTCCGAATACACGCTGGCCAAGGGGCAGTCGTTTGCCAACGGCGTGCGGACGGCATTCAAAATACTGTTGCGGTCATTTTTGCGCTAACATCATCCCATGCACCTCACCCCCTATCAGATCATCGTGCCGCTGCTCTCCATCCTGGCGATGGTGTATGCGTGGAATCTGGTGATGCGGCAGAAGAAAACGATCTGGGAGGCGTGCCTGTGGACGCTCTTTTGGGGCGGGATCGCGCTTGTTGCGCTCTTTCCGGGGACGCTCGGGTATCTGTCCGCCGCGACCGGCATCAAGAGTCAGGAGAATGCCGTCATCTTTACGGGACTCGGGATTCTCTTCTTCCTCGTCTTTTACATCATCATCCGCATTGAGGAGATGGAACAGCGCCAGACGCGGATGATCCGGGCGCTGGCACTGAGAGAGGCGGGATTGGAGAAGGACGACAAAGCGAAAAAAGAGTGATATCCGGTTTCCATTTCTTTGTCTTCAGCGACAAAGAAATGGAGAAAGAAAACGCCGCCGCACGCCAAAGCCCCGCCGCCCCCGCCCGTACCGAACGCGGTACGTTCGGGCGGGCGCTCTGTGATTTCCTCGCGATGCATCCGCATCGCTTCGTCATATGCCGCAAGCGGCATGGGACAGAGCTCCCCCCCCTTCACCCCCCGTGGCGTGCGGATTCCCGCCCATAGCACGTTGTGCATCGATTCAGATATGCTGGCTGGGTGAAAACCATTCTTTTAATCAGCCCCTACTGGAAGGAAGAGCACCGATGGATGGTGAGCTCCTATAAGCTCGCCGAGCTGTGGCAGCGGCTTGGCTACAAGGTGGTCGTGGTATGTATGGGGTCCGACACGAAAGTCGAGAAGGTGAGCGACACTCTCACGGTACATTTCCGAAAAGATGTTTTCCTGAAGGATCCGCTCAACTTCGGTATCAGTTTCGGATTTGCCGGATACGTTCGCCGCGTCATTGCGGACATCCAGCCGGATCTGGTGATCGTGAATAAAGTTCTCTTCTGGAGTTCGTTCGCGCTTCTCCCTCTTCGGTTGCACGGCATCAAGGCGCTGCTGCTCACAGACGCGCTTGTGGGCATTACGTGGAAACCGCGCAGCGCTCTCGCAGGGATTCTCATGACGATCGGAGCCTGGAGCGTCGGGTGGATGGTACTCAAAGCTGCAACGCGCATCGTCTTCTTTCATCCGCAACCCGATAACATTTTGAAAAAACTCGGCATCGCAGGGAAATCGCAGGTCATCCCGACCGGCATCGATGTGAAAGCGTATAGCGATCAGCGATCAGCGATCAACAAAAATGAAAATTCCATTAGTACTGAACGCTCTTCGCTGTCCGCTGGCCGCTCGATCACCGTCACCTACGTCGGCCGATTGGAATCCGTGAAGGGCGTCGATGATTTCGTCGCGGCGACCGTCCCGCTTAAAAAAGAATTCCCGGATCTCACCGTTCAGGTCGTCGGTTGGTATAAAGACAATCATGACCTCGTGACCGAGTACGGAAACGACGTGCAGTTCACGGGACTCAGGAGCGACATCCCGGAGATCCTCTCCACAAGCGACATCTTCGTGCTGCCGAGCTACAGCGAGGGGCTGAGTAATGCATTGATGGAGGCGATGGCGAGCGGCTGCGCATGCATCGCATCCGACGTCGGCGGCAACGCCTTCCTCATTCAAAACGGCGTTTCGGGATTGCTCTTTCCGCCGGGGGACCGTGAAGCGCTCCGGTCTCATCTGCGCAGGCTTTTGCAGGATGCAGCCAAGCGTCGTGACATGGGGCGCAGTGCGCGGGAGCGCATCGAGAAAGAATTCAGCTGGGAGGTGATCGGCAAAAAATATCAGGAGTTATTTCAGGAAAATGTAGGGGCATGACGACGTCATGCTCTGGGCTTTGCAACGCAAAGCCCCTACAATTTTTACGATCATGAAACCTCGTATTGTCATCCTCTCCGCATTTCTTACGCCCTTTCGAAGCGGCGCGGAGGCGTGCGTGGAGGAAGTGCCGCCGCTCCTGAAAGATGCGTACGATTTCACGATCATCACCGCGCGTCTCCGGCGTGATTTGCCCGTTGAAGATCACCTGCCCTCGGGCATCCGCGTGATACGCATCGGATGGGGAAAGCCGGTCGACAAGTGGCTCTATCCGTTCCTCGCGCCGTTCGCCGCGAAGAAATTGAAACCGAAAATCATTCACGCGGTGCTGGAATCCTTCGCCGGTCTCGCACTCGCGTTCTGCACATGGACGGTCCCCAAAGCCAAGCGCATCCTGACCTGTCAGAGCACGAACACGTCGCTCTTCGTCGCATGGATGCACAAGCGCGCACACGTGATCACGGTCATCAGTTCGGTGCTGCTCGCGCGTGCCCGATCATTCGGGCGGGGCGATGCGGTCTTGATCCCCAACGGCGTGCATGTGCAGGAGATCCACGAAACCGCCATCCGCGAAAAGCGCAGCGAGCCGCGCGTTCTCTACGTCGGCCGACTGGAACCGATGAAGGGAGTCGCGGTGCTGCTCGATGCATTCGCGTCCGTCGTCCATGAGTTCCCGGATGTCGTGCTGCACGTCGTCGGCGACGGATCGCTCCGGAAAAATCTCGAAGGCCGACATGCCGATCTCGTCGCATCCAACCGCATCGTCTTCCGCGGATACCTGCCGCCGATGTCCGTGTACAAGGAGTACGCGCAGGCGGAGATCTTCTGCGGGCTCTCGAAGAGCGAAGCGCTCGGCAATGTCTTCATCGAGGCTGCAGCCGCCGGCTGCGCCGTGATCGCGACGAATGTCGGCGGGATTCCGGATGTCGTGCAGGATGATGTGACGGGCATTCTAGTGGTGCCCAATGACAGCACCTCCGCGGCCACCGCCATGCGCCGGCTCCTCAAAGATCATGAGCTCTGCACGCAATTTGGGAAGGCAGGTCAAAAGCGCGCTCAGGATTTCGACTGGTCGCACGTCGCGGAGCAGTACGGGGAGGTGTATGCGAAGGTTTTGAAGCAATAAATAATATCAGGTAGCGCAGGTTTTCTACCTGCGATGCCGGTCTGAACGCGCGTAGAAAACGCGCGCTGATGTTATATACGTGATTTTCGTTCCCTTACCAATTTCGCCGCCTCAAACAAACTCTCGAACGTGCCGGCATCGATCCACGGTTCCACGAGCAGGGACGCATTGAGCTCCCCCATATTCAAATATCCGCGGCTGACGTCGGTGATTTCATATTCGCCACGCGCTGACGGCGAAAGCCCGCGGATGATATCGAAGCAGCGGTTGTCGTACAGGTAGCAGCCCGTGATCGCGAGGTCGCTTTTCGGTTGCTGCGGTTTTTCTTCGACGGAGATCACTCTGCCGCCGTCGATCTCCGCGACGCCGAAGCGCTCGGGATCCGGGACGTGCTTCACGAAGATGTGGCCGCCGGTGCGAAAATCCCGGATGACCTGCGAGAGATCGTCGAAGAACACGTTGTCACCGAGGATCGCGCAGACGTTGTCGCCGTCGGCGAATTCCTCGGCGAGCCCCAGTGCTTCCGCAATGCCGCCCGGCTTGTCCTGCACTTTGTAGGCGAGCTGGGCATCAAATCTGGCGCCCGATCCCAGAAATCCCGTCATCTGATCGATATGCTCGGGTCCCGTGATCACGATGATATCCGCGATGCCCGCCTTCAGAAGCGTCTGCAGCGGATAGAACACCAGCGGCTGGTCGTAGACCGGCAGCAGGCTTTTATTCGTGATGTCGGTGAGCGGCCGCAGCCGCGATCCCGTTCCGCCGCAAATGAGGATGCCTTTCATAGGATGAGTATAGGGCTAGGGCTAGGATTAGGGCTAGGGTATCATCATTCCATGAATCTCCTTGTCACCGGCGGCGCCGGCTTCATCGGCTCCCACTTCGTCCTCCGGCATGCTGCGCAGTATCCCGACGATCGCGTCGTTGTGCTGGATGCACTGACGTACGCAGCGGACAAGAGTCTGCTCGATCCGGTGAAAGACAGGATCGTTTTTGTGGAAGGGGATATCGCCGATCTGCCGCTCCTCGAAAGACTCGTTACCGAATATGCCATCGATACCGTCGTGAACTTCGCCGCCGAGACACACGTCGACCGCAGCATTCAAAATGCCGTGCCGTTTCTGCACAGTAACATCCTGGGCGTGCAGTCGCTCATCGAACTCTGCAAGAAACATCCGGAGCTTCTGCTCGTTCATGTCTCCACCGATGAAGTCTACGGCGATCTGGAAGACGACGAGCCGTCGTTCACGCTCGCATCCGCGCTCAAACCCAGCTCTCCCTACGCCGCCACGAAAGCCGCCGGTGATCTGCTGCTGCTCGCGGCTGCGCGCACCTACGGCATCCACGTGCGCATCACGCGCTGCACGAATAACTACGGCCCGCATCAGGACAGAACCAAACTGCTGCCGGTCATCATCACCAGCGCCATCGCCAATCAGCCGATTCCAATCTATGGCCAGGGCAAACAGAAGCGCGACTGGCTCTATGTGACCGATCATACGGATGCGATCGAACTCGTGCGAATGAAAGGCGAAGACGGGAAAATCTATCTGATCGGCGCGGGGAGTGAACGCGAGAACATCGACGTCGCGCGCACGGTTTTGAAGATCCTTGAGAAGCCCGACAGCCTCATCACGTTCGTGCCGGACCGCCCCGGCCACGACTGGCGTTACAGTCTGGATAACTCGTCTATTCGCACGCTCGGGTGGGCGCCAAAGGTACCATTTGAAGAGGGAATCAAAGAGACAGTGGGATGGTTCCAATGGAAAAAGGATGCAGAGGAATGAGCGGAATTGGACGCTGAATGTTCGGAGAAACAAGGAACAAAAAAAATCCAAAGAAGCAATCTTCAACGTATGAAAATTTCTCTCATTGTTCATTGGCGGTCGGTACTTTTTTTGCCATTTGTTTCTTCGGTTATTTACGTCATTTTATGAGGTTCTTTGCGGTGGATGATACCCATTGAAAAACGCTAGACTGGATGTCTATGAAGGTTGTGCTTGCCACCGGCATTTACCCGCCCGAGATCGGCGGGCCAGCGACGTACGTCGAGAAGCTCGCGAAGCTGCTCAAGGATCGCGGTGTCACGGTGACGGTGATCGCGTACGGTGAGCAGGAGAACATGAGCGAGCCGGTACCGGTCGTCCGCGTCTCGCGGAAGGGAAACATGATCACGCGTTGGCGACGGTACGCACGGGCTCTGTGCGAACATGCGTCGTCCGCCGACATCGTGTATGCGTTTTCCAGCATCAGCTGCGGCGTGCCGCTGTGGATGAGCAAGCTCAAATCGCCACGCAAGATTCTGCGGCTCGGCGGCGATTTTTTTTGGGAGCGGTACACCGACCGCGGCGGCGATCTGGGGTTGAAGGAATGGTATGCGAAGAAGCCGTTTTTGCAGGGGATGATGAACGGGATCCTCAACACGTTCGACCACATCGTCTTTTCCACACAGTTCCAGGAGGAGCTCTACGAAAAGGTCTACCGTCGGCTTCCGCTGCATCATGTGATCGAGAACGCGCTGCCGGAAGGTACTCCCGTCCTGCACGAGAAGCATGATCCGTTCCGGCTGCTGTACCTCGGACGCTTCGTCGCGTTCAAAAATCTCCACGCGCTCATCCTCTCGCTCCATGATCTGCCCGCCGAGACGCTCACCATCGTCGGCAGCGGTCCGATGGAAGACGTGCTCAAGAAACTGGTGGCGGATGAAAAGCTCGATGACCGCGTGCGGTTTCTGTCGCCGCTTGCGGGACCCGAAAAAACGGCGATGTTCCTCGGGCACGATCTGCTCGTGCTGCCGTCGCTCACCGAGATCAGCCCGAACACCGCGCTCGAGGCGAGGAGTGCCGGATTGCCCGTGTTGCTCACGGAGGAAACCGGACTGAGCAGGCTCCTGTCCGATGCCGTGCAGATGCGCCAGCTTCGCACGCCGCGCGACATCGCGAATGCCGTGCGCGACATTGAACTGTCTTACCCCGTGATTGCGGAGCGCTGCGCAAGTGCAGTGCCGGAGCGTTCATGGGATAGTGTGGCGGAGGAACATATCGCGCTTTTCCGAAGCCTCTTATGAATCTGAATTTTTGCCCGCATTTGTGTCATCCTGAGGTGCCCCGAAGGGGCCACGAAGGATGGTGTCTCATGGTTCGTGGCTCGCTTTGCGAGCGCCTCACCATGACACTACTTTCTTTTCGTGCGTTATGAACTTGCTCATGATATCAGGGGATCGGTCGCTGCTTTCCGGGAAGCGGGGCGCGTTTTGGTACACGCTCGAGATTTTTTCGAAACAGTTCGACCGCATCGACATCATCACGCCGCGATCGGCGGACGCCAAAGTCGATGCCAATAATCCCGACGCGCTGACGTTCTTCGGAAACACGCATCTGCATCCGTCGCCGAAAGGGCTCCTGCATCAGGCATCCTGGATCGCCAGCCGCGGCGCGCAGCTCATTTCGCTCTTTCATCACAGCGTGATGACGGTGCACGACTATCCGCCCTTCTATAACAGTATCGGCGCGCGCAGACTCCTCAAAAAATTTCCGATTGGATCGGTGCTCGAGATCCATCACCTCGTGGGATATCCGAAAGCCGCATCGCGCACGGAGAGAATCGGGCGCATCCTGTCGCGCGTCTATCTGCCGTCGGCCATACGGCATTTCACCGCGACGCGCGTCGTGAATAAAACTACCGCAGAGACGCTGACACAGTGGGGGGCGGACAAGTCCAAAATTTTCGTGGTGCCGTCGGTGTATCTGGATCTGCCGCTTTTCTCTTCGTTGCATGCGCTGAGCGTTCCCAAGCAGTACGACGTCGCGTTCTGCGGCCGTCTTGTGCCTAACAAAGGACTCCTTCCGCTGCTGCGCGCGATCGCCAAAATTCCGGGCGTCAGTTTGCTTGTGATCGGGGACGGCCCGGAGCGCAAGGCGGCGGAAAGCTATGCACGCCAGCTCGATATAGCCGAACGCGTGGAATTCCGCGGCTGGCTGCCGACGCAGGAAGATGTCCTGCGCGCGATGATGAGCGCCAAGTGTTTCGTCATGAATTCTCTCAGTGAAGGAAACCCGCGCGTCGCGATCGAAGCGATGGCGGTCGGACTGCCGGTCATCGCGACAAAAGTCGGCATCATGCCGGACGTGCTCATTGAAGGGCGCAACGGATATTTCACGACCGGCGAGCCCGTGGATCTCGCCGATGTCATTCGGAAGATGCTCGCCGATGACGGCAGGCGGGAACAGATGGGGATGGAGGCGAGAGCCGTTCTTGATCGATTTGAACGCGAGAAGCAGATTCATCAGTACGCGCAGTTTGTCCGGTCCGCCGCATCATGAAGCTGCTCATCGTCACCCAACGTGTGGACCGCGAGCATCCAGTTCTGGGTTTTTTCCATCGCTGGATTCAGGAATTTGCCGCGCACTGCGCATCGGTGACCGTCATCGCGCAGACCGTGGGCTCATACGATCTTCCGGCGAACGTCCGGGTGCTGTCGCTCGGCAAGGAAAGCGGCGTATCCCGGGCGCGTCAGGTCGCGTCGTTTTGGCATCTGATCGCCGCACGCCGCTCCGAGTATGATGCCGTATTTATTCACATGACGCCGATCTGGGCGGTGATCGGCTGGCCGGTTTGGAGTATGTATCGCAAGCCGGAATTCCTCTGGTATGAGGCGCGTGGCGCGCGATGGCCGCTACGTCTGGCGCTTCTTCTCGTACGCAATGTCTTCAGCGCGTCGGCTGCCGGCATGCCGCTCAACACCAAAAAGAGCGTCATCACCGGTCACGGCATCGATACCGATGTGTTTGCCCCCGATGAAGCAGTGAATCGAGAGCCGGGTTTTTTGATCCATGTGGGACGGATTACCGCATCCAAACATATTCCCGCATTACTCGATTGCGTCGCGGCCCTGCCTCATGCGCGTTTGCTGCTGGCAGGCGCTCCCGTGACCACGCAGGACGAAGCGGTGCTTGCAGCCGCGCGCGACCGCATGGATCAACCCGATCTGCATGGCCGCGTGGATATCCGTTCGGTTCCGCCCAAGGATATTCCGGATCTTCTGCGAAAAGCCGACGTTTTCATTCATGCGAGCGATACCAGTCTGGACAAAGCGGTGCTGGAGGCGATGGCATGCGGCTGTCTCGTTGTATCCGCCGCCGCCGCATTTCGCGACATACTGCCGGAGCCGTGTCGTGCCGGGCGCGACACGATGGCCGAAGCGGTCGGAAGCATGCTCGCCCTTCCGTCCGATCAGCAAGACGCTTTGCGGAAAACTCTGCGCAGGATCGTCGAGGATCATCACAGTCTGCGCCGGTTGATCCGATTGCTGGTTACCCGCATGTCTCCGTCCGCATGACTTCTTCCGTTTCCCCGTTGCCGGTCAGTACCGTGCTGCTCACCAAAAACAGCATGCGGTCGCTGCCGCAGTATTTCGATTCCATGCGCATCGTGGATGATATTATCGTTCTCGACGGGGGATCGACCGACGGTACCCGTGAGTTCGTGCAGGCGCAGCCCAATGCGCGTTTGTTCGATCAGGATCCGCATTTTTTGGATGCGGCCGGATACATCCAGGATTTTTCCGCGTTGAGAAATGCCGGGTATGTGCTCGCGCGTCATCCGTGGATTCTCTGCGTCGATGCAGATGAGGAGGCGGGTGCAGAGCTCCTGACAGAAGTGCGGCGGGTGGTGGAGAGAGACATCCCCGGCGTATATTTCGTCCAACGCACTTTCACGCTCGACGGGCGGCCGGTCGTGATGTTTCCCGGAAGCGGATTCGATCAGATTCGTCTCTTTCATCTCTCCTGCGTCCGCGGCTGCGTGAAGCCCGTGCATGAGCGCCTTGATATCATCCCCGGTTCTCCGAAAAAAATCCTTCCCGTTCCCGTTTTCGTGCCGCTCGCTCCAGCATCCGCGGTGCGGCCGAAATTCGACCGTTACCTGAAAATCGAGATTGCCTACGGACGCAACATGCCGTGGGGGCGCTGGCTGCGCTGGCGGCTTCTTCGCAACATGATCAGCATTCCACGCATGTTCGCGGCGAATCTTGCAACGTATGTCATCCCAAAGCGGGGCCCCCGCTATCCGTTCCCGCTCGTGTGGGAACAGGCCCGGTACTCCTGGCTGCTTCTGTGGAGAACCGCACCGTGGAGAACGTCTTCATGACGCGAGTGTCTCGCACACGAAGCGAATGTGCTCGTCGGTGAGCTCCGGAAACATGGGCAGTGAGAGGATTTCGTCCGCCAGCAGTTCCGCATTCGGGAATGCGTTTTTTTCCCAGTGCCCCGCGTATGCCGGCTGCAAGTGGATGGGAACGGGATAATGAATGCCCGTCGCGATGCCTGCCTCCGTCAGCTTCCTTTGCATGACGTCTCTGTTTTGCACACGGACGACGAAGAGGTGATAGGCGGATTCGTTTCCTTCCAGCACGGCTATCGCCTGTGCCGTCTCGGGCAGAAGTTTTCTGTAGAGCTCCGCATGCTCCCGGCGCTTCGCGTTCCACTCGTCCAAATGCTTCAGCTTCACGCCGAGCACCGCTCCCTGAATGCCGTCCATACGCTCGTTCCACCCGATCTTGCTGTGATGATATTTTTTCGGCGAGCCGTGATCCCGGAGCATTCGGATCGTCTCCGCGACCATATCCGTATTGGTCGTCACCGCGCCTCCCTCGCCGTAAGCGCCGAGATTTTTGCCGGGATAGAAACTGAATGCTGCGCCGTCCGCCAGACCCCCCGCCTTTCTGCCTTTGTATGTTGCACCGTGCGCCTGGCAGGCATCTTCGAAAACGAGGATGTTGTGCGTCCGCGCGATCGCGATGATCGCGTCCATCTCCGCGCATTGTCCGTAGAGATGTACGGGAATGACGGCTTTCGTTCGCTTTGTTACCGCCGCCTCAAATGCCGCGGGGTTCATCAGTGCGCTTTTCGCATCGCAATCAACGAGGACCGGCACTGCCCCCAGTTCCGAGATCGCCTCTGCCGTCGCGAAGAACGTATTGGCGACCGTGATTACTTCATCACCGGGACCGATGTCATATGCCTGCATGAGCAGCGCCAACGCCGACGTGCCGGAATTCACGCAGACGCAATGCCGCGCTTCGCAATAGGACGCGAAATCTTTTTCAAATTGCTCGACCGCGGGACCTAGAACGTAGGCGGACGTGTCGAGAACGGACTGGATGGCGGGATCAACTTCATGCTTGATCGAACGGTACTGAGCCTGCAGATCGAGAAAGGGAACGTTCATGCGTCGAGACGGGAGATTTCCTTGGCAGGCTGGCCCGCGACCACCGTGCCGTCCGGTACGTTGTTTTTCACCAGACTCCCGGCGCCGATGATGCAGCGGTTGCCGATCGTCACGCCCGGCAAGATCATCGCCCGCGCCCCGATCCACACGTCGTCCCCGATGATGATCGGTTTGGCGACGATGGGATGGGTTTTTTGCAGAAGAGGAGACGTATTCGGTCCGGAGTCGCTGAAGATCATAACGCCCGGCGCGATCGTGACCCGATTGCCGATAGTCAGTCCTGCGCAGCCGTTTACGTAGCACTGCGCGCCGATGAAGAAATCGTCGCCGATCGTAAGCGGATGATCGGGTGAACCAAAGAGAACGCTGAAGTCGCGGATCTTGCCGCGGTTTCCTGTGCGGATGTGATTGATCGACGCGCTTTGCGTGACGTCGACGTCTGCGCCGAGGGTGATTTCTCCGAGAATCATTGATGAGAACCGGGAACGCCGCACCATTCGCGCTCGGTGGCGAGCACCGCTCCCGCGATGTACGCGAGATGCGCGGGCGCAACGCGCTGGTGGACGGGCAGTATGATAGCACTGTTTTGCCAGTAGTTGCCGCATTCGATGCCGAATCTTCGGACGAAGGCTGAGACCGTTTTCATCGCCTCTTCGTCGGCTATGCGCAGCACAAAGGCGCCTGGTACCACGCCTTCCGCCAGCGGAAAGTACACCCGGTCGTCGCCGAACAGCGCGCGGTATTGATCGTAATTGTCGCGTCGTCGTTGCATCGAGGCGTCTTCCTGACCGATCCAGTGCGCGAGCCGGGTCTCCGTATACTCCTCCTTGCCCCGGTCGCTGCATCCGTAGCCCTGCCACAATTCCTCGTGACTGAATTTTTTGCCGACGAGGTATCCGCCGAACTGCACCGGGAATGCTTTGGTGAGCGAGTAAATGACGTAATCGCCGGTCATGCCCGTGCCTGCCGTTCCCCAGCTATAGGCGCAGTCTTCGATGAGCGGGATGTTGCGTTCATCGGCAATCGCGCGTAGTTCCTTCAGACGCGGATGCGGAAAGCCGAATTCATGGATGACAAAGATCGCTTTGGTGCGGTCGGTGAGCGCGCGTGAAACGGGCACGGTCTGTTCGATGGCGGACGTCACGCAGGAGGAGACGTAGTGCGTGTCGGTCGTCGTCGTGATCCAGACATTGTCGCCGTCATGGATTTTCCCCTCGTTTTTCAGCCAGCGGATGAGCGTGAAGATCGCGTACATGCCGCGCGGAAAGAACGTGTACGGCCTGCCCGCGAATTTTTTCGTCAGATATGACGCGATTTTTGACCGTGCGTCCGTTGCGACGGGCACGTCCATCGCCTGCGTGTCGAACGGTGTGAGCATCAGCGACGGCTGCAATTCCGGCGGCTTCATGATCATCGGATAGCCCGACGTGCGCCATCCCTGAAAAAAATTCTGCAGAGACGGCCGGTACGACGCGCCGACGTCCAGATAGGCAAAATGATTGCCCGTGAATTCCTCGACGATATGCCAGATGAGCAGGCTGGGAATATTTTCGCGCTTGGCGACGGGCGTACTGGCATGGCAGAGCATGAAGAGCTTGGAGCCGACTTCCACAACCAAAATCCCCGCGATGATCTCGCGGTCGAGTTCGGCCAGATACAGGTGATAGCGATCGGTGAACACCTCCGGCATGTCATCCGGGTTCAGGCAAAACGAACGGAAGGTCGCCAATTCCTCCTTTGTTCCCTGCGCCTTGCGGATTACGGCTCCCGATTCGCGCGCCTTGCGGATCGCTGTGCGCATACGTCCGTCGATCTCGGCCCAAGCTTTCTCTTTGTCATCCAGCCGCAGACGGCTGCCTTCGATCAGAAAATCCTTGGAGACGTACGGAACATACGGGGGCATGTCAGTGCAGGGGAACGGGAGAGCCGTTTTGCGCCAGAGATTCCTGAGCTTTTTCCAGGATGATCAGAATTTTACGCCCTTCCTCGCCGGGCACGAGCGGTGTCTCAGCGCCCTGGATGCAGCGCAAGATGTGCTCGACTTCAATCGCCAGTGTCTCGCGGACGGGGAGTGCGGGTATCAGAATGTCACCGCTGCGGTAGGTGGGAAGCATCGGGTCGGGCTTGGTCAGATCCCGCACGATGCCGCGATCGTAAACGCGCAGCTTCTCGCTCGGCTCCGTGTCGTCGTAGGTCGCCATTGCCTTGCTGCCTGCGATGATCGTCTGGCGTATTTTGACGGGCGACAGCCAGCTGACGTTCACGGTCGCATGCACGCCGTCTTTGAACGTCAGATGCAAATGCGCGTGCTCCTCCTGTGTGCCGAAATGCCTGCTTGCCTGCGCGCTGACTGTCGCGATGTCGTCGAGATTTTTGAACACTCCCAGGATGCTCAGATCATGAATCGCCAGATCATAGAGCACGTTCACATCGCTCTGAATCAGTCCCAGATTGATGCGCGTGGAGTCGATGTAGAGCAGGTCGCCGAACGTTCCGGCGTCATACAGTTCACGCATCTTGCGCACCGCCGGGGCGAAGACGAACGTGTGATCGACGAAGACGTGCAGATTCTTTGCCTTCGCGAGCGCGATCAGCTCTTCGGCCTGCGCGGTGGTTTCGGTGATCGGTTTTTCGATAAGTACGTGCTTTCCGGCTTCCAGCGCCGCTTTGGCGATAGGAAAATGGGCACGCGTGGGCGTGGCGACCGCGATCATCGTCAGATCTTTGTCCGTGAGCAGATCGTCCAGTTTTGTTGTGAATGTGACGGATGGATAATGCAGCTTCATCTTGGCGAGATTTTTTTCCTCCAGATCGCACCCGTATTTCACCGTCCAGCCGGGATGAGCTGCGAAGTTGCGCAGCAGATTCGGACCCCAGTAGCCTAAGCCGACGATACCGATGGATGCTCCTGACATGGTTTCAGGGTAGAGGATTTCCTGTATTTCTGCTATCCTGCCCGCTCTGCCATGAGAATCGCGTATTGCACCAATGTAAGACTGCCGAGCGAACGCGCCCACGGCCATCAGGTGGCCCAGGTTTGCGATGCGCTCGTGCGTCTCGGCCATGACGTCACCGTCTTCGCGCCGTTTCGCAGGAACATCGTGCGGGAGGATTACTGGACGTACTACGGCGCAGACCCGCGGGTGAAGGTGCAGCACCTCGGTTCGTTCGATCCCATTCATTCTAAACTTCTGCCCGGTCTCGCAGGGCTTTTGGTCCTCAATGCGATGCTGCGAAAATCGCTGGCGGATGTGCTCCGTTCCGACCAGTTTGATCTCGTCTATACGCGCAGTCCGGCGCTACTCCCGACACTTCTGCGAAGCGGGATTCCCGTCGTGCTTGAACTCCATCAACTTCCGAACAGACAGAGGAAACTCTTTGTGAAGCAGTGCATCGAGTGCCGTCTGGTTTCCTGTCTGACATCACCGATGCGTGATGCATTGATCGAGTGGGGGGTGCCCGCGCACAAGGTGGTCGTGGCAGGGGATGCGGTCGATCTGTCGCGTTTTGAAAAAATACCAACCAAGGAAAAAGCCCGGCAGGCATTGAAAATCCAGACCGAGCGCATCATCGTCGGGTACGTTGGCCGTCTCAAGACGCTCGGTATGGAGAAAGGCGTGCTGCATCTGCTCGAGGCGCTGAAGGATCTGTCCGATCATCATGAATTTTTCGGACTCATCGTCGGCGGGCCGGAATCGGACAAAAAGGAATATGAGGAACTCGCGAGGCGCCTGGGGCTCGGTCCGACCGATGTTCTTTTCACCGGCGAAATTCCCGGGAGCGAGGTACCGGTTGCCCTCGCCGCATGCGACATTCTCGCGATGCCGTTTCCCGATCTTCCGCACTATCGCCTCCACATGTCGCCGCTCAAGATGTTTGAATACATGGCGGCACATAAGCCGATCGTGACGTCGGATCTGCCGACCATCCGCGACGTTCTCGGGCACGAGACAGCGGTGCTGTGCAAGCCGGGCGACGTGCAGAGTCTGGTGAGCTCGCTGCGCTGGATCGCGGAACATCCGCAGGAAGCGCAGGACAGAGCTGATCGCGCTTTCACGCTCGTGAAAGAGCATACGTGGGAAGCGAGGATGAAGAGGATTCTTCATACGGCATTTGACGCATGATTTCCTCGAACACGGTGATCAGAGAGAATTGCGTTGCCTGACCTCAGTCGGCATGCGATGCGGCCTCGCGCAGTGCCCTGCGCTCAATCGCTTTTTTGTACCAGTACCAATAACCCGGAAACCGTTTGAAAATCTGCCATTCTTCTCCGGCCGTGATCGCCTGACCCTGCCAGGACGTCGGTATTTCGCCGATTTTGCCGCCTGCGCGATACGCCCGGAAGAGGAGCGCCATGGAGTATTCAGTCCCCGCATCCGGGATGTCATAGGGCAGCGAGAGCAGGAAAGCTCTGCGGTACATCTTGTATGAATTGGCACAGTCCCATGTCGGAATGCGGGTGAGCACATGCAGGCTGTAGGAGACGATCCGTGAGAGGATATTCTGAATGACCGGCCCGCCGGATTTTCGCCCCCCTTTCATGTAGCGCGAGGCGCAGATGACGTCCGTGTTCTTTTCTTGCATCGCCTGCCACATTCGTTCAATGGTCGCGGGATCATCGCAGTGGTCGGCCATGACGGGGACGACGGCCTCTCCGATCGCCGCGGACAATCCTGTGATAATGGCATTGCTGAAACTGCCGCGCCGCTGATCATTGCGAACCAGTCTCAGCCTCGCATCGTCGGAAGCGATCTTCTTCACGATATCTTCTGTACGATCAGTGCAATGATCGGCGACAACGATCACTTCGCAGGGTGTGGTGACTGCATGGAGAACACCGCGCACCGTTGCTTCTATCTGTTCTTCTTCATTATGCGCGGGAATGATGATGCTGAGCGTCATGACTGAAGTCCGTGTTCTTTGAGAAGCGCCTGTGCCTCGGCAAATCCGTCCGTCGCGTGTTCCGCCTCCCCCCACTCGATCAGCTCCTTCATTCCTTCATCGAACGATACGCGCGGCGACCACCCGAGCATAGTGCGAATCTTCGTCGTATCTGCGAAACAGTGACGAACGTCGTTTTTGCGGAACTCGCCGGTCATCCGCGGTTCTATGGTCGATCCGGTCAGTGCGGCCAGTCTGCGGGCGATTTCAACGATCGGCGTCGGCATGCCGCTTCCCACATTGAACACCTGCCCGTTTGCCGCATCGTTTTCGAGCGCCAGCAGAAACGCATCGACCACGTCGTGCACGGACACGAAATCACGGGATTGCAGACCGTCCTCATAAATGACCGGCTGTTCGTTGTTTTTGAGACGGGAAAGAAAGATGGCCGAGACGCCGGTGTAGGGATTGCTCAGGCTTTGGCGCGGCCCGTAGACATTGAAGAGGCGCAATGCCGTCGCGGGGATGCTATAGGTTGATGCGATCGTCATCACCATATCTTCCTGCATGTTTTTGGTGAGGGAGTACACGGTCGCTGATTCGCGAAGGGAGGATTCATCCGTGGCGACCGGTTCCACGGGCGCGGCGCACAGCGGACAGTGCAGATGCCAGTCTTTTGCCTCCAATTGCTTCAAAGGGCGGAGTCCCGGTCGTACGGCACCGTGCACCGGGCATAGGTATACGCCTTCTCCGTAAGAAGTCATACTCGTCGGAATCAGTATTTTTCTGATTTTCTCCGGGCGGTCGATGATCGCCTGAAGCAAATTCGCCGTCCCGCCGACATTCACGTCCGTATAGCGCTTGATTTCATACATCGATTGTCCGACTCCCACCGCCGATGCACAGTGAATGACGGCATCGGCGCCGTCCAATGCGTGCTTCACGGCAGCAATATCTCGGATATCTCCGTGCACAAACTCCGCCTCACGGTTCAGGTACGGAGGTTTCTTTCCGTGGTGAACCTGCTCTTCCAGATTATCGAGGATGCACACGTCGTGTCCGTGCATTATCAATGCATCCGTGAGAAATGAGCCGATAAATCCGGCGCCGCCGGTCACAAGAAGACGCATGGTGAACAATGCGGAGGGCGGGTTTATTGTACTGTTTGAGCGATCTGTTTTCTATTGGAAATGTCCGTTGCGGGCGATCTCCTCAAGTGTCTTGTCGATATCATACTCCTGTTTCCATGCCGGAAAATGCGACCGGAATTTCCCCATGTCGGAGATGTACCAGATGTGGTCTCCGATGCGGGCTTCATCTTTGTATGTGACATGCGCTTTTTTGCCGAGCAACTGCTCCGCTTTTGCAATCGCTTCCATCATGGAGATATTGCTGAAGCGGTTGCCGCCGAGATTGTAGACTTCGCCGGGATGCGGAGCGTCGATGAAAGCCTGAAATGCGGAAATGACATCGACGGAATGGATGTTGTCGCGGACCTGCTTCCCCTTGTATCCGAGGATTGTGTAGGGCTCGCCGCGCGCGATCGAACGAACGAGATAGGCAAGGAAACCGTGGAGCTTGGTGCCCGAGTGAGCCGGTCCCGTGAGACATCCGCCACGGAACACCGCGGTCTTCAATCCGAAATAACGGCCGTATTCCTGTGTCATGACGTCCGCCGCCACTTTCGATGCACCGAACACGCTGTGGGTGGACTGGTCGATGCTCATCGATTCATCGATTCCGTCATGGAACGCATGGCCCGTCGGAAGCTCCCAGCGTGTTTCAAGCTCCACCAACGGGAGCGTATTCGGCAGATCTCCATACACCTTATTCGTTGAGGTGAAGATGAACACCGCATCGCCGCAATACAATCGCGTCATCTCGAGGAGATGAAGTGTTCCGAGGGCGTTCACACCGAAATCCGTAAAGGGTTCTTTGGCTGCCCAGTCATGCGATGGCTGCGCGGCGGTATGGATGATCACATCGAAACGGTGATTGCGAAAGAGAGCCTCCAGATCATCTTTATTGCGAATGTCGACGGCGTGGTGAGTGTAGTTGCCGAAGTTGGTCTCGAGCTGTTTTCGGTTCCAGTCCGTCGATGCTTCCGCACCGAAGAAATATTTGCGCATGTCATTATCAATGCCGTGGACTTCGTCGTTTCTCTTGCAGAAATGTTTCACTGCCTCCGAGCCGATCAGGCCCGCAGAACCGGTGACGAGAACACGCTTCTTCATGATGCAGGCATCCTAAAGCAAACCCGTCGTCTCATCGAGTCTATTTATCTCGGCGGCAGGGGGCTGCAAGCGATGCAGATCACTCCCAGAGAATCTTGTACAAGCGCGTGTTCTGCGAAGGGGCTACGGGTGCGTCGGGTACTTGTTGCAGATGCATCGTCTTGTAGATTTCCTGATACACCGAGTCCTGCCTTTGGGAAAGGTCCGGAATCAGCAGATACTGTACATTCCTGCTCTTCAGGTAGGCGGCCAGCGTGCCGTCTTTTACATGTTCGGCTACCGCAGGATCGATATCTCCCGCCAGATCCTGAATGGGCAGATCAGAAAAATACGCCACTCTGCCGTGGTCACGAACGCCGACGATGGTGTCTTGCGGCAGATGATCGTGCATCCAATCGATGGTCTCCCAAAAATTCTTCTCTTGCTGAGCGGTGGGATGAGCATTCATTATCATTCCCTTTGCCCATGGCATTTGCAGCAGCAGATTGTAAACGCCGTACCAGGAAAGAATGAGCGTAAGGATTGTCAGCAGAATCGCGGTCGCTTTTTTCCAGGCATACTGCGGCATGTCCATGAAGAGGAGCGCGATCGAGATGCAGAGCAGGTGCACGGCGGGATTCACGTAGCGCAGTCCGTGGAAATCCGGGAAATACCACTGATAGGCGGCGAGCAAACCAAAGAAGATGAAGATGTACATGGCTGTGATCGCCGAGAAAATGCGCGTTTCCTTCTTGAGCAGGCCCCACGCGAGCGCAAAGATGCAGAGCATCGCTGATCCGATTGCGACGTCCATAAGATCGCGCAGCTGGAAGAGGTTCCAGATAACGATGTGCAGCCATTGTCCAAGATGGAAGTGCGCATACGAGAAATTGTGCAGCGCAAACGCGAGCTCCTGTCGTCCGACCTGGTTTCCCGGTGACCACGTTCCGGCATTCAGTTTGTTCCAGATGACGTCTGCAATAAAACAGATGCCGGCGACAAGGACCATCCCGGCAAACATATTGCGCCATGCCAGCTTTGTGCTTTTCCCGGCAGCTTTCTTCCAGTTCAAGAGTTGTACGATACCTATTGCAGCAATAATGAATGTGCCGTCGAAGCGCGTCAGCAGCGTCACGCCTCCCGCCAGGCCGATTACCATGCCCCAGCGGAAATCGGACCACGATGCTCTGCGGCCGATACCCAAGCTCAATGCCACTGTGAGCATGATCAAAAACGTGAAGATTCCCGTATCCATTCCGTTCATCGCTTCGATAAAGCTGTTGCCGCTGAACGCCGCAAGTATAAATGCAATCCACGCTGTCATTTTTGATCCGCTGATGCGGTGCGCAATGAAGAAGACCAACACGGTGGCAATCGCCGCGAAAAACGTGGAATCGATGAGCGTCATTTTGACTGCCCAGTCCTTACTGAACAGAAGATGATTGAGTGACATCAGATATGTCCAAAAGAACGGCGAGCCGGTGGTCGGATGTACGTGGTCGTACGTGAAGCCGAGGCCGAGTGCGATGTTCCTCGCCACCCGCATTTCAATAAAGGAATCATCGATGATCCAGGATGTCATCGCCAGTCCCCGCGCGGAAGCGGTTGCAAGAAACATCGCCTTCACCAGAAAGATGGCGAGGGCGACAAGCCATATATACAGCGAAGAACGGGATTTCTGCGCAGAGAAAATCATGACGCGCGGATTGTATCAAACGTTCCGATGCACTCATAGGAGAGTTTCCTACTGCAGGTAGAGCCGCTCAATGGTTTCAGCTGCACGCCTGATATCATGCCTCTGTGTCCATGCACGGCATGCCTGGGGATCGATCGTGCGATGAAGAAGAATCTTTTTCAGCCGGTCGACAATGGCGTCGATGTCCATCGGATCTACCACGTATCCCGACACGCCGTCTTTAATTGCCTCCGGGCAGCCCCCGCCCGTCGGGCCGATCACTGGCGTGCCGTACATGTTTGCCTCCAGAAAGACGAGTCCGAATCCCTCGAAGTAGTGCCCCTCCTGCATCGATGGAAGCAGAAAAACGTCCGCGGACAGATACGCGTCCCGCAGCTCATCGTCGGATACGCCGCCACGCAGAGAGACGATGTCTTGCAGGCGGTGTTTCTCTATGGCCGCTCTCAATTCCGCAACAAACGCCGAGTTCACCGTCAAAGATCCGACAATGTCGTATTGCACGGCAACGTCGGGATGCGCATGCCGGAAAGCGGCGAGTGCGGCGATGCTTTGCAGGTATCCCTTTTTTTTCTTGATTGCACTCACGCTGAGAATCGTTTTTTGCACACCCGGCGCAGGACGCGCCCACCGATCCATGTCACTGATATCGACCGCATTGTGGATCACGCGGATTTTCATTTCCAGATGCGCTTCGTCCCAGAGAGATCCGACCTCTTCTTTGACGTGTTGCTTCGTAAAATGGCTGACGGCGATGACGCCGTTTAACCAGCGATAGGCGTCCGCAAACCGCGCGGCAGTCTTTGCGCCGAATTGAAACGGCGCCGTGCTGTAGGTGCCGTGGATCGTCATGAATGTCTTCCGGCTTTCGTGTGGTTGCAGCAGGAGTGCGTATGGCTCGGCGATGACATGGACGACGCCGGGTGTGATTTTTTGCAGAAGATGCGCGAGGCGCATTGCATCGATCCAGCGCATGATCGCATTGTCCAGATAGGTTGTGGGTGCCTGCAGCAGTACATGCTCCCGGCACCAGGTTGCGCCCGTTTTTCCCGAGACGACGGCGTGCAGTTCATGCCCCCGGCTGGCTAGTGCTTTCCCAAGGTCGAGAGCATAGCGGCTCCAGCCGCTTTTGCCGGTGAGGTCGGGGGTGAGCAGGACGATGCGCATGGGTATGCACAGGAGCAGGTACGTGATTGATGATGAGTATACAGGGCGCGGCACCCCCTGACCGACGATCTTTTTAACGGTTGCTTCATGTACATGTGCTCTCCGTCCGGTATGATCGCTTTGTTGCCGCACGGGCATTGAATGCTTTCCTTTTCTTGCTATGCCGCTTGCATCCGCCACCGAAAATAAAGCCATCTACACCGATCTGCACGATCGCATCATTGAAAAACGATTCCAGGCGCAGTCTCCGATCCGCCGCTATGCGCATCACACGCAGTATGACGCGTTCATCGAACTGATTCCGCCCGGCAGCACGGTCGTCGACGCCGGGTGCGGCGAAGGAGTCTTGTCCGTTCTGCTCGCCAAGCACGGCTGCATCGTGACGGGGATCGATCTGTCGGAGCCAAACGTCGCCGCCGCCAAGAAGTACGCCGAGGAGCAGGGAGTCGCGGACAGAACGACTTTCCTCGTCGGTGATGCGGAGAATCTGCCGGTTGCGGACAAGTCATTCGATTACGCCGTCTCAAGTCACGTGCTTGAGCACCTGCCCGATTTTCAGAAGGGCGCTGCGGAACTCTCGCGCATCGCGGCCAAGCGCGTGATCGTGGCGATCCCCACGTGTCTCAATCCTGCGGCGACGGTGCTTTTGGGGCAGGACAAATACTGGTCGTTCTCGCGCCGGACGCCTTACGCGTTCTTCGTCGGACTCTGGCGTATCATCTCGCACTTCGTCCGCGGGGAAGAAGGAGTGAACGAGGGCTACGCGGGCAGAAGCGATCTCATCCATATCTGGCGTTTTCCCTGGAGAGGTAAGGAGCGTCTCAACCGTGCGAACATGCGGGTGATCAACTATCGTGGAAGTTCCTACATCTTCCCGTACTTTCCGTTCCTGATTCCGGCCAGCAAATTTCTACTCACCATGAGATGGTGGCCGGTCATCCGCAACCTCGGCTATGGCACGACGTACGTGTGCGAGCCGCTGAACGCAGTGAAGTGATATCAGGTCATCGCGATATCGCGCGGGTGCGGGCGAAGCAGGAAGTAGAGCGCGAGCAGCACGCTTGAAAGTCTCAGCACGCCGCGTGCGACAATTGCACCGATCAAGCCGAATGCGGGCAGCAGCGTCACGAGTGCAATGAGATAGAACACGGAAGAAAGCCACTGCGTCCACTGCAGCGCTTTCAGCATTTTTTGTGCTTCCAGATACTGGGTCAAAAATGCGCCGGGTTGCGTGATCAAAAAGAATCCCGCGACTTGCGTAAGGAAAACAGCGTCGGGGTAATTCGGAAAAAGAATTGCGAAGATGGCTGGCGCAAACGCGATATAAAGTGCGATGGGAATCAAGGCGAGCGCCGTGAGACGTCCCACCACGAGCAGCAGCCTCCACCGGCGGTCGAGGGAATTATCTCCGCGTGCTTGTACCGCGAAGCTGATCGGGAGTATTTCCTTGCTCCACGTTTTGATATTCTCGGGGATGAGCGTTGCCACCGAGAAGACCGCGAGTTGTTTGACGCCGAACAGCGCCGAGATCATCAGCTTGTCGACGTACGTGGAGAAGTAGAGAGGCAATGCCAGAAAACTCAATTGAGCCGCATAGATCAGAATCGGTTTCGTTGGGATATGCGGATCTGAAGGCGGCATGATGCGCTTGCTGAAAGCCAGATAGACCACGGCTGGTACGGCGATGACCGTGACAAAGAGAAGTAACGCGGACGGTTTCAGGAAAAGAATGAGCAGCGCGCCCAGGGCAATCAGTGCGCTCATGACGATATTGGCGATGAGTGACAATTTGAATTTTGCCTCGCCGACGCTCAATGCCCCGAAAAGCGTGGACGATGTCTGCGAAACGGGGAAGAGAACGGCCGCAATCACAAACGGCAGCCAGTAGGTCTGCCGCTGATCGGGGTTGAGAAAAGCGATTGCGATGAGAAGCGCTGCCGTGCCAATCAAGCTGATAAGGATATGAATCTGAAAGACGCGATACAGCACGCCTTTTTCGCCGCGTGCGACGGCGCGACGCAGGGACGTATCAATGCCCGGCAGGTTCAAAAATCCCGCAACGCCGAACGCCGCGAGCAGGAACTGGTACTGGCCGTACATCTCGCGCGGCAGAAGTCTCGCGACCAGGTATCCCGTGATCAGTCCGCGCAGCAGCCCGACGCCGTGAGAGATCGTGATGATCGTCGCGTTGCGTGCCATGGTCTTTTCGCGGATACCGACGATGCGTTGCAGGACATGGAGCCAATGATGATAGGCCCGATCAAACATGCGTCTATCATAGACTGTTTTTGCACGAACGATGAGCGAAACTGCGCCCCTCAAGAAGGCGGTGACTTCTTCGCCGCGATCAGAAAGAAAGTCGATCCGCTGCGGGGCAATAGCATCTTGAGAAGGGCGCCGTATGGTTTCCAAAAGCGATTGCCGCTCATCTTGAGCAGGTGATTGTAGGAGTCGACGTGGACGACTGTCATGCGGCTTCCATCGCAGAGATGCCGAAGGTCGAAGCCCCGGTTTTCATGCAGACTTCCCGCCGTGGGGGAGTGAATATCGATCAGCGACGACAGTTCGCCGGCAGTAAGCGGCGTGTCGATCAGGTGTTCCCTTTGCAATGTTTCATTGATGGTCTTCAGTATGGGACTCTCGGGTGATGCGGAGACGACTTTGTGGTAGAGCCCCGCTCTCTTGAGGATCAACGCAGCGATTCTCTTTGGCGTCAGGTGATGAATGATGCCCGCCTGCATCCGCAGAAAATTGTTTTGCATGA
This sequence comes from Candidatus Peribacteraceae bacterium, assembly GCA_035547395.1. GTDB lineage: Bacteria > Patescibacteriota > Gracilibacteria > Peribacterales > Peribacteraceae > CALREJ01. The sequence continues at coordinate 8,165 of DASZVA010000007.1, read as the reverse complement.
AGAGCAGATTGGGCTCGTGTCCGATGAAGAGCATGCCGTCTGGTTTCAGTACGCGCTCGATCTCCCGCAAAAAACGTCGGTAGTCCGGAACATGATGCAGGACGGAATTCATCATGACGACATCGACTGACGCATCCGGCAGATCGATCATTTCGTCTTTCATCTTAAGGAACCGCAGCGCCGTCTTCCCGGCGATCGGCGTCAGTTTTTCGCGGGAAACATCCAACATCTCTTGGGAGATATCTGCGCAGATGAGAGTACTGTCTTCCCCTTGTATCAGCGGAAGAACGATGCTGCCGACAAAGCCCGTTCCGGCCCCGACGTCGAGCAGCGTGACGGACGTATCTTTTTTTAAAGGAGCATATTGCAGCAGCAGGGCGATCCATCGTCGCTTCTCCCGTTCGAAGATTTCCGGATGCACGTCCTGGTATTCTTCTCCCTCCAAATCATGGAAGAGCTCATTGACCCGCAGGACGAGATCGCGTTGCTCAACTTGCATCTGCGGCATCGTACACGGTCTCGAACCAATTGCTTAACTGAATCAGCGACGAAAGCGTATGCAGGTGGTAGCCGCCGTTTTTGTGTTCGTCATAGAGCGCTCGAATGCGGCCGATATCGAACAACTCGCCGATGTGCGGATTTTCGAGCGCTTCCTCTACGAGCGGACTCGCTTCGCGCCGCAGCCATTTGGCGAACGGAATATAGAAGCTGGATTTTTCCAGTGAGAAAAGATGCGGTGGGAGCAGGGGCTTGTATGTGTCTTTGAGCAATGCCTTCGTGCGCTTCATTGCCACATGCCAGTGGCTGGGCGTCGCGTGGCTGGCGGCGATCACGCGTGGGTCGAGAAACGGCACGCGGCATTCAAGTCCGCTGCCCATGGTCGTCGCATCTGCGAGGCGCAGCGATTCATCCACCAGCCACAGTCCGCGATCAAACTCCATGAAGGCCCGGACTGGATCGTCGTTCTGCAGATGCGAGAATCTTTTTTGGAAGAGATGCGCGGTTGCAAGTCCATCGAACCACGTGCCCGACGCAACGTCATCGATTTCTTCGATCGGCCGTGCGAGAAGTCGCTCCGCGAGTTCGGGTCCTGGTTGCAGCCTCAGCACGTCGCGCGGATGTCCAATGATTCCGCCGATGAGGGAACGAACCGATCCCGGCAGGTGACGCAATTCATGCAAAATGCGGGCGACTCTGTAGCGCGGATAGCCGCCGAAGAGCTCGTCGCCGCCGCTTCCATTGAGCACGACGTCGACATGTTTCTTGGCTTCACGGCTCAGCAAAAACTGCGCAACGGAGACAGTATCTGCATTCGGCTGATCAAGGCTGCGGGCGGTGTCCTTGTAGAATTCACGGTAGAGATCGGCCGTCAGCAGAAGCTCATGGTGATCCGTTCCGTAAAACTTCGCCGTTTTTGCGGCAAAGTCGGCGTCGGCGTTAAACCGCTTCGCGCCTTCCTTTTCCGTCGCATCGAATCTCACGGTGAACGTCTTGATGGGTTTACTCGCATGATGACTCATGTGATGCAGCACGATGGATGAGTCCATGCCGCCGCTCAAAAAAATCCCGACGGGCTTATCCGACACCAGATGATCCCGCACGACGTCGTCCATGAGCGCGGGGAAATCCCTGCCGAAGTCTTCTTTGGAAGCAAAGCTCGGCGTCTCCGCCTCAGCCCGGAAGCGCGTCAGCGTCTCTCCTTTGTCCGACCATTCCAAAATGACTCCCGGAGGAAGAGATTCAATGTCCTGCACCAATGTCTGCGGTCCCGGTACGTACTGCAGACGCATGAAGAGAGACAGGCCCTGTAGATTGATCGCGGGTTTCACCGGGAATGCCGCGAGCAGCGCGCGCATCTCGGACGCGAAGTGAAGCCTGCCATTGGAATAGGCGATGAAGAGCGGTTTGATGCCGGAGGTATCCCGCGCCAGGTACCACGTGCGCTTACGCGTGTCGTAGATACCGAAGGCGAACATGCCTTTCAGCCTCTTCACAAATTCCATGCCATAGCGATCAAAGAGCTTGAGAAGCACTTCAGTGTCGGTCGTTGTCTTACAGTCGAATTTTTCCTCCTCTCTCAGCTGCCGGTAGTTGTAGATCTCGCCGTTGTAGACAATGACGGCGGTCCTGCTTTCATTCCACATCGGCTGGTCGCCCTCGGGCCGCGGGTCCAGTATCGCGAGGCGCGCATGTCCGAGCGAGGCGCCGTGCGTCGTGACCACGGCATTGCCGTCCGGTCCGCGGTGGACCAGGCATTGTGTCATCCGTTCGATGAGCCTCTTATCTTCGCCGAAAAATCCCGCGATACCGCACATGGGCAGAGTGTAGGGCGGAGGATCCACCTTCGCCAAGGTTAGGGTGGACAGGTGGTGCCAGGGGTACGTTTCGTCTTTTCAGAAGCGGCGTTTTGTGCCGATATTTCTCTGGTATTGAGGACGCATAAACGGTTCCCTATACTTTCACGGTGAAAAAAGCACTCATTACGGGCATTACGGGCCAGGATGGATCATACCTAGCAGAGCTGCTCCTCGAGAAAGACTATGAAGTGCACGGCGTCATCCGCCGGTCATCGAGCTTCAATACCGGCAGGATCATGCATATTTTTGAAGATCCGCACAAAAAAGACGCCAAACTTCATCTGCATTACGGAGATATGATGGACTCGAGCAGCCTCAATCAGCTGATTCGTACCATCAAGCCGGATGAAATTTATAACCTGGCTGCACAGAGCCATGTACGAGTGTCATTCGATATGCCCGAATACACCTGCGACGTCGACGCACTCGGAACACTCCGCCTCCTTGATGCCATTCGCGAAGCCGGCGTATCCACTCGTTTCTATCAGGCGTCATCAAGCGAGCTCTACGGCGAAGCGCTCGAGACCCCCCAGACGGAAACAACACCGTTCAATCCCCGCAGTCCGTATGCCATTGCCAAGCAGTTTGCATACTGGATCACTTGCAATTACCGCGAGTCGTACGGTTTGTTTGCTTCGAACGGCATTCTCTTCAATCACGAGTCTGAACGACGCGGCGAAACGTTCGTCACGCGCAAGGTGACGCGTGCGCTTGCGCAGATCAAGCTGGGGAAGCTCGATACCATGTTTCTGGGAAATATCGATGCGAAACGCGACTGGGGTCACGCTGCAGATTACGTGCGCGGCATGTGGATGATGCTGCAGGTGGACGTGCCCGATGATTTCGTGCTTGCCACCGGGGAGACGCATTCGGTTCGTGAGTTCGTTGAAGAAGCAGCGCGCCATGTCGGCATGGACATCCAGTGGCGGGGGGAAGGAGTGGAAGAAACGGGAGTGGATCGATTGTCGGGCAAGACGATCGTTCGCATCGATCCGCGCTACTTCCGGCCATCAGAGGTTGAGTTTTTACAGGGTGACGCATCCAAGGCCAGACGCGTGCTCGGCTGGGAGCCGACCATCGGTTTTCACGAACTTGTGCGGCGCATGATGGAGCACGATTTGGCTGAGCAGTCGTCTGTGAGATGAAGGTTCCCCTCATCAAATCCGGCTTTTATCGAGAGCAGGAGACACGCGACGCGCTCGCGGAATTCGTCCGCACGACGCAGCGTTTTTCCATGAGTGAGGCATGCGCTGCATTTGAAGATGCCTTTGCAAAATACCAAAAGCGCAAACATGCACTCTTTGTCTCGAGCGGGAGCATGGCGAACATCGTTCTCCTGCAGGCGCTTCTCAACACGAATCGCCTGAAGCATGGTGACAGAGTCGGCTTTTCCGCGCTGACGTGGGCGACAAATGTAATGCCCATCATTCAGCTCGGGCTGGTGCCAGTGCCGCTCGATTGCTCGATCGACACGCTTAACGTGATGTCGGGCGCCATTGATGCAATCGATGATTTGCAGGCGGTGTTCCTTACAAATGTGCTCGGCTTTTGCGGGGATCTGGATACCATCCGCGACCGCTGCCGCGGGAGGAATATTCTTCTGCTCGAAGATAATTGCGAATCACTCGGATCTGTTTTACATGGAGAGCTTCTTGGCAACTTCGGATTGGCGTCGACGTTCTCCTTCTTCGTCGGTCATCATCTGTCGACGATCGAAGGGGGAATGATCTGTACCGATGATGATGCTCTGTATGACATGCTCGTGATGACGCGCGCCCACGGCTGGGACAGAAATCTCCATGCCTCCGCCCGCGATAAACTGCGCAGTGAGCATGCGATTGATTCGTTCTACGACCGCTATACGTTTTACGATCTCGCATACAACGCGCGCCCGACCGAACTGCAGGGATTTTTGGGGAATAGGCAGCTGCCGTTTCTTCCGGAGATGATCAGTAAACGCGTCTCCAACTTTTTGCGGTTTCAATCGGCAGTTTCATCCCGGCCCGATCTCTATCGTCCGCTTGCCGTGTCGCATATGGAGACCGTCTCCAACTTCGCGATGCCCGTCGTATGTACCGATGAATCAATCGCTGCTGTTACCCGGAAGCTCTTTGAGGATGCGGGCGTGGAAATCCGTCCGGTGATCGCAGGTGACATGACGAGGCAGCCTTTCTACGCCAAGTATTGCGAGCCTGTCTATTGTCCGAATGCCGACAAGGTGCATCAATGCGGCTTTTACTTCGGCAATAACCCGGAGATGACGGAAGAGGAGATCGATCTGCTATGCAATCTTCTCACGGATCGTGGATAAAAACACTCGTATCCTCGTGACCGGCGGAAACGGAATGGTGGGACGAAACCTCGTGCCGCTTTTGCGGGATGCGGGATATGCATCGGTTGTGTCATCGGCTTCGGCAGATACCGACCTTCGCGACGAACATGCGGCAGATGCACTCATGAAAAGCGAACGTCCGAATATCGTATTGCACCTGGCCTCGCGCGTCGGCGGCATCAAGGCGAACATGTCCGATCCCGTGGGGTTTCTCACAGACAATCTCCGTATCGGGACCAACGTGCTGCTTGCGGCGCGCCGATATGGCGTTACAAAACTGATCAACCTCGGATCGTCCTGTATCTATCCGCGCGAATGTCCGCAGCCGATGAAAGAAGAATACATGCTCACGGGGTTGCTGGAGCCGACGAACGAAGGCTATGCAATCGCCAAGATCGCAACGCTCAAACTCTGCGCTTTTTTGCATCAGCAGGAAAAGATGAACTGCTTCACGCTGGTGCCGCCGAATCTGTACGGGCTGCATGAACGGATGGACGCGGAGCATTCACATGTCATTGCGGGACTGATGATGAAATTTCATCGCGCCAAGAGGGAAGCCGCGCCTTCCGTCACGCTCTGGGGCAGCGGTAGCGCGCGTCGTGAATTTCTTTTTGCCGAGGACGCCGCGCGCGCCATTGTGCATTTCATGGAGCACGTTGAGGCGGAGGAGATCGAGGGCAATTTTCTAAACGTCGGATCCGGTACAGATGTTTCGATCAGAGAGCTCGCCGAACTCATGAAAACGGTCGTCGGGTACAAGGGGGATATTCTATGGGACACCGCACAGCCCGACGGCATGCCGCGCAAATTGATGGATAGCAGTCGCCTGCAGCGTTTCGACTGGAGGCCGCAGGTCAATCTGGAGGAGGGACTGCGCCGGATGTATGATGCGTATGCGGCATCGAACGGATGACCTCGGTGCTTTGCATACACTTCTCTCCCATGCGCCTCACGCTCGTCATTCTGACACTCAACGAAATCGACGGTGTCCGCCACATTGTTCCAATGATCCCGCGTGATGCGGTGGACGAGATCATCGCCGTGGATGGCGGTTCCACCGACGGCACGCGTGAATTTTTCGCAGAGCAGGGCATTCGTATCGTGGAACAGCAGTCGCGCGGCAGAGGAGAAGCATTTCGGATCGCGATGCAAGAGTCGAACGGGGATGCGCTCATTTTTTTCAGCCCGGATGGCAATGAAAGCCCGGCCGATATTCCGAATTTCCGTCCGCTTTTGGAGCAGGGATATGACATGGTGATTGCGTCGCGCATGATGCGCGGCGCGCATAACGAGGAGGACGATCAGTTTCTCAAGCCGCGCAAGTGGGCAAACAACATTTTTAATCTGCTGGCCAATCTTTTCTTTCGCCGTTCGGGGCCATGGATCACCGACAGCATCAACGGTTTCCGGGCCGTGACCAGGGACGCTTTTGAAAAGTTGAAACCGGACGGAGCGGGCTACACGATCGAATACCAAACGACGATCCGTGCATTCAAGCACCGCATGCGCCTCGCGGAATTTCCGACACACGAAGGCGCGCGCGTCGGAGGAGAAACGAAGGCGTCTTCTATCCCCACCGGGCTTCGTTTCCTGCGGCTGCTTCTATGGGAACTGTTCCACTGAAAACGGGCTCCTGCGCACAGCTGGTTGTCCGTTGGTACGCGGTGCTGCTCGGTGTTCTCTGTTTTGGATGGCCGCTTCTGCTTGGTATGCGCGAGGGGCCGGCGCGCTGGATCTGGACAGTTGCGGCATGCGGACTTGTCATGCTCAGCACGGCGGCGGCCTATCGGGCGGCAGCGCATGCCGGAACGGTGCGGGTAACGCCGCAGCGGGCGCCATGGGCGCTTTTCATTCTGTTTGCCATCGTGGTTGCGTGGGCGGCCGTCTTCCCCGCCACATCCTTCAGCGACGAAGCGGCCATCGCTCTTCCGGCTTTGAACGTCCTGTCTCGCATCGCGCAGGTTCTCAGCTGGCCGGGAATTTTGGTGCTCACACTCTTCGTCGCCGCGTTCCTTGCATGGTTTCGCGCGAAACTGCGCGATGTCCATGTATGGATTCTGCTGATTCTTCTCGCGGGGTGGAGCATTGCACTGCTTCTGCTGCACACGCATGCCAACACCGTTTTCGTCCGCTACCCGCCGGCCATGCAGCTGATGCAGCTCTTCTCGACAGCCGTCGGCATGGGGTCGGCGTCGCTCATGCGGCTTCCGAACGCATTCTGGACTCTGTTGCTCTGTATCGCAGCGTGGTTCCTCACTCCTTCGTTCCGCCCATCCGCCCGTATTGCCACAGCTCTTGCCGCCTGTCTGACGCCTCTCGGATGGACGTACCACTTGCTTCTCTACCAGGCATGCGGGGAGATAACCCTGGGACTTGTTGCTGTCTTTCTTCTCAGTCAGATCGTACAGCGCGAGGATGGGGACACGTTGGGTCTCTATGCCGGGATGCTCTTTGGTTTATGGATTCTCTATCGCCCGACGATTATCGCCGTCGTCTGCGCGACTGCGATTGCCTTGTGGATTCTCAGGCGACGCCGCGCGGCATGGGATACGGCGGCGGTTGCATTGCCGGTTGGCTTGCTGTGGGTCGCGGTCTATGCCTTCGGCGCATTTCAATACGCCTTTTTAAGCGGCACTTCCGACCGGCACTTCGTGCTCGTGACTCCGATACTCGACACAATCGCAGCCATACCTGACGCGTTGCATCCCGTCGGCCTCCTCATCCTCCTCGCCGGATCGGCTGTGGTTTTCTGGAGGCGGGCGGCTGATCGTTGGCCGCTTGCGATTGCCTGGCTTTTTGCAATCGCCAACACTGTGCCGCAGCAGCTTCTCACCATCGACCGCTGGTACGGCTACGGCCGGTTCGACGTTTTCCTCATGCTGCCGCTTGCTGTCTGCGCCGGCTCGCTCACGTCATGGGCCGCGGACAGAAAACGTCTCATTCTCATCGCGTTTCTTTTTGCCGTACTCGTGTGTACGACGCCCTTCTCTTTTCTGTCATTTCTGCAGCGCTATCGGTCGGTTTCCTATCTCAGTCGCATGGAGCGGACAGTGACCGGAGGCGTTGACGTGACGCCGCTCCCGACGGTCGTTCATCGCTTGGCGGCCCACGCGGGAACTGAAGTCATCCTTGCTCCTGACTATTCTTTTCTCGATCTTGCCATCGCGCACGGCGACATTACCGTTGCCGACCGCACGACTCTCCTGCGGCGGTCCGCTTCCTGGACTCCGTCCTCCACAGATCGTCCTGTCATCATCCAGGCGCCGCGAGCGGGAATGACGTATCGGACAAATATTTCCGGCGAGCAAGAAGATCGCCTGCGCAGCGCCGCTGCGTGGGCGGAGAAGCAGCCCGGCGTCGAGCGCGTCGTGCTGGGTTCCGAACAAACGCTCATCGTGCCGTAAGCATGCGGGTTTTTTACAAGATCTCACTGCGGCAGCGACTGCAGCACGCACTGCCCTATGCGCCGCGCATTA
>DASZVA010000006.1:0-7283 GCA_035547395.1 Candidatus Peribacteraceae bacterium | reverse complement strand
ATCCGTCTGGGTCTCGAACACGCGGCGGGCGCCTACACCGTGATCCAGGATGCGGACCTGGAGTACGATCCGCAAGAAATCAAGCTGTTGCTCGACGCGGCGAAGCTCAATCCGCACTGCGCGATCTTCGGCTCGCGGTTCCTCAAGAAAAATCCGCACATCTACTGGCGGTTCTTGCTCGGAAACAAAGTGCTGACGGCGTGGCTCAACCTTCTTTTCGGCAGTCGCGTCACCGATAGCTACACCTGCTACAAACTGCTTCCGACGCACATCTTCAAGCAATTACATCTGACGAGCCGGGGCTTCGAACTGGAAGCCGAAATCGCGTCCAGATGCCTGAAGACGGGCATTGACGTGATCGAAGTACCGATCAGCTATCGGCCGCGCAGTGTCGAGGAAGGCAAAAAAATCAATTGGACGGACGCCGTGAAGGGACTGCTCATGATGTGGAAGGTGCGAGTGCAATAATTATTGCTGCGGCCGGCGCATCGTTTCGGCGATGCAGCCGACGGCAAAAATCAACACCGCGAAGAACAAACCCTGGAAGAAAAGCAGCGGAGAGAAGATGAGTCCGATGAGTCCGATGAGAAACGACAGAATCGCAAACAGCAGGAAGAGCTTGAGCGGGTTGTACCGCACAATACATTCGGTGATGTACTGCAGCGTGCGGAGACTGTCGCGGATGATTTTCACCTTGGATTTACCGATGCGCTTGCTGTAGGGAATCTGGACGTACGTCACCATCTTGCCGGTCAGCAGATAGATGAGGGTGATCGTGGTCGTGAAGCTGAAACCGTTGCAGATGTCCGGGAAATATTTTTCGACCGTCTTCTTGGAGAAGATGCGCATGCCGGAATTGATGTCCGGAATGTGGCGGCCCGTCGTGAACTCAACGAGGAATTTGAAGACGTACCGCGCGGGCATCTTGAGGAACGTGCCGCGATACGCCTTGCCCTGACGCGCACCGACCACCATATCGAAGCCGCGGTTATAGATATCGAGAAGCTCCGGAATGCGATCGACCGGATACGTGCCGTCGGCATCGGTGACGATGATTGTATCGTGCGCGGCGGCGGCGACGCCGTCCTTCACGCTCTTTCCGTACCCGCAGTTCATGGGATGGCGAACCACATGCGCTCCATGTTGCATCGCGATCTCCGCCGTGCGGTCCGTGGAGGCGTCATCGACGATGACGATCTCCGCGTCCAGATGCAACGCGTGAATGGAGGCGAGAAGTCCGCTGATGGCGTCTTCTTCGTTGAATGCCGGTACGACAATGCTTACGGAGGACATAAACGAAAACGCGTGAGAAGCCGATGATACCCGACGGCGCCCAAGAGCGCATAGCAGAAAATGACGGGCATATGATACCGCGGCGTGGCATCTGTCAGCGCAAAGAGCGCGACGAAATAGACGGCAAGCAGAAGAAAGAATCGATGCTTCGTGCACAACAGAACGGGCAGTGCGAGCAGACAGCCGACGTACACGAAAAACAGAGCGGCGGCGGCGGACACATTATAGATTCTGCCCCAGGGACCGACGAACGGCAGGTGGAATTCCACGACTTCCGACACGCTGTCCCACAGGTAATACGGGAAATATGCCAGGATTTTCCGCTGCCCCTCGCGCGCGACGACGGCGTCCTGCGGCACGCCAATAAACCCATTCGGCCATTCTCGGTGCCATACCGCATTGAAGCTGCAGTACGGCGACCGCCCCGTCCAATTGCGCGAGACGTACTCGGACCAGAGGCAGCGATACGGTTCGAGGCCGCGGATGTACTGCGATCGTTCACCGCGCACGTACCACTGAAGCGCGTTTCTGTAGCAGCCCGTCGGACAGGGTTTGCCGACTTCAATCATGTTGCGGATCAGCCACGGCGAAAGTACGACGTACGCCGTCAGCATCAAAATGGCGAGATGTTTCAGCGGTACTTTCAGCCACTTGGTGAAGACAAGAAGAAACGGCGGCAGCAAGAGAAGCGGCGCATAGACCAGCATCCCCAGTCCGATGCATACCCCCGCTGCAATCACCATCCTCATCGATGGACGATTTGTGAGACGCAGAAACGCGGATGCAAAAAGCAGCATCAGCGAGAGCGTCAGGGATTCACGGAATAGCTGCAGCTGAATGAGAAGCACCGACGGCAGTGCAAGCAGCAGGACTGACGTGACGAATGAAACCGCCGGAGAAAACACTCTTCGTACCTGTTTCTCAAAAATGACGACTGTGATCAGAAAGAAAACAGTCTGCGCGATGAAGACGGCCAGATAATTATCGATACCCGCGACAGAATAAATGGCGGCGATGAACACGCTGTAGCCGATCTCGCGTTCGTAAAACGGATGCACTCCATCAAGAGAGAACATGTGATGCTGCAAAAGCGACACCGCGCCGGCGTTGTATTGCACCGCATCGCCCTGCAGTCCCTGGGCATGAATGGCGGCCAAACCCGGCAGATCCCACACAAACACAGCCAAAATCCACGCCGCAAGAAACAGCAGTATCAAACCGAGAAGCGCGATATCGGGACGGGTCAGACGCACGGCTTCAAGTGTACTGTCTCGTCCACTCCGAAAGCCACAGCAATGCCCAGACGTGATCCGAATAATCGACGTTCGAGTCCCTGTACTGCTGCAAGAACACTTCTACCTTGCTGCGATCAAACATCTGCCAGAAGACGTCCGACCCTTCGAGGATCTTGTTATCGACGAAATCCTTGAGGTCGTTTCGAAACCAGCGATTGAGCGGCAGGCGAAATCCTGTTTTCTTTTTTTCGAGAATCTCCGCAGGCAGCCAGTCCTTCACGACCTCACGCATGATCCACTTGGTCGTCCGTCCGCGGACCTGATACGCAGCCGGGAGCCTCGCTGTCAGCTCCAGCAATGTGTGATCGAGAAACGGCGACCGTGCTTCGAGTCCGTGCGCCATCGTGCCGCGGTCGACCTTGGGCATGAGATCGTCGGGGAGATACGTGTCGATGTCCATACTCATCACCCGATGCAGCGGATCGATTGCACGCGACCGTGCGTCTCGCGTCAGCTCCGCGTACCACTCGTCCGTCGCCATGAAGCCCGTTCCGAAATCCCGCGCGTACAGCGCACGCTTCTCGCTGTCGGTAAAGAAACTGAGGTACTGGAGGAAGCGCTTCTCGAACGGCAGATTGATCGTGTCTTCAAACCGTTTGCAGCGATAGCTGAAGGTATCATTGCGGATCAGGTGCTGCAGATGCGTCCCCGCTCGCGTGAGCGCATGAAGGAATCCCGGCATGCGTCTCCATTTTTCGGAGAAGAGCATGATCGGGTAGCGCACGTAGCCGCCGAAGTTTTCGTCGCCGCCGTCGCCGTTGAGCGCAACCGTCACATGTTTGTGGGTTTCGCGGGCAACCAGATACGTCGGAATCAGAGACGGATCGGCATACGGCTCTTCATACGCCTGCACGAGTTCGGGGAGCAGATGGACGATATCCGGCTCGAGCACGATGGGGTGATGATCGGTGCCGAACGCCTTCGCGACCATATCGGCCTGTGGCAATTCATTGAAAGCAGTATCGCGGCTGCCGATCGTGAATGTTTTGACCGGATGACTGCTCATGCGGCTCATGAGCGCGACGATCGTCGCGGAATCCAGTCCGCCGGAGAGAAACGCGCCGACGGGAACGTCGGCCACCATGCGCAGCCGGACGCTCTCCTCAAGTGTCACCGTGATGCGCTCTTTCCATTCGGGAAGCGGCGTTCGGTCATCCGTCTCAAATGACAGTTGCCAATAGCGTTCGATCGTCTTCTCCCCCGTTGCGAGATTGATCGTGAGACTATGACTCGCAGGCAGTTTGTGCAGCCCCGTGAATCCCGTCCGCGGGGACGGCAGATACATCATGGTGAGGAAATGGTGCAGCGCTTCAAAGTCGACATCCGTCGGACACTGCGGCAGTGTGCGCAGCGCTTTCGTCTCGGATGCAAATGCAAAGACGCCCGCTTCATGGAAGTAATAGAGCGGCTTCTTGCCGAAACGGTCACGCGCGAGGAAGACGATATTTCGCTTCTTGTCGAGAACCGCGAACGCGAACATCCCGCGCAGATGCGACAAACAGTCCGGCCCGTATTCTTCATACAACTTCAGCAGCACTTCGGTATCCGATCGCGAGTGAAAGCAATAGCCCTTCGCCTCGAGACGCTCGCGTTCTTCCACAAAATTATAAATTTCGCCATTGAACGTAAGCGTTACCGATCCGTCGTCGGATTGCATCGGCTGGCTGCCGGCAGTCGTGAGATCGAGGATCGAGAGCCGACGATGGCCAAATCCCACCGGCCCGTCGATTATCGTCCCCCGTCCGTCCGGTCCGCGATGCGCAAGCGCATCGGTCATCTGGTCGAGAGCTGCGGGATCGATCGTGCCGCCAGTAAAGCCGATGATGCCGGCAATGCCGCACATGCGGAAAGACTACCAGAACGGCCCCGGGAAACGTATGATTGGCTTCCATGCAACGAAAAAGCGTCTTTGTCACCGGAGCAACAGGCATGATCGGACGTGCGGTCGTTCCTGCACTGCTGCAGGCGGGCTATCCGGTGCGCATCCTTGTGCGGCATCCGGAAAACGCACCCTGGACGCAGAATCCCGATGTACAGATTTTTCAGGGAGACATAACTGATGCGGCATCAGTGACGAACGCATGCGAGAGCATCGACACGGTCGTGCATCTGGCTGCCAGAAAAAATGACGAAGCTGACAGCGAGGCGGTGAATGTCGGCGGCGCGCGCAATCTGCGTGAGGCGTGCGAGAAACATCATATCCGGAAAATCATCAACATCAGCACGCAGTCGGTGAAGCTTCCCGTGAAAGGGCTGTATGCATCAACAAAGGAACAGGCGGATCGCATCCTGCAGTCGTCAACCATCCCGGTCATCACACTGCTGCCGAGCGTGGTCTATGCGACGGCACATGATGGCATTGTGGGGAGCATTGTCGCATTCTCCAGGCTTCCGGTTCTCCCTGTCATCGGCCCCGGCACGCCGACCTTCCGGCCGATCCATCGGGACGATCTCGCGCGCATCGTCGTCGAATCGATCGAGAGCGATGCAGCTGTCGATAAGAGCTACGACATCGGCGGACCGGATCTGCTTTCCTTTGATCAACTCGCGGACAAGATTCTTGCGATACGCGGACTGAAGCGTCGCCACATGCACATCCCATCGTCTGTCGCGATGCTGCTCGCGCGGGTTTTTGCGATACTCAAAAAACCGATCATCACAGAGAGCAACGTGCTTGGCGCGGCCGTGGACGTGCCGATGGATCTGACGCCATTCGAGCGTGATTTTCGAACGCGACCGCGATCCTTTGATGCCGGCCTGCGGGAAATGTTTCCGGTGATGGACAGTGCACATCTCGAAGCCGACGCACTTCTGCGATACGTGCTTCCGATGACATGGACGCCATCGGCGGCTGTCATTGAGAGATATCTATCCGCTCTCGACCGTCATGCCATCCCGCGCACCCCGACTCTCGATACACATGTACGCGGATCCAAGCTGCTGCTCGGCGCAATCGATGCTGCCACGCATTATGATCCGTCCGCCCCCCTGCGACAGAAACTGCTCATTGCGGCGGCCGTCGCAGAGACGACGCCCGTAGCAGCTTCCCTGCTCCTGCCGAAAGACCGAAACATTGTTGTGGTGATTGCGATTGCGGCACTCGCCGTGATCGAAACCGCGGCATTAAAAGTCCTCTCACTTCCTCTCTATTGCATACCCGGTTTCCTCTCGCGCAATGCAGGACGCATCTGACGTGCTCATCATCGGCTCGGGTCCCGCGGCGGTGATGGCGGCGCTGCCGATCGTCGAAAGCGGACGCACGGTCACGATGATCGACGGAGGCATGACGGCTCCGGCGATTCTGGAAGAACCGCTTCGGGATGATTTCATCGGCATGCGCCGCAATCGCGAGGATCAGTGGCGATGGTTTCTGGGCGAAGACCTGGGCGGGATCCCCGTACGCGGACTCGAGGGCGGCCTCGGCGGCGGCATGACGAGCGGGAATCGTGCCTACGTGACGGCGGGTACCGGCCAGCTGCCGCTCGAGTCGCAGAACGCGCAGATCATCCAGTCACTCGCGCGCGGCGGCCTCGGTGCGGTGTGGGGCGCCACGTGCGCTTATCTGGAGAGCAGTGAACTGGAGACGATGGGCATGCCAGCCGCAGACATACAGAAACAATACGACGAAGTGAGTGAACTTGTCGGCATCTCCGGTCCCCAGACCAGAGCCCATGTGCAGCCGCCGCTCACACCGGATCATCATGCCGCCCGTCTGTTGAAGAGCGCGGAGAAAAAATGGATGGCACTGGATAATATGCACATCCGCGTCATGCAGCCGCACAGCGCCGTTCTCACGCAGGAAAAAAACAATCGCAAGGCCGAACAGTATCGCGACATGGACTATTACTCCGACGACGGACGCACGGTCTGGCGGCCGCAGTTCCTGCTCGATCGATTGATGAGCCACCCCAACTTCCGATACGTGCCCCGCCACCTGATCGACCACGTCGAGGAAACGGGAAACGAAGCAATCGTGTTCGCGCGCGTCATGGACGGCGACCGCCTGGGCGAGACGAAGCGATTCACCGGCAAGCGTGTGGTGATGGCCGCCGGAACGATCGGCTCCGCCAGACTGCTGCTCAAAAGCCTGGGCCTCCATGACGCCCGGCTCCCGCTTCTCATCAAGCCGCACGTCTTCACCGCGTGCCTCGACACGGCGTCCCTCGGACAAGCCGGACCGCGTGAGCGCACGAGCTTGTGTCAGCTTCTGATCACGGACGGCACGAAGACCGGGGACGGATTCGACAGTGCCGTCGCCCAGCTCTACGGCTATCGCTCGCTGCTGCTGTTCCGACTCCTTGGCAGCATGCCGCTCCCGATCCCGCGGGCGCTGAAGGCGCTGGCCGCGTTATCCCCCTCTCTGGTGGTTGCCGATATTCGATTCCCCGTGCATGCATCATCCCAAAGTCATCTGTCGCTCGACCGCGGCGGACGCATACGGATCATCGCGGAAGAAACAGCCGATGAGAGAACAGAGCGCCGCGAAGCACTCAAGCGCATTCACAAAGCCAGCAAAATGCTCGGACTACTGCCCGCGAAAACGCTCTGGCTGCCGCACGGCTCTACGTCCCACTATGCGGGTACGATTCCCTACCGCGATGAACCCGGAACTACAGCACTCAGCGTCAACAGACACGGGAAACTGCATCAGGGCAAGCATCTCTACGTAGCCGATGCCGCGACGTTCACTGCGTT
>DASZVA010000005.1:0-18955 GCA_035547395.1 Candidatus Peribacteraceae bacterium | reverse complement strand
TCGAGCGGACGCCGCTGTGGGCCGGCATCTACATGCTGCCGCTCACGTTCGGATTTTTGATCGCGGGTCCGGCGTCAGGTTGGTTATCCGATCGTTATGGCGCGCGCTATTTCGCAACCGGCGGCATGCTGCTCGGCGCGGCCGCGTTTGCGCTTTTGATCGTACTGCCGATCAATTTTCCCTACTGGATGTTCGCATGCATCATTTTCCTGAACGGCGTCGGCAGCGGGCTTTTCTCCGCGCCCAACGCAACGGCCATCATGAACGCGGTGCCCGCGCACGAGCGCGGACAAACGTCCGGTATGCGGTCGACGTTCCAGAATTCGGGACAAGTGCTCTCGATCGGTATTTTTTTCAGCCTGATGATCGCGGGCCTCTCCGCCAGTCTGCCGCAGACGATCCTGGCCGGACTCACGGCGCAGGGTGTGCCGCAAGCGACTGCACAGCAGGTTGCGTCGCTGCCACCCGTGTCGAGTCTGTTTGCGACCTTCCTCGGATACAACCCGATGCAACAGTTGATTCCGGCAGACGTGCTGCACGCGCTGCCCGCCGCATCATATGCCGCGCTGACCGGCAACACGTTTTTCCCGCAGCTGATCTCCGCTCCGTTTAAGCAGGGACTCACGATCACCTTCATCCTGTCCATCGCCGCGTACCTGATCGCGGCCGCCGCATCGTGGTCGGTGCGCACGCGCTACATTCACGGCGAAAAACCAGCGGATGTGGACATGGTGGGATGATCACTTTGCTCCTATTTTTTTCTTTCTTCCTTATGAACGACGCACATACATCCGCACTCCTCGTTATGGACGTGCAGCCGGGCATCGTCGATCGCGTTCCCGATAAGGACGCATTTTTGAAAAACATGATGCAGGCCGTCGAGCATGCGCACGCGCAGAACATGCAGGTGATCTTTGTCGTCGTCGGATTCCGCGACGGTTTTCCCGAAATCAGCGCTCGCAATAAATCCTTCAGCACCATGAATGAAGCCATGCGCACGCCCTTTATCAATCCGCAGCCGTCCATTGCTCCGGCGGAAAAGGACATCGTCGTCACCAAGAAACGCGTCAGCGCCTTCAGCGGCAGCGATCTGGATGTGATTCTCCGCGCGAAAGGGATCGATCATCTGATCCTCACAGGCATCGCAACGAGCGGCGTGGTGCTCAGCACACTCCGCGAAGCCGCTGACAAAGATTACTGCCTGACGGTCTTATCCGATCTTTGCTTTGACGGTGATGCAGAGGTTCATTCTGTCCTCCTCAATAAAGTTTTTCAGCGTCAGGCGAATGTGATGACGAGCGGGGAGTGGATGAAATGATGATTTCTTGTAGTGGTGCCGATGGAGAGACTCGAACTCTCACAAGATTGCTCTTACACGCTCCTGAAGCGTGCGCGTCTACCAATTCCGCCACATCGGCCGGTTGCATGAATTAAAAAGATCATGTCTGACGCTCTTCAGACGCGATGAATCATACTCAAAGAATCGCGCGTTGTCACTTTCGCTTTTCGCGTGCGAAATTCGGCCTATACTGACGACCGATGAAATTCAGCTGGTCTCGGTTGAGCGAGTACGGTCTGATAGCCGTTCTTGTCTTCTCCATTCTCTGGCGCGGAGGAAAAGGACTGGAAGCAACATGGCTTCTGGCGTTGATGGTCGCGTTCGCGATCATCATCAGCAGTCTGCGCAAAATTTTCCGGTTCGACCAAACCGAACCTCTGTCGCCGCTTTCGCCGGCTCCGCGCAAAACGGACATTCCCGTGTTTCTATGGATCACGATTCTTCTGTATGTGGCTTGGTCGATCGCCAGCTATTTTTTGTCGACGACCAGAAATTACGGACTCGATGAAATTTTGAGAACCGTGTCTCTGTCGCTTCTGCTTTTTTGGGCCGTACGAACCGGACTGGACGGAAAGCAGCGGTTTCTCTTTCTTTCCACGCGTGCAATTGCGTATTCCTCGATCATTGCCGCCATCATCGGCATCGCGGTGTACGTCCTCCAGCCCGTGGACCGGTTCGTCGGCACGTTCTTCGATTACCGCTTCACCACGGATTATTGGCCGAACGCCTGGGCCGAGTTTACGCTGCTGGCATGGCCGTTCATGGTGATCGAGTGCATGCGCACGACCAAAAACTGGGTCCGCTGGATACTGATCACCGGCATCGGTCTTGTGATCGGTTCTCTGTTTCTCAGCTATTCACGCGGCGGGTTTTTGGCGCTGGTGGTGCAGCTATCTTTATTGTTCGTCATCTTTTTGTATCTCGGATTGCGGGATATCCGCTACCGGAGAATTTTGCGGACGATCCGCGACAGCGTGTTGGTACGCATCGCACTGATCACGGTTTTTACCGTCGCGATGTTTTTGAGCGTCAATCTTCTCCGCTCAAATTTTCATGAAGTGCAATCCGTCGCGCAAAAAGTGACGTTCACCGCGGCGGAGGGAACGTCGTCCATCGACGAGCGCAAAGAATTCTGGCAACAGGCGCTTGAACTGTCCAAAGACCGTCCGCTCTTCGGATACGGTCCCTACAGCTTCCGATTCGTGCAGCCGCATCTGGCCGATCACGTTCTCGCCACGTCGGATCATCCGCACAACGTCCTTTTGAAAATCGCGATGGAATCCGGATGGCCGGCGCTCCTTTTTTACGCACTTGTCATTCTGTACATCCTCGGAATCGCCTTCAAAATGCTGTTTGCCGAAAGGCGCGAATGGTCGCAGGAAAAAGACATCGTGACGATTATGCTGTTGCTTGCGGTCATCGGCGTCTTTGCGCACAACATGATCGACTACAATCTGCAGTTCGTCGGCATCGCCATGCCGCTCGTGCTGGCTCTCGGCTTCCTGGTCGTGCCCACGTCGTCGTCGCAGGAATCCGTTTCATCGTCGTTCATCCGGTGGAAATTCTCGCAGTACCTGTTCCGCTTCCAGATTCTGCTTTCGGCCGTGCTTATCGCGATTCTCATTGCAGAAGGCTATCCGCTCGCCCTCTCGTCCATCGGCCGCCACTACGAAGCCGCCGGCAACATCGACGAGGCGCTTATCTGGTACGGGAAGGCGCAGCATGAATGGTTCAGCCGCGATATGTTCTTGAGTGAAGCGCAGATCTATCTGAACAAAAACGATTTGGGCAAGGCGATGGAAGCGGTGAACCGGTATCTCACGGTGAATACGGAAGACCCGCGCGTCTGGAAACTGCGCGCGATGATCGCGCTGCGCATGGGCGACATGCCTCTGGCCGAATCATCCATCGATACCGCATATGCGGATGGAAAATATACGGACCTTCAGATCTTTGAACTTCTGCTGGAGACTGCGAAAGACCCGCAGCGCAAGGCATTGCTGCTGCCGCGCAAGGAGGAGTTTGACACTCTCTTCTCCGACTACGCGACAGCGGTGGAACAGGATGTCCATTTCATTGATCTGTCGCAAGCGCCGGAAATGCTGATGCAGACCGCGCGCGACCTGTCGAATTTGTATCCGACAGACGACGCCCGCTACGTGCAGATCGCCCGCAAGGCATTCGATCATGCTGTGACGGAACGCGCGGCAAACACCGCGAGAAAACCCGGCATTTTGTGGTGAAGCATGAAGGAACGTATGATGGATGGTGTCTTATTCATGAACCGATCATCTATGAAATCGCATCAGTCTCTGTTTGTCTCGCTCGCGGCATTCATTCTGCTCTCCGCCTGTTCCACCGGCGGAACGGTTTCTATTAACAATCAATCGTCTTCGGACAGCGGCGGCGTGATTGGCGTCCAGAAGCTGAACGTGCTTATGCCGGCAGGCAAGGAACTGGTGGATCCGCAGCATGGCAAGGAAATGGAATTGGCATACGGCGCCGTAACCGGAGAAAACGGCACGCTCGCGAACGGCGTCGCGACCGCCCACTATTTCCAGGACGGAAGCACCAACATCGGTTTACAGGTGAACATCGCCGATGCCAAAGAGGGGACATACTATGACGCATGGCTGGAGAGCGCGGACGGATCGCAGCCGATCAACATGGGACAGCTGACGGCTGCCGCCGGCGATGTGCGTCATAGCCTGACTTTCGACTCGAAAGACAACCTCTCGAAGTACGCCAAAATCATCATTACGCTGCAGCAAAACGGGGGCAGTCAAACTCCGGGGCAAACAGTCGCCAGTGTTACTTTGCAGGCAACGAGCCGATAGCGCGGGTCATACCTGGATTTTGATACAAAGAATCCGCCCGTCTCCTGCTCCTGGATCCTTGCAGACGGTCGATTGTAGTCCTCCCTGGACGAACGGTGCTGTTCACTCACTGCTTACCGAAGGGTGGGCAGGCTCATCACCATACTCAGAGAGAGGAAGGTGATGAATGCGACGTGCATAAGCACGAGCGGGAGTGAAGCAGCGCGGTGCGTTGTGTACTTCACGTATTTCATAGTAGGTCCCGTTGGGGACGCGGGGGAGTGTACGGACAGAAGTTTTGTTGTCCAGTGACTATTGACTCAGTCTTGTGCTCGAATTGTAATCATAAAATGGCCGACATTTTTGTAAGACGCATGATTTACCGTAAGAGAATGCGATCTGCATGGAGACAATCTTGAATACATTTTGTATACAAAATAGGGTATTTTCTGTAACCCGGTACTATTGCTAAATAGCAAATTTATTTTCTCATGTTATTTTAACATCACAAATCTCCTGGATCTGTCGTACCACTGATTCTGTTTTATTCAGAGTGACGACACTCTCATACGTGTCTCGTTCAACGTGATCAACACTGGATATGGATCCACGTGTACTGTAGGATTCCGCGCGTTCGGGATGTAGCTCAGTTGGCTAGAGCGTACGGTTCGGGACCGTAAGGCCGCTGGTTCGAGTCCAGTCATCCCGACCATTCAATTGTGAACACCGATGACTGGACGAGAAGCCTGTGGTGAGCTTGCCGAACCAAGTCCAGTCATCCCGACCAGTCATCATGGTTTCGATCATCGATCTTCTTACGCGGCATTCATCCGATATAAATGCTTTTTATACGGCGCTGTTCGATGCACTCAAAGACGGAAAACTGACGGAAGCGGAGATTGCCGACCTGGAAAAAAAGAGAGAAGAGCTGCGCATCAGCGAGAAAGCATTGCAGGCAATGCGCATGCAGGCCTACATGTTCGCTTTCGCGAAAGCGACGGAAGACCAGGAGGTCACGGATGACGAGCTGGATGAAATGGAACAAGTGCAGGATTACCTGGGGCTTACCGATGCCGATGTCTCGCGCACCAAAAAAGAACTGTTTCGCATGCGTATACTGAGTGAAATCAAAAAAGGGAATTTGCCGGTCGTCCAAACGGACGACGTCGTCCTCGACCCGACGGAAACGGCGCACTGGTCCGCGTCCGTCATGCTCGAAACGGAAGAAGAAAAAAAATCCCGCAAGCAAAAAGGAACACTGATCATCACGAACAAACGGATCGTCTGCAAGGGGGATGAGATGTCGGTCGCCGTACCGCTCTCATCGATCATCGACGTCGATTACGCGATCGACGGAATGACGGTGCATCTCAACCGTCGGAAGCCGCTCAACATTCAGTATCAGGAGAAAGGGGATCACAACGTCGTCGCCAGCATCCTCGCCAGCGCGATTGATCTGCGGAAGCGCTGAGGGCACCCGTCACTTTCCTTCGCCGACGCCGACCGCGTCCTTCTGCCCCATGTCGGAGAAGAACGTCGGCCCCTTCAAGTGTTTCTCTCCCGCTTTCTTGCGGCGTTCCTCCAGCTTGGCGTCCTTGCCGATTCCTTCGGCATGCTTGGAGCCCATATCAGAGAAGACGGTCGGTGCTTTCGGTTTCTTTGCCATGGTGAAGATGGGAAATGACAGCAGTGATGACACGCAAAACAAACAAGACTTACAGAAAAACCGCATGCCCCCACATGCGGCTTTCCGTGACGAGTCCCTGAGAAAACGGACGATCACTGACCAGTACCGCCTCCGCTCGTCGTTGGCACATTCAGTTGCACGTCGGTTCCAGTCCCTGGAGTCGTTGAGCCACGCGGCATTCCCCGATACAAGATAAAGCCTAATGCGATGATGACGACGATAGCCACAAGTGCCACAATCATCGTCGATGTAGATGAATCGTGATCAGCCATACGAGCTACATGGGAAGGGTAACAGTGCAGCAGACGACCGGCTCGCAAAAATGTGACAGATCCCGGATTGCAAAATGTTTCAATCGTTTCTTGATGTAAAAAAAGAAAGATTTTTCGTTCGGAACCCTGTACCAAATCAACACCGTTCTCTATAAATCGGCGTCTCCACTTTTTAAAGCCCTATCCATGACACGTTTCTATCTTCTGTACGTCACTTGTAGAATAGACGCTATGGCTATCGCTGCAGGACAAAAAGCACCGGCGTGGAAGGCAAAGGATCAGGACGGTATCGATCATACACTCGATGAGTATCGCGGATCATGGCTGCTTCTGTATTTCTATCCGAAGGACGACACGCCGGGATGCACCACCGAGGCGTGCAACTTCAGAGACAACCTGGGCGAGATCGAACGAAACGGTCTGAAGCTTGTCGGCGTCAGCGTCGATCCGGTCGACAGTCACCGCACGTTTGCGGATAAATACGAACTGCCCTTCACGCTGATCGCGGATGAAGACAAGTCTATCGTGAAAGCGTATGACGTCTGGGGCAAAAAGCAGATGGCGGGAAAGGAATATGACGGAACCTTCCGCACGTCGTTTCTCATCGATCCCAACGGCGTCATCCAAAAAGTGTACGAGAACGTGAAACCCGAAACCCACGTCGAGGAAATATTGCGCGATACGAAGGAAATTGTCGTACGATAAGAAGTCTGTACTTGAGAAAATGTTATTGTATAGTACGCACATGTCGGACACGTTGAAGAACGTCCTGATCGGCATTTGCATAGTTGTATTGATCGTTCTCGTGGTTTTGGCCGCGCAGTGGAACCGTATTTTTCCGCCGCCGATGTCGCTGACGTCGAGCGTCTTTCAGCAAAACGGCATCATTCCGTCGGTCTATACCTGCGATGGAAAAGGGGATCATCCGCCGCTCACCGTCGCAAACATCCCCAAGAAAACCGCCAGTCTGGCTTTCTTCATTTATGATCCCGATGCACCGCGGCCCGGCTACACGCACTGGATTCTCTACAATGTCAGCCCGCATGATCTGGTGATTCCGGAAGGGAAAATCCCCGATGGAAGCGCGGAAGGCATCAACAGTTCGAACAAGACCGATTACGCGCCGCTCTGTCCGCCATCGGGAAAACATCATTATCAGTTCACGGTGTACGCGCTCGATCAGACGTTCAAGTTCGTGAATCCGCCGGATGAAAAGAAGCTCAAGAACGTCATGAAGTTTCACGTTCTCGCCAGGGCGGAACTCGACGCCACGTATTCCAAGCAGTGAACACCACTTCCTCACTTCTTTTACTTCTTGCATCTTGTTTCTTGGAACGGATGTTTTAGGATAGACCTATTCCTTCTTTTTTCTTCATGGCTGATTCCAAAAATCGCACCGGTCTGTATATTCTCATTGCCGTCATCGTCGTCATCGTCCTGATCGTCGGATGGATCTGGTCGGGCTATAACCGGCTCGTGACGGAAAAAGCGAACGTCGATAACACCTGGCGCCAGGTCGAAACGCAGTATCAGCGCCGGGCGGATTTGATTCCGAATCTGGTGCAGACCGTGAAGGGGGCATCGAATTTTGAACAGAGCACGCTCACGGCCGTGACGAACGCACGCACGCAGTGGCTGAATGCCAGCGGCAACCGTTCGGCGGAAGTCAGTGCGGCGCAGAACATGGACAGTGCGTTGTCGCGATTGCTGGTGACGGTGGAAAGTTATCCACAGCTGCAGGCGACGCAGGCGTATCGTGATCTGATGACGCAGCTGGAGGGAACCGAGAACCGCATCGCGGTTGCGCGCAAGGATTACAACGATGAAGTGCGCAACTATAACGTGCTCGTGCAGACGTTCCCGACCAACATTCTCGCGGGTCAGTTCGGGTACACGGTCGAGAAAGGATTTGAGAGTGCACCCGGCACCGAAAATGCTCCTACAGTGAACTTCGGACAGTAATGGTTATCAAACGCGCCCGTTCCTGGCTCATTCTTGCAGTATCCGGCTTGTCGCTGGCGGCCGGTGCCGCAATCCAACCGGCATTCGCGGATTTCACCGTCCCCGTGAATGACGGATACGTGACCGATCAGGCACATATCCTTTCGCAGCAGCAGGAACAGGCACTGGAGCAGAAGCTCAAAGCATACGACGAACAGACGAGCAATCAGATCGCCGTCTTGATCATTCCGTCCCTCAGCGGATCGGATATTTCGGATGTTGCCGTGCAGGTCGGCCGAACGTGGGGCGTGGGAACCAAGGAGCATAACAACGGTCTGCTGATGCTCATTTCCTACAGCGATCATCAGATCAACATCTCCACCGGCTACGGTCTGGAAGGCGCAGTGCCGGACATCGTCGCCAAGGGCGTGATCGACACCTATATGGTGCCGGCTTTCCGCGACGGCAAATATTATGAAGGTATCGATGCGGCCATCGATGCGCTCGAGAAGCACATCGCCGGCGAATACAAACCCGACCGCTACACGCAGAAGCCGTCATCCGGCGCTCTGGTCTGGGTCATCTTCTTTGTCTTCATCGGATTCAACTGGCTTGCCGCCGTTTTCGCGCGGTCGAAATCATGGTGGGCGGGCGGCATTGCAGGAGGCGTCTTCGGCATCATTCTCACGATTCTGTACGCGTGGTGGCTGAGCATTCCGGTACTCGTGATCATCGGTCTCATCTTTGATTACATCGTATCGCAGCGAGGTCCGCGTGGTCCCCGCGGCCCGCGCGGACGCGGACCATGGGGAGGATTCGGCGGAGGCGGATTCGGTGGCGGGAGCGGCGGGGGAGGGGGATCGTTTGGCGGCGGTTCTTTCGGGGGCGGTGGGGCAAGCGGAAGTTGGTGAGATTTTACGGGCAAAATAAAAACGAGCGCAGTATCATGCCCGTATGAATCCCGGTGCCGCCATCGTCTTGTCGTCGATTTTTCTGTTCAGCAGGTCCCTGGTGATGCCGGTGCCGTCTGCCGCTTTGCAGGTGCACGCAACGGGCACCGCGCAACCGATGTCCGTACCGCAGGGGGCGCAACACGCGGTCATGCTGACGATTGATATGCACGCGGGATGCGCCGCCAATACGGCCGTCACCTCCGTCACAGTGCATCATGAAGGACTGGGAGCAGTACAGGATATTCTTCGCGTCTATGCGGTGGATTCCGCGACATCTGTTCGTCTGACGCGCGCCGCTTCGTTCAGCGGTCATCCGCCGGCTGCGACGCTTCGCTTTTTGACGCCGCTGACGATTACGGCCTGCTCTGACAAAACCGTTCTCATCGAAGCGGACATCTCGCCGACAGCCGCACCGGGCGGCGAACATGCGCTGACGCTGAACGGCTCAGGCGATATCGTATCAACAGCCCCGTCGGTCGAGGTGACCGCCGATACTGGTTCGGCCGTGTCGACTGTTCCGGCAACACCCGTTCAACTGGACGTGACGTTTCTGCCCGTGCAGAGCAACGACGTTCTCTTTGGAAGCGATCGTACGATTGCACGGTTTCAACTGGCGTCCTCATCCGATCACACGCAAACAGTGCGGTCCGTCATGCTGACCAATGACGGAACGGCGGCCGGCACCGATTTGCAAAATCTGTACCTGACCACAAACGGCGGAAAAATACTGACCGACACGCTCACGTCTCTTGCGGGCCGCACGGCGACATTCGTCTTTGACCCACCGCTGTCGATGCCGCCTCACGCACTTCAGTTGATACAGGTGCACGCGGACGTGCGCGCAAGCAAGCGATACACCATCGATCTGATCCTCGATCAACCCAGCGATCTGAACGCAACGGACGCCAGTCGATGACGCCATAGTTTTGTCGTTCAGGATATGGCGCGGAGGCGCACTTTGAGGCAGACTATCTTCCGGCCTTTTCCTGTTTTCATGAAACGAGCATTCGCATCCGCATGCACTCTCTTCCTTCTGGCGTCCTGCATACAGCAGAGCCCGCTTCCGCCGGATCAAGTGCTGCAAAAAGCGACCGAGGAGATGGGAACGCTGAATTCTGCGCATTTCAATCTGCACGCGACGGTCAGTGGAAACACGCAAATTCTTCCGGCAAATCTCGACGGAGTGATCGATGCGTCAGGCGACATGCAGAACGGCGGCAATCAGCTGTCGTTTACCGTGCATGCCGATCTTCAGCAAGCATCCGATTCCACTACGCGTTTCAACGGTCAGGCGGACATCGTGGTGGCCGGACAAAACGACGTCTATATGAAGCTGGATTCTCTGACCGTCACCCCTGAAAGTGCTTTGCTGCCGCAGGCGTTGATCTTGCAGCTTCTCGATCAATGGTGGCATATGCCGTCCGGAAGCGGCGCCATCGTGCAGACAGACGTGACGCCGGACCCGAATCTGCTGCGCATGCAGACGCAAGTGATCACCGTCCGTAAAGACGACGGCATGACATCCGTTGCCGGCAGGCGAAGCTACCACTACGACATCGGCATTGATCCCGATAAACTTACGCAATATATGAAAGAGATCGAACGACGCAGAAATTCGCCGGGACAACCGCCGGATCTCTCGTCGCTCAATGCTCAGGGCCAGATCTGGATCGATGCATCGACCTATGACGTGCGTCAGCTGACGTGGAACCTGTCGTCGACAAACCCCGCGCAGCCGTTCCAGGCGACGATCGTCGTCACGCTCACGAATCAAAACGCACCCGTCACCATCACGCCTCCCGCGGGCGCCAAACCGTTTCCTGTAGGCGGACTCCCGGCGGCGGCGAATCCGGTCTCCTCATCCGCTTCTTCCGGCGGCTAAACCGCAACTCTATGCCCGACCAGCCTCCTTCCGTCGACAGCCTCTCGCAGACACCGGCTCCCAAGACCGTTCCCGATACCAAGGGTGCGATGGAAACAGCCGCCGTCAAACGCTGGGAACGCCTTCTGCTCGGCATCCTGATCGCATTTTATCTGCTCTATGTCGTATGGGCGTTCGCATTGATGGGCATTTTACCCAGCACCGATCCGCGCATGGGCATCCTGGTCCCGATCGGAGTGGGCAGCGCGCTCCTGGCAGCCGCGCTTCTCATTGGCGTCGGATTTCTTCTTTTCATGCGCATCGGACAATCGCGGACGCCCGCATCCACGCGCGAACGGTCCGCGATCAAGCTGGCCATCATCGTGACGCCGGGGCTGCTGCTCAGTGCGGCGCTCGCGTTCATGATCACGCGGCAGCCCGCGCTTATCGTGGATATCACAAAACCGACGTCGAGCGCCGATTTCGTCGCGCCGTTGCAAATCTCCTTCGGTCTCAATACCTCGCTGGGGGTGCTCGCACAGAGGGGATTCCATCCGATTCAATACAAGTGGGACATTAACGGCGACGGCAAAGTGGATCAGACCACCGTCGACCCGACGCTCACCGCGACATACGACAAAGAAGGAGTGTATGCCGTGCGCGTGTCGATGATCGGCAGTGACGGCAGCGTTCAAACCGCATCGCGGCGCTTCGTGATCACGCAGTCCGTCTTCACCATTTCACCGATCCAGCCAGTCGTGGAGAAACCGGTCCTCTTCAGCATCGCAAATTTGATCAGCGATCCGCAGAGCATTGCGCAGGTGCAGTGGGATTTCAACGGCGACGGCAAGGTGGATTCAACGACGACCGGCACGCCGCAGGCGGCCAACACCTACTTTAAAACGGGAGATTACAAAGTGACCGCGGTTGTCGATCTCACGAACAAAACCGAGGTGACGTACTCGCGCACGATCTCCGTGGTCGAGCCGCCTCCGCTTCCGTTCCCCGTCACGATTTCCACGATTCCGTCTCACCTGATCGGTTCTCCTCCGTTTGCCGTGCTCTTCACCGTGAATACCAAAGAACCGGTCGCTGAAGTCGATTGGGATTTCGGAGACGGGCAAAAAGACCAGGGCCAGCGCGTCGCGCACACGTATTCCCAGAACGGCAATTATCCCGTACAGATCGCGGTCCGCAGTCAGAGCGGCGTGACGGCGAATCTGGATACCGCCGTGCAGGTCGTCGATCCGCTGAATCTGCCGGACCTCACGTTCACGGGTACGCCCAATGTCCAGGGAACAAAAATCGAGGGACAGGTGCCGCTGCAGTTGAATCTCACGCCCCACACGAGCACGCAGTTCGTCACGTTCAACTGGGAGGCACCGGATGCCGACGAGGTCGGCTCGACGGACACCACCCTGCAGGCGATCTACCGTCATCCGGGAACCTACACCGTCACGCTCGTCGGGCAGGATCTCAACAATCACGTCCTCCGCATGCCGATCACAGTGCAGGTCGATCCACCCGCGGCGCTCGCGACGTTCGCGATGAATCCGGAATCGGGCACCTCTCCGCTGACGGTCACGTTCGATGCGTCGGCAACGTCGGTGCCCGGAGACGACATCAACGGATTCGTCTGGAACTTTGGCGACAACTCCCAGCCCGTCACCGCTGGCGCCACCGTGACGCACACCTATACCAAGCCGCAGACCTACACGGTGAATCTGACGGTGCAAACGGTGAGCGGTAAATCGTACAATGCATCCAAGACGCTCGTCGTCCGTGCGGCGGCTCTGCAGGCCTGCTTCACGCGCAGCCGCGAAAACGTCGCCGCAAATCAAGCCGTGCAATTTTATTCCGACTGTACCGCGGGTTCTCCGCAATCGTACCTCTGGGACTTCGGCGACGGCGCGCAGACCGATCAGCAGAATCCCGTTCATACGTTCACGCAGCCCGGCTCGTACACCGTGAAGCTCACGATCACGGACGCAGGCGGGGCTCAGAATACCTTCTCCGCAGTCGTTCCCGTTCAATGATATGAAGATGAATCAGAAAAACATCGTCCGTGTCGTCGCGGTCTTCGGCATTGCCGCCATCATCCTGGGGGCACTGCTTCCCGCATTGTCGAGTTTTTGAAGCTCCGGCCCTGACAATTCAGCAATTCAACACTGAATTTTGATGCGGTTTCCCTGGCCCTACTCCTGATCCTAATCCTATACTTCTTCCATGCGTCACGGCTTTTTGCTGATCGATAAACCCACGGGGCCCACCAGCCACGACGTCGTGCAGATGGTTCGCAAAACTCTAAACGAATCCAAAGCCGGTCATCTGGGGACATTGGATCCCGCGGCATCGGGTCTGCTTGTCGTTGCCGTCGGCGCGAAGGCGCTCAAAGTCATCGAGTACTTTCAGCATCTGACGAAAGAATACGAAGCCACGATTCACTTCGGCGCCGCCAGTTCCACGTACGATCGTGAAGGAGTGATCGAAGCGGTCGAGACGAAACCCGGATGGATTGAACCTGATCTGCTGCACGTCCGCCGGATGATCGAGGACCGGTTTCTCGGAAGAACATCACAGACGCCGCCCGCATATTCCGCGGTGCACATCGATGGAAAACGCGCGCACGAACTCGCGAGAAGCGGCGCAAACGTCACGATGCCGACGCGCGATGTGGAGATCGAGAAATGTGAAATTCTTTCGTACGACTATCCGACACTCACGCTCGACGTGCTCTGCAGCTCGGGCACCTACATCCGCTCGCTCGCGCACGACTTGGGTGACATGCTGCGCTGCGGCGCGTATCTGGAAAGCCTGCGACGCATCAAGGTGGGGGAGTGGTCGGTGGAGAACGCCATCTCGCCGGACAAGGTAAACTGGACCGACGTCGTCCCTCTCAAAGAAATTCTCCGCGACTTCCGCGCCATCGAGGTCAGCGAATCCGAAGCGGCCGACATCAAGCTCGGCAAGAAGATTCCGAAGGAGATCAAGCCGGACACACTGGCCTGGTTCGACGGTCTTCCGATCGCATTTCTGGTGCCCTCGAAAGACGGATCCCGCACCGCGCATGCGAGGAAGGTATTATGAGGTGGTGGGCCAAAGCTTCAGGAACTTGAACTTTTGATAGAAAACCTCATGAGGACGCCGCGTGTGTTTGAGCAAAGCAAGCGATTTTCCACGATGAAATACAAAAAGGACCTAGCCAATGCTAACATGTTCTCTCAATTCATTCGCTATTAATATGGCAATGCACCTTAAAGACCCAAACGATGAGGAAGCACGCGCCTTAGTCGAGTGGTACTGGAGCATGAAATCGAAGGAGGCTCAGGCTAGTAAGGACCCTAAGAATAAGACACAGATGAAGACAACGGACGGAAAGATTTGTAAATTTACTGAGCCTGATTAGAACTACCCTCAAGGCAATTGAACAGTATTATGAATTGCTTTTAGTCTGGGAACTAGACATCACGCATGTCGCGTTCAGCAGCATTGAATTAGCTATCGGTTTCGAAAACAGCTTGAAGTGTGGTTTTCAGTCTTGAAACAATTTCTAGCAATTCATCATTCGTTGCAATAAGCGCAGGTCTAATCTTTATTACATTTCCGAGTCCGTATTGAGAGGTCCTAAGTCTTAAATTATTTTCGTACAATGCTGTCTCTGCAATTTTATTTGTTGCACGAATATCCGGCTTATGATCAGTATCTACAATTTCTATGCCCCACATAAATCCCATACCTCTTAAGTTTTGGACACGTGGAAATTGGTTTTGTAATTCCGTCAACAGTTCCTGCAGATATATGCTTTTATCTCTGACAGATTGAAGGAATGGCTCATTGCAAACTTCTTCTACAGTTACATTTGCAGCTGCAACACTCAAAGGATGCGTTCCTGAAGTAAATGAATGATGATACCGCTTGTTGAGAACATCCAGTTCTGGTTTCAGCAAGACTGCAGCAATCGGATAACCATTTCCAAGCCCCTTCGCGAGAGTCAGAATGTCTGGCTCAATATTGAAAGCGCTGCTTGCAAGGTTTTCTCCTACCCTGCCTATTCCCGTTTGCACCTCATCAATAATGAGCAGAATGTCGTGATCTTCACAAAATTCTTTGAGCATCGAAAAATATCCTGTTGGGTGCATTACATTTCCTGCATTTCCTTGAATCGGTTCAACAATTACTGCTGCAAGGTCACCCTTTGCCTTTTTCCATTGATTTTCTAATTCCAAAATATCGGCGCCAACCGGAACTCGATAAGAATAGGGCAATCTTGTAGCGGGAATTCCTTCTTTTCTAAAGTCATTACCTGACATTCCTGTTGATGCAATTGTTTGGCCGTGATGCCCATTGTCGAAACTCAAAACACCCTGTCTTCCTGTGTAGGCTTGTGCAATTTTCAAAGCACATTCGTTTGCAGTCGATCCGGTTAAATCCCGAAGGAATAGTGAGGATAAGCCAAATGGCTCTCCAACTGCGATGAGTTTTTGTGTCAGTTCATTTGTTACGGGTAGATCAATATCAGACGATATAAAACTGGAACGATTGATTTGAGCCATAACTGCTGCCTCTATAGACTTTCGGAAGTACCCTAGTGGCAAATTAAAAGTACCCGAGACTGCATCAAGAATCTCTCTATCATCTTGTGTTTTGATCCATAATCCTTCTGCCGACCTAAGAGACAATCTTTCCATAGAAACCTATTCTTTACTTTTTATTATTTTATGTCAATATAACCTTATGAAACTACCTGATGCTACATTTAAAGCGATCCTATGCGATATGGACGGTACGCTTGTTGATACCGAAATGGCATATGACTCAGCTCGTCGCGAGGTTTGCATAAGAAACCTCGGCTTTGAAACAACGGTGGAAGAAGGCTTGGAGCTTATTGGAATGAGCGAACATGCAGCCTTTGAGAAAATCCTGCGAACTAGAGATGTCCATGCTGATGTCGATGTGTTACTACATAAAGTGCATGAGATATATAATTCTTTTTTACAGTCTAATCTTGTAATTAATCCAGACACGCCGGAGTTTTTGGACGAGTTATCTGCATTAGGTATTAGAAGGGCATTGGTGACTAGTTCTACACGAGTACAAACGAAGATTATCCTTGACCAAATTTGCCCTCCGAATTTTTTTGAAATAATTATAACAGGAGACGATGTATCAATGAGAAAGCCTCACCCTGAGCCATATTTATCGGCTGCTCTGCAGCTGGGATTAATTGGGGAGAAATGTGTTTCTATTGAAGATTCAATAAGTGGAATTCTCGCAGCAATCGATGCTGGAACATATTGTTATGGCGTACAGCGTGAGAAGTCCCCACGAATTGAAAGGGCACATAGTATTGTAAACAGTTTGTCGGAAATTCCTCTTAAGCAATTATTTGAATAAATACTGAATTATTGCTTGAAATCAACTTTTGAACCAAAGAAAATTGACACATTTTAAAAAATTTATTAATATAATAAAAGCTCTCGGGATTTCGAGAGAGAAATGGATCTATCTGATCCTTGAAATCAACGGCAACCTTCAAATAGGAAAATTGAGATGAAACAGCCAAAAGTACTCGTTGTGGGCAACAACACTATTGATCTTGTATTTGTTTGTGAACGTGGACCCTCGCTAGGCGAAAAGGGGCAGGCTCTCGAATTCCGTTGTATAAGCGGAGGACAGGCTGCAAACGTTGCAGTTGCGCTCCGCAGATTAGGAGTTCCCGTAGAATATGTAGGATGCTTTGGAGACGATCAATACGGAGAACTTAGCAAGGAATCGCTAAGAGCTTGCGGTGTCGAACTCTCTCGGTGTATCACACGACCGAGCTGCCCACAGCATCTCGCGAGCATCACCGTAAGCGCTACTGAAGCTGAGCGAACCATTGTGATGTACAAGGATAAGCGGATATTCGCGAACGATATTGAGCCCGATCAATCATGGCTAAAGGGTGTTGCGATTGTATACACAGATGGACATGAGTTGATGTTGTCAGACAAGCTGGCAATCTTGGCACAAATTTGCAACATCCCCATGTTGGCAGATGCCGAAAATGAGGATGCTATCAGAGGACTTTTGCCTAAGATATCGTCCTTGATTGCGCCGAGTAAAGTTATCCAGCGGCTCGTTAGTGACAACCGCCTAGAATCCGCCATCGCAGCAGCCTCGGAGCTTGGACCTAATATTGTTATTGCAACAATGGGCGCCAGAGGCTCAATTGGCTTCTCGCGTGATAACGGAATCGCTCGAGTTGCAGCTGAGGCATGTGAAGTCATGGATACGACAGGGGCGGGTGATGCCTATCATGCGGGCTACATCGCAGCCGTCTTGTCCGGTTCGCGTATGGAAGAAGCAATGCGAGTTGGGGCAAAAGTCGCTTCAGTCGCATGTGAAAGTCTGGGTCCAAGAGTAGAGAGTGCACAACTAGAACAGAAAGGACTTCTTGATTCGTTTGTCTCAAATCTGACTTACCCCAAACGTGGCATCTACGTCTAGGTGTTACCAAACTGCAATGAAAGGACATGACTATGAAAGCGCTGGTTTACAAGGGGGCATGGGAAATCGGTATTTCCGACGTTCCCGTTCCTAAAGTCGTAAATCCACATGACGTATTGGTTCGTATTCGTACCTCAACTATATGCGGAACGGATATCGGCATAGTGAGCGGCCTGTACGAGGCAAAAGAAAACGTCATTCTCGGACATGAAGCATCGGGCGATATTGTCGAGGTTGGTTCGGGCGTTACAAACCTCGCTATCGGCGAGCGAGTTGCGATCGATCCAACCTACTACTGTGGCCGATGCTGGATGTGTTTGAATGGCTCGCCCAATCACTGTGAGCAAAAGCTCACGACCGAGACCGGGGTGTCGAGCAATGGCACATTCACCGATTACTACGTTACCGAAGACCGCATGCTCTATAAGCTGCCCGACCATGTTAGCTACGAGGAGGCCTGTCTTACAGAGCCTCTGAGTTGTGTGCTAACGGGAACGAACCAGCTTCGATTGCGTACGAATCTCGACACGGCAGTCGCTGGCGGCGGGCCCATTGGCATGCTCTATTGTCATTCCCTTGGTTTGCACGGCTTGTCCGGAGCTCTGGTGGAAGTATCGAAGTCGAGACAGGTGCTCTGCGATACACTTCTTCCAGAAAACTGGATTACCTGTGAGTCGCTGCAGGAAGCAGCGGCAAAACTAGGGACTAGAACTGGGGCATTTGATCTGGTCGTCGACGCATGTGGCGGGATAACAAAAGAAGCGTTGTCCCGGCTTAATCGACGCGGGCAGTTGCTTCTTGTTGGACTACGCCGCCAGTCTGTAGATTTTGACCCAATGCAAATTGCTGACCGAAGCCAGAGTCTCATTGGGTCCATTGACTCGATCCATACGTTCCAAGAGTCTTTGAATCTGATCATTACCGGAAAAATTCCGGTGAAACGAATGGTCTCGGCCAGGTTTGGTATTGCTGACTACCTAGCTGCTTTCGCATCCCTAGGTTGCAGCATTGAAAAGCGTGATCGGTCAAACACAGCAACAGCCATGAAGGTTGCCCTAACGTCCTAGTCTGTTCGAGGGGCTGGGATAACGGTAGATCCGAAAAAGCTCTGTCAGGAAGACAGGGCTTTTTTAAAAGTCACTCATGCCTAGCTAGTTGAATTGCCAGATCAACAGCTTCGCTCGCACTTTGCACAACAAACATATGTTGACCCTTTTTGAATTGTAAAAAGTTGTCTGACGAAGTGAGTAAATCAGAAAATCCACCGCTTCCATTAATAACAATAACTGGAATACCAGCCTGATAAGCAATTGCAACTTCTTGCATAGTGCCGGCCCGACCTCCAACAACAATTAGTACCTGAGATGAAAGTACAATGACTGCTTCCCAGCCAGCTCCCCGTTGCATACCTGTGACTACTGGGATTACATTCATATATGGAGAAGAAACCATCTCTTCTTTTGTCCTGAAGATCCCGAGTGCAGTGCCCCCCACAGAAGCTAATCCTTCATAAGCAATGTCGGGTAAATGATCTTGATTGTGCTCAACACCAAAGACCAGCAGCGCATTTTTCTTCGCAATAGCTATTCCTAGCTCC
>DASZVA010000004.1:0-3256 GCA_035547395.1 Candidatus Peribacteraceae bacterium | reverse complement strand
TTTAGGGACCGCCATGGCGGAAAACTCCAAAATGCCCCTTGGCCGAATCCGAACGAAGCGCGTTCTGGGCGCGCTGGTCCATCGGCGGGGGCGGGCAAAACAAGGCGCGGAGTGAACAGGAAACCGTTTCGGGATTCAAGCTAGAAAAACCCAGCTTTTCCGCCATTTAGGACCTATTTTTGAGGCTTTTGAGTGCGGCGAACGGGTGATCGGCCGAATCCGCCTCATCCGTGGGGGGCTCGAACGCGACGCCGGGAGCCCTTGGGTAAGGATCGATTGCGAGCGCGAATTCCTCCAAAACAGGCACGGCCAGATCGTAGCGCAAGCTCTCGATTTCCTCGCGGCCGTCATCATCAACCGGTGTCAGCTCGATTTCTTTTACGGCCTGTTGCGGCGCCTGGATCAGGAGCAGTTCGCGCACGAAGGTGCGCTCGATATGCGAATGAACCGGCTCGAGCGTCACGACGCAGGCCTGCACGATGTCTGCATCGAGCGTGACGTCGAGCTTAAAACGTGTATGCGAAACCTTCTTCAGATCGATCTTCGCAGTAAATGCATTGATAGCCTGAACATCGGCCCATTGCGCGATGTGCGCCCGCTCTTCCGCAGTCGGCGTGATCGTGATCTCGTCGCCAGCTTGTGACATGCGGCCGAGCTCATAAAGTTTGGTAATCGGAAAATCTGTATCGCTCATGGCACAGGCCCAAAATTCAGAGCGCCGGACGCAATATCGCTTTGCGCAACGTGCGCGCGCGCAGTTTCAACGTAGCGAGCAACGATCTCGGCATTCTGCGTATCGCCTGCGCCACGATAAAGGTTGCGCAACAAGGATTCGCCCATCGTCCGGAGGTCTTTGCTTCCATCGTAGGAACTCAGCCGTCCGTAGAATGCATCGGCGAGCTTTTTCATGCGCCTTCCCATACCCATGTCCCCTGCCCCGAGATCGCGCAGCCCCTCGTCAAAACCGATGAAGACGGTGTCCATAAACGCCTGAGAAAGGTCCGGCAGGTTCGCTTCGCGAAGGCGGTCCAGAACCACCCACGCGTGGAGCGTCAGCAGGTCAAAACGCCCATCGATCGTGTCGGGAACTCCTAGCTTGGTAAAGAACACAGGCGCCCGGGCGCGCTC
Source organism: Candidatus Peribacteraceae bacterium (assembly GCA_035547395.1). Classification (GTDB taxonomy): domain Bacteria; phylum Patescibacteriota; class Gracilibacteria; order Peribacterales; family Peribacteraceae; genus CALREJ01. The sequence continues at coordinate 2,128 of DASZVA010000004.1, read as the reverse complement.
CACCGTGGCCGCGTAAAGCTGGCGGACGGTCTGTTTTCGGCCCGCCGATCTGCCCAAGAGGTTCAACATTAAGAAAATCCCATGACTGGAACGGCTTGCAACGATCCGCCCCGGAGGTTAGCACATTGACCCTGCTCGCAAGGTCCTGGGACAGATATATGAAACGTACCGCTTTTTTGCTCGCTTCGGTGCTCTTGTCGGCCTGTACGCCTGTGATCAGCCAGCGCGGCTATCTGCAGGACCTCGACGTCGAGGCCAGCATTGATACCGACACGGACACCAAGACCACGATTCAGCAGCGTCTCGGCTATCCGTCCACCGAAGCCACCTTCACGTCGGATGCCTGGTACTACATCTCCAGTGTGGAGAAGCAAGTCGCCTTCTTCCACCCGACCGTGGAATCCCGTGCGATCCTCGCGGTCTATTTTGACAAGACCGGCAAGGTCACCGAGCTGAAGCATTTCACGCTGGAAGACGGCCACGTGGTCGCGTTCGAGACGCGTGAGACGCCGGCCCCCGGGCGCGAGATGACGTTCCTGCAGCAGCTCTTCAACGCGACGCCCGGCGTGCCGATCAGCAACACCGGCAACTCAAACCCCGGCAGTCCAGGCGGCGGTGGCATTCCCGGTGGCGGCGGCTACCCCTGACAGCAAAAAGGCGCGCCGGCCTCCTGGCGCGCCCTTCGTTTTGCTACTTCTTCAAAGATAGGTGACGAATGGCGAGCGCTTCGCCAGGCAGCACTGAAACGATGTAAAATTGTGCGACGTCGGGCTGTACGTTGGATACATCACATTGTTTGGATCGTTGACGTGCCACAGGTTCAGCAGGTGGCCCACTTCATGCGCCATGACTGAATCGTCCCCATTGCAGTCCTGATCGACACGGCACCAGCTATCGCCCCAGAACGTCAGCCCTCCGGCTCCGATAATCTGGTCGACGACAAACACAGTCACCTGGTTGCAGCACCAGCATGCGCGCTGCGTGAACCAGAGATGCCATGCGGAACAAATGCTCGACGGTGAGGAATCCGTCGACGAAAGATATTCCGGCTTCACGATGTACTCGGTACCGAGGATGATGACTTCGATATTGCATTCCCGGTAGGCCATCATCATCCGTGCGATGTTCGCCTTGATCGCCGCCGGCGTGACGGCGCTGTTCCCGTTCTCGTCCGTCAGTATCTTGATGCAGACCCGCAGTTTCTTGGGTGGATTGAGACGAAGCAGGCAGAGCAGGAACGCCGGAATGCCAATGATGATGTTTATGATGATGCAAATGATGTGCGTGATGTAGATAAGAAAAGAAACGATCTGGGTGATGATCGTTATGATCGTCTGGATGACCGTGTTGCAGATCCAGTTCCACACCGTCTGGAGCGTCGTCAGAACGGTTGTAACCCATTTGCAGAGCACGCTCAGCGGCCACGGCAGCGATTGGCAGATTTTCGAAACAACAGTAGTGATAACCTGAATAACGCTGCTGACCCAGCTGCAAACCGTCTGAATGATTTGCGAGATCACCGGAATCAATACGAGGAGTATTACGTACAGCGGTACCAGAAGGATTGAGCATATCACCATTGCAGCTATTCCTTCCTATCGAGATCGGGTGTCGCAAGAAGCTGCGGCGAATGTGGATCGTCATCCACGGCCGCTGTTTGTGGGGCCTCGGCCATGTGTCGCCCAAGAGCGGTGAGTGCGTGCGCCACGAGCAGCAGGGAAAATAAGCAGCTGAAGATCAGCAAAATGTCCGAGAACCACGGCATGCCGCGGTCGGTGACAAGCACAAATCCGGTCCAGCCGAGAGCCGTAAGAACTGCGGCGAGAACCATGCAATACGCACAGCTGCCAATCTGACTCAGATCGATTTCGCCGCAACACCGGTTCTGACGTGAGGACGGAGCCATTTCGTCTTCTCCCCCCGAAGAAGCGAAAACAGACTGTTCGAAAGAAAAGAAACGCGCTCACAAAATAACCGCGGCGACCTATCCGGCATCTCCGCCGAAGTCGGGGTTTTACTGCTCTACCGACGCATAGATCGGATCACGTGTCCCGCAACACGTCAAGAGAGTTTTTAATATAAATCTACTTATAATAGCATGTTACTGTAGATAACAAAAAGGCGGGGC
>DASZVA010000003.1:0-155687 GCA_035547395.1 Candidatus Peribacteraceae bacterium | reverse complement strand
CGATCCGGGAAGCTGAGCTTTTTGCCGTCGAAGACCTTGAGCAGCGTGAGATCGGTATCGAGCGGCGAGAGGCGGTGCTTGGCAAGCTCGCGATTCATCGCGCTTCTGCCGGCAGCCAGATAGAGCGGGCGTTCATGATTGATGAGGTAACGCTTGAGGCGGGACCGGGCGGACGCGGTCTTGAGCAGCGTCATCCAGCGCGGAGACGGGCGCGGGTTTTTGTGCTTCTGGATCTCGACCACGTCGCCGTTTTCCAGGTGATAGTTGAGCGGCACGACCACTCCGTTCACCTTCGCCACGCGGAACGAGAGTCCGAGCGCCGTGTGCACGTAGAAAGCGAAGTCGAGAGGCGTGGCGCCTTCGGGAAGCTCGACGATGTCGCCCTGCGGGGTGAGCACGAAGATGTGATCGCTGAATTCGGGAACTTTCGCGTTCTCCAGCGGCTGTTCAAGCGCCTGCTGCACTTGTGCCTTGCGCATCGCATGCTCGGCGGTACCGCCTTCTTTGTAGCTCCAGTGCGCGGCGAGTCCGTAGTCGGCTTCGCGCTGCATGTCGGCGGTTCTGATCTGCACTTCGACGAAGACGCCGTCGGGCGCACCCGGCATGCGGACGAGCGTCGTGTGCAAACTCTTGTAGCCGTTGGGCTTCGGAAACGCGATGTAATCCTTGAATCTGCCCGCGACCGGATAGCCGATGCGGTGCAGAATCCCGAGCGCCTGATAGCACTCGCTCTCGGTCTGCACGATGACCCTGAGTGCAAAAAGATCGTAGAGATCCTCGACATGTGAAAGGCTCTTGAGCTGCATCTTGTGAAAAATGCTGTAGGGCTGTTTCTTGCGCACAGCCACTTTTGCTTTCAGCCCCGCGGCCTTCAATGCCGTCAGCAGAATCTCCGCGGCGTTCTCCAAAAATTCGCCGTGCTTCTCATGAAAGTGGGCGAGCTGCTCATGGATGCGCGCGGCGTCCGTCGGATACATGACCGGAAACGCGACGGCTTCCATTTCGTGCTTCAGCCAGTAGATACCCAGACGCGCGGCGACGGGCGCATAGATGAGAAGCGTGTCGCGACAGACCCTCTTGCGGTCTTCCTCCGTCAGAAATTCCACTCTCTTGAGCACGTGGTTCTGCTGGCTGAGCAGCATCAACACCAGACGCAGATCCCCCGAGACCCGCAGGAACATCAGACGCATGTCCTCGATCGACATCCGCTTGTTGCGCGACGACACGCGTGACAGCAGGTATTCACCGCTGATCATGGTGCGCACCGCCTCGCCGTACTTGTCTTCAAGCTGGTCCAACGTCCACTTCTTGTCATCCAGAATATGGTGCAGGAGCGTGGCAATGAACGCGTCGTCATCGGGATCAAAACGCAGAAACGTTTCGAGAACCCCGACGCAATGTTCCAGGATCGTCTCCCCCGTCCAGTGCATCCGGTCGCCATATTCACGCTCGGCAAAAGCGAACGCCTCCCGCAGCCGTGCGGGATCTGAAGAACCCGTGCTGCTCTCCCGCTGGATCAGGATTTTTTCAAACGTTTCACGCGCCGAGTATGCAGCCACAAGGGCCATAGTCGAGGGAGTATACCACAGCCTCTGTCATTTTTCAGAGATTTTCTGACACTTTCAGCGGTCAAAACACAGCGTGAACGGACCGCTGTTGGTGAGACTGACTTGCATCATCGCCCCGAAAACGCCGGTTTCGACAGCAATACCCCGATCGCGAAGAGTTTGAACGAAAAGTTCATAAAGAGGCCGCGCCGCCGGACCCGCGGCCGCCTTGCTGAAATCGGGCTTGGTCCCGCTTTCGATTTGCGCCGCCAGCGTGAACTGCGAGACGACAAGAATCGAGCCGCCTTTCTGGACGATATCCATGCTATTTTCCTCAAAGAGCTTCAATTTGATGATTTTTTCAGCAAGCCAGACCGCCTGGGCTTCGCCGTCCCCTTTCACGACGCCCAGAAAGACGAGGTATCCTTCATCGATCGCTCCGACAACTTTTTCATCAACGGAAACTGATGCCTGTGTGACGCGCTGCAGAAGGAGACGCATGAGGGGTTAGGGTTAGGGTTAGGGTTAGGGTTAGGGTTCGATAAGGCAAAAATAACCTTTTTTAACCCCAACCCCAACCCTAACCCGACATTTCCTTGACACTAATTCTGTTATGGCTATGATAGGGGCCTGTCCGAAGACCGAGGGCATTAGGACGCAGTCCGAAGGTAAGCCCCTCCGAGGCACACAGCATCGCTCATCCGGCTCCGGCTTGGTGATTCGTGCCGTATGCCTCGTTGGTCTCCCGGACGGGAACCAACGATTTTTTTATGCCATGGTTCGAGGCCCCGCATGCGTGGGACACCTCACCATGACACGATGGTTTTCTAACCCCAGCCCCAACCCTAACCCTAACCCTCTCTATCATGGCACTTACCAAGGCACAGAAGGCAGAGCAGCTGAGCGAGCTCAAGGACAAAATGCAGAAGAGCAGCTCCGTGATGTTCGCCCACTACATCGGACTCACCGTCGCGGACGTCTCCGATTTACGCCAGAAGCTCAAGGATTCCAAGGCGGAGATGAAGGTCGCCAAGAAAACGCTCATGCAGCTGGCCGCCAAAGATCTTGGCTTGCCCGATCTCGATGAAAAGACGATGGACGGCGCGGTCGCCTGCATCTTCAGCTTCGAGGACCCCATGACCGGCGCACAGGTCGCATTCAAATATGGCAAGGATCACCCCCAGGTGGAGCTGATCGGCGGCTTGTTCGACGGAAAACTCCTCTCCAAGGCCGAAGCGATGGCATTTGCCAAGATGCCGAACCGTCAGCAACTGCTCGGCATATTCGCCGGCATGCTCCAGTCGCCGCTCAGGAGTTTCGCATCCATGATCAATTCCCCACTGCGCTCGTTTGCCGTGGCTACGTCGGAACTCGCCAAGAAAGGCGGCGTCTCGACGTCCGCACAGACAACTGTCGCCACCCCTGCTGCTGAAGCTCCTGCTGAAACAGCTCCCGCGGCCGAGGCTGCACCAGCAGCGGAAACTCCCGCCTCCGACTCACAACCCGAATCCCCCGCTTCTCCTGACCTGTCCGCCGAAGCTTCAGCGAAGGAGGAAGCATCCGAATCAACCCCGTCATAATTTCTTTTTTCTTTCCCTCCTTTCCCCCTTTTTATCATGGCAGATGCAACAGTCACACTGAGCAAAGAGGAGCAGGCCGTCATTGACGCCCTCGAAAAGCTCAACGTTGTTTCTCTGAACAACGTCGTTAAGTACATGGAAGAAGTCTACGGTATTTCCGCGGCTCCGGCAGTCGCCATGGCAGCAGCTCCCGCCGGCGGTGAAGGCGGCGGTGCAGCCGAGGAGAAGTCGTCTTATAACGTCGAGCTCACGGAAGCCGGCGGACAGAAGATCGCCGTCATCAAGGTGGTCCGCGAAATCACGGGTCTTGCCCTCGGCGATGCCAAGGCAGCCGTCGACGGCGCGCCGAAGGTGATCAAGGAAGGCGTGGCCAAGGCCGATGCCGAAGAGATGAAGAAGAAGCTCGAGGAGGCCGGCGCAAAGGTGACGCTGAAATAAGAACATCGATTGAACACACTGTAGGGGCGTTGCGCTGCAACGCCCTTTTATGATGCATCGGGGAAAAACCATACACACCATGCCCGTAGAGACGTGCGATTCGCCCGTCTCTACCATTGGCAAGCAGACATTCAATTCCCGGCAAACGCAGCCAAATGCCCCATTGACATATCCAAAGATCCGTGTACACTTCCCCTTACAGCGTCCTTCGTCACTGTCGTATCGGTCACACGAGAAATCAGAACAAGGTACCTGTCCTTATTTTCTTTTCTTTATCTCGTATGGCTGATCAACAGCTTACCTGCCGCGACTGCGGTAAAGAATTCACGTTCACCGAAGGTGAGCAGGAATTCTACGCCAGCAAGAACTTGAGCGCTCCCCAGCGCTGCAAGGATTGCCGGGCTGCCCGCAAGAACGAACGCGGTACACGAGAGATGCACGATGCAGTGTGCGCCCAGTGCGGTGCGCAGTGCCAGGTGCCGTTCAAGCCGCGCCCCGTTGAGGAGGGCGGCAAGCCGGTGCTGTGCAAGGCCTGCTTCATGGCGAAGCAAGGCGCGATGGCGTAAGTCATCGTTCTCTCACAGACAAAGGACGTCCGCCTCTGGTGGACGTTTTTTGATATTCAGAAAACAGCTGAAAAATGCTATAATAGAGACGTCATGAAAAACAAGCAGACTTCGTTTCGCGGTCCGTGGCTGGCGGTGACAATCGGCATCGCCGGACTCGTCGTCGGCTACAGTTTCGTGGTGGCAAACCACGGAGAGGAAGCGTTCGCCGGCATGTATCAATGCCCGATGCATAAGCAAATCTGCAAAAGCGGCGACTGTGACAAGAATCCCTCTTGCGCGTCGGGCGCGTGCAGTAAAGACTGTCCGGGTAATTGCGGACACACCGTCTGATCATGCGCGTCTTCCGATCATCGCTCTTCTGGATTCCGTTCATCGTCACGCTTCTCATCGTGGGCGTCTTCTTTGCATGGGAACTTGACCTGCTCTCCTTTCTCCCCTCTCTGCCGCGGCCGTCCGCGACGCAGACGGACATCCTCTTCACGATCGTGCTCGGACTGCTGCTGTCGTTCAATGCGGGTCTTGCGACGTGGAGCATGAAAATGGGCACCTGCCCCGTCGGCACCAAGCGCGCGACGGGCGTCGCGGGCATCATCGGCGCGGTCACGCTCCTCTGCCCCGTGTGTCTGGTGCTCCCGGCATCGCTCTTTGGACTCGGAATCATTCTGACGTTCCTCGCACCGTTCCTGCCGCTTCTGCGTCTCATCGCTTTGATTCTTCTGCTCGCGACGACGTGGATGCTGTGGCCGAAGAGGTAGGGTTAGGGCTAGGGTTAGGGCTAGGATGAATATGAAAATAATTTTTCCTAGCCCTTGCCCTATAGCCTAGCCCTGATGCGTTACTCCGAACTCGATCTTCTCCGTACGGCTGCCGTCCTCGGCATGATCGTGTACCACGGAGGCTTTGATCTGCAGTCCTACTACGGCTTCGATCTCGACGTGCTGCACGGCGGATGGATGGTGCTCGAGAGAATTGTCGCCAATCTGTTTCTGCTGCTTGTGGGCATCAGTTTCGCGATCTCGTATGATCGCACGCCGGCGGAGAAACGCTGGCCCAAATATCTGAAGCGCGGACTCTTCGTGATCGGCTGCGGATGTCTGGTCTCGATCGTCACCTACATCGTCGATGCGCAGACGTTCGTGCGATTCGGCGTCCTGCACATGATCGGCGTCTCGATCCTGCTGCTTCCGCTTTTCGTACGACTGAGACTCTGGAACCTGCTCATCGCGATTGCTTTGATCATCGCGGGACCGTTCGTCGCAGAGCAAACGCTCCCGACGGGACTCCTGCTTCCGCTCGGGTTCATGCCACCGGATTTCGCGACTGTCGACTACTTCCCGCTCATTCCCTGGTTCGGGACCATCCTCATCGGTCTCGTCATCGGACAAACCTTTTACATCCGCAAACTTCAGTGGAGAAATCAACTCCCATCACTGATCACTCGCCACTTACCACTCGCCACTCTCCCCGGTCGTCACGCGCTCATCATCTATCTGCTGCATCAGCCAGTATTGATCGGCATTTTGTTGCTGACGCTGGGACCATGGAATGTATGAGGATGACAAAGCAGACAAAGATGATGAGGATGACAAAGAACACGAACCTGCACCATCATCCTTGTAGTCCTCGTAATCCTCGTACTCTTTTTCTAAAGATCCCCTAGCCCTATCCCTAACCCTAGCCCTATACTCACGACCGCATGTCGTTTACCGTGCGGCGTTTAGCCGATGACAAAAAACGGCGGAAGATTCCGTGGAAGCGAATCGCTCTGACCGCGCTGAAGCTCAGCGGCCCGGTGATGACGGCATGGGAATTTTTGCGTGCCAGGCAGCAAAAAGTGAAGAAGGAGAAAGAAGAGCGTGCACGCACCAACCTGCTCAAACGCATTCTGGTGATCCTCGTCGCCATTCTATGCGCGGCGATTTTGTTTGCAGAAACGGCCAAGGCGCTCGTGTCACTCAAGATCCTCAATATTCACAGCATTGCGTCGATCGCGGGATCCACGCTTCCCACCGACCAGTACGGCCACACGAACATTCTGCTGCTGGGCCGCGGCGACGCCAACCACGACGGCGTCGATCTGACGGATACAATCATGATTGCCAGTATCGATCCGAAGACGCACAGCGTCGTCATGTTCTCTATTCCACGCGATCTCTACCTGCTGAGCACCCAGCACATGGGCAAAGGCCGCATCAACACGATGTATCGTGATTATAAGGACAAGCTGATCGGCCAGGGCATGGATGCCGCTCAAGCATCAAGCACATCGATGAAGGAGGTGGCAAGCGAACTGGGAAATGCGCTCGGCATCCAGATCCATGACGTCGCGATCCTGGATTTCAGCGGATTTACCCAGGCGGTGGACGCAATCGGCGGCGTCGATGTCGACGTTCCGACGGAGCTGATTGATACCCAATATCCCGTGACGGAAACGACATACGGCACGATCGACATTCCGGCGGGACTCCAGCACATGGACGGCGAGACGGCGCTGGAATATGCGCGCAGCCGCCACTCGACCAGCGACTTTGACAGGTCCCGCCGCCAGCAGCAGATCATCAAGGCGGTCGAGACGAAAGTGAAGACGCAGGGGGTCCTTACTAAGCCCAATGACATCCTGTCGCTGCTGAATATTTTGAAAGATCATGTGGAGACGACGCTGACCGTTCGCGACATGCTCAGCCTCGCCAACCTCGGCAGCCAGATCCAGCAGGACAACATCATCTCGCTGCAGCTCAATGACCAGAACGGTCTCTACAACACCATTCCCTCTCCGGGCGGACTGCTCTACACGCCGCCGCGCAACCAGTTCAACGGCGCATCGGTCCTGCTGCCGGTGTCGATCCCGCCGACGCCGATTACCTGGAAGCAAATCGATATCCTCGTGAATATGCTCGTCAACGAGCGCACGCCTTACGTCGACAAAACCCCGATCGACGTGCTCAATGCCGGCGCCAAGCCGGGGCTCGCCGGCAAACTCGGCGGAGAGCTCACGCGGTTTGACTTCGTGCCCGCAACCGTCGCCAACGCCGACAAAAGCCAGCGCCGGCCCGACTCGATCATCCAGGCGCCGGAAGCCGCCAGGGACAAAGCCACGTTCCTGTCGAACATGCTCAAAATCCCTCTGTCGCTGATCCCCGCCGAAGGAAGCGGCGCGCAAACGGGGTCTGGAACCACCGAAAACATTTCCATTCTGTTGGGCAAGGATTACACGTACACTCCGGTGCAGACGCTTGTTTCCCCGCAGCAATGACCCCCCGTGAAATCATCGCAGAGGCCTGGTCGATTACCACGTCGCAGCCGCGCCTGCGCAGATGGGCTTTTACGGCATCCTTCTTTGAGACGCTCTTCGACGTGAAACTGCTCATCTATCAGTTTTACTTTGCATGGAAATATTTCCACGGCGGAGAGGCGGGATTTTTCGACATCGAAATCATGATCTATAACGCGATTCCCCACGGGGTCTTCTTCGGACTGCTCCTCGGCCTCATCATCCTGATCGTCGTGGAACTCTTCATTCCGCACGTCTGCATGGGCGCCATGATCGGCCTCTCGGCCAAAGCGCATCGCGGTGATGAGGTAAAAGGAGGACTGGTGCTCGGCCTGTATAACTTCTTCCCGATCTTTGCGATCCATGAATTTTTGATCCTCGCGAGCTTCAATACCGTAACCACGACGACGTCGCTGATCCTGCGGTATATCGACGGCCCCATCAAATGGTACAGCATCGGCGTGCTGCTGATTCTTTTCCTCTTCAGCACGATTCTCCGCTTCCTCTTCAGCTTCGCGAATCAGGGCGTGGTACTGGAGAAGTTGAGCATCTTCACGGCAATGGGAAAAAGCCTGAAGCTGATCGTGAGCCATTTAAGCCACATCATGTTTTTGCTGCTGCTGCTCTTTGTGATCTCGATCAGAATCGTCCTCAATATTGCCACCGTAGTGCTCGTGCCCGCGATCGTCCTCGGCATCGGTTATCTGCTCGCTCAGGTTCTCTCACCCGTGCTGAGCACCGCGATTGCTGCCACCATCGGCGTCGCGCTCATCTTCGGCGCCAGCTACTTCTTCGCCTATCTCCACGCATTCAAGCATGCCGTCTGGACGGTGACGTATCTGGAGCTGATCAAGCAAAAGGATCTGGATGTTATTTTATGAGGAAGCAGAGGACTTAGAAGAGAAAGACGATGAAGAGGAATATCTTTTATTTCCTCTATGCCCTCTTTTTCCTCTTTATCTTTTTGTTCCATAGCCTGAACCTTATACTCGCCCCATGTCTCTCACCGCCCTCATCACCGGCGCCACCGCAGGCATAGGAGAAGCCACCGCCGTCGTTCTGGCCGAGCACGGCTTTCGCGTGATCATCAACGGCCGCAGAGCGGCGAAGCTGGAGGAACTGAAGAAGAAACTGGAAAGCGATTTCAAGGCCGAGGTGCTGATACTTCCCTTTGACGTGCGCGACCGGGCATCCGTGCTGGAAGCGATCCGGAGCCTGCCGGATGATTGGAAGACGATCGATATCCTGGTGAACAACGCCGGCCTTGCTCTTGGCTTTGGGCCGCTGCAGGACGGGAATCCCGACGATTGGGACACGATGATCGACACGAATATCAAGGGCCTGCTGAATGTCACCCACGCCGTGCTGCCGGGGATGATCGACCGCAAGCAGGGGCACATCGTGAATCTCGGCTCAATCGCGGGGAAGGAAGTGTACGCGGGCGGCAATGTCTACTGCATGACCAAACATGCGGTCGACGCCATTACGAAAGCCATGCGAATCGATTTGCTTCCGCACCAGATCCGCGTCACGAGCGTGAACCCGGGCAGGGTCGAGACGGAGTTCTCCATCGTGCGCTATCGCGGAGACGCGGAGCGCGCTCACAAGGATTACATCGGTTACCAACCGCTTGCGGCACGCGACATTGCGGAGGCGATTCTATTCGCCGTCACCCGCCCGCCGCATGTCGATGTGAACGACGTCACGGTGATGCCGACTGCGCAGGCGAACACCGGCAATCTCTTTAAGGAAAACAGCTGAAACAGCAAAATAATCCGTTTTGAGAAACTGTTGTTGACTGTGTACGGTCGTCCACCTATGATGGTGGACGTTCGTTCCAGACACATCTATGACACTCACCCCTCACCAGCGCACGACGCTCAACTACATCCGCGAGTTCCAGAAGAAAAAGGGCTACTCGCCGTCGCTCAGCGATCTCGCAATCGCCTTCGGAGTGCGCAGCAAGAACGCCGTCGCCAAGGTGGTGAACGCGCTCGTGCGCGAGAAGGTCATCGACAAGGATCCCAAGGGACGCATCAAGATTCTGGAGAGCGACGAGCCGTCGGTCGGCGCATTCTCGCTGCCCCTCTTCGGACCGATTCCCGCGGGCTTCGCGGCGCCGGCGGAGGAACAGGCGGAAGAACTCCTTACACTCGAGAACTATCTGGTCCGCGATCGCAACTCGACGTTCCTGCTCAGAGTCAAAGGCAACAGCATGGTAAATGCCGGTATTCAGGAGGGTGACCTCGTCGTCGTGGAACGCGGCAGCAAGGAACCGCGCGTCGGCGACATTGTAGTGGGAGTGCTCGACGGCGAATACACGCTCAAGCGCCTGGCGAGGGACAAGGGCAAGTACTATCTGCACGCCGAGAATCCGGAATATCCGGATCTCTATGCCATGGAAGATTTGCAGGTAGCGGGAGTGGTGAAGGGAGTGATACGGAGGTATTAAGGGGTACGTATTATGTATTAAGGGATATATGCCTATTTCATCTTTCACCGACCTAACGGCTTGGCAAGAAGCACATAAGTTCGTGCTTATGGTGTATGAAGTCACAAAGCAATTCCCCAAAGAGGAGGCGTTTGGTTTGACTCAACAATTGCGAAGAGCAGCAGTATCTATAACGTCAAATATTGCAGAAGGGTTTAGTAGGCAATCAAAAAAAGAAAAAGCTCAGTTTTATCACACGTCACTGGGTTCACTTACTGAAATACAAAATCAATTGTTTATAGCAAAAGATGTTTATTATCTGACTCAAGAAAAATTCGGGGAGCTTCATTTGCAATCAGTAAGGGTGAGTAAACTCATCAACGGCTTGATCAAGTCTGTACTCGCTCGCCCCCCTAATACTTAATACATATCCCCTAATACTGCATGATTTGCCACATCGATGCGGATTCTTTCTTCGCGTCCGTTCTTCAACGCAAACATCCTCGGCTGCGGGGCAAACCTCTGCTCGCGCTCGGCATGGGCGGCGGCTGCGTGATCGCAGCGAGTTACGAAGCCAAGGCCAAAGGCGTGAAGACCGGCATGCCGCTCAGAGACGCGCTGGCGCTCTGCCCGCAAGCAGAACGGATGTCCTCGGATTTCGCGGAGACGGCGCTCGCCAGTCACCAGATCGAATCCATCATCCAGAACCACTGTCCGGTGATCGAGCAGATGTCGATTGATGAATGGTTTCTGGATCTCGATACGCTGGTCGGCGGCGTGCCGTTCGATTTGTTCCTGTGGGCGAAGGACATTCAAAAAGAAATTATGACGATGACGGGGCTCTCCGTCTCGGTGGGCGTGGGTCCGAGCAAACTGCTCGCCAAGATGGCCAGTGAATACCGCAAGCCCGCGGGCGTCACCGTCGTCGAGAAGCACACGATTGAAACGTTCCTGGCAGACAGACCCGCCGCCGCGATCCCCGGCATCGGCCGCATGCGGGAACTGCACACCAAAGCCCGCCACTGGGATACGGCGTGGGACATCGCGACAGCCGACACCGCAACCCTCCAAAAACTCTTCGGCAAACAGGGACCGGAGCTGCAGCAGGAACTCCTCGGTGAATGCCTCTTTGAGGTGAATGCCGAATCCGCTCAGCCGCAATCGATCTCACGTACGCGCAGTTTCAAGGCACTCAAAGGGAGTGATGTCGTGTGGGCGCACGTCCTCCAGCACGTCAGCTATTGCGTGCTCAAGATGCGCAAACAAAAGCTCTGTACGCGCGGTATCTCGGTGTGGCTGCGCGATAATAAATACGAACATAGCGGCCTGCAGCTGAAGCTCCCTCAGCCGTTTGATACCGAGGAAGCGATCACGCCCTACGTGCGCAAACTCTTCCTGCAGCTCTTTGACAAGCACACGCTCTACACGCAGGCAGGCTTTGCTCTCTGGAATTTACACGAACGGGCCTCCAAGCAGTTTTCGCTCTTTCGGGATGCGAATGACATGATCGAGGAAGAAACACTCCAGCAATCGCTCGACGAACTGCGCATCAAATACGGACGCGAAGTCGTGATCCGCGGCTCGGCGCTCCCCGTCCATGATCCACACAAACGCAAACTGGATCTGCCGATGTTTGAGTAAGACTCACCCTACCTTGTAATAGAAATATAATGCCTCTTTCGAACCCGGCTTTGGATCCTCGTTGGAATAGATGTAGAAACGCGTTCCGGCAAACGTGAACCTCATGGAAAGCAGTAATTTGTTCGCTTCGTATTTTTCCGTATCCATCTCTACTGCGATGCCTCTGCATTTATCGAGATGCTTGGCACGTTCAATAAGATCCGTAATCAATGCCTTGGCAATACCGCGACTGCGAAACTCGCGCCCGACCAATATGCCATCCACATTGATCACCATCCCGTCCTTCCATTCCTCCACAAACGACGTTACATAACCGACCGGATTATCATCCACATACGCCACGAGCATCAACGCATCAGGCTGTTCGCTAAGATCGGCATAATGTTCGATCTCACGATGATAGTGATCGTTGCTTCCGCGTTGAACAGGCGTAGGCAACGTTGATTCGGATAAGTGAATATTGGTTCCATCGTAATGCAAATCAAAGCGACCGGCTGTTTCCCACGTAAAATCGAGATCGCGCAGTGCGAGCAGCTCATCTTTTGCCGCTTTGCGAACGATCACGTCATTCATGATAGAGATGCAAGACGCTTCCCAATCTTCTCCAGCTTCTCCTTCGCCTCACTCAGCCTCGCTTTTTGCTCCTCCACAAGCGCCGGCGGGGCCTTGTCGACGAACTGCTTGTTGCCGAGCTTAGCTTCGATCCCCTTCACGTAGCTCTCCAACTGCGCCTTCTCCTTGGTGAGGCTCGCCTTCTCTTTCTCGGTGTCGATGAGCCCTGCAAGCGGCAGGTAGAGGTCGATGTCCGGCAGGAACGCCGAGGCGGCATCGTCGATGGTCTTCTTGTCAGATGTGATTGTGAGATCTTCAACACGACCCAAGCGCTTGATATGCTCGGCTTGGGATTCGAGAAGATCTTTGTGGGCGGACGTCTGGATGATGAGGGAAACATCCTTCTTAGGTTCTACGCCTTGATCGGTACGCAGTTTGCGGATGGCGGTGATGACGTCGATGAGAATCTGCATCTGCGCTTCCGCTTCTTCATCCCTTGATGCATTGAATGTCGGCCACGGATGCGTGATGAGCATGCCTGCATTCTTCGGCTTCATCTGACTCCAGAGTTCCTCCGTCACGAACGGGCAATACGGATGCAAGAGCACGAGGATGGTGCGCAGTGCATCGACGAGCACCGCGATGTTCGCATTGCCCTTGCTGAGTTCCAGGTACCAGTCGCAGTAAAAATCCCACACGAAACTATAGAGCTTCTCCCCCGTTTCACTGAGACGATAGTTCGTGAGTCCGTCTGAAACCTCTGCGACGAGCGTCTGCATCTTCGACTGCAATGCACGATCCGCGATCGATAAATTTTCCATTTTCCATTTTCCATTTTCAATTTCGGCTGGATCGATACCAGCCGACTCACACTGCATCAGCACGAAACGCGACGCGTTCCAGAGCTTGTTGATGAAGTTGCGGTACCCTGCGATCTTCTCTTCGTACAGACGCGAATCGGCACCCGGACTCTGACCGACGATCATGCTCAGGCGCAGCGCATCGGCGCCGTACTTCGGAATGATGTCGAGCGGGTCGATCATCGTCTCGGGTTTGGACTTGCTCATCTTCTGTCCGTTTCTGTCGCGGATGAGCCCGTGCAGGTAGACCGTCTTGAACGGAATCTGTCCCGTCGCGTAGGTCGTCATGAGGATCATGCGCGCCACCCAGAAGAACAGGATGTCATAGCCCGTCTCCATCACGCTGGTCGGATGGAATTTCTGGAAATCGGGGCTCTGCTTGAGGATGTCTTCCAGAGACAAGCTCATGTCCTCTGTCAGCTTGGGATCAACGAGCGTCGACCATGTCCAAAGTGCGGAGCTGAACCACGTGTCGAGCGTGTCTGGATCCTGCTCCCAGCCTTTGCCTTCCGGCGCCTGCGCTCCGACGTGGATGTCATCGCCTTTGTACCACACCGGCACGCGGTGTCCCCACCAGATCTGACGGCTGATGCACCAGTCGCGCAGGTTGTCGATCCAGTGGAAATACGTTTTGTCGAAGCGCTCCGGAATGATCGCGATGTCGCCGTGATGCACGACGGCATGCATGATCTGTTTGAGGCTCATTAATTGACCTTTTTTACCCGCCGTAGCCTTGGCGGAGGCGGGCCACTTCACCACTTCCTTGTTCACGTCGATGAACCACTGAAGTCTGATCTGCGGCTCGATGGACCCACCTCCGCGCTGAGACACCGCTTTGTTGTGCACATAGTTCTCATCAACCTTGGTGAGCAACCCCTTGGATTTCAGTTTTTCGACGATCAGCGGACGCGCTTCTTCGATGCTCATACCGGCGAATTCTCCGGCGACCTCCAGCAGCTTGCCGTCAAATCCGATGATCTGCTCTTTCTCGAGTCCGTGGCGCTCCGCGATCTCGAAGTCGGTGTGGTCGTGCCACGGCGTGATCGTCATAACGCCCGTGCCGAATGCCATGTCGATGCTGTCGTCTTTGATAACGGTCGCGCGGACGGGTCCGTTGATCCATTCGGCCTCGAACGTGTCGCCGTGCTTGTACTTCATATAACGCTCGTCATCCGGATGCATGACGACGTACTTGTCGCCGAACTTGGTCTCGGGACGCGCCGTCGCGATCTCAAACGGGCCGTACTTAAAGGTGTAGAACGGCGATATTTCTTCTTTGTATTCCACTTCATCGTCGGAGACGGTGGTCTGCAGTTTCGGATCCCAGTTCACGATGCGGTGGCCGCGATAGATGAGGCCGTCGTCGTACATCTTCTTGAAGACTTCGTTCACGCAGCGATTGAGAGCATTGTCCATGGTATACCGTTCGCGGCTCCAGTCGCAGCTCGACCCCATCTTGCGGACCTGGCTGCGGATGACGCCTCGGCTCTTCTCCACGAATTCCGCGATGCGGCGGACCAATTCCTCGCGGCCGAGCTTGGCGCGCGGGTCGGGAATCTTCTCGTCTTTCTGAATCTGCCGGATCACCACGCTCTCGGTTGCGATCGCGGCGTGGTCGGTGCCCGGCACCCAGAGCGCTTCCTTGCCCTGCATGCGCGCGAAGCGGATGAAAATGTCCTCCAGCGCAAGCATCACGGCATGACCCAGATGCAGCTGACCGGTCGCGTTCGGCGGCGGCATGCTGATCGTAAAGGGCTCTTTCGTGCTTTTGTTATCCGCTTTGAAGGCACCGCTCTTTTCCCACATCTCATAGATGCGATCCTCCACAGCCTTTGGATCGTAGGCTTTTTCTAACATGAAAAAAGTATAGGGCTAGGATGAGGGCTAGGGCTAGGGTAAAGACGAACCCTTCGGCTCGTCTCATTACGGAGGTACCCACCTTCGCCAAGGCTACGGTGGGTTATTTCATCTTCGGCTCGCTCCACTCGCTTTCGATGAAATAAAAAAATGACCTGCCTTTCGGCCGGCCATTTCAATGATGGAAAGAGCGGAGCTGCAACGCTTGCGCGTCGCAAAGCCGGGACTTTTTACCGGAGGTTTTCTGTTGATGCAAGAGATTTTTCGAAGAATCAGCCATTTTTTCAGAAAAAGTTATCAAAAAAGGAGACAAGAGCAGCTCTATCCGCTTCAGTATGCACAATGATCACCGCCCCCGATTCATCGCCGTTTGCCCTGACGGAACACGTATTCGCGACAAATGTCGCCGGTCATTCCCTACTCTTTTGGACGGCGAACGGATTGGCGCTCGTGGGTGTGGGCGCTGCAATCGTCTGGGGAACACGCAAAATGATCGGAGCCGCTCTCGGGAAACAATAATTCTGTGAAAAAACACCGGAAATGCCTATAATACGTCTAAAATCTATCTATTCCAAAAATCATAAAATTATGTTATAATTATAGAGAACATGACAAAGAAACACCTCGCATTTTTGGAGCAATTGAGCGATGCAACCTATTCGGAGCTGTCGCTGATGTGGCTAATGGTCAACGTGGTCTGCGCGGTGATGTATTTCGCGCTGGCCACCATCCACAGCCCCAGCTCCCCGACGCTTTTGCCGGACATGGATACGGCATCGCGGCTCTATAACAGCTTTTACTTCAGCTTCATCACGGGCACCTCCGTCGGCTACGGGGATATCACACCACAGGGATTTTCAAAGGTCTTGGCGATCGGCCAAGCCATTTTGTCGCTGCTCATCTTCGCTATTTTCGTGACGAAGCTCGTTTCGCGCAGACAGGAGATCGCCCTCCACGAGGTACATCGCATGACATCCGAAGGTATCTTCTACAATATCCGCCAGGGGCTCTTCCTCGTCCGCAAGGACTTCGACATTCTCATTCATGAAGTCGAAGAACAGCACGTCCTCGACGAGCAGGATTGGGAGATCCTGACGACTGCCTATCTGCAGGCGCAGAATCTGATCGAGGACATTCCGAATCTCTATAACGGACAAGGGCACGACCTGTATCTGATCGACGTGAAGCGCGAGGCGCTGCTGTTTGAGGCAATTCGCCGTACTATCAAGCGGGTCGACCGGCTGCTTTTGATCATGCAGAAGCACGGCATCGACTGGCATGCGCATCGGGAGAGCATGCACGAACTCAAGGTGCTCATGCAGATCATCGACACCATCACGCCGCTGTGGCGCGAGCGCAGTCCGTATCAGAACATGAATTCTTTTGAAGATATCACATCGGTCAGCAAGCACCTCCACGACCGCATCAAGCGGACGGTGAAGGATGAGGTGATGGAGTGATGACTCGTTCTACCTCTCCCTCGGGGAGAGGGAACCTGTAACGAAAAAACGCGCCATCCCACATCAGCAGAACGGCACGTTTTTAGAATTCCAATCGCTTATCTCCTCGGTCCGCCGCGGAATCCTCCGCCGCCGTGGCGCGGTCCTCCGCCGCCCATCGGACGACGCATCGGCGGGACGTATCCCTCCGGCGGAGGCGTCATCTGCTTGAGAGACATGCGCGTCTTGCCTTCGACGGGATCAAACTCGACGCACTTGGCCTGCACGACGTCGCCCAGCTTGAGAACGTCCTCGACTTTTTCCGTGCGGCCCCAGGCAAGTTCGGAAATGTGGATCATCGCGTCTTTGCCTTTCAGGAATTCGACAATGGCGCCCGTACCATCAATGATGCGGACGACTTTGCACTCGTAGACCTTGCCCACTTCGGGCTTGGCGACGATGCCCTCGATCCACTCCTTGGCCTTCTGCATCGCGTCTCCGTTTGTGGCGGTGACAAAGACGAGACCGCTGTCCTCGATGTCGATCTCGACTCCCAGCTCGCCGGTGATCTTCTGGATCGTCTCGCCGCCCTTGCCGATGACCAGGCGGATGTCGTCGGGGTTGATCGTGATCGTCTCGATACGCGGAGCGTACGGACTCATTTCCTTTCTCGGCTCGCTGATCGCCTTGAGCATGGTTTCGAGAATGGTCGCGCGGCCGGTGCGAGCGCGATCGAGAGCTTCTGCAAACACGCGGTCCGGCATGCCCTTGATCTTGATGTCCATCTGGATGGCCGTCACACCCTTCGCCGTTCCCGTCACCTTGAAGTCCATGTCGCCGCCGAAGTCTTCTTCATCCTGAAGATCGGAAAGCACGACGTACTTGTCGTTTTCTTCATCGGAGATGAGGCCGAGCGCGATGCCGGAGACCGGAGCCGTAATAGGAACACCCGCCGCCATGAGCGCGAGCGTGGATCCGCAGGTTGCGGCCATGGAGCTGGATCCGTTGGATTCGAGAATTTCGGTGACGGTGCGGATCGTGTACGGGAAGTCTTCTTCCTTCGGGAGCACCGGCTCAAGACCGCGCTGCGCGAGATTGCCGTGGCCAATTTCGCGGTTGCCGACCATGAGGCGGTTGCTGGTCTCACCCACCGAGAACGGCGGAAAGTTGTAGTGGTGCATGTATCTGAGTTGATGCTCGCCTTCCATGCCCTCCACGAGCTGCTTGTCGCCGGGGGCGCCGAGCGTGCAGGTCGTAAGCCCCTGCGTCTCGCCGCGCTGGAAGAGCGCGGAACCGTGAACGCGGTTCGGAAGAATGTCGATTTCGGCACTCAGCGCACGGATCTGATCGACCTTGCGGCTGCTCATGCGGATGCCTTCGTCGAGCACGAGGCGACGCATTTCACCCTTGATGATCTTGTCGACAAAGCCTGCGCCGTGCGCGATCAATGCATCCAGTTCCTTGATTTGCTCATCGCTCATAGCTGATCGCTGATCGCTTCCAAACTTCTCTTCCAGCTTGGCAGCGGCTTCATCCATCAGCTGGCCGAAGATCATGCGGCGCGCCTTCTTGGCCATATCGTCTTTGATTGCTTTGCTGATCGTGGACACGGCCCAGTCTTTCAGGTAGTTATAGCCCTCCTCGTGCATGTAGGGCGCCTCGAGCGCAAACTTCTCCTTGCCGATTTCCTTCTGAATATCCGCAAAGAAGCGCGCAATCTTCTGCGCCCATTTCTTGCCGAACTCGATGGCACGGAGGATCTCCTCTTCCGGCACTTGATTGGCGCCGGCTTCGATCATGACCACGCGCTCCAGCGACGCCGTCACGAACATGTCGAGGTCGCTTTTCTCTCGCGCCTCACGGGAGGGATTCAAGACCAGTTCACCACCGATGAGACCGACGCGGACGGACCCGAGTGCGCCTTCGAACGGACAATCGGAGATGGCGACTGCGAGGTTCGCCGCGTTGGCCGCGACGATGTCATGCTCGTTTTCAAAGTCGTAGCTGAGCACCGTGCAGAAAACCTGGATGTCGTTTCTCAGGTACTTCGGGAACATCGGGCGCAGACCGCGGTCGATGACGCGTGCCAAAAGCACGTACTCGTCGGCCGGGCGGCCTTCGCGCTTGCGGAAGCGACTACCTGCGATCTTGCCGCCGGCGTAGTACTTCTCCTGATAGACAACCTGCAGCGGCAGAAAATCGACGCCGTCGCGGGGCTTACCGGAAACCGTGGCATTGCCCATGCAGACGGTGTCGCCCATCTGGGCGATGACCGACGCATTGGCTTGGCGGGCGATTTCACCCGTGCGGAACGTGAGCTTCTGATCCCCAAGCTCGAGGGTATATTCCTTTGCTGTAGACATGGAAAAAGAGGGTAAGAGACAACCTGTTTCCCCTACACTCTTGGATTCACATGCGAACATGGTTGTCGAACCACACTCACACGTAAATCCAGGGACAGAAGAGAAACAGAGAAAAAGTGAAAAGAACTGCGCCCAGTGTAGCAATAATCACCTTAAATGGATAGAGCTGATGAAGCGGAATCCTGGGGCTCTTGCGCAAAATGAAGCAGAAAAGCCAATTGTTCCATGCTGATCAAAAAGAGCATGTACAGAAAAAGAGCGCCGGTCGAGAGAAGGAGGAGGGTCGTGTTATCTGGATGCGCAGCAGAAAATTGTAAGAAGATGATGAAAAGAAGGCCGAGCGGCACGAGTGTGACACCGTTAATGAACCACATTTTCGCAAATCGCACCGGATCATTCGTCAGCATATCCTTCGCTTCTTTGTAAGACAGCCACCCTTTCGTGTCATGCAAGGCAAGCAACGCCAGGTTGATGTACGTGTATGCTTTGATGGTTATAAAAAGCGCATAGAGACCGCCCCTTTGCAGATTCGCCTGAGCATTGCGCTGCTTTCCGGAAAATAAAAAGAGGATCCCAATGACGCTGAAGACAATCACAAGCGGAATCGACTTCACGTAATCAAAAAAGAGATCGCGGAAAATGGAACGACCCGATCGATGCAGAATGAACCGCTGCATCCATTCGGCAACCATCAGATATCCGATCACGAATATGCTGAAACCGATAAACAAACTTCCATAGGCCGCGGCGATGAACACGGGAACCGTACGAATGGTATCCGAAAAAAAGAAGAAAAGGACGCAGGTCACGATGACCGCGGCGATGTCCATCATAAAGGTAAGAATGAGCAGCGACGGATACCGCCTCGCAAAGCTCCAGACCTGTTCATCCTGTTTCAGAAGTTGGGTGGTCTCAGCATTTTCGGTCACTGATTTGCGCAGACGGTCTCCCCCTCCACGGGCAATGCTGATTATAAAAAGAAGAACTGCAGCAGCGGACATGGCAAAAAGAATCGCGCCGAACGCGCTCCCGGTTGATAGCCAATTCACCGCCCCCAAGACGGCGAACATAAACGGCATCGAGATAATATAAAGAAGCGGCCACACCTTCTTTTTTCCACTCGTCTGCAGTGGTGCTAGAGAAGAAAAATCGTGGTCAGCTTCTTCCATGTGTGCGGGGAAATGTCACCTTATCTCTTCAGTCCGTGCTTCTCCAGCACCGTCTGGTACTCCTCGGGCTTGTTCATGCGGAGGTAATTGAGGAGCTTTCTGCGCTGGGCAACCTTGCCGAGCAGCCCACGGCGGGCGGAATGATCCTTCTTGTGCTCCTGGAGGTGTCCGGTGAGATACGCAATTTCCTTGGTGAGGATCGCAATCTGGACCTGCGGGGAGCCGGTGTCATCCTTATGAAGCTGGCTGTCTGTGATCAGCTTCTTCTTTGCTTTGCGCTTGAGGGCCATGGGAATCGGGGAAAATAGAGCAAAATAAGCAGTGCATCGCGCCGTCGCGGGGCGGAAAACGCCACCGGAAGCGAGACAAGCGAATTATACGAGTGGATCTTAAAAAAGCAAGCAAAATGCCGAAAGAACCGAAAAATATGCGGAGATATGTCTTTCAGCAATGAAAAGATCCTGTGTGATTTTCCATACATTGAATAGCAGGACACTATTTCAACTGATGCGGAAGTGGACCCTCGTTCACCGAGGCGTAGGATTGATCCCCCGTTCCCCCGCTTCTTATGGACATGGCTATCGGACTCATCATCGGCCTGCTGCTCGGATCGGGATCCGCGTATGCCTTGATGCGTAAAGCAGCGATGGATGCGGAGAAAGTTGCGGAGACGGTATCGGCGAAGATGGTGACGAAGCAGGCGGAGCAAATTC
Source organism: Candidatus Peribacteraceae bacterium (assembly GCA_035547395.1). Taxonomy (GTDB): domain Bacteria; phylum Patescibacteriota; class Gracilibacteria; order Peribacterales; family Peribacteraceae; genus CALREJ01. Next base: position 135,257 of record DASZVA010000003.1, on the reverse strand, counting down.
TGCAACTGGCGGAGTCGAAGCTCGCTGGAAAGAAGGAAGTGATCGACGGCAGCCTCAAGAGCATGAAGGATGAAATGAAGGAAAAACTGCGCGAGATGGAGGAACAAATGAAATCGATTGGTCAGGGAAACGTGCAAGTCGGAACCCGTTTAAGTGAAGCCGCCAAGATCATCGGTGATCTGCGCGACACGACCGGCAGCCTGAAGAATGCGCTTGCGAGCAACAGCAGTCGCGGCCAGTGGGGTGAACGCATGGCGGAGGATGTATTGCGCCTGGCCGGCATGATCGAGGGCATCAACTACATCAAGCAGCGCAAGCTCGAAGGCGGATCGAAGCCGGACTTCACCTTCCTGCTGCCGCAGAATTTGAAGCTCAATATGGACGTGAAGTTTCCGTTCAACAATTACCAGCAGTACACGGCGGCTGCGACGGACGGCGAGCGCGAGGAGGCCAAGAAGAAGTTTCTGCGCGACGTGCGTCAGCGCGTGAAGGAAATCCAGACCCGCGACTACATCGACCCCGAGGACAGCACCGTCGACTATGTTCTGCTCTTTGTTCCGAATGAACAGATCTTCGGCTTCATCAACGAGATCGATCGCGAGCTCATCGACGAAGCGATGAAAGCCAAAACGATTCTCTGCTCCCCGCTTAGTCTGTACGCCATCCTCGCGGTGGTGCGCCAGTCCATCGACAACTTCCGCATGGAGAGCAAATCGCGTGAGATGCTGTCGCTCTTCGGCGCGTTCAAGGACCAGTGGGAAAAATTCAAGGACCAGATGGAAAAAGTCGGCAAGCAGCTCGGCACGGTGTCCGAGAGCTACCACGAGCTCGTCGGAACGCGCGAGCGCCAGTTGGAAAAGCCGCTGACCAAGATTGAGGAAATACGCATCGAACGCGGCATCGATACCGCACTCATCGAGGACACGGTCGAGAAAGTGACACGACGGCAGATCGCCGAAAGCGCGAAACAAGATGTAACATTAGTTGATTAATGATCATTTTTTACGATATCTAGCGGTGTCACTCTGAGGACACTTCCTTCGTCAGGCTCAGGACAGGCTCCGAGCGACACTGCGTGTTCATGGTTCGACCCGTCCGAACGGATGTTCATCCGGGCGGGGCGTCCTCACCATGACACGCTTGGCTTTTACTGAAATTGTCAGGAGAACTTGGTCGCGCTCACGCATCGATCCAGTACAATCATTCCGTGCAAGCGACAGACGACATCATCTTCGGCACGCTCAATACGGAGCAGCGGCAAGCGGTCACGCACGTGAGCGGTCCTGTGTTGATCCTTGCGGGTGCGGGATCGGGCAAGACGCGCGCGCTCACCCATCGCATCGCGTACCTGATCAGCAAAGGCGTCGCGCCGTGGCAGATTCTGTCCGTCACGTTTACGAACAAAGCGGCGAAGGAAATGAAGGAGCGCATCAAGAGCATGCTGCACATCACCGAAGGCGACGACCTGAGTCCGTGGGATGCGTACCAGGGAAAGCTGCCGACCATGGGCACGTTCCACAGTATCTGCGTCCGAATTTTGCGTCGTGACATCGAGCGGCTCGGGCGCGACCGCAACTTCGTGATCTATGACAGCGACGATCAGGAGAAACTGATGAAAAATATTCTGAAGGAGATGCGCATCGAGGAATCGGTGCTGAAGGCCCGTGCTGCATTGGCCTACATCGGGCGATTCAAATCGGAAGCCGTGAACCCCAAAGAAGCCGAAGCCCAGGCAACATCGGATCGCATGCAGCAGATCGTCCAGGTCTACGCGCGGTATCAGAAAGCGCTGCGCGAGAGCAACGCCTTGGATTTTGATGATCTGATTCTGGAGACCGTCCGGCTCTTTCATGAATGTCCGGACGTACTCGACCGGTATCAGGAGACATGGAGGTATCTGCACGTCGACGAGTACCAGGACACGAACCACGGACAGTATCTGTTCATCACGCTGCTCGCACAGAAGTACAGAAACCTCTGCGTGATCGGTGATCCCGATCAGTCGATCTACGGATTCCGCGGCGCGGATATCCGGAACATTCTGGAGTTTGAGAAGGACTACCCCGATTCCATCCGCATCAAGCTCGAGCAGAACTATCGCTCGACGCAGCCGATTCTGAGCGCCGCCGACACCGTCATCTCCGCCAATCCCAATCGCCCGGAAAAGAAAATGTGGACCAGCCGCACGGAGGGCCCCAAGATCATCGTGAACGAAGTGCGCGACGAGCGCCGCGAGGCGGAAGAAGTGGTCAAATCCGTGCAGAACGCACTGGCCGAAAACATTCCGCTGCGCGAGCAGGTCATCCTCTACCGCACGCACGCACAGTCCAGAGTCTTCGAAGAAGCCTGTATGCGCGCGGGCATCCCCTATCGCATCCTCGGCGGCGTGAAATTCTACAGCCGCAAGGAAGTGAAGGACATCCTCGCCTACCTCTACACGATCCTGAACCCCTATGACACGGTCAGTTTGCTTCGCATCATCAATATTCCCTCCAGAAAAATCGGCGAGACGACGCTCGGAAAAATCCAGGCGTTCGCGTCGCAGAACTCCCTCACGCTCTGGGACAGCCTGAAGAACATTTCGATGATCGACTCGCTCGACGGCGGCGTCAAAGAACGCATCGGCAATTTCACGGCGCTGATCGATCTCTACCGCGGCATGACCCGCACGAGCGTCGTGAGCGAACTGGCAGAGAGATTGCTTGAAGACATCAAGATGGAACACTGGCTGAAGGAAGGAACCGAAGAAGGCGAAGAGAGATGGCTCAACGTGCAGGAACTCCTCACCGTCATGCACAAGTACGACGCATTGGATCCGGAAACATCCCTCACGAGTTTCCTGGAAGAAGTCGCGCTCGTGTCCGAAGTCGACAAATTATCCGAAGGCAGAAGCGATGCGCTCACGCTGATGACGCTGCATCTCTGCAAAGGATTGGAATTCGAACACGTGATGATTGTCGGCTGCGAGGAAGGACTGTTCCCGCACAGTAACAGCATGTTTGACAAAGAGCAGATGGAGGAGGAGCGGCGGCTGATGTACGTCGGTATGACCCGAGCCAAAACCTATCTGCGATTATTTTTCGCCAAGAGCCGCTTCATGTGGGGCGAAGGAAAGAGTAATCCCCCCAGCAGATTCCTGGACGATCTGCCCGACGCACTTGTCGAGCGCAGGAGCGACGATATTTTGAGCGCATTCGCATGGGCGGGCGGCCAGGCCGAGCAGCGCATGCGCGGCGGCAGGCTGGAACCGTTCCGGCAGACGGAGAGCCAGGACGTCGACATTGAATTCAACCAAGACGTCGATTTCGCCGAGCACGAACCCGACGTCGGCTCGCGTGTGGAGCATCCGGTCTTCGGCCAGGGCACCATCATGACCAAACGCGGCGACGTGGTCGAAATCCGGTTCGATAATGGCCAGAAGAAGACATTTGCCTTGAGCATTGCGCCGATCAAAATAATCTAGAGAATGGCTTTGCTTTGCAAAAAGATTCTTGTTATGTTTTTTTGACGTGCGTATACTCGCTCACTTATGAGTATCAGTGGCCAACCGCCGTATGAATATCAGGAAACCGACAGGATCTTCTATGTCGATAATCTTGCGCGTAAAGCAGGAAAGGATGCCTTCAATCTGACAACCGGGACTCTTTTTAATAAAAGAGGAGGTCCGTATTTCGCCGAACCGGTCCATGATGTTTTGAGAAAGATAGGCCCCTCTATCTTGCATGAAGCTATGTACGAATCCATCACCAAGAGACAAGCTGAATTCGCGCAGGTGATACTCGATTTACTGTTTAAAGAGGAAATTCACGCTGCCACATTTGCATCGCATGGAGGGTCCGGCGCGCTGCGCTACCTATTGGAATTCATGAAATCCAAAGACTCGGCATTCATGCAAAGAATGAAGATCACGAAGGATATGCCGGTCATCGTTCCCGATCCAAGTTGGCCGAATCATGAAATCATTGCAGAGCAATGCGGTTATAAAGTTCTCAAAGCACAGTACTTGGACAATAATGAAGCAAGCATTGAAGACATCATAGATGTTGCAAGCGATACAAGACGTTCTTGTATTCTGTTGCTGCAGGCGGCATGTCATAACCCAACCGGAAAAGATCTCACCGTTGATCAATGGACAGAATTGGCCATGTTCTGCGCTGAAAAGGGACACATTCCGCTCTTGGATATATCTTTCCCCGGCTTCGTCGGTGAGCCATGGGAAGACGCATATCCAAGTCGAATCTTTTCAAAACTCGGCGTCGGTCACGCTGTGGGAGTTTCTGCATCCAAAGCATACTGCATACAAGGATGGCGCGCTGGTCTTGCATGTATCATGTCGGAAAATGAAAAACAGCGCCAACTCGACCAATCACAATTGACTCAGTTATCCGAAGCCCTGCCGCTTCATGCCGATGCATTGGGTGCATTCACCATTCGAAGAGTACAGAAAACCCGCGGAGGCCAGATGTTAAAAGTGTGGAGGGATATTCGTCTTCAGCACGAAACAAGACGACAGATGCTCCATGAGCGCATCCCGGAATGGACACCGTATCTTAACGGAAACGCACATTTCGTCCTGCTTCCATACACTCAATACACGCTGAATCGCATGCAGAAAAATGCAAAGATTTATCTCGCGAAATTTGGAGCCGATGATGAACCGGGCGCCCGATTGAATCTGGGCAGACTACAAACAAGTCGTATGGACGAATTCGTGGAAAAAATACAACCATACAAAGAGGAATTTGCGGTTAACAAAAAACGAAGCGCCTGATCGGCGCTCCGTTTTGCTGATGGATGAAGGTGCGTGTTTATTGGAACTGCGTCCCGCGGACAATCGGTGACGAGAGCGGGAGCCAGGTGAAGGTCGTCGTGCCGTCCGTCCAAGTCACGTCGCCGGCGGAGGCCGTGTTGCCGCCGTTATTGATCGAGAGCTGGAGCGTCGGATTCACCGCACCGGATGAGATTGAGACATCGCCGTAGACGCTGATCGTCGCAGATCCGCTGACCGTACCGATATCGGACGGGATCGATGCGCATGTGACAGTGTTGCCCGAGACCGTGCAGTTGGATGTTGTCGTGTTGTTGCCGGAACGCAGCTGTACGTTGCTCAGCGTCACGCCGTTGGTCGCATTGGCCTGCAAAATCAGCTGTGTGATTTTGACCTTGGCCTGGCCGTCGGTGGTCTGCGCGTTGAACTGGAATTTGCCGAGCAGCTGGTCGGTGCCGGAGGAGATCAGCTGACTACTGGTGCCTGCGTTCGTCACGGACGTGATCGTGCCGCGCGCCGTCTCGGAAATCGGATACACATCGCTGGAGCTCGACGTATACGTGCTGTCGCTCCACTGCCCGGTACCATTGAGCTGGACACTGCTGATCTGCACGTTCTCGCCGCTCACGCCGCCGCTGTCATAGCCCTTCAGTCGGGCGCGCACATAGACGGTCGAATCAACGCGCCTGCCGAACGAATACACGCCGGATGCGAGGGGCGCTTTGTAGGCGGTCTTCGATCCGGACACCTGCGATGCCGTGCCCAGATAGCGGCCGCTGCCGTCGTAGATGAGGAAAGAGTCAATGGAGCTCACGGGATTCGCAAGGTTTATGGTAAGGCTATTCACGTCGAGAGGTTCATTGTTGCTGAAGAATTTCGCGCCGGCGAGGATCGGCGTCGTCTGACTGAGAAGAAGAATATTCGGCTGCACGCTGCGATCGGTCATCTGATCGTAGATCGCGGATGTGGAGGATGAAGAGGATGGAGAGGACAAAGACGTAGAAGATGCAGAGGATGTGGAGGAAACGGAAGAAGTCGATGATGCAGAGGACGTCGACAGACCTTCCGCGACGCGCAGCACATCAAGATTGCCCGTCGCGTAAGCATAGAAGTTGGCCGTCAACTGGGCCATTTCGCCGCGCGTGATTTTGTCGCCGGGAATGAGGCCTGGCAGATCGATTCCCTTCTCATGCGCCGCGTTGATAAACGGCACATACCATTGGTTGCCGTTGATCTCGGTCGCGGGCAGCGCGTAGATCTTGTCGAGAACCTTCACCGCTTCTTCATAGTTCACGTCGCGGCCCGGCTCAAAGAGCCACTTGTCGGGCGAGACGGACGTATCGACGTTTCCGCGGACGATGCCGAGCGACTTTGCGCGGCAGACCGGTTCTTCGTACCAGGTGCCCGACGGGACGTCCGGAAAGCAGTTCATGAAGATCTGTCCGCTCGGAGCCGGCAGCAGACGCATGGCAATCTGCATGAATTCCGCGCGGTTCAGATGATCCTGCGCACGGTAGGTGCCGGTCGGATCACCCTGCACGACGCCGGCCTGCGTGAGAATGGAAACCGCGACGCGCGTCGGCAGGTCCCAATTGGCCGTGTCGCTGTACCGCGTGATGGCGGATGCGTCATAGCTCACCTGCGCGGGATTCGAGCTCACGCTTGAGGAACGCGACGAAAGCGAGCTGCTGCTCATGCTCGAAGGATTCGAACTGAGCGAGGAAGAAGACATGCTCGAGAGCGAGCTCGAGACGGAACTCATACTCGACGAGCTGCTGCTACTGCTCGCGCTCTGCGCCAGCGCTGCAGCCGCCGGAAGAATCAACGAAAGGGCCGATAATGGAATGAGGTATGTGCGCATATCGCCATTGTAGACAACCGTTTGTAAAAAAAATGACAAGATTCCCCTTGCCCGATTCTCTACTTGTCATCCTGAGGTGCTCCGCGTGATGGTTCGTGGCCACTTTGTGGCACCTCACCATGACACGCGGACCCACGAAGGGACGCTCGTTCACTTCCGATTTTACCCCTCACGTTCTACGCTGCGCGTATGAAGGATCTTGCCTCGCATGTCCGGCAGTTCTGCAAAGAGCACGGACTGATCATGAATACCGATCTCGGCCAGCATTTTCTCATCGATCAGTCCGTGCTCGACGCCATCCTGGAGACGGCGAACGTGAAGGAAGACGACGACGTCGTGGAGATCGGTGCCGGCATCGGCATTCTGACGCTGGAGCTGCTCAAGCGCACGAAGAATGTGACGACGATCGAGATCGATCCGAATGTCATTCCGCTGCTGCAGGAATATTTGAAGGAGGGAGAATCCCCGCACTTGCCCACCGTTGTGCGCGGCAATGCGTTGCAGGCGAGCTTCCCGCAGAAGCCTTACAAGATCGTCGCGAACATCCCCTATCACATCACGTCCCCGCTGCTGCGGCATGCGTTTCTGGAATCCTCCCGCGCGCCGTTGTCGCTCACTCTGCTCATTCAGCGCGAGGTGGCGGAGAAAATTGTCGATACCAAGAATGCGGGACTGCTGACTGTCATCGTCGGATTTTTCGGAACTCCGAGGATCGTGACGAAAGTGCCGCCGAAAGCGTTTCTGCCGCCACCGAAAGTTGATTCCGCCGTGTTGCACATCGACTGCTTCGCGGAACCCAAGGCCGACGCGCAGACATTCGACGCACTGCTCAGTCTCGCGAAGCTCTCGTTCGGACAGAAGCGCAAGATGCTGCGAAACACGTTCGCATCGCTGCCCGGTGGGCTGGAGATGCTCGACAAAGCCGGTATCGAAGGCACGCGCCGCCCGCAGACGCTTTCGATCGATGAATGGATTACGCTCGCAACACTCCGCGTATGAAAGCATCACATATTTCGTATTCCCTCCTCGGCTCTTTTCTGCTGGCTGTCTTCGTTCTGCAATGGTGGCAGAGTACGACATATCCGGCTGTCTTGTGGATCACCCTCGGTTCCGTTGGCGCACTCGGTACGGTCGGTATCTTTTTCCAGCGCACACGAATAACCTCGGTTCTTCTCATTGCCTCATCCATCGGCCTCACCGCCGCATTCCTCACGGTCGCACGCACGACGCACGTTCCGACTTCCTCTACCGTCGACGCCTACGTCGGACAGACGGTGACGCTCACCGGCATTGTCAGTGAGCCGCCGGACGATCGCCCGACCTCGATGCGCTACACCGTTGCCGCGCAGACGGTGACGATCAATGGAAAGACGATCCCCGTCACCGGCAGAACGCTCGTCACAGATCTGCGGATGTGGCCGCGCTATTCCTACGGGGACGAAGTGCGCGTGACGGGACCACTTGAACACCCCGCTTCCGGTGACGGGTTCGACTACGGCGCGTACCTCAGCCGCTATCGGATCTTCTCTACGCTGCGCGCACGATCGATCGCGTTTGTGGGTGCAGGTCACGGCAATCCTCTGGTCTCGACACTCGCCTCAGTAAAAACCCGCTTTGAAACACGCATCAACGAGCTCTATCCGGAACCCGAAGCATCGTTCCTTGCGGGACTGCTCACCGGATCGCGGCGCGGCATGCCGGATCACATCACGGTAGCCTTTAAGCAGACCGGCCTCACGCACATCGTCGCGATCTCGGGCTTCAACATCACGATCGTGATCACGCTGATCGGTTCGCTTCTGTTTTTTCTACCGCTCAAGTGGCGATTGATTCCCACCATCACGGCGATCGTCCTCTTCACGCTGCTTGTCGGCGCGTCGGCCTCGGTCGTGCGAGCCGCCATCATGGGTATTTTGGGACTCATCGCACTCCAGACCGGGCGCATGCCGCATGCCCGGCTTCTGATCCTCTGGGCGGCAAGTGCGATGCTGCTCTGGAATCCGGCAATGCTCTGGGACGACGCGGGATTCCAGCTCTCCTTTCTCGCCGTCATCGGGCTCACCGAATGCGCGCCGCTTCTGGAGAGGCTTCTGAAAAACGTGCCGAACACCTTCAGCCTGCGCGACGCATTGATGATGACGATCGCGGCACAGGCGTTTGCGATGCCGTGGGTCGTCTTTGTCTTCGGCATGCTGTCGGTTGTCTCGCCCGTCGCAAATATTCTGATTGAACCGTTGATCCCGCTTGCGATGCTCTTTGGATTCCTCGGTACCGTCATCAGCATGATCGCTTTCCCGCTCGGACAGCTCGTCGCATTCCCGGCATGGGGGCTTTTGCATTTCATCATCGCGATCGCCGAACGCTTATCGATGATTCCCGGTGCTTCGCTGCAAATCCCCTCACTCAGCCTGCCGCTGCTAGCGGCGTACTACACCGTGCTCATCATCGCACTTCTGGAATACAGCCGACGAAAACAAAGAATGCAAATGAGGTTGGCATGAGCGGTTCCGTGTGACGATACGCCGCTCATCACAATAGACTCATATAAGCATATATGAGTATGTAAACACCTGCAGGGACGCCTGTAAGATATCGCAAAAATGATGCATAGGTATGACTCTTTTTCTTACACCCATTCACTGGTGTATGGGTGTATGGCACGCGAGAGAAAATGCCCTACCACCGATACACATATACGTGCGCCTTTCCCCAATATCCCCGCACTTCCTTCGTCTCGATCGGTTCACGGTCCTTCAGACGAAACATATAGGAAATGATCCGCGTCCCGGGCTTGAGTTCCCGGTTGAATTTTTCCGTGAGTGCCTGCAGCAGCTCGGGAAAGAGATAGAGGAAGACGACATCCGTCTGCGACAGATCTTCCTGCAGCAATGATCGCAGGTGCAGTTCAATCTTCACTCGACTGAAGATCCCACGAAGAATCCCAAGTAACCAGACCGGCGGATTCAGCTCGCAACCGATCGCTCTGACGGGCGGATGTTTCCGCTTTGCTTCGATGAGCAACCGCCCGTCCCCCGCTCCCAAATCCAAAATCGTTTCATGACCAGCAAGGTGCGCGAGATCGATCATCGTGCGCACGACAGGCATCGGCGTCGGCATGCTCGGTACCTTCAGAAAAAGCCCCCAGACGGCAGCGATCGCAAGGAGCAGAGTCGCAACTGCAATCACGCCGATGAGGGCATCGAGAAGAACGGATGACACGATCAGGCTTTGACGGTCGTGATGCTGCCGCTGCCGCTTTTTTTCTTCCACAAACGGTCAAGCGAGAGCAGTCCCGCACCGTGCATGAGCAGGATGATGTTGGCCGCAAAGAGCGTGAGGTCGAATTCCCAGCCCGTCGTCTGGTGGCCGATGAAGGCGGTGCCGCCGCTGATCTTGAAGAACATCGCGCCGAGCATGTCGAGGGCGAGAATGAGCGATGCCCACTCGGTGAAGACACCGAGGATGATCGCGATGCCAAGCAGCGGCTCGACGATCGAGAGCACCTTGAAGAGCGTCAGCATCGTGGTCGACATCGCACCGGCGGGCGCCGACCAAATGCCCCACTTCATCTGTCCGTGCATGATGAAAATGACGCCGATGACGATGCGCAGAAGCAGCAGACCCCAGTCTGCAAAACGGTTCATGGAAGAGATCATGGAAAACGGGGGGAAGATCGACGTCATGATAGGATCCATCCGGACCGTGATCAATGCCGCCGCGCCGTGTGCTCGCCGGGGAGAACCGTTCGCTCTTTCAGAACGCCTTCCAGATACACCATCTTGATGAGCACGAGCACCATGGCGGTGATGGGCGTTGCAAGCAGGAGTCCGAGAGGCCCGAGCGTGAAGCCGAACGAGACGAGTACGATTACCGTGACGACCGGCGGCAGCGACACCGTGTAGCGGTGAATGAAAGGCATGAGGAGATAGCCCTCGATCACATGGACGATGATATACACGACGGCCACCAGAAAAACCGTGAAGGGACCTTTGAGCAAGGCGATGAGCAGAGCCGGCACCACGCCGATGATCGGGCCGATCGTCGGAATGAATTCCAGTACGCCTGCGATCAGGCTGAGCGAAAACGCGAGCGGCATCTGCAGGATGAGGAGTCCGAAAAACGTCAGAAGTCCGACGGAAACCATCGACAGAAATTGACCGGTGATCCATCGCAGAAGCGTGACGTGCAGTTCGTCGAGAATCTGCCGGATGCGCGGCCGGTGAACGGGGGGAAGCAGCAGTAGCGCGCCGTCCATGTACGTGCGCGGTTCGATGGCGAGCGCGATACCCATGAAGATCACGATGAGCGCCTCGAAGACGATCAGATACGTCGTGGAGAAGATGTTCGTGAGTTGGCCGAGAAGATCGAAAGCGCCCGTTCCCTGATTATTCACCGACAGAAAAGACAACAACTGCTGCATCCACGGCTGCCGCACTATCCAGGACTGCAATTCTCCGACCGCTTTGGGCAAGGCGGACGTCAGCTGCTGCGCTTCATTGACCGCCGACGGCGCGAGCAGCCAGAACGCGATCGTCGCGAGCCCGATGATCAGTAAAAAGACAATGGCGAGGGATGCCGGGCGGCTGACGGGCAGAACGATGCGGACCAGCCGGGCCAACCCGCAGAGAGCGATGGCCAACAGAATCCCCGCGAGTCCGAGCAGTAACGCCTCAGCCGTGTACCACAGAAAAATCGCCGCAACGATCAAGGCAAGCGTGATCAGGACGCCCAGAAACACGCGCCAGAGAAATTGTTGGAGCGACAACGCGGATCCGTTTTCGTCTGGCATGCATCCTCTGACGTCGGCATCGGAGGAAACTTACGTGTCACGCTGAGCACCTCTGGTCTTGGTCATTAGCGGAGACGAAGTGCGACACAGGACAAATGTGATGGTTCGTCTCCGCTCACCATGACATGCTTGCCATCTCACAATCATGAGACGCTAGAAGCTAGAAGCCAAAAGCTATAAGCTGACGCCATGATCTCCATCCCCCAAGCCATCATCCTCGGACTCCTGCAGGGATTCTCCGAGTTGTTTCCGATTTCCAGCCTCGGACATTCGGTCATCCTGCCGGGACTTCTGGGATGGAACATCCAGCGCGACAATCCCTCCTTCCTGCCATTCCTTGTCGCGACGCATCTGGCGACGGCGATCGTGCTGCTCGGATTTTTCTGGCGCGACTGGGTGGCGATTCTGATGGGACTCGGGAGGTCGCTGCGGGATCGCGCGATCAACGAAACCGATCCGCAGGCAAAGCTCGGCTGGCTGCTCGTGGTGGGCACGATTCCCGCAGGCATCATCGGACTTCTGTTCCAAAAACCGCTCGAGTCGCTCTTTGCGTCCGCACAAATTGCGGCGTTTTTCCTGATGCTCAATGGATTACTCCTTTACGGCGCGGAAGTGTTGCGGCGCAAAGCAAAGGAGAATACGCCCGATACCGAATCGGACGCACGCATTGCGAAAATGTCCTGGATGCAGGCAGTCATCGTCGGCACGGTTCAGACGATCGCACTCATTCCGGGATTTTCGCGATCAGGTGCAACCATGGGCGGCAGCCTTCTTGTGGGACTCAGCCACGAAGACAGCGCGCGTTTTTCTTTTCTGCTTGCGACGCCAATTATCGGGGCGGCAGCGGCGCTCAAGATCCCCGAACTTTTCGTGCCGGGCGGCGGCAATGCCATTCTTCTTCCCGCCATCATCGGCGCTATCTGCTCGGGCGTGACCGCGTATCTGTCCGTGAAATTCCTCATGAAATATTTCCGCAGCAACACCCTCACGCCGTTCGCCATCTACTGCGGTGCGGCGGGCGCGGCGCTCTCATTGTATTTTTTGAAGTGACCTGTGGGACCGATGGAACCAAAGGTACCGATATAAAAAATCACGTCGGTCCCGTCGGTACCTTCGTCGCCTTTGGTTACCTCACCTTGGGCGCGCTCTTGAACCACGCGAAGATAAAGCACGCGAGCCCGAGGACGACTGCGGCAATGCCGTGTTTGAGATGCACGTGCGTGGATCCGGACTCGAATCCGGGGAGGTACGACGGCAGGCTGCCGGCGGGCGTCATAAAGTAATAGACGCCGAGCGCGATGAAGAGAAGTCCGATGACGATGGCGAGGATGGCGAGGGGTGATTTCATAAGACAAAGTGTAGTTGATGTGACCGATGAGACCAAGGGGACCAAAGGTACCGATGTAAAAAATCACGTCGGTCCCGTCGGTACCCTCGGTCCCCTTTCTTCTGCTATCATTGAACCATGACTAAGACCGACGACACCCTCATCGCTCTTCTCACGGAGATCCGCGATCTGCAGAGGGAGCAGACGGAACTCGTCCGCAAGGCGGAGCAGGCGGTGCTGGATACAAGGTCGCTGCAGCGCAGGAACTTCAGCCTGCGGCTGCTCATGAATATCGCGATCGTACTGTTTACGGGCGCCGCCGTGTATTTCTATTATCACACGCTGGTCACGAGTTTGGGCGGACTGGGATCCTAAAAATCTCTTGACCCTCACGCGACGAAAGACTCTAGGCTGATGTCGTTTCATCTTTTTTCGTACTCCTATGAATGATCTTTCTCTCAAAATCGGCGAACTGAGCAAACGCACGGGCGTCACCGAACGGACGCTGCGTCACTACGACGAGATCGGATTGCTGACCCCGGGCGAGCGGACCGACGCAGGTTACCGCCTGTACAACACACAGGATATCGAGCGTTTGCAGCGGATCCTCTCGCTCCAGAGCTTGGGCTTCAGCCTCGAGAACATTCAGAAAAGTCTGGATGATCCGTCGTTCTCTCCCCTTACGATCATTGAGATGCAGCTGCAATCTTTGAACGGACAACTGGATGCGACCAAGAATTTAATGGAGCGCTTGAGCGGCATCGCCCGTTTCCTGCAGGCAAACAAGTCGGCATCGACTGATGACATTCTCACTGCAATCGAGATGATGAATATCGTCGGCAAGTATCACACCCCGGAGCAGATGGAAGACATCCGTAAGCGCGGGGAGATGCTCGGCGATGCGCACATCAAGGAAGTGGAGGCCGAGTGGCCTCGACTGATCGCGGCGGTGAAGGAACACATGGCAAAAGGCTCCGATCCGTCGGACCAGGAAGTGAAGAAACTCGCGAAGAGATGGGGCGAACTCGTCCACGAATTCACGGGCGGGAACCCGCAGATCACGGAGAATCTGAAGAAAATGTACCAGCAGGAACAGCCGACCATTCAGAAATGGAACGGTCCCGATCCCGGCATGATGGAGTATATCCGGAAAGCGAGTGAGACATAAAAAGACGACCTCCTGTGCATGAAGCACAGGAGGCCTTCTGTTCGACACACTCTCCGTCAGGTAAGGAACCAGTGAATTATGGTCACGATCCACGCAATCGCATAAGATCCCGTCACCGCCAGGAACATTCTGCGCGGGCCAATCTGGCGTCTCCTTGGTATGCAGTAAATGTCGATAGCAGTGAGTAATGCAAACAGGCAGGCGTATCCTCCCAGCAACTTATAGGGATTGCCGATCCCCAGCATTCCGCTGAGCGAGACGAACGGGATGAATAAAAACCATCCGATTCCCTGCGCCCAAGACCAGACAATGCCTCCTGCTGCAGCAATCACTTTCCAGCCAAGATAGAATCCCCCCGCGCACAGTACAAGAAGCAGCACGAGAACGATTCCAATAATGACTAGAATAAGAATTGCCGCGCCGTCAGATAAGCCTTCCTTCGTCGTCGTTTTCTGGGTCGACTCAGTGGACATCGGACATACCTCATTATGTAAAACCAAGTGAAGGGAAAGAGCGAACGAACAGTGTTAGTATTATAAAATAATTAATAAAATTTTCAAATTACAGAAATTGGTAAGTGGTTAGCAAATTCCGATCACACTTTGAAAGCAGGACCGTGGCCCGGGATGATTTCATCTGCAAGCGCGAGTAAACGGTCCGCGCTGTTGCGGTAGAGCCGCTCATCGTAGAAAAACGCGCTGATTTCCCCCGTCCGCATGTAGCCTTCGTTGATCGCGTCACCCGCGATGACGATTTTTTTGCCGTCCTGCTCCACCAGAACCGAGAGATGTTCCTCTGCATGTCCGGGCGTCTGCAGCAGCGTAACGCCGGGAATCACCTCGAAGCCTTCCACGACGGGCAGCCGTCGCGTCTCCTTATCCTTCCATTCATGCATCCAGCCGATCACGCGGCTTCCACGGAATTCCGCCACATTGAACGCATGATCCAGATGAAAATGCGTGAGGATCAGCGTATCGATATCGGCAACGGTTAACTGACGATCCTCAAGCGCATGCACGACGTCTGAAAAATAGCCGCGCGCTCCGGTATCCACCAGGATACGCCGGCCATCCGATTCGATCATGGTCACGGCACCCGTGTGCAGCGGCAGACGCGTCCCCCCGTCGGTTTTTTCCACCGTGTGAATGCCGACGAGCAGAGGGGTGACAATCATGTGCTTATGATACTCATATCCGCGGATAATCACGAAGCGCGTACGGCGTCGCGCAGCCGCTCCACGATCGGTATCTGCGGGAGCTGCGAGAGCGAAACGTCGAGCCGGTCGCGCATAGCCTGCGGCACGTCGGCTTTTTGCCCCGTCGGTGATCCAAAAGTCGCAAGGTAGCGATCAAAGAGATCGGGATCGATAATGCCTGCCTGGAGCAGACACGTTGCATCCGTGAGATCGAATTTCCCCAGATCCCTGCCGCGTCCGGCAAAGAGCTTCTGGAGCACGATGAGTTCCGGCGGCAGAACGTCCACTTGCACTCCGAGCAGAGACGCGCGCACTGCATGATTGGTTACCAGAGGCGAATGCTCGAGCGAGAGCGACGCGTCGTCGAAGATGATGTTGCTTTGAGAAATGAAATCGAGATCAATGCCATGCGTGCCGATTCCCTGCAGCTTATGCGATTTGAAAACCGGTTTGGCCGTATTCGCTTTAAACTCTCCG
The DNA here is from genome assembly GCA_035547395.1 of Candidatus Peribacteraceae bacterium. Classification (GTDB taxonomy): domain Bacteria; phylum Patescibacteriota; class Gracilibacteria; order Peribacterales; family Peribacteraceae; genus CALREJ01. Next base: position 119,672 of record DASZVA010000003.1, on the reverse strand, counting down.
CCGAAATGCCGCTCGAGTGACTGCTGCATGACGGGGTCGTGGGGCACCAGATAATCGAGATCGCGCGAGAGCGGCCGGTCTTCGGGCCAGTCTTTGCCGACAAGCACCGCGGCTCCGACGCCGCCCATGAGGAGCGGCTGCCGTACGCCGAGCTCTTCGCAGGTACGCAGCGAATCCCCGAGTGCGTCGCGCAGTTCGCGGTGCAGCGGCGTGTCGGGAATGGAGAACGTCTCCGGCAGCTGCCGCCGGGCCGGATGGCGCACATCAGGCCTACGCACTGCGTTCATCAGGAATTCCAGATCGTGTCCCGTGCGACGCGCGATGATCGTGAGCATATCGGCCACGGCTTGGTTCAGACGCTCCTTCCCGTTCTCGATAATGTGATCCGGCGCCGGAAACGGTTCTTTGTCCCAGATTCCTCTGACGTGCTCGATGCGCCTGCGCTTTTCGGCAGGCGGCGCTTGGCGCTGTTCGATCCCCTCAAGAATTTCCTCGAGCGGACGATGGATGTGCACCGTCACGGGATCCAGAATCAAACCCTCCGACATCGATGCCTCGTGCCGGATCCGGTCGCGGAGATGCGCGGACGTGTCGGGCTCGCCGCCGACGATCAGCGTGTGATGCTGGTTCAGGCAACGGTATAATTCTTCCCTGCAAAAACCGTACCGCGTCCCGTACTTCTCGTAGGAGTACAGAAAGCGTTTTTCCATCGCGTCGAACTCTTCATCTGATAATCCAAAGTATCCGTCGACGCCTTCCCGCTCGTCGGGCCGCATCTGCCGGGTGGTATATCTGCCGCCAAAGATGCCGACCCGCAAAGGATGGGCGGCGCCTTCTGTTATCTGCTGCACCCGTTGCGAGACCGTGCTTTTTCCTCCTCCTGTAATACCTGAAATAACAATGGGCAAACGCGGCGTGGATTCGAACGTATTCATAAAATAGAGAGGGGGAGAAAATGAAATCCGTATGCTTGGACGAATACAAAGATCAAAAATTGCGCGCATTATATGGACCCAAAAAAATGCGGCAAAAGGAGGGAAATCTGAACTGGGACCGATGCATATTTTTCTCAAAAACACGATAAAAATTCAGTGCGTGCGTTGTCGAAGCGCGGCATGGGCGAGTCATGGTAAAATGATGTTTTCCGGTGCGGTTGATAGCACGCGAACCGCAAAAATGTGATAGGGTTTCGTTCCATGCCCGACTACCCCGTCCTCCGGCTGAAGAAAGACCGTGAAGGTCCTCTCAAAAACCGCCATCACGCGATTTACAAGAACGCGTTCGAGTCGGTCGAGGGCGTGCCGACGGGATCGATCGTCGAAGTGCGTTCGAGTGAGGATGAATTCCTCTGCTTTGCGACGATCAACACCCGCGCCTACATCTGCGGACGCGCGATCGCGTTTGAGGAAGGAGATCCGCTCCAGTCGCTCAAGCGCACGATGAAACGATCGATCGATCTGCGCCGGCAATTTTTCTCAGCCGCGGACACGACCGCTTACCGATTGATCAATGCCGAGGGCGACTTTGTTCCCGGCCTCATCGCCGACCGCTATGGTGAGATCGTCGTCGTGCAGATCACGACGCTCGGCATGGACCGATTGCGAGACTGGATCACCAACGTTATCGGCGACCTTGCGCAGACAGAGCGGATATTTGAGAAATCAACCGGCGCCAGCCGCAAGTCAGAAGGTCTCGAGCCGCGCGAGCAGTGGCTGCGCGGGTCCGGCGAGACGACGCTCGAAGTCACCGAGCGAGGATTGAAGTTTCAGATATCGCTCACGGGCAGCCAGAAGACCGGACTTTTTCTGGATCAGCGCGAAATGCGATCGCTCGTGAAGCAGCTTGCCCCCGGCCGCACGGTGCTCGACTGCTGCAGTTACGTCGGCGGATTTGCACTCAGTGCACTCAGCGGCGGAGCGATCGCGGCAGACGCCGTCGACTACGACCCGGTGGCGACAGACCATGCCAAAGAACATGTGACGCTCAACGGATTCGATCTGTCACAGTTCAATACATACACTGAAGATGTGTTTGATTTTCTCCGCCGATCACCGCTCCCCCGCGAGTATGACTTCATCGTGCTCGATCCGCCGGCATTTGCCAAACGCCACGATGATCTGGAGATGGCCAAGCACACCTACACCGATTTGAATCGCTCAGCGATGCAGGCGATCATGCCGGGGGGTTTGCTGCTCACCTGCTCCTGCTCGTATCAGATCACGCCGGAGATTTTCCAAACCATCGTCTTCCATGCCGCGCGGCAAGCGGGACGCAACGTGCGCATCCTGCAACGCCATCACCTGGCCTACGATCATCCGGTGAATATCTACTATCCGGAAACAGATTATTTGAAGAGTTTGCTGCTGTGGGTGGAATAAAAAAAGGCCCAGAGGAAACAAATCCTCTGGGCGATCAGCACTTTTCTATCTCTTACAAGTACCAAAATGCCGCAAGAATCGCTGCGGTGCACAGGCACATTCTGACAATGAACTTCCACATGGGTGCGCCATCAAGTGGCTGCCCCTGCACAAAACACTGTCGTTCGTGATCGATGTGCATTTCAGCCCGAACGGCCATCACCATCAGAAAGATAATGAGGCCGCCGACTTTCAAAGCAAACATTTTTTCACCTCCGGAGAAAAAGAGCTTTATATGATTATAATTTATAATCTTTAGTGGTCAATATTCCTCGGCCTCAGGAGGTAAATTGCGCTAAGAACGAATTCAACTTGGCAGCCTCACCGGGAATCGAACCCGGCTTTCCAGGATGAAAACCTGGTGTCCTAACCGATAGACGATGAGGCCGTAGCGCGCAGTATACGAATGCGGGCTTGGCTTGGCTAGAAAATTACTGTATAATATTATTAAAATCTGTCAAAAACACACATGCATTCCATTCTCCGTCTCCTCACCAGTACTACGCTCGTCGCGGGCATCATGCTGACGATCGGCAATGCCTTCATCTATACGCAGGCGGATCTGACGGGTGGTGGTGCAACGGTATCATTGCATCCGGCAGCGACCAGCATGCTTAAAACGCCTGCTGTCGTGACAAATGTGCTTCCTGCGTATGAAAAAGCGAATGCGGCCGATGAACTCGTGGTTGGTATTTTGCTCATCATGCTCGGGTTCTTTCTCCATGCGCTCGTCATGTCCCGCGAAGAGAGAAACGTCCACATCACGGTGAAGCCGTCCCGCCGGAAAGTGCGCGAGTGGTTCTGGATCGAGATGCGCGTCTGACAAAGAAGGGACCAAAGGCACCGATGTTTCCGAAGGGACCGACGTACATCTTTTACATATTCAGAAACACATCGGTCACCTTGGTCCCGTCGGTACCCTCGGTTGCCTCATCCCAGCATATGTTTCTTGCCGAGATCGTCGCGGTGATATTTACCGAACTCCGTAATCGCGACGGCGGTGTCATTCTTGATGACAGGGCCCTCGATACACATGCGGATGCCGAGCGGATCAACCACGCAGTTGCCGCAGAGCCCGAAGCCGCACTTCATGTAGCGTTCCATGGAGAGCTGGCTGGGGATCTTGTGTGCAGCCGTGATCTCGCTGATGCGCTTGAGCATCATCTCCGGACCGCAGGCAAACACCTGATCGATGGGATTGCAGTCCTCTCCCCGCTTGGCATTCTTCTTGGGGGGGCAGCTATCAAGCAGCTTTTCGAGCACTTCGGTATTGAATCCTTTGTACCCGACGGAACCGTCGTTCGTAGCGACGTGCAGCGACACGTGCGGCAGTTTTTCGAACTCGTCGATGTAGAGCAGATGTTCTTTGCCGCGCGCGCCGACGATTACCTCCAGCGTGCAGCCGTGTTCGATCGTCGATCGCGCGATGAAGTACATCGGCGCCGCACCGTAGCCGCCGGCCACGAGCGCGATGTGATCCCCGGCTTTCCATTCGTAGAAGGTCCCGAACGGCCCGCGCAGTCCCACCAGATCCCCGACCTTCCGACTCGCGAGTTCCTGCGTCAGATCGCCCACGGCAAAGAAAGTGATCTTGGTATTGGCGCCGTCATCGTAGGCGACGCTCATCGGCACTTCGTCGAAGCCCGGCAGCCAGACCATCACGAACTGCCCTGGCTTGGCGCCGAGGCTTCCATCAAACGTGAAGCTCTGCACCATCTCGGTCTCACGTTTGATCTCCTTGATGTGGTAGGTACGGGGCAGCCGGGACTGAAGACTGATCGCCATTGCGCTCAGTCTAAATTGAAAAAGGAAAATGGAAAATTGAAAATTGACCTCATCCCCCGCCCCCTTCTCCCTCTCGCACCGCCGACCAACCGGGAGAAGGGATGATCAATAAAAAAAAATCCCCTCTCCTGGCTGGCAGGTGGGTGGGTAGGAGAGGGGTTAGGGGTGAGGTTAATTTGCTCGCTTCGCGAGCGTCTTGTGCATCCCGCCGATCATCTCCGAAATCTCCCATACTCCTTCATTGGTGCACCAGAGTTGCATTTCGTCGCAGACTTTTTGGAACACATCGATCCCCCGCTCCCACACGGCAGTCCCAATGCCAATCAAACTCGCGCCCGCAAGCATCATCTCCAGCGCATCCTCGCCGCTGTACACGCCGCCGGTGCCGATGATCGGGAGCTTTCCTTCCGTTGCGCTGTAGACATCCGCGATGCAGCGGACTGCGATCGGTTTGATGGCTCTGCCCGACATTCCGCCGGTTTTGTTTGCGAGGATCGGCATGCGGCTGCGCAGGTCAATCGCCATGCCGGGGCCGACCGTGTTGATGACGGTGAACCCGTCGGCCCCCGCGTCGGCGCAGGCGGCCGCGATGGCGCCGATGTTGTCGACGTTCGGGGATAACTTGATGAAGACCGGCGTCTTCTTGGAGACTTTTTTGACGGCTTTGGTGACGGACGACGCGTCGGCGGCAGAGCAGGCGAACGGTCGTCCGAATTCGTCTTCGATGTTCGGGCAGCTGATATTCACCTCCAGGAAATCCACGCCGAGCGGCAGGATTTCCTCCGCGGTCTTCGCGTAATTCTCCACCGATTCCGCGATGATGTTGCCGATGAGCGGCACCGGTTTGTCGGCATTGTATGCCCCGATCTCCTCCCGCGCTTTTTCGGGACCCGCGTCCGGCACGCCGACGGCATTGAGCGTCCAGATATCCGTGGCGATGATCGTCGGATTGCGATGCCCCTTATGCTCGTGCAGCCAAAGCGACTTGGTCGTGATCGCCCCCGCACCGTTGTCCGCACAATATTTCCAGCTGCTCGCGGTGATGCCCATGATCCCCGATGCCAGGACGGTCGGGTTCGGGAAGTCCACACCGAGGATGGTTTGGGTGAGGTTCATTGGGAATAGCTTATAGGTTTTAGCTTTTAGGTTCTAGCTTCTAGTGTGATTGAATGAATCACCGAAGAAACAAATAGCAAAAAAATGTTCAAAAGATCAATAAGGAATTATGAAAACTGTTTCTGTGATTTTCGAAGAATAGAACTGAAAATGCGAACTAATTGTATCGCTTCAGATATGAGTTCTCGCTATTCCGTTTGGAGTTCTACTGGAAAATCACAAAGTTTTAACCACAATGAACTTTCCTTCGATTCCTTCAAAGAAATACGGATACGCATGAGAAAATCCTTTTTGCCCAATGCTTCATTGGCCTCTATGTAATTTGCAGCCACCGATCCGGATGATCGGATAAGCTGCGGAATATCTTCCAAATTACCGTTCGATCTTGGCAAACGTTTTACAAATGCACGCACTCTTTTTGCAAAGAACAATGTTCTTTCCTCAAGATCATACGTAGTACCTTTTGATGAAAATGAAGCTTCTGGCATATCAGCAGTCTGACCGATTATTGGATGTTGAGTATTGAGAATTTTTTTGCCTTTTGTTCCTTAGGTCATTTTTTGGCTGCAAATAATAGAAAACTACGTTCTTTATGTATCAAGAACCTCTTACAACAGCACCCATGAATGCCGCAAACAATGGATGCGGGCGATGCGGACGTGAGAGGAATTCCGGATGGAACTGGCTGCCCAGCATGAATGGATGATCCTTCACTTCGACGATCTCGGCGAGGCCCGTTTCCGGCCACACGCCGGAGAAAATGAGTCCGTTCTTCTCCAGATCCTTTTTGAAATCATTGTTGAATTCATAACGGTGGCGATGACGCTCAGAGATCTCGTCTTTGCCGTAGGCTTTGTGCGCCTTTGTTCCCGGAATCAAGTGACAGGTGTATGCGCCGAGACGCAGCGTGCCGCCCTTTTCTTTGCCTTTGTGCTGGCCGGGCAGGAAGTGCACGACATACTTTTTCGGTGAGAGCTTCTCGCCTTCGTCGAATTCCTCACTCGTAAGGGATGGATCCTTCAGCATGTCGCGCGCGAACTCGATCGCGAGGATCTGTGATCCGAGGCAGAGTCCCAGATACGGCACTTCCTTCGTGCGCGCGTAGTGCGCCGCCGCGATCTTTCCCTCGATACCGCGCAGACCGAATCCACCCGGGACCACGATGCCGTCGGCGCTCTTCAGAATGTCCCATTCCTCCTTTGCGTCTTGCCCTGAGCCTGCCGAAGGGTCGAGTTTCTCGCTGTCGACCCAGATGATGTCCGCTGTTGCACCTTCGAAAACGGCCGCCGATTTGATCGCCTCGATGACGCTCAGGTAGGCGTCTTCCAGATTCGTGTATTTGCCGACGAGCGCGATCTTCACTTTTTTCGTCGCTTTGTCATACCGCTTCTTGCCTTCCTCCCATTCGCTCATGTTCGGCTTCAGGTCGCCGAGTGCCAGCTTCTCACCGACGATCCGCGCGACGTCATACTGCTGAAATGCGAGCGGCACGTCGTAGATGGAGTGCAGCGTCTGCGCGGGGATCACCGCCTCGCGCTGGACGTCGCAGAAGCGGCTGATTTTGTCCAGAAGCTCAGTGGGGATCTTGTAGTCGGCTCTCGCCAGGATCATATCCGGCTGCAGGCCGATGCGACGGAGTTCGCGCACGGAGAGCTGCGTCGGCTTGGTCTTCAGTTCTTTGGAACCCTTGAGGTATGGCAGCAGCGTGAGATGTACATGGAGGAGCTTGTGCGGCCCGAGCTCGGATCGAAGCTGGCGCACCGCCTCGAGGAACGGCTCGCCCTCGATGTCGCCGACCGTACCGCCGATCTCCACCATCATGATGTCGGCATCGCTCTTCTTCGCCGCGTTGAGGATATTCGCTTTGATCGCATCGGTGATGTGCGGAACCACCTGAATGGTACCTCCGAGGAAATCCCCTTTACGCTCGCGCGCAAGGACCTCGGTGTAGATCTTTCCCGTCGTGACCGTACTCAGCTTGCTCATCGGTTCATCGATGAAACGCTCGTAGTGACCGAGATCGAGATCCGTTTCCGCGCCGTCATCCGTGACGAACACTTCGCCGTGCTGGAACGGGCTCATCGTGCCCGGGTCGACGTTGAGGTACGGGTCGAGTTTCTGGACGAAGACTTTGAGCCCGCACGCCTTCAAAATCGCTCCGATCGATGCGGCGGCGATGCCTTTTCCAAGAGAGCTGCAGACACCGCCCGTCACAATGATGAAGCGCGTGTCCGGTGTATCTTTCCTGGATGGAACCATAGCGGAAACTGGGCGGAATTCTGGGGAGGAGCCCGCCGTCTATTTTACACGCCTTCCAGATGATCACAATGGATCGCGTCCAATTTTGTCCGATAGACCGTGGCGACGATTTCCACCCCCTCTAACTGCTCCGCTTGGCCGTTAACATTGCGAATTTCAACCTGCCTTCGCCCCTTCGTGCGCTTGGGATCAAAAATACATGATCGATCATGCAGAACCTTGATCAACTGATCTCCCCGCATGAGCGTCGGCTCCAATACCCAATAATCATCGCCGGGATTGGCTTCCACTTCACCCACGAAATACTCCTTTGGATGCAGCTCCTTCGGAATGGTGCCCAGATCCGTACGAACATCTTCAATTGCCTGCCGGCCCGATTTGCCAGTCCAAATGGCCAACAATTCATTCAGGCTTAAGCGGCTGCGATCAAATTCATAATGAACGTCCTGATGCAGCGGCAATCGGATCTGGCCCGCTTGCGAACCATCCGGCGCAAGCAGCAGACGGCTGATTTTCATTTCCATGCCGCTGCGATAACCGGCGCGCAAACTGTCGAGCAATACCGTATCGGGTTTATTGGATACGTCGGATACCAATGTATCGATGATCGCCGTGGACCCTTTTATGGTCACTTCGGTACATTCGGGATTAAACCCGGCCAGACCCAATTGGGCGGCCCAGCTGCGAATCGAACTGCGCATCCGGGTCGTCAGATCGCCGAGTGTTTGTACATATTCGGCAGATGCTCTCTCCAATTCGTTCAAAGGAACATCCACTCTCAATTCATAACTCGGCGTGCCGTAGAGCGGGTGCGGCTTTTCATGGTCGCCCATACCCGTGACAGTGCCGTCCCGCGTGGCGAGCGCAATGGAAGGGAGAATGTCTCTCATGATTTGCGAGGATCAATGAGTGCCGTTTCCATTCGTGCTCGGCAAAGAAGAACCATTCCCGTTCACCGGGATGAGATGACCGAGTTTTTTTCTGCGAACCTCCAATTGCCGGGTATTGTATTCGTTCTCGGGAACAAGGAGGGGCATTCTTACAACATCAAATCCTGCTTCCTCCAGAGGAAGCGTTTTTCGCGGGTTGTTGCTCAGCAAGCAAATTCTCTGCAATCCCAACTCACGCATGATCGCGATTTCGCCGTCGTATTCCCTCGGATCCACTTCCAGGCCAAGCTTCTCATACGCCTCCACGCTATCGATGCCCTCATTTTGATGGAGAAAATGCGCCTCGAAATGTTTTCGCAAACCTGCCCCTCTTCCTTCATGACTCCAATTCAAAATAACTGCACCGCTGGTGGCATTGGCAATGATATTCTTGCTGTTCTCTAGCTGATCACCGCAATCGCACAGCGCTCCGCCCAAGGTCTGTCCAATGCTGCAATATGACTGAAGACGTACAATCGGCCGCTCATTTGGATCCTGAAGCTGACCGTTTGCAAGCACCGCATAGAGATTGTCCCGGAATGCATACATCGACCATTGGAGCGGAACAATCGTATCGACCGCACGTAATTTCGTTGGATAGCCGTCCGTTACTCCAATTTTTTCTACTTTTTCCATAGAAACAGCAGGGGGGATTTGTGGAAGTTTTAGCACACCGTAAAAATCAAATCAAATAAGAATTTTTGAATATTTTGCCTAAATTAAGCCAAATTTGACTATTATAAAAAATAAATTATATTATTCATTAAATGAGAGTGTTCGTCGCATCCACCAGCAAGCATAAAATTGCCGGAGCTAAACAGGCATGCGATGAAATTTTTCCGGGTAATCACGATATCGAGGGCAGAAAAGCATCATCAGATATCAATGAACAACCCGTCGGCCACGAAGAAACGCTGCAAGGCGCTTTGAACAGAATAAAAAATCTGAAGACTGTCATAGGTGACACGCGCTTTGACCTCTTGATCGCGTTCGAAGGAGGGATGTTCCAGGTCAACGCAAACGGTGAAGAGAAATGGGTCGATATGGGATGGACCGTGGCGGAAGATGCAACCGGCCGCCAGGCATACAGCATGGGAACAGGCGTGGAATATCCGACGGAAGATGTACACATCGCGCGCGAACTCGGCTTCGATAAATACACTGTCGGATCAGTCATGGCCAAGCGCGCAGGCATAGACGGAACGGACCCGCAGGAATATCTGACAGGTAATCTGCTGCGACGCCGCGACGTACTTGCGCAGGCGACAACCGCAGCGGTGGGTCAGCTCCTGATGCAATCGCCTGAACTTCAGAAGCTGCGCGATGCTCACACCATATAACTCCCTCCCGCATCACTGATCGAGACGGTGTGCGGATGGCTCTCCTGCAGACTCGCCTGCGTGATCTTTACGAACTTTGCCTTGGCGTGGAATTCCTTCATCGACTTGCTGCCCAGATAATAGAACGATGAACGCAGCGCGCCGGCGGCCTGGTAGAGAAAATCATGGACGTCGCCCTTGAAGGGCACGAGCCCCTCGACGCCCTCGGCAATGAGCTTCTTGGCTTCCGTCTTCATCGATTGTCCGTAGCGCTCGGCTCCGCCTTTCTGCATCGCGCCGATACTGCCCATGCCGCGGTAGCGCTTGAAGGCTTTACCGTTCTTTGTGACTTTCTCCCCCGGCGACTGTTCGTACCCGGCGAGCATCGACCCGAGCATGACGGCGGATGCTCCCGTCGCGAGTGCCTTGGCCATGTCGCCCATCTGACGGATGCCGCCATCGGCGACGAAGGTCACCTTGGTTCCCTTCACCGCACGCGCAACTTCCATGAGAGCAGTCACTTGCGGGACGCCCATGCCGGTGACGACACGCGTCGTGCAGATGGAGCCCGGCCCGACGCCGACGCGCAGGATGTCCGCGCCTGCCTTCATCATCGCCTTCGCACCATCATACGTCGCGACGTTGCCCGCCATGACGACTGTCTTCTTGTTGTGCTTCTTGATGAACGTGACCGCATCCATGATGTACTGGCTGTGACCGTGTCCCGAATCGACAACGATGAGATCCACTCCAGCGTCGACCAATGCTTTCACACGCTCTTCGAGATCAGCTCCGGCACCGACCGCCGCTCCGACGAGGTAGCGGCCCTTGCTGTCGAGCGATGCCGTTCTCTGATCACTGCCCTCTGACCTCTGCCCTCTGACCTCTGCCCTCTTCACGTCTTCGACCATTTTCCTCTGTGTCGCAACTTGCAGATTGCGATGGATCACACCAAGTCCTCCGCTTTGCGCCATCGCGATCGCCATCTGGGTTTCCGTCACCGTATCCATCGGGGAGGAAATGATCGGGAGTTTGAGCGTGATCGTCGGATGAAGCTTCGTTTCAAGGTTTGCCTGTTCGCGCGGGAAACTGGTGTAGTTCGGGAGCAGCAGCAGATCGTCGAAGGTGAGCCCCTCCATGACGATTTTGGAGCCGGTGCGGGAGGATGAGGTGGGCATACAACAAAGTATTAGGGGAATGGTATTATGTATTAAGGGGTGGAAGCAATCGCCTAATACTTTATACGAATCCCCTAATACTCATTCAACTGAAAGAACAACATCTTATCTCCTCATAAATAAAGATTCCGTCCGAGCTCCGTCGGGATGAACGTGCACTCGAACGCCCAACGGATGATCTGATCGATCTCCTCTTCGTTGAAAATCTTATGCTCGCGGAGCAGATCGAATTCCTTGGTGAGGTTGGTGCGCAGCATCGACGGGTTGTCCGTGTTGATGGAAAACTTCACGCCGTTGTCCCACAGCGTCCGCAGCACTTCCTTCAGATGCTTGCCGTCCTTGACGAATCCGACGCTGAGGTTCGATGTTGGACATAGGCAGAGCGTGAGATTTTTCTTGCGCACTTTCTCCATCAGTTTTTTATCCGTGTAGCAGCGGAATCCGTGGTTGAGACGATCGAGCGGCAGCACGTCGAGCACGTGATCCATCTCCTCCGCCGTGCCGTCTTCACCGGTATGGACCGTGGTCTTGAGGCCGGCGTCGCGCGCCTCGGCGTAGAGATCGGCGTAGTCCTCGTACTTGAACCCGTCCTTGAGCGGACCGGCGATGTCGATGCCGACCACACCGCGACTCTTGTACTTGATGGCTTTGCGCACAATCACCGCGTTCACCTCTTTGGGAAGGCGGCGGTCGAGCATGAGGATGAGCCCTGCGCGGATCTTCGGGAACTCGGCAAGCGCCCTCTCCATGCCGCGCAGCGCCGCCAGGATGATCTGATCCAAGTCGCGCTCCCCTTCGCGGTTGCGATAGAGCGGGTTGAAGCCCGGCTCCTGCAAGGTGATGTTATTCACTCTGTACGCGCCCGAGATCACTTCGTAGAGCGTGCGTTCCATCGCGATCGGCGAACTCTGCACGAGCTCCGTGAGGTGGAACAGCTTGTGGTAGTCGTCCCACGTCACCTTTTCCTTGTTGAGCGTGACCAGATCGTAAAATTCCCAGTAGTCCTTGCTTGGCAGTTTGATTCCCTGCTCATGGGCAATAGACCACAGGATGTGCGGCTCGACCGACTGACCGAGATGGAAATGCAGCTCCGCTAACTCCTTCGTGGGTCTACTGGAGGTTACCATACGGTATTCTTACCCGACGCGACCCTTGTTGGCAAATGGAAATTATGCCGCCTTCCGTACGGAGTACAGTTTTGCCATGCGATGGAATTGATGAAGCTCTGACTCCGGCGTCATATGCGATGGAATCTTTGTAGGATCTGCCAGTTCAGCACGCACACCTTCGTAACTCATCGCGGATTTCAGCAGGAACATGTAGGAGAGCAGCATGCGGCCCACCGTTGATGGCGACCGCTGCGGGACAAATACCTCCGCACCTTCGGAATGAAGGTGGGCGCGCGCTTCCATGCGTTTGACGATATCGGGATCTTTGCGGCCGAGCACCGCCTCCTGCACATCCTTGCCCGCCATGCCGCGGTAAAACTTTCCGCGTGATCCGTTCACTCTTATGGAAGGGTTGGCTGCTTCGCGACGGCCCATGAATGCGCCACCACCCTGTCGCATCTGGATGCCCGACATAGCAAGACCCTTGATGAATTCGCTGGGCAATCCCCAGCCGTCGAGCATCAGGTATCCCTGATTGTAGGCAGCGGCACCGCATTCCAATCCGACGTGTGCATTGGGCGGCGCGATGCCCGTGTTGGATGTGCGGCAGGCATGGCCTTCGGCAATGCCGAGCTTCACGCCGTCCGCTCCGTACTTCAAAAGGAAATCGAGCACCGCTTCGGTATCGACCGTCGTTCCCGCCATCATGAAGACGTCCTGCATTTTTTGCCGATAATGACTCAGAATCGTCCGGTAGAACGGCGTATCACCGTGTGCGGTTTCGACGATCGCCGCCGGAATGCCATCGGCTTCGTTGATGAGCCTATCGATCAACAGATCACCTTCTTTCGTATCGCTGATACCGAAGTACACTGCGGACCCGAGACCATTTTTAAAGACGTTCGGGCGAAGGAAATACGAAACGGACGCAGTCGTCTGCGTCATGATGCGCGGTCCGTGTTTCGTAAACTTCACCATGTACGGCCAATCTCTTTCTTCCATATATGCAAATGCTTCCTTCGCATCCAATTCATGATTAGGCGCCTCGTACCAATCTTGTTGACGTTCTGTGAGAGCACCGATCAATTGACCGTCCGGTTGTCCTTCTAAATCTCTCCATCCAACCACACCTTTGCATTCTTTCCCATCCATCACCATTGCCACCATATCGTCCTCAACATATGAGAGAACGAGACGCGCTTCCGCGACCGTATCATTCGGAGAGACGATGGGAGCGGAGTGATAGAGCTTGTCACACGTGCTGAGGTGACTTCGCAATTCAACGTTCAAATCATCTTCGAGGTATGGCGGCGGCACGAAGAGCACACCGTAGCGGCTGACTGTTTCCGGAAAATGGAAGAAAAGATTGTGTTCGCGCAAAAACGCATGAAGGGCTTTTCCCGGATTTTTCGCTTCATATTTATGTAAAAACGGAAACTGCTCGAAATATTCCGGTTTATCGTAACCCGGCCATATGCCATCCATGGCGGAGGATGCACCGAGGTACGGCTGCGGAGGAAGAATTTTCCCGGGTATCGCGTACGGTTCTGCATTGAATTCTTTTCGATGGATAGGCTTGTTCAAAAAAGCCAGACTCGGATCTGCGCTATGTTGATCTTGAAGAGCAGAATATTTCTTATGCGTCTCGAGTAAATTTTTCTCTAATTCCGGAGTCGATACGCCGTGACGAAGAACGAAATCCGTTTTCTTTCGATAGGCTGCCTGATAGGCAAGATATGCCTCGTGGAATTTTTTTGCATTGGCAGGGCTTGTGAGCTTCAAATGTCCATCGATGATTTCCTGCGTGGCATTATGAGTTCCCAGGACGAGCTGATCGAAGTCCTTCAAATCGGATGCCTGTTCAAGAGAAAAATTGGCCGTGATCGCCATAATGGATAGTTATAATGAACTGCTATATGTTTTCTGTCAATTATGACAAATGCCGACTCCCCCTGGGGAGAGCCGGCATCCGAGTGATAGTGCAACGTCTTAGAGCAGACAGTCGAGCATAGGAGGCAGCTGGTGCGTTTCTGAGTCGCCGGCAAGAAGCTTCCTGATCGCCATGAATCGCATGGAGCAGGCGTTCTTCTGCTCCGGCGACATTTCGGCATACGTGAGATTCGGACCATCCGGAATAAAAATCGGATCAAATCCGAAGCCACCGGTGCCTCGCGGAGTCGGTGGCATTGAGCCATGCACCTCCACCTTTACAACTGACACCGTCGTGCCGTCATTGTTCAGGAAAGCTATTACCTCTGTGACTGTTGCACGAGGAGGATTGCGCAGCAGAATCACGCTATCTTCCGTTGACGCCACCTGCAGGTTACAACCCTGCAGAGCCATGTCGAGAATCCCCTTTGGTTTAAAACCCTTTTCCACAGGTGCATATAATGCACCGGGGAAACCGCCGAGTGCATCGATGCCAAACGAGACGTCCTCGATGAGAACAGGTTTTTTGTAAACTTTGGCGGCGTGCCATGCCTTCACCAGTGCCACTTGCACTGGATCAATGTCCTGGATTTCAAGAAGTGGACTCTTCTCCTCAACGCAAGTGAACTGCGGCGCAGCGCCGCTTGCCAAGGCGCGGGAAATCTCATTCCACTCCCTTGCCTTGCCCTCGTTCGTGGTAGCCAAAACAGTAGGGAAATCTAACATCGAACCGTCTCCTGCTAAACGACGTTGAAATGAATGAACCACTCGGACTATGTATATTGTAAAATATTTTTTACATAACACAACAGCCCCTTCCGGGGCTGTCGTTTGGAACGATTATGGAGTGTCGTGGTTCGAGCGTCCTCACCATGACACATTCATCAATGCACAATCCCCGCCAGGCCGTAGAGACCGGCGGTTAAGACCGAGACGATGGACATGAGCTTCACGAGGATGTTGAGCGCGGGACCGGACGTGTCCTTGAACGGATCGCCGACGGTGTCCCCTACCACGGCCGCCTTGTGCGGATCACTTCCCTTACCGCCGAGGTTCCCGGCTTCGATGAACTTCTTGGCGTTGTCCCAAGCTCCGCCGCTATTGGCCATGGAGATTGCGAGCAGCACGCCCGTCACGAGTGCACCGGCGAGCAGCCCTCCGAGTGCTTCCGATCCGAGGATCAGACCCGTGAGCACCGGGGTCACGACTGCGAGCAGACCCGGGATCACCATCTCGCGGATGGCAGCCGAGGTCGCGATACTGACGCAGCGCTCGGTGTCGCCTTCGGCCTTGCCCTCCATAAGACCCTTGATCTCGCGGAATTGGCGGCGGACTTCTTCAATCATGGAGAATGCTGCTCTGCCCACGGCGCGCATGGTGAGCGACGCGAAGAGGAACGGCAGAATGCCGCCGATCAGCAGACCGATGAACGTGAAGGGTTTGGTGAGATCGATGGACGAGAGATGCGCCGCCTGCGTGAAGGCCGAGAAGAGCGCGAGCGCGGTGAGCGCCGCGGAGCCGATGGCGAATCCCTTGCCGACCGCCGCGGTCGTGTTGCCTGCAGAGTCGAGAGCGTCGGTGGTCTCGCGGACTTCCTTGGGCAGATGTGCCATCTCCGCGATGCCGCCGGCGTTATCGGCCACGGGACCGTAGGCGTCGATGGCAAGCGTGATGCCCAGCGTCGAGAGCATGCCCACGGCCGAAACCGCAATGCCGTAGAGTCCGGCGGACATGTAGGAGACGATGATGCCGATGCCGATGAGGATGAGCGGAATCACGGTGGACATGTAGCCCAGAGACAGACCTTCAATAATGACGGTCGCGGGACCGGTCTTGGACGAGTCAGCGAGTTTCTTGACGGGGCCGAAGGATGCAGAGGTGTAGTACTCGGTGAGCACGCCGATGAGAACGCCGACGATGAGACCCGCGGTCAGCGCGATAAAGACACCGTTGCGCACGCCCGCCGGCAGCCAGACAAGCCCCAGGAAATATGCGCCGATCAGCACGAGAATCGATGCGATCACGACGCCGTTTTTGAGGGCGGACTCGATCTTTCCTCCGTTTTTGGCGCGCACCGCGAAGGTACCGATGATGCTGCTCACGATGCCAATGGCCGTCACGAGGAGCGGATACAGAATCGCGCGCAGCGTCGCATCGGGTCCCCACTGCGTGGACAGACCGATAAGCATCGTGGCGACGAGCGAACCGATGAAGCTTTCAAAGAGGTCGGCACCCATGCCTGCGACATCCCCCACGTTGTCACCGACGTTGTCGGCGATCACCGCCGGATTGCGCGGATCGTCTTCCGGAATACCCGCCTCCACCTTGCCGACAAGGTCGGCACCCACGTCCGCTGCTTTGGTATAGATGCCGCCGCCGACGCGGGCGAAGAGTGCAACCGATGATGCGCCGAAGCTGAAGCCCGTGAGCGCTTCCAGCGAGCCGGTCATCGTGACGCCGATCACTTGCGTGAGAATGAAGAATGCAGCGGCGAGCCCGAGAATACCGATACCCACCACCGACATGCCCATCGTGGCGCCACTCAAAAACGCGATGCGCAGACCGTGATTGAGGCCGGTGCGCGCAGCCTGCGTGGTGCGGACGTTCGCGATCGTCGCCGTGCGCATGCCGATGAATCCGGCAAGCACCGAACAGCAGGAACCGAGCGCAAAGCTGAGAGCGGCCAGAGGCATCTGCCAGTGACCCGTCTTCATACCGAGCCACGTGGTATCGACGAAGAGATAGATGAGGATCGCAACGACGACGATGAAAATAAAGATGACGCGGTATTCCTGCCGGAGGAACGCCATCGCGCCGACGCGGATTTTATCCGCAATCATCTGCATCGCGTCGGTTCCGGGATTCTGTTTGCCGATGATCGCGCGAAACGCACCCGCGGCAATGAGCGCCAGAACGCCGGAGAGTCCGACGAGGAGAAGGGGATTTGAAAGTGACAGATTCAGAGTAGGCTCCATAAGAAGGGGGAAATGGGCGTAAGAAATCGTCGCCGATTATCATGAAGGCGCACTCATTCCCCCGCAAGGGGCGGCACGCCTTCATTGAACATCGAAGTTATTCGCTCACTTGGATTTCTTCGCCGTCGCGCTCTTGGCCTTGGACGCCGCCTTGTGCGCCGTCGTTTTCGTCTTTGCCTTGCCGGATTTCACCATCGTCGTGAGATCCTTTTTCGCTTTGGTAAAGGTTTTCTGCGCGTACTGCGAGGCCTTCTTCAAATTGTCCTGCACCACATCGCTCTTGGCAAACTGCTGCACCTCGTGACCGAGCTGCTTGCCGTCCTTCTGCAGGTGCTTGGCGAGAATCTTTCCGGCCTGTTCCGGATCCTTCGCCGTGGCGAGTTCTTCGCGGAGTTTGCTGTTGCTAAAAATGTACCCGGCCATCGCGCCGCCGAGCGTGCCGAGAAGGAGAGAAAGTTTCTTCATGAGATCGTGTGGGAAGAGATAGATGTGATTGTACTCAGGATGGAATGAAAATGCGAGAAAGTTGTTGATGATGTAAGCGCTGATTCAGCAAATGTGTCATGGTGAGGCGCGATCCCGCGAAGCGGGAGAGCCACGAACCATCACATTTGCCAAGAGTGTCGCACTTCGTGGCCCCGTATGCACGGGGCACCTCAGTGTGACACATTTTGCATTTTTAATTCTCACAACACCTGCCTCAGCGCATGGATCTGCTCCTCATTCAAAATGTTTTTGAGTGCTGCGTCGTCCTGGCGACGGATGACGTCGACCGAACCGAATGTTTTGAGCAGTTCCTGTTTTGTGTCGGGACCGATGCCCGGTACATGATCGAGTTGGGACTGCACCGCGTGTTTCGCGGCCCTCTTCTTGCGATGACGGTTGGCAAATCGATGCGCCTCGTCACGCAATCGCATCAGCATGAACTTCGCGGGGCTGTCTGTGCGGAAGATCACCGGATCTTTTTTACCGGGCACGAAGACCTCCTCTTCCCTCTTCGCGAGTCCGATCACCGGGATCGACAGGCCGAACGACTGCAGCACTTCGTGCACGGCGTTCAATTGTCCTTTGCCTCCGTCGATCACGAGCAGGTCAGGAAATGTCGCAAGCGAGCCATCGGTTTTGTGTTGGGTTGTATCGTAAACCAACACTATTCCATCCGGAATGGATGGATTTTTCTTCTTCTCGGATTGCATCTCTTCGATGAGAACCGGAGGTGCTTTCAAAACATGACGGAAACCAACCGACGCATAGTATTGTTCAAGTTGCGGATCAATCATGACATATACCTTTCCCTTTTTTACCGATTTCAAAATGAAACGCGAGAGAAATTGTCCGAGTCTGCCTCCACGATGTTCCTCATTAATCCATATCGACTTCAATTCAAGCAATCCCGTTGCATGCTTATGCAAACATCCCATACCGATGATGTCGCTCTCGCAGCGCGCCACCCAAAACTCGTGATAATCAATCGGCTGTTGTGATAATTCCGTCGGGTGTCTCTCAATGATTCCTTCAATTATTGTCTGTTCATTTTTTCTAGCCTTGCCAATCGTGATGCCGTTCTCCTCCCACTTCTTCTCTTCCATCTTGAGCCCGCCCGCAGCATGGCGCAGGCGGCGCGCGAGCACTTCCTTGAGCGCGCGGTAGTCGTCGATCGCCCCGCGCTGCATACTGTGGATGGTAAACGACCGGTACTGATCGTTCTTCGGTTTGCCGTTCACAAACACCACCATGCTGCCGACGGTTTCCGTGCCGCCGGTGTGCGAGATGTCGTAACCCTCGATGCGCTTGGGCAACGTCGCCAGATCAAGGTTGGATGCGAGTTCGTCGAGAGCATTCTGGATGTTCCTTTCTTCAGCTTCCCAGCTGGCCTCGGCCTGCATCGCTTTCTGCTGCGCGTTTTTCTCCGCGAGTTCGAGCAGCTTCGATTTCTTGCCGCGCTCCGGCACGATCACGCGCACTTTTTTGCCATGCTGATCTGTCAGGAACGTTTCCAATGTCTCGCGATCCGAGAAATCCTCGCTCACAAGCACTGTCTCGGGAATATCGGCGACGCCTTCGTAGTATTGCGGCAGGAATTGTTCGAGCACGTCTGCGACCGATTCGGCTTTGCCCATGAGAGACAAGTGATGTTCGCCCGTGAGTTTCCCGAGGCGCTTCTGAAGGATCTCCACGTGCGCCTTGCCGGAGAGCACCGCGACTCCCACGACGTCGGTATCGTCGCCGGAGGTGTCGGAGATCAACTGACGCTCCTTCATGTGTTCGATCATCTGCAGCGTGTCGCGGATTTCCCCAGCGCGCTCGAATTTTTTATCCGCGGCCAACTGCATCATTCTCTCTTTGCCGGCGTTGATGACCGGATCATAATCACCCTTAAAGAACTCGATCACCTGATCGATGCGTCGTCGATATTCCTCCACTGATAAATCCCCCGCGCACAGTCCGTTGCACTGGTGGATTTGAAAATCGAGACACGGCCGCAACTTGCCGCTCTCCGTCGGATGCGGAGCCTCCTGATCCTTCATCCACCGGTTCATCGCGTCGATCGAATCCCGGCACGCGCGGAACCCGACGAAATCATGAAGCATGTCGAGCGTCTTCTCGGTTTCGTAGCGACTGAGGAACGGCCCGAAGTACCGGACGCCGCCGGTCTTGCCCGCCCGGCCAGCAGGCCGTTCGGACGGGCCCGAGCGGAGATTGTCGGACGCGAACTCCATCTTGCGCACGACGTCGACCGCGGGATACGGATCATTCACCGTAATGCGGACATAGACGTAGTTCTTGTCGTCCTTCATGAGCACGTTGTACTTGGGGCGGATTTCCTTGATCAGATTGGTCTCGAGGATCAGCGCCTCAAGCTCTGTGTTCGTGATGGTCACGTCAAAATCGACGATCTGCTCATACATCGACTGTTTCCACGGCCCCTGACCCTTCGCCGCATTCTCCAGCACGTAGCTGCGGAGTCTGTTGCGGAGGTTTTTGGCTTTGCCGACGTAAATGATCTCGCCGCTTTTATCCTTCCAGCGATACACGCCGGGGTCCGTTGGTGCACGGCTGATACGCTTGCGGAGATTGTCTCGGGTGTCAGGGGTCACGAAAGGATTTTAGCTGAATTTTGAAGTTTGAATTTCGAATACCGGTATTTTTCTATCTTCCCAAAATTCAAAATTCGCTATTCAATATTCACATCGCCCCCCTCGTCTCCGCCATCGTCCTCAACTACAAAAGCCCGCGCGATGCGGTCTCGTGCGTGCAGGCTTTGGAAAAGCAGACGATCGCGGACAAACTGGAGATTTTCGTCGTCGACAATCATTCGGAGGATGAATCGATCGGTGTCATCCGAAACAGACTGACGGAGCTGCCGCACGTCAGGATTTTGGAATCCAACGCCAATGTCGGCTACGGACGAGGGAACGAAATCGGAATGCGACGGGCTGCAGGAACGTACATCCTCATCATCAATCCCGATAACGAGCTGTTGCCGGAAAGCCTGGAAAAGATGGTCGCACAGATGGAGAAGCACCCGGACATCGGCATCATCGCACCCAAACTGATGCACGATGACGGCACCGTGCGCGATGCAGCCAGGGCATTCCCCAGCTTCCTCGACGTCGTCATCAAACGCATGGCGGCGACGCTGTTTCCCAAACGCATGGACCGCTATCTGCAGCGGGACATCGATCCTGATAAAGAACGCGACATCGACTGGGTCGTGGGCGCCTGTGTGCTGATACGGCGCGAACTGATCGAGAAAATCGGCGGCTTCGACCCGCGGTTCTTTCTCTTCTTTGAAGACATGGACCTCTGCCGCAGGGCCTGGAACGCGGGTTTTCGGGTTCATTATCTGCCGTCGGCCGTCGCGCGGGACCGCAAGCATCGCCTGAGTGAAGGAGGATTTTTGACCGTCCTGCTGCATAAAACAGGCAGAATCCACATCAAGAGCGCGTTTCAGTATTTTTGGAAGTGGAGAAAGGGTGTATGTAACAAAAATGTGGGCTGAATCGCAGATTTTGTTACTGGTTATTCGTTATTAGTTACTGGTTTAAAACTAAAAACTAATAACTAAAAACTAATAACGACATCCCGCTCTTGCATTCTTGGCATTTTTCCCTTACCCTCGCAGCCCTCAACGCCATTTTCCTATGACCGAAAGAATTCCCCTCAAAGCAGCGGCCCGCCCCAAGGATACTCATGCAGGACAGCTGCGCAGAAGCGGCCAGGTGCCGGGTGTCGTCTATGGCAATACGGACAACACGCTCTTCTCGATCGAGGAAATCGCGCTGAAGAAGGCCTACACCAAGGCCGGAGAAAGTACGCTCGTGGAGCTCGATATCGAGGGAAAGACGATCCCCGTGCTGTTTCAGAGCGTTGATTTTGACCCCGTCTCGGATCGCATGATTCACGTCGATTTCTACGCCGTGGACATGAAGAAAGAAGTGGAGGCCGAAGTGCACATCCGCTTCGAGAACGAATCCCCCGCCGTCAAGGAATCCGGCGCCATCCTGGTCACAGCTCTGCACGAAGTGACCGTCTCGGCGCTGCCGGCGAACCTGCCGCACGATATCGCGCTTGATCTGAGCAAACTGGTGGAAATGGAAGGCACGCTCACCGTTGCCGATCTCATCGCCCCTCAGGGCGTCACGATTTTGGACGATCCGGAAACCGTCATCGTCATCGCCCAGGAACCGCGCGAGGAAGAGCCTGAGACGCCGCCGCCGGCCGCGGAAGGTGCCGAGGGAGCTCCGGTTGCCGAAGGTGCCGCTGCACCTGCCGGTGAGGGCGCTCCTGCCGAAGGAGAGAAGGAGTGATGTAGGGCTAGAAAATAGGGCTAGGGCTAATACGAAAATTTTTTGTATTCCACTTTCCTTGCCCTAGCCCCAGCCCTATCACCTACACCGCCCTCTTCTTCGCTGTTTTTTTTGCCGTGCCCGCGGGCGGAGCCTCACGCAAAAATTCCGGCAGCAGCAGCGGTGGTTTGAGACCCGGAATTTGTTCGACGATATCCAGATCCTCCAATGCGATTTTGCCGACGTAGAGGCGCTTCAGGTCTCCCCCCTCCTGCACGAAGTGTTCGATGGCGCGCAGGCCGCGGAAGTACACGATGCCCTTGGTGAAAGCTCCCGGCTCCTCTGTATGGATCATGCCGCGCTTGATATCGATGGCTTTACTCAGCGCTTTTTCGGGTTCATAGCCGAGTTCCTCGACGAGATAACGGCGGGTATCGGCAAAGGAATGTTCGAGAGCGAAGGCAGTCCCGAGAATGTTGCGCGCCGGTCCGAAGCGCTTCTCGTGGTACGGCGTCAGGAAACGGTTCTGGTTGTAGATGGCAAGTCCCTCCTGCGTGTCGAGGTAATTGGCAAAGCCGCGACGGAAGAGATCAAACGGCTGCTGGTTGCCGTTTTCGCCCGTGAGCACGTGCGTTTCGATTTCATGAGCGATCAATCCCGCAAGGCCTTTCTTTGCAAACGTCGCATCGCGTCGCAGATAGACGTAATGACTGCCGACGGTCACGCGCGCGAGAATGTGATCGCGGATGCTGACCTGCCAGTCATGCAGGCCGTACTTGGTGAGCACCTCTTCAAACAGCGGCAGGGCGTCCTCCGCGGACAGAACGTCGTCGCCCGTCGACGGCAGATCACAGGCGGCACGGCCCTTGAGGACGGATGTCGCCGCAGCTAGCAGCACGGAACTCGGACTGCCGAACATCGCGGCAGACGACTCGGTAAAGAGCCTGCTGTCCCCGCGGGCGCGCAGCACGGTGATGCGCTGCAGCAGCTCCCGGCGCTTCTTTTTCAACAAGCTTCCGAGCGGAGAGTCATCAATATCAAGCGCGAGTAAACGCTGTTCCACATCCTGCATGTCGATGTCGATCGGCTGATATTGGAAGATGGGATTGTAGCGTTCGTCTTCCTGTGCGCGCAGTTTCTCCTCCGCATAATTCACCGGCTTTACATATTTCAGAAGCAGCAGGTCGTGATCGGCCTGCGACAGGAATTTGTCGACCGCGCGCAGATCGACCTTCACCGTCGCCCGCGCCGGGGTTTCCGCTTCACGCGTCGGATCAATCAAAAATCCGCCGAGATCACGACGGCCGATCACCGCGCGCACCGAGAGCGAATCGGTCTCGCCTTCGCGTACGAGGGTCTGAATGCGTTTGCCGCCGAGCTGGAATTTGACGCGATAGCCTTCTTCGTCGCCCTCGGGCTCTTCGGTGCCGCCGATGCGCTGGAGTTCCGTGAGCAGATCCTTGCTGAAGATCGTGCGGTCATGTTCGGAGGACATCAGTGCCGGCGCCTCAATGCTCGATCCGCTGCCGGCGATGGTAATCGTCTCACGAATGCCCAGCACCGGTTTGCTCTCTTCCGTAACCTCGCGCGATTCGACCTTCTGCCCGAACAGATCCTGCGCCAGACGCACGCCTTTTTCGGGCGTTGACACCTTGATGCCCTTCACGCGCTCGAGACGCGATCGAAGCGGCGCCAGATTGGCCACCTGCACCATGAGTCCCGCGCGCGCGTTGACCTCGAGCAGCACCGGCCCCTGCTCCGCGTCGATCGTAAGGTCGACGGCCAGATAGCCGATGTTCGTGATGTACTGAATGCGCGACGCAATGAGCAGAATCTCCTCCCAGTTCGGAATCTCGATACCGGCCGGGCTGCCGCCGTGCGGAAGTTCGTCAATGAGCCGGTTGAACTGCGTCGCATGCGTCGTGACGCCCTTGGCAATGTCGATGCCGATGCCGATGCCGCCCTGGTGCACGTTGGCCTTGCCGCCGCTGATGGCGGTCGGGATGCGCAGCATCGCCATCACCGGCACGAGATTGAAGACGACGATGCGCAGATCCGGAAGTCCCGCCGGCCGGAACGGCGCGAAGCACTTGTCAGGCACGAGAATCTTTTCGAAGAACGCCGTGTCCTTGCGTCCGCTGAGCGAAAATTTTCCGTCGAGGATGTCTTCGACATGCTCGCGCAGTTTCTGATCGCTGACCGGGTGTTTGCCCTGCTCCAGAAACTGTCCGTTCTTGCGGCCCTTCAGGATCATGATTCCCTCTCCGCCGAATCCGTGATTGGGTTTGAGCACGCAGACATCCGGCAGACTGCTGAAATCAAACTGCCGCAGCTGGTTGTGGTTCTCGATGCGCGCGTAAATCTTCGCCACCGGAATGCCGCGCGCCGCGAGGAACGCTTTCGTCTTGAGTTTGTTATCGGCAAGCGCCGTCGCTTTGCGCGGGTTGAACGGCTTGATGTAGAGGAGATTCCGGGCATTGAGTCCGAGAACGCCGTGGCTGGAGAGAAAAGAGAACAACGAAATTGAAAATGGAAAAAGGAAAATGGCTGAGGGACAAATGTAAGAGACAAGAGCAGCGGCTAAAGGAACAATTTTCAAATTTCAATTATCAATTTTCAATTCGTCACTCCTCTTCCTGCATATGATGGAACACTTCCTTGAAACGGAAGTACTCGACGAGCCGCAGCCCCGTCCACTTGCCGAGGATCGCATCCACGATGATCGTGAGAAGGATGAGCTCGGGATACGCGAGAATGAGCGACTGGAAGACGTCCCACTGCACGATGAAGACGCAGATGAGCGCCGCTGCCGTCGTCTCGACGATGCCGAATATCGCGGACTTCCAGCCTTCTTCGGTCTTCAAATTCAGGAAGCTTTCACTGAGCGTCGACATGATCAGCAGAATGAACACTGTCTCGCGTGAGAACGTGACGTTGTAGATGGTGCTGAGACCCATCAGGATGAGCAGCGTGAAACTGACGACCGTCAGGATAATCGCGACTTTGGGGATATACAGAAGCCGCCAGCGCTGCATGACGGCGCGCGTCGCGTAGCCGGTGACAAGGATGAAGACGAGGAAGAAGACACCCAGTTTCCATCCCAATGCGAGAAAGCTGAGCGCAATGATGGACGGCGTATAGAGACCGAATGTCGTGATGCCGACCACCTGACGCAAAAACGCCAGAATCATCGCGATGAACGGAAGTACGAGGAGCAGGATCACGGTCTGGCTCGGGATGCCCTTGGTGAGCATCGCGTTCACGAGCGACGACAGCAGGTTCCACGGACGCAGTCCGGCAGTCGACGCATTGATCGTGAGATGCTCCAGGTCGCGCTGACTTAAGTCCTGCGTGAACTGATCGATCGACTTGGCGGTGAGCAGCGGATCGAGCGCTTCCTTGCGCGTCAGGATAATCTGCTGCGGCCGGAGCACGGAATACGGACCGCGCGCGATGCGAGCGAGCGTCTGCAGGCTGCCGTCGGCGATCTGCACGATTGTCTGGTTTGGCAGCTCCGTCATCATTTCCTGGTCATTGGAGACCGCGCGCATCAGCGACTGCAATCCCGAAATCCCCGACGTCCACAGCACGATCGCGTTCGCGCCGGCGAGCGAATCCACCTGTTCACTGATGAGCGTGCTCAGTGCTTCTTCGTCATTTAACGGCGAACCGGTGGGGCTCGGCTGCAGCACGCGCAAGAACACGCCCGCATCGGCGGCAACCTGCTTATGCAGCTGCAGTTTGTCCTGCGGCACGGAGCTGTCCGCGATCAACACGATCTTGCGGCTGTACACGTTCACCGTATGCGTGATCTGCGTCGTCACGGTGGCACCGGTCGCGGACGTCGACGCCACGATCAAACGGAAATTCAGAATCCCCGGTTGCTCCGGCGTGTAGACCGCCTCCACTGTCTCGCTGATCGGCTGCAATTTTCCTTCCACGTACCAGCGGTACTGGATCGTGCTGCCGGACGATTTGCTCACGGTCGCATCGAGCACGATCGTGCGTCCGACCGCCACGTCCTCGGGCCCCGTCACCACCGCCTGCACCGAACCTGAGCCCGATGACGGCGGCGCGCTGGTCGGCACCGCTTGAGCGGACGCGCCCGAGGCGGCAAGCAGCACGCCTGCAAGCACGGAAAGAGAGCCGAGAAGGATGCGGAATCGCTGCATGAAAATCGGATTACGCGGCGCGGCCGGATCGCGCCTTGCGCTGACGGCCCTTGGAACTGCGCAGCTCTTTGTACTTCACAAGCTGCGGCTCGAGCTTCTCCACCGCGCGATCGAACGCCTCCAGGAATGTAGCCTTGCGTGACTCCGCGCGCATCATTTTCTGCGGCAATTCCACCGTGATCATCACCTTCGTTTCATCCCGCGTTTTCTTCGTCTCTCGCCTCTCCGCCTCTACGCGGATCACCGACGATTCGTCCTTCAGACGCGAGCAGTGCGTGGCGAGTTTGCCGAGTTTTCGCGCGACAAACAGCAGTTCGCGATCGTTGTAGGTTAAGCCTTTTTCGAAGTGTTCAATATTCATGATGGAGAATGGGAGAGAATGTGCAGATCATAGCACACTTCAGAGGTCTTCGGGTCGTTGCTAGTATATATAATTTATGTTATAATATTATCACATACCCATATCATCATGGTTCGCAGAAGCACTGAACGCGAAATTCTTGAGCAGAACGCCGTTGAAAGACAGCGATTGGAAACGCACGACGCTATCTTTAATAAAATCGGCTCGGCGGCAGGTACCGGCATGGATATTCTGGAAGGAACAAGCAAAGTGGGCGTATTCACCGTCGGACGCGTCATTCATGGTGTCGGAAGAACCGTCCAGGCGGCTGTGCACGGACTCATGGGAAAACCCTATCCGCAAAAGAAAAAGTAAGAGCCTGAACGCGAGCGCATTGCGGTTTCTCTAGGAGAAAACGGCGTTTTGTGCTACACTGACTCGATATGTCCACACCAACACCCACCCCCAAACAGTCCGCGGAATCGATCGTGCGCGATGCCGAATCCGCACCCGATGCGCTCAAGCATCTGCGCGATCAGCTGGAAAGTCAGGACATGAACACGCAGGAATTGCGCGAACTGCGCGACGCGATGGAAAAATCGAACGCGAAAGAAAAACGTGAGATGACGGAGGAAATTGAAAAGAAAATGCGCGTGAAGGAAGCCGAGGAGGCGTTGGCTGGTGAAAAGACGGATGAATCCCCCGCTTTGAAAACAGATGCTGACGAAGCTCTTCCCGTAAAGATCCAGCCGAACGTCGAAAAGAAATTCTGGAATCCGATGACATGGAGTCCGGAAGATCGCCAGAAAGCCGCGACCATCGCCATCATCGGCGGAGTCGTCGTGGGAGGACTTCTTCTTCTGAAAGCAATCGGCAAAGGCGTAGAAGCCGTAAAAGAACGTGTGTCGGACAATGCCAAGAGTGCTTGGGGAGCACTGAAATTCCTTCTTGCCGCCGGCCTTCTGACCGCAGGCGGGTATTTCGGATGGCGGGCTCTGTCGAAATGGAGAGACCGCGTTGATCTTGTGACTAAGCTCAACAAAAAAATCGATGACCTGGAAAAACAGGTACGCTCCGCACCGGAAGCCGTACGGGAAGAAATGCGGAAGAAAATCGATGAGCTGAAAGAACAGAGAGAAAAACTGAGACAGGGCAAAGAAGAATCCGACATCGACAGCGATCAAGATGAAGGAAAAAAGCGACGCAGGGAAGAAGTACGGGAAGAATTGGAAGAAACGGAAAATGGTTTAAAAAATAAAGGCGCAGCATGGATAATCGTATCGTTAGACAAAGAAGCAGACGAATGGAAATTGTCGCCGAGGTCAAAAGCTCCTCAAGTCCAAGATATTATTACAAGATACACTCCTGTGAGCGGGAAAAAGGGTAACACGACTATGGAAGAAATATTGCGACCTGGATTCAAGTTTGATGTGAAAAAAGATGATGAAGAAAATCGTAAAAAAGCTGCGGATCGTGTTATGGATTTTTGTACTGCAAATTATGAACGAGTTATTGAAGTTTTAATTAAAGACGGAGAGATGACGTCGGATGAGGCACATGAAAAAATTACAAAAATGAGTCTGCCTGAATATCTGAAAATCGCCATTTCCGGATTTGGCGGATTCGCGGATCTCATCCAAACACTTGGCGATAAAAATGGAAAGGTCATAGAAAAATTACAAGATTTGGATTTAAATTCTTTGAAAGGAATCGATATCGATATGCGAGATAGCCTCGATAACATATTAGAAAAAGAATTGAAGTTGTCATCGGAAGAAATCGAAAAATTTTCGTACGGTAAATTCATCAGTGCAATGAGCGGGAGTGCGGCGGCAGGAACTGCACGAGAAGCCGTGGAGAAATCGGCCGGCTCTAGTATTGAACAGAAAGCTGCACATTACATTCTGGAAAAACTCAATAATGGCGATACACACAAATATATGCTGCCCTGTTTCCATGGTGTATTGCCCATAGATCCTGAGATGCAAGGGAAAACTGATTTGAAAAAAGTAGAGATGTGCCTTCTGGATCGCATGCCTGTTTCGCAGGCAATGAGATGTTATTTTTACGCTCAAATGATCAAGAACGGCAATCCTTCGGGATTGGCGCTTATGCAGGTAGAGGTTTTAAAATTTGTTCAAAGCAGTGAGGTAACATTTTGGGATAAAATGAATAAATATGATGTTATTCAAAAAATTGTCGAAAAAGCTGCGACTCAAACGCCTGAACAACTGCTGGAAGAATGGAAGAAACTCGATGTTGAAATCGACGATACCATGATCGAGAAAGCAACGAGCATGCTCAAAACCATGGGTGGAATTTTGATCAATAATGGGAAAAATTGGTTATTTGAGACGCTCAAAGAAAATGCAGCTTTTGCAGGTTCAATCGCAAAAAATTATCCAGGATACCTTATCGGTGGCGGTATGGTTGGTGGTATCGCGCTTATGGAAGGAGCAAGAGGCACGAGAAATTTCTTGGGCGTGAATCCACTTCATATTAAAAAGGGGCTGACCGATTGGGCATCTGCTGCGAGTGTCGACAGCATTCCTCAAAGCGCAATCAATGCCAGCAAAGCAAGATTCCTTGGTTTATCGAGAGAAACCATCCAGGAAGCAGCCAGATCCTATGACGAAATTTATGAGGGTCTCGCAAAATTATCCGTTCGAGACGCGCAAGAAGTAAATAATTTGCTTCAAAGCTGCACCAAATCCCCCTTGGATCCTAAAAAATGGGATTCATTGTGCAAAAAATTATTGAGCAAAGGACTCCATAGCGAATCGGCAGCAGCATATAAATTCGCAAATGAAAGCAGCATGCGCAGAGTGATCAATATCGCTCGTTATAATTTTGGAAATGGCAAGGTTAGAGCAATTTCAGCATTCGTGCTCAGACAATACGAAATGGCGCGATCGGCAGCAGGCAGAATGATCGGCAAAATTCCCGGCGTCAGTAGAACAGTATCGGGTCTTGGGAAAGCCGGACGTTTACTCAAGCCAATTGCTCCGTATGCCGCAGGACTGGGTGCCGGAATAGAAGCCTATGATTATTTCGCCAATGAACGGCCGCGCCTTTTGGAACAATATAAAAATGAAACCGATCCGCTGAAAAAAGAAATCATTGAACGACAGCTGACGACAAAACGCATCGGGCTCGAACTGAGCGCCGTATCGATTCCCGCAATGGCAACACCCGCAGGCTGGGCGTTGTTCCTGGGAAATGAAGCGCGCCGCATGACGGAAGAATCCATCGATGAAGGAACGATGTACATGCTGGAATCCGAAAAAGATCTGTTGAACTATGCACCGGGTCAGATTCTGTGGCACGTCGGCAGATCATCCCCCATCAAGAACGTTACTTGGGGCCAATCATTGGCTGCAAATCCTCTCCCCGGAATCGTAAAAAATGAGGCGGAGACTTTTAAGAATGCAAATGAAAAAGCGCGCAACGACGGATACCGTGCCTATTTCAGACAACTCGCGCCGTTGACTCTTCCCTCCCTCACGGTTCTGGATCTTCCTCCCGAAGAACGAGCATTGGATAACGCAAAGCGTGATGAACAATTGAATATCCGCACCAAGGATGAATTGGGTATCTTTGCGACGTTCGCGATCAAATACCTGAAGAATGAAACGGACGGCAATTACACGCTCGTGAAGGCGTCGACCCTGAGAATGGCTCAAACATATGCGAGAATGAAAACTCTCGAGCGCAGGAAAGATCTGTCGCTTCCCGAATCGGAGCTGAAACCCGTCGAAGAAAAATCCTGGATGGAAGAAAGTCGTGCCGTCGTCAACGATGCAGCGGACCATGAAAAACAGCAGGCTGAATACATCGCCTCCATGGCTCAGGATCCCGGCATCTTCAAACAAGGCGGCATCGCCCTTCTCCTTCTTCAGATTGAGCACGAACTTGCCGAGTGTGAAAACAACATTCTGTCCGCGGACTTTTCCAACTGGAAGGGCATGGCAACATTGCACTGGGAAAGTGAAGAGGGACTGCAAGAAGTGGCGCGCGGCCTGTATGCCGAAAAGATCCGATCGACACTGCAGGGTCTCATGCAAAAAGTGATGACGGGCGAAACGATTACATCTACCGAGATCAGCAGGATCATCGGAAACATGCGCCAGGATCTCACCAGAGGGAATCCGAATGAAATGGCCATGAAGGCAATCGACGAATCCAATATCAATTACTATCGATACATCGGAAAAAACGGTGCTCTTCTGAGCATGCCCGGCATGTTCAAGTTGATCGAACAATATCCTTTGTCATCTGCGACATCACGCGCCGCCTAGTACAGCTCATCATGAACACACACGACACACCCCCACCGAAACGCTCCCTTCTCCGCCGATTAAAAGGCTGGCTCGGATCTGCGGAACCAAAGGCACCCGAAGCCGCGGAGCAGTCCGTCCATCAGACGATCATTGAAACGCCCGTGACACCGGTGCAATCCATCATCACGCCCGAACTGCCGGTGCAGACACAGTCAGAACCCCACCCGCACCTGCAGAAAAGTCCGGTTGCGGCCCCGAAAGCCGTGCGCAAGAAGCGGGCTGCGGCACCCAAGGCTAAAAAGCAAACCGCAAAGAAGGAAGTGATGCAAAAAGAGGAAAAGAAGCCGCTCCCGAAGCAGACGTCCGCGGACCTGCTCGCCGTACTGCCTGTGGAGACGAATCTCATCGGCCGCGCACCGGTGGAGATCATGATCGACGGTAAGAAGCACGTGCTGGCGTTCCGCAACGAACACATCATCCTGGACGGCAACAACTATCACATCAGCAAAGGAAGCGTCACGCTCGATATCGACGATGCGAAGCGCATCGGCACGCACCTCGACCTCGTAGTCGGCGCCTTCGGCAGGACAGAAACGCTGGTGTTCGAAGCCGAAGACATCGAAGAGATGTTCTCGGTCCTGCTGACACATGGCACATACAAGAACGAAGATAAGGATCTTGTCATCACGCGTTTCTGACGAGTTTATAGTTTTTGGTTTGTAGTTTTTAGAAAAAAATCTCATCATCAAACCCGAACCCTAACCCGAACCCCACATGCCTCTCCTGCACCAGTACATCTTCCTGATTCCGCTCGTGGTGATGGTGCTCACCGAGATCACCAAGGTGATCGTGGCGTATTTCCGGACGGGCAGCTGGCATGCGGGCATCTTCAAACCGGGCGGCATGCCGAGCAGCCACTCTGCATTCGTGACATCTCTTTTGATGATCGTCGCCCGCAAGACGGGGCTTGATTCCGTCGAGTTCGCGATCGCGTTCGTGTTCGCCGCGATCGTCTGGTACGACGCGATGAGCGTCCGCCGCGAGGTCGGCCTCCAGGCCGAAATGCTCAACCGCCTGCAGAACTGGACCAAGTTTTCCGAACGCGTGGGGCATTCGTTTTTGCAGGTGATCGTCGGCATCATGTTCGGTGCCGTGGTGACGCAGATCGGAATCTGGCTGAGCTAATATTGGAACGGAAATAACCGAAGAAACAAATCACAAAAAAATTCTCGAAAATCATTGAACAATGATCAACATCTTTTGAACATTTGATGATTGATGATTCGGTGATTTTTTTGAAATTCGGTTCTTTGATATTGCCCGAAATACCTCACAGAACATTCGATATCTTCTTGAATGACACAACTTCCGTCTCTCCCGTTGCACGGTACGTCAGCTCAATGGACTGTTGTTCGAGCGTCTTTGGTGACACGACGATACGCATGGGCATGCCGAGCAGATCGGCATCCGCGAGTTTGAAGCCGACCGATGCATCCATTCGATCGTCGAAGAGGACGGACTTGCCCGCTTTCTCAAGCAGATCTTTGAGCTCCAGCGCTTTGGCGAACGCGGCATCGTCTTCTTTCTTTGCAATCGGCACGATGTGCACGTCGAAGGGTGCAATGCTTTTGGGCCAGATCAGCCCGTCATCGTCCGACATCGCCTCCGCGACAATGCCCATCAAACGCGAAATGCCGATGCCGTAACAACCCATGATCACTTCTTTTTTCTGTCCATCTGCATCGGTGAAAGAGAGATCGAACGCGGAGCTGAATTTGGTGCCGAGTTTGAAAATGTTGCCGGCTTCCGACGCTTTTTCCTCGCGGAATTCCGTACCGCCGGTCACGGGACACGTCGTCACGCCGGGTTCGTAGATTTCTTTGTTCACCGCGATCTTCATCCCCTCCTTCTCCGCTGCGACGCTGATGTAAATATTGTCCTCGCCGTTTGGCAAAAGCACCTGATACTCATGCGAATATTTGGAGAACGTGCCGCCGGAAGCATAGGTGAGATACGTTTGTGCACCGAGTCCGATGCGCTCGAAGACGCGGGCATACGCGCCCTGCGCCACTTCGTAGTAGCGATCGAGATCCTCCTGGCTCACGTGGAATGAATACAGATCCTTCATGAGAAATTCGCGGCCGCGGAGAATGCCGGATTTCGCGCGCAGTTCGTTTCGGAATTTCGTCTGGATCTGGTACGCGGCAAACGGCAGATCGCGGTAGGACCGCACGTACTGTGCGGCGATCGGCGTCACGATTTCCTCGTGCGTCGGATTGAGCGCGTATTCGGTGTCGTTGGCAGCCGGCACATGGAAGAGCACTTCCATAACCTTGTGATCCCAACGTCCCGTCTTCTCCCAGTTCTCGCGCGGCGCCAATGCAGACATGAGAATTTCCTGCCCTCCAATTCTGTCCATCTCCTCACGGACGATGTTCTCGATTTTTTTCAGCACCTTGAGGCCCAGCGGCAGATACGAATACACGCCCGCCATGGTCTTATGGATGCATCCCGCGCGCGTGAGCAGATCCGCGTTTTTGGAGGCGGCATCCGACTGCGTTTCTTTGGTCGTCTTCGTGAAAAGCTGGGAGAGAAGCATGCGGCTATCGTAGGGCAGAACGGGCGGAAGCAAAAGATCGGCTCATAGCTCTGCATGATGCAGGTCCGACCGTTCTTCTGTAAGAAACAATTGCAAGGAGCGTCACCGAATCCATGCGCGCCATCTGGAAAGGCTCCATCAGCTTCGGCCTCGTGGTGATTCCGGTGAAACTGTATCCGGGAACGATCGACGTATCACTGGATCTGGATTTGCTTCACAAGAAAGACAAATCCCCCATCCGCTATGCCCGCATCTGCAAAGCCGACGGACGCGAGATTCCGTACGAAGACACGGTGAAGGGATATGAGTATGAGAAGGGAGACTACGTGATCCTCACCGATGAGGATTTTGAGCGGGCGAACGCGGCCCAGACAAAAACGATCGAGATCCAGCGCTTCGGACACCTGCGCGATATTGATCCGGTGTACTTTGAGAAATCGTACTATCTGGAGCCGGATAGCGGCGCCGAGAAGGCGTACGCACTTCTGCGCGACGCACTGGATCAATCGAATGTCGTGGCGCTTGCAACATTTGTCTTCCGCAATCGCGAGCACGTCGGCATTGTCAGGGTGAAAGACAACGCACTGCTCCTGACACAACTGCGCTGGCACAGCGAAATTCGTCCGGTGGACATATCGAAGCCGGCGACGCGCGTCTCACGGTCCGAGATGGAGATGGCGCTCGCACTCATCGATCAGATGACGGGAAAACTCCATCCCGAAGACTACGAAGACACCTACACCGATGAACTCAAACGCGTGATCAAGGAAAAAGTGAGCGGCAAGACGCCGCGCCGCAAAGGTAAAACCCCGATCCCGACGCGCGGAAAAGATCTGGAAGAATTACTGCGCAAAAGCCTCAAATCGCCGCGCAAGCATGATGTGCGGAAGGCGCGGGCGTGATACGGTGTCACACTGAGCTCGCTCGCCCGGATGAACATCCGTTCGGACGGGTCGAAGTGCGACACCACGTGTCTATGGTTCGTCGGGCTCACCATGACACG
Organism: Candidatus Peribacteraceae bacterium; assembly: GCA_035547395.1. Lineage (GTDB taxonomy): Bacteria > Patescibacteriota > Gracilibacteria > Peribacterales > Peribacteraceae > CALREJ01. The sequence goes on along the minus strand of DASZVA010000003.1, from coordinate 85,472 downwards.
CTCATTTTTCAACAATAGATCCCGTCCCGATCACCTCGAACGGCTGATACTTGTAGTCTTTTCCCAGAATGATTCTGACAGCGGCACCGGTCCCCTCTGCAGGGTCGGCACTTTGCTGTGAGACATTCATGCCGAGCAGCGTGCCGAAGAAACTCGCGACATGCTTGTCATCGTCCTCCTGGAACGTGACAAATGACTGTGCGAGCAGCGGCTTCTTTGTCTTCGCATTCGCAGCGGCCTTCGGCGCGGGGTCGACGATAAATCCGTAGCGGCGGATTTCGTTCTCAAGCCGGTACGCTGCAAGCGCGTTGGCGGACTGATTGATCACCTGCATGTGCTGATGCGCCAGGTACAGATCACGGTGATAGACGAGGAAACCGGCGTAGGTCTGCAGCTGCTTCCAACCGGTCGAGTCGGTCGGAAGTGTCGTCGGCAGCAAGACATCCGCACCCTGATACAACGCCGGATCCGCGGAATGCAAAAATCCGCCCGCGCCGCTGTCCTGATAATCGCTGCCCGCGTTGAAATTGATGCCGGCGGAGATCACCTCCTGCGTACTGAGCTCGGTGCCGATCTGCGTGAGTCCGAGAATTTCCTGCGTGCTGAAGGTCGTCTGCACGTGGCTGAGCACGCTCTCCCAAAAACTGCTGACAAACTCTATCTGCTGCACGCGGCTCATGTTCTTGAGCTTGAGGGACATCGCGTCGATCAGCTGCTGCTGGCGCTGCGAACGGTCAAAGTCAGTGCCCCCGTGGCGCGACCGCGCGAACTTGAGCGCCGTCTCGCCGTCGAGATGCGCGGGACCGGCATCCATATGAAAGAGTCCCGTGACCCCTTCCTTGATCGGATACGAATAATCCGTGATCGGTTTTTGCACCACGACATCGACGCCACCGAGTGCATTGACCGCGTTCACGAACGCCGTGAAGTCCGCTTTGATCACGCCCTGAATGGGAATGCCGAAGCGCACGCTGATCGCGTCTGCCGTATCGGTCAGCGCAAGGTGCGTCAGTTCGTCATCGGTATCATGCGGATGTTCAAACCGCTCGTGTCCTTTGTAGTAGACGTACAGACTGTTGATGCGCCCGTCTGGCACGTCTTTGTTGCCGGACAGATACAGATCGCGCGGGATGGAGAGCATCAGGACGCTGCGCGTCGAGGGATCGATCGAAGCCAGGATCATCGTATCGGTCAGATCGGCACCGTCATGATTTTTGTCTCCGGTCCCGAGCAGCAGCACGTTCGTATAGCCGTGGCTGTCATGCGGCGGCGCGGCTCCGGCCATCGCCAATACCGTGCGGACGGCCGTCATGCGCATGGCGGGAATCGAGAGCGGCACGACGATGACGAGCAGCAGGATCAGGAGCCCCGCACTTCCCAGAAGCGCGATACGCATGATGAGCGACCGGATGTCGGGTTGCGACGGAACGGCATGAGGCACGCGTTTTGTCATGAGTGGAGAGTATAGCGGGTTTTATGCAAGGATGCTTGCGGAAGGCATGAAAAAGAATGGAGGAATCGTAGATTTGTTACTGGTTATTGGTTATGGGTTGGATGATGAACTAATAACTAAAAACTAATAACTATCCGTCATCCCCGATACGAACTCAAAACCTGCCGCATGGTCGACACGGGAATGGCGAACCCGATGTTCTGCGCCTGCACGTCGCGCGCGGTGTTCATGCCGATCACCTGTCCGCTCAGGTTGAGCAGAGGCCCGCCGGAATTGCCTTCGTTGATCGCGGCGTCCGTCTGGATTACTTCGGAGAGCGTCTCGGTGTCGCCCTGATTGTCCGTCGCAGCCGTAATGTTGCGGCCGGCTCCGGACACGACGCCGACGGAAACCGTATTGCGGTATTCGCCGAGCGCGTTGCCGATCGCGATCGCGGTCTGCGCGAGATGCAGATCGTTGTCCGCGGCAAAAGTGAGGGCGGGCGTATTCGTCTTGTTGACTTTGATCAGCGCGACGTCATCCGTCGGATCGCGTTTCACGACCGTGGCGGGAAGCTGCTCTCCGTCATTGAGGAGCACGGTGTACGTCGCGGACGTGTCGCTGACGACGTGATTGTTCGTCATGAGAAGTCCGTCATTCGACACAAAGAACGCGGAGCCGCCGCCGACCACCTGCTCCGACGTGCCGTTCTGGCGGACCTGCGGAATCTGGATCTCAAAGCCGTTGCCGAATTGGACGTTGCGATAGGACTGCTCGAGGTTCGGCAGATCCTTGGAGATGATGACGCTGACGACGGCGGGGTTTGCCGCATTTACCGCATCGATGCGCCGCTGCTCGTCATCGCCGGCAGGCTGCACGCTTGCCGCGGACAAGACGCCCGTCGAAGAAGACGATGCTGCATACGTCGTACCCTGCATCTGCGCGAGACGCTCCGCGCGCCGCTGCGCGGCGAAATTCTGGAGGCTTTCGGCGCCGATCGCGGGCGCGACCGCCAGCGCGAGAAAGAAGATGGAAAAGCCGATGGTGGTAAAACGCGGGGATCTCATATCAAAGCAACAGTGTAGGAAGCGCGCTCTCAAACGCCAGAAAAAACACGGGAAAGATAACGCGGAGGGCGTGGGGAAAATGTCAAAAAACATGACGGTTATTGGTTATGAGTTATAAGTTTTTGGTTTGTCCTTATTCAACAAATAACCAAAAACCATGAACCAATAACTGACTTCCGGTCTTTCCGATCTTCTCTTCATCTTCGTATATCTGCTATCATCCCTTCAATGAAGATCACCGCCACCCACGGCGCCCATGATGATTTCTCTGCGGCTTTCGACGAGCACAAGGATGAAATCTTCCGCCACTGTTACTTCATCGTCTTCGATCGCGACATCGCGCTCGAGATCATGCAGGACGCGTTCATGAAGACGTGGGAATACGTCGCGGACGGCAACGACATCGACAACATCCGCGCCTTCCTCTACCGGACGGCGTCCAATCTGTGCTTCAACTACAAGCGCAAGAAGCACGAGTCGTCGCTCGATGCGCTGCAGGAGGAAGGCTACGACCCGCCGTCGGAGGATGAGAAGCTGAAGCGGGACATCGTGGAGGAAGAACGCGTAATGAGCGTGCTCAAGCAGATCGACGAGCCATACCGGTCCGCCGTGTCGATGCGCTACATCCAGGGGCTGTCCCCCGCCGAAATCGCCGACATCGTCGGGGAATCGGCCAACACCGTCTCGGTGCGTATCACGCGCGGCATCAAACAATTGCGTACCTTGCTGCCGGATGGATAAGAAACTCAGGGAATTTTTCCGGCAGGCGGCGGATATTCACATGACGGAGGACGAATCCCTGCGGGTCCGCGGCATGGTCGCGGAAAAGATGGAGAAAAATGCGGTAAGAGCATCCGACAGCTCGTGTCTTACCGGCACTATGGACGACATCACCCCCGCCTTCGCCGATTCCGCAAAAAGCATCCGCCTGACCGAAAAAGAGGCAATGGAGGCCCAGAAACGGCTCCATGCTTTCATGGAATCGCACCCTGTGAACATGGCTAAAGCCGTGCAGAAGAGGGAACGGGCTCAAGGCGGCTGGTCTTTCTTCAGCCTGCGTTTCGGCTCCGTCCTGGCGGCAGTCGTGGTCCTGATCGGCGCCGGCAGCGGCATTTCGTATGCCGCCGAGAGCGCGCTGCCCGGCGATCCGCTCTACGGAGTCAAAGTGCATGTGAATGAAGCGGTGCAAGCGGGCCTCGCCTTCTCGCCCGCCGCCAAAGCAAGAGTGAACGCGCAGATCGCGGACGAAAGACTGCATGAAGCGGAGCAGCTGGCGGCTCGCGGCAGGCTCACGACCGATGCGAGTACGTCGCTCGTTGCCGCGTTCCAGACGCATCTTGATGACGCGCATCAGGCGATCGCCGACGTCGCAGCCGCGGGCAAAGCGCAGGATGCGGCAACCATCGACGATGAAGTGGCGCATGCATTGCAAAATCATGCCGCGGTTTTGAATTCTCTGGCGGCAGCCGACAGCGGCAGCGACGTTCATTCTGAAATCGCCGTCATTCTCCAAAATGTGGAGGATGCAACGCAGAAGACGGTCGCTTTTCACAAGACACTCGATGGCAACGGACAGATCGCCATGAAGATTGCCGTTCCCTTCACGTCGAACAATCCGGATGTTCCGCACAATACCGACACAGAGAATGCCCCCCTGATGATGCGCGTGGACATCAACCAGCAAACGGAGGAACATCACGAGACGTCGTCCTCGGATGAAAAGGGCAACAGCGAACATACGGAGATGCACACGTTCGCCGACACACACGTCAACGTGTCGAATACGGTCCAGGGTCTGATGATGCTCAAAACCGGCAGCGGCGCAGCCAGTTCCGGCTCCGGCACATCCAGCGGCGCATCCTCTTCCAACGGCGTGTCCGTCCACATCGAGAACGGCGGCTCGGCGCAGGTCGATACGCAGAGCGACTCGACGACGAACAATAATGTCCAGATCAACACCAACACGACGACGAACGTCACAAACGAGGTGCATATCGAACAAAGCAATCAGTAATGTGATTCCAACGGTCACCCTGTCAATCGACGATGCGCGGTGATCTGCTATACTCGACGGCTGTATTCCCTTCTTCCCTCCTTACTATGGATTTTTTCGCTGGTCTGCATATGTACGCCGACTGGGGACTGCTCGCGCTGCGTCTCGTTCTCGGCATCGTCTTTCTGTATCACGGCTCCAAGAAGCTGAACGGTAAAATGGGCGGCTTCATGCTTTTCATCGGTATCTGTGAATTCATCGCCGGTCTGGCCGTGCTCGTCGGATTCCTGACGCAGATTGCAGCACTGGGTCTGGGCATCATCATGATCGGCGCTTGGTTCAAAAAGTCGAACGAATGGAATGTGCCCTTTTCCGCACAGGACAAAATGGGCTGGGAGTTCGATATGACGCTGCTTGGCGTCTGCATCGCGCTGTTTTTGATCGGCGGCGGGCTCTACGGCCTCGATTACATGTTGTGGGGCATATAAGAGAATGTCTGCAGACAATAATGCCCCGTCCCGGGGCATTTTTTGTAGAGACTGAAAACCGCCACCCTTGATTATTTTCCGGCATTCTGTTATTCCGGCGCCATTCTCGCGCGGTTGACCGCGCAAGGATAGTTTCTTACAAAATATCATCTCATGACAAAAGAAGCCGTCATACAGCACACCACCGGCAACGCATTCGAGGAAATCGCCTCCCACGAGCAGGCGGAGGAGAAGCGCGTCGAGGAAGCGATGGCAAAGCTCTCCGCACAGGAGCAAAAAGCGGCGCAGGAATTGCAGCAGAAAGCCAAAGCGGAGGAAGAAGCGCTCGGCGCCTCGGTCGCGACAGAACTCGACTCTTACAAAAAGGAGGAGCTTGCCCCGCTGTTCGAGCGCGAGAAACGCGCGACAGCCGAGGCTGCCCAGGCCCTGGAAGCTGCCGCCCGCAAGAAGATGCCGGCTGTCGTCGAAACACTTCTGCAGAAACTTTTGGAACCTTCCTTCCTGTCACGCTAATCCCTCATGGCCGTCGTCCACATGCAAAAAGTGGCCGTTCTCGCACGTCGCAGCCTGAAAGAAGAGCTGCTCGAAACGCTGCAGGAAGCAGGCGTCATGGAGGTGAGCGAAGCGACTCAGCCGGTGCAGACGGATGAAACCGAGATGAACTTCCGTATAGCGGAGCTTGATGCCGCGATCGCGACGTTGACCGCCGTCGCGCCGAAAGACGTGCAGACAGCGATGCGCAGACAGGCCACGCCGGAGGACGTGCTGAAGGCCGCCCGCCACACCGACGTGCGCGGCATTGTGGATGAACTGCATGCACTCGAAACCATGGACACGGAACATATCCGGCGCGCGCATGAGCTCTCTGCACGGATCGAGGAGCTGACACCCTGGCGGCATATGCCGTTCCGTCTGGATGCATCCGCGGAAACGCAGACGGCCATCCGGATTCTGGGGCGCCTGCCCGACACGAATATCGATGCGCTGCGCGATGCATTGCAGAGACGGGTGCCGCGATCGGAACTCTCCGTCTACGATGCCGTCAACGGATCGGCCAGTGTCTCCGCCATCGTCTGGAAAGAGGATCAGCGTACGTTTGAGGAGGCGGCAACGGCACTCGGATGGACGACGGTGCAATTGCCCGCTCTTGCCGGCACGGCACGGACTATCGGCGAGGAGGCGGCCGTGGAACTCCGGAAGATCGAAAAGCAGACGGAGGAGAACCGCACCAAGCGAACGCAACTGGCGCATGATCTGCCGAATCTCATCAAGATGCGCACCTTCATGCACTGGCTCAGGGACAAGCAGGGCGTGCGCGATGCGGTGAACGAAACGTTCGCGACCGTCATGCTGCTCGGCTGGGTGCCGCGCAAGAAGCTCGATGCACTCGAAAAACGGCTGCAGCAGCTTTCACCCGACACGGCGGTGCTCAAGGTAAAGCCGGATGAACATGAGGAAGCCCCCGTGCTCATTCAAAACGCCGCATTCTTCACGCCGTTTGAGAGCGTCACGACGCTCTACGGCCTGCCGCGCCCGTCCGAGTTTGACCCGACCGTCGCGCTGTCGCCGTTCTTCATCGTGTACTTCGCGCTGTGTCTGACCGACGGCGGCTACGGCATCACCATCGCCATCGGAGCAGGATTGATGCTGCTCTTCACCAGACAGTCGCCCCGACAGAATCCGCTCGTCTGGCTGCTTCTTTTCAGCGGCATTCTCTCGTTCCTCGTGGGCATTCCCTTCGGCGGATGGTGGGGGCTCAGTCCCGACAAGGTGCCGTCGGTCTTCACGACGCACTGGGCGGACGGTTCGCTGCACTATAAAGGACAGGTGTGGGACTTAAACGCCCAGAGCGGCATCTCATTCCTACAGAATCTCGCGCTGTTCCTTGGACTGACACATCTCTTCTTCGGCATGTTTTTGGCCGGTATCCACAAATGGATCCACGGACAGCGCGCCGCCGCTTTCTGGCAGGACTTCACGAGTCATCTGCTGCTGGGAGGCGTGCTCTTCTACTTCTTTGCGCCTGCAAACCTTCATCAGGTCGCCCTCTACACGATGATCGCGACGATCGTGCTCGCGGTGTGGGGCAAGGGCTACGGCAACAAGTGGTACCTGCGACCGGTGATGGGACTGCTGGGTATCGTGAACCTCGGAATCGGTCTGCTCAGCAACGGACTCAGCTACCTGCGTATTCTGGCGCTGGGGCTCGTGACCGGCGCGATGGCGATGGCGGTGGACCAGGTGGCGTCGGCGATGAGCGCGCTTTTCCCGGTGTGGTGGCTGGCGATTCCCGTCTTGATTCTGATTTTCCTGATCGGCCAGACGGTGAGCATCGCTCTCAACACGCTTGGCAGTTTCATCCATTCCTCACGCCTCCAGTTCATCGAGTTCTTCGGTCAATTCTTTGAAGGAGGAGGCCGGCCGTTCATGCCCTTTGAGCGCTCTGCGCAGCCGTCCGATTAAGTCATTTATTTCTTCCTATCCCCTTCCTTTTCTTCGTATGAGAAAGATTACCCCTCTCATCACGGCCCTCGCACTCGCGGTGCCCGCGGCCGCATTCGCACAGACGCCGACGGCGGCTGTCGCAACCTCCGCTCCTCTGTGGGGCATGATTATCGCCTTCGTCGGCGCCGGCATGGCCACTATTCTTCCGTCGCTGGGGTCGATCCTCGGCGTCAGCATGGTCGGACAGGCGGGTGCCGGACTCCTGACGGAAAAGCCCGACCTCGCGGGCCGCGTCATTACGCTCGAAGTGCTCCCGGGTTCGCAGGGACTCTACGGCATGGTTATCTCGCTGCTCTTCATCTTCAACTACGCGGCGGTGATTTCGGGCAAGACGCCCATTGACGCCAGCCAGGGCTGGATTCTGTTCGCGGCGTTCCTGCCGGTGACCATCACCTGCATCACGTCCGCCATCTATCAGGCCAAGGTCTGTACGGCCGGCATGCACATGCTCGCCAAGGACGGAAAGCTCACGGGCCGCGTCATCACCATGGCCGCTCTCGTCGAAACGTACGCCCTTCTCGGATTCCTGATTTCGTTCTTCATGTTGAACTCATTCCGCGCGTCGATCGCCGGTTAATGCTTCTTTTTCCTTCTTTCCATGGCACTCAAAGACATTCTCGCGGCAATCAAGAAAGAGGCGGAGCTGCGCATCGCTGACGCTTCGAACGCGCATGAAAAGCGTCTCGCGGAACTGCATGCCGCCTACAAGAGCCGGATCGCGGCGAAGAAAGATGAAATCGACGCCGCAACCGCCGCGCGCAAGGACCGCATGAAATCACGCGTCGAAACGCATGTCGCGGTGGATCGTAGAAACACGGTGCTTGCCAAAAAGCGCGAGATGCTCGATGCCGTCTACGACGCGGTCCTGGAAGATCTCCTCAAGCTCCCCAAGGCCGAAACGGAACAACTGCTCGGCCGCTGCCTGGCGGGAATCACAGAAAAAGGCGTGATTCATCCGGCGCCGGCACATGCGGAGATCCTGAAAAAACTCGCAGCGGACCGCTTCGACATCGGCACGCCCGCCGACATCCGGGGCGGCTTCATTTTTGAATCCTCCACGAAAGAAGAATCCTTCTCGTACGACCGTCTGGTGCAGGACGTGCTTCGTCCCGCCACTGAAGTCGACACCGCTCAGAAGCTCTTTGCCTGATATGCTGCACGCTCCTCCCGCTATCGGCCAGCACTTCGCCTTCGCGCACGGGCGCACGGGCGTGCTGCTGCAGTCGCTCATGGTTCAGACGGATATCGATCATCTGCTCGGCACGCACGATATCGCCGAACTGGAGCGCGTGATCGCGGAACTGAAAATGACGCAGGGAATCGATCGCGCGCAGACGGACAATGCCAGCGTGCTGGCGGCGCTGACCGACTGGATCAGAGAGGAAGTGATCTCCATGACGCCCGCCGGGAAACAGACGGCCTTCGATATTCTCTGGATGGAAGGCGATATTCCGCTGACCGCGTATCTGCTGAAAAAGCTGCACGGACTCACGTCCGAGATCAGCGTGGAACCAACCGACCGCCTGCATGCGTTTCCGCCGGAGGCGCTGCGCCGGCTCATCGAAGAAGACCGCGACGACGGACTGTTGCCCAAGCAACTGACACACGGAATCCAAAGCATCCGCAACGCGAAAGACCTTACCCCGCGCGAGATCGACATGCGCGTCGCGCAACTCTTTGCCGATCTCAGCCTGGCACTCGCGCGCGGATCGCGCAGCACGCTGATTCTGCGCTTCGTCAAAAAACGCATCGATCTGCAAAACATCCGCACGGCACACCGGCTCTCCGAGAACAAGGAAACCGACACGCTGCCGCATCTGCTGGCCGGTGGCACACTGCCGCCGGCGCTGCTTGCGGGAAACATCCGCCGGACGGCAGCCGCTCTGCGGCGCACGGGCTTCTCATATCAGCTCGCTGATATTCTGGAATCGCCCCGGTTCGACGCCAACCGCTTTGAGCGCGTCCTGCGCGACATCGAAGCGTCCGCGATCGACGACATGTGGAACGTACCGCTTGGGCAAGAACCGCTCTTTGCCTTCGCAGCCACCGCGCTCTCGCAGATCAGCTACCTTCGGGTACTGCTCATCGGCAAACGGAACCGCCTCAGCCCGCAGCAGATCAAGGCGATCCTTCCTCCGTTTTTGTCTCCCACCCATTACGCATCGTGAGCACCTATCGCATCGCCGTCGTCGGCCCCCGGGAAGCAGTTGCGGGATTCGCGCTGCTCGGCGCGGACGTCGTGCCCGCATTTTCGGTGCAGGAAGCTGCCGGCGCTCTGATCGCGCTCAAGCGCACCATGACGGCCGACGAATCGACGGGCCGCGAGCGCAACACCTACGGCATCGTGTTCGTAGCCGAGGATCTCTTGAGCGGCATTTCTTCCGAAGATCAGAAGAAACTCGCTCGAGGGCATCTTCCCGCTATCATCCCCCTGCCGTCGCAGACCTCCGACGAGAACTTCGGCATGAAGCGCCTCAAGCAGATCGTGGAGCGCGCCGTCGGTTCGGACATCCTTCAGTAATTTTCAATTTTTCTTTTTTAATTTTCAATTCTCTCCTATGTCCAAAGCAGTCATCACCAAGGTCGCCGGTCCGCTGGTCGTCGCAAGCGGCATGAGTACCGCGAAAATGTTCGAAGTCGTGCGCGTCAGTAAGGAACGCCTCGTCGGCGAAGTCATCGAACTCAAGGGGGACGAAGCCAGTATCCAGGTCTACGAGGAAACCTCCGGCATCGGACCGGGCGAGCCCGTGGAACGCACGGGCGAGACACTCTCGGTGGAGCTTGCTCCGGGCATCCTCACCTCCATCTTCGACGGTATCCAGCGCCCGCTGGAGCTGATCGAGAAGGCATCGAAGAGCCCCTACATCGCGCGCGGCGTCGACGTGCCGAGCTTGGACCGCACGAAGAAATGGGACTTCACGCCGGTTGCCAAAAAAGGCGACACCGTCACGGCTGGCGATATTCTCGGCACCGTGCCGGAGACCACGCTCATCGAGCACAAAGTCATGGTGCCGCGCGGCGTCAGCGGAACGGTGAAGGAGATCAAGAGCGGATCGCATACGATCGAAGAGACGATCGCCGTGATCGAGCCCGATGAGGAAGCGAAGAAGCACGGACACGACAAGGCGATCGAGGTTGCCATGCTTCAGCGCTGGCCCATCCGCATTCCGCGTCCGGTCAAGGACAAGATCGCGGCCAACGTGCCGCTCGCGACCGGCATGCGCATCCTCGACACGCTCTTCCCCATCGCCAAGGGCGGCGCGGGTGCGATCCCTGGTCCGTTCGGCGCCGGCAAGACCGTGACGCAGACGGGTCTGGCCAAGTACTGCTCCGCGCAGGTGATCGTCTACATCGGCTGCGGCGAGCGCGGCAACGAGATGACGGAAGTGCTCAGTGAATTCCCCCACCTGATCGACCCGAACACCGGCGAACCGCTCATGAAGCGCACGGTGCTCATCGCAAACACGTCGAACATGCCGGTGGCCGCCCGCGAGGCGTCGGTCTACACGGGCATCACGATCGCCGAGTACTACCGCGACATGGGATACGACGTCGCTCTCATGGCCGACTCCACCTCGCGCTGGGCGGAAGCCATGCGCGAAATGTCCGGCCGCCTGGAGGAAATGCCGGGCGAGGAAGGCTACCCCGCTTACCTGGGATCCCGCACCGCGGGCTTCTACGAACGCGCGGGCCGCGTGAAATGTCTGGGATCAAACGACCGCCAGGGCTCGCTCTCCGTGATCGGCGCCGTGTCGCCGGCCGGCGGAGACTTCAGCGAACCGGTCACCCAGAACACGCTGCGCGTCACCAAGGTCTTCTGGGCGCTGGACGCCAAGCTCGCCTACAAGCGCCACTTCCCCGCCATCAACTGGCTGCAGAGTTACTCGCTCTACGCCGAGAACCTGGCCGGCTACTTCGACAAGGAGATCGCGCCGGACTTCTCGGCAAACCGCGAGCGCGCCATGAAGATCCTGCAGGACGAGAGCAAGCTCGAGGAAATCGTGCGCCTCGTCGGCATGGATTCGCTGTCGCCCAGGGAGCAGCTCACGCTCGAGGTCGCCAAGATGATCCGCGAGGACTTCCTCTTCCAGAACGCCTTCGATCCGGCCGACGCGTACACGTCGCTCCAGAAGCAATACCGCATCCTGAAATTGATCCTCACCTTCATGGACGCAGGTCTCACGCTCACGGAGCAGGAGGACTTCTCGCTCCAGCAGCTCAGGGATCTTCCCAGCCACGAGAAGATCAGCTCCGCCCACCTGATCCCGGAGGAACAGATGAGCGATTTTGACGCGATCGAGCAGCAGATCCGCCGCGATGTTGAATCGCTGCATGCCGTCGCCGCGTAATGCATTTTCAATTTTCCATTTTCCATTTTCAATTCTCTCTATGTCCACAACCGCTTACAAGACTGTGAAGGAGATCACCGGACCGCTCATTCTCGTCGAGAACGTCGAAGGGATCACCTACGACGAACTCTGCGAGATCGAGCTGGAAAACGGTGAGCGCCGCCTCGGCAAAGTGCTCGAGGCGAGAGCAGATCTCGCCGTCGTGCAGCTTTTCGAATCCACGCAGGGCGCCGCGACCGAGGGCACCAAGGTGCGCTTCCTGGGACGCCGTTTCGAACTCTCCGTCTCCGAGGATATTCTCGGGCGCGTCTTCTCGGGATCGGGCCGCCCCGTCGACGGAGGGCCCGACATCCTCCCGGAGAAGAAGCTCGACATCAACGGCGCGCCGATCAACCCGTTCATGCGCGAGTATCCGGACGACTTCATCCAGACGGGCATCAGCTCGATCGATGTGCTCAACACCCTCGTGCGCGGCCAGAAGCTGCCGATCTTCTCGGGATCGGGTCTGCCGCACAACAAGCTCGCGGCGCAGATCGCCCGTCAGGCCCGGGTTCTCACCGACAAGGAAGTCGAGACCGAGGGCAAGGAAATGGGCGGCGAGAAGAAGGGTGGCGAGAAGTTCGCCGTCGTCTTCGGCGCCATGGGCGTGACCTATGAGGAAGCGCAGTTCTTCCAGCAGGAATTCGAACGCACGGGCGCGCTCAGCCGCGCGGTGCTGTTTGTGAACACCGCCGATAACCCGGTGGTCGAACGCATCGCCACTCCCCGCCTGGCGCTCACCGCCGCGGAGTACCTGGCATTTGAGAAGGACTACCACGTGACCGTGATCCTCACCGACATGACCAACTACTGCGAGGCGCTGCGCGAAGTCTCCGCCGCCCGCAAGGAAGTGCCGGGACGAAGAGGCTACCCGGGCTACCTGTATACCGACCTTGCGACCTTGTACGAGAGGGCCGGCCGCATCCGCGGACGCAGCGGTTCGATCACGCAGATTCCGATTCTCACGATGCCGGAAGACGACGTCACCCACCCGATCCCTGACCTCACCGGTTACATCACCGAAGGCCAGATCCGTCTGGATCGCGGATTGCACCAGAAGGGTATCTATCCGCCGGTCATCCCGATGGGATCGCTGTCGCGTCTGAAAGGAAAGGCGCAGGGCGAAGGCGTCACGCGCGAGGACCACTCGGGCATGGACGCACAGCTCACCGCCGCCTACGCGCGCGGCGTGGAAGTCCGCGAACTCGCGGTGATTCTCGGAGAGTCGTCCTTGAGCGACACCGATAAGGCATACCTCAGGTTTGCCGACCGCTTTGAGAACGAGTTCCTCCGCCAGGGCGACAACGAAAACCGCTCGATCTTCAACTCACTCGACATCGGCTGGGATCTGCTCACGGAACTCCCTGTCGCCGAACTCAAGCGCGTCAAAGGCCCCCATATCGAGAAGTATCTGCCGAAGAAGTAATTCCGCACTCGGTAGAGACGTGCGATTCGCACGTCTCTACACGGCAACCCCAACCCCAACCCTAACCCTCCATGTCCCTTCTCAACGTTAATCCCACCCGTATGGCCCTCATGGACCTCAAGCGCCGCACCGTTGCGGCGAAGCGAGGCCATAAACTGCTCAAGGACAAGCAGGACGGACTCATGCAACAGTTCATGCTCATCATCCGCGATGCGCGCCGCATGCGCGAGGAGGTGGAGGCGGAATTGAAGAATGCGTTCGGCAGCTTTCTGCAGGCGTCGGCATGGATGACCGACGGCGACATGCAGAACGCCCTCTCGTCCCCGCAGGCACGGATTCTGCTCGGCGTCGATACCAAGAGCATCATGAGCGTGAAGATCCCGACGTTCACGCTGCACAAGGAGGGCGACATCAAGACGTACGGCTATCCCCAGACAAATGCGCTTCTCGACGTCTCGATCGAGGCGTTTGACCGTGTCTTCGAATTGCTCATCAAGCTCGCGGAAATCGAGAAGCAGGCCGAGAACATGGCCATCGAACTCGAGACCACGCGAAGGCGCGTCAATGCATTGGAGCACAAGATGATCCCCGATCTCGTGGACACCGTGAAATACATCAAGATGAAGCTGGACGAAACCGAGCGGGCGGGAATCATCTCGACGATGAGGATTAAGGCGGGGATGGAGGCCTGAAGAGGTTTAGTAGGTTTAGTAGGTTCAGTAGGTTCAGTAAGTTTAGTATGTTGAGGAACCTACCCCACTTTCAACACCTCCACCGGATTCAGCCACCACTCGGGACGCGTGAGCTCCTGATCTTCTCGGTAAAAACCCGGAAGCACTTTGCCGTTCCACGGTCCGCGGTAGAGCCCGAAGTGCAGGTGCTCGTCTCTCCACCATCCGTTTCGGGGGGTTAATTTCTCGGCCACCGCGCCGATTTCCTGCCCCTGCTTGACGCGCTGTCCGACGGTAATATGTTTATCGACGATATGTCCGTACAGTGAATAGAGCGTGCCGGTTTTGAAGCGATGCCGGACGATCACGATGCCTCCCCAATTGCGTTTGACGGGCGACCCCGGAATGAAACGCGCATAGACGACCGTGCCGTCCGCGACCGCACGAACCGGCGTGCCCGCTTTCACGCGAAGATCGTCCCCCAGATGCACACCCCAGTCGATGCCGTCGATGGTGCATCGCTCGCCGAACGCCGTGCCGCTCGGATCGTACGGATCAATGGGAGGGACCACTGCGGGATCTGTTCTGCGAAACATCGCGGCGCAGTATACGCATCGCGCGTGCAAGGTCCACAAAAACCCACAGGAATGACTTCCTTCCCTAACCCTAACCCTAACCCTAACCCCAACCCCAACCCTAACCCCAACCCTAACCCTTCTCCTCCCCCAACCGGATCTTCTCGGTATCGAAACGCCTGATGATGTGCTGCAGAATGCGGGTCATCACCACTCTGCGCTGTCCGATCGGCGCGGGGAAGCAGAGCAGGAACAGGAGCTTTCCGTCATTCTGCAGATCCATGTACACGCGCTGCGAGGGCGAGACCTGCGAATGATAAAAACCGCGCATGCGCCGCTGCATCTGTCGCCGCGCCTCCTCCACGTATTGCAGCGTCTCTTCGCGCAAAATCTCCTCAAGAATGCGCTGGGCAACCTCCCACTGACGGCCGTCTTCGATGCGGATGGGAATCTCGACGCTCTCAAAGTCGGACGTACTGCTCCAGTTGAGCAGTGCCCCCGTCAGCAAAAACAGATTCGGCACGCGCACCACCTTTCCCGCCTGCGACGGATCATCCATGTTCTGCGCACGTGCGACCAGGATGGTCGTAAAGAGCATGTCGATATCGAGCACGTCACCCGTGTAGCCGCCGAGCGTCACACGCTGGCCGAGCCGGATCGATCCTTTGTAGGTAAACCATCCGAGCAGCGACTTGATCACATCCTGGAACATGAAGACCAGTGCGGCGCCGATCACCGCGAACACCGTCCCCAGTCCGGGATACGACGTGTAGATGCGCTGGATCACCCAGAAGAGCAGGCTGATATAGACGAGCAGCGTGAAAATTTTGGACAATGCATAACGCAGTCCCCTCTGCGGAATGCGCACGAGCACGTACGACCGGATGAGATACTCGCCCCACAACACCGCAAAGATAATCGCGAGATACCACAGCACGATGTACAGCGCCTGCATGCTCTGGCTCTGCTGCGTGGACACCAATTGCTGCAGACGATCCTGCTGCGCGGACAATGCGGACGTCAGCAGATCGATCTGCTGTTCGAGCACGACTTTCTTGGCGAGCAGCTCCGGATAGGACGTCGTCGTCATGTACACGCCCGACCCGCTCTTTTGACCGGTATAGACCTGCTCTTCATTCTTGAGAATGTTGAGATCAACCGTGCTTTCGTTGAGGCGGCTCTCAAGATCCGCCACTATGCTGCGTTCGTTCTGCACGGCCTGTCCGGGCTCGAGCACCTGATTGCCGGACGACGGCTGCACGAGCGTGTTGATCTGATCCTGCAGCTGCGACCGGATGTTTTGGGTCTCACGATCGATCAGATTCTGGTAATAGGCTTTATTGCCCTCGCTCGCTTTCAGGTACTGCTGCTCGTATGACTGCAGATGCGAGATGTCGACGTTGTAGGCGGTCTCGGCTGCCGCCGAAAACGGCACAGCGAACGCGAGAAAGACGGAGCCGAGAAGCAGTGCGGATCGCAACCTGTGCATGGAACGGACTATAGCAAAAGCCTGATTTTTGTCGATCGTGCAGCAAAAATTCATGAATGGATTCCCTGCGATGTCACGCGTTTTGATCTTCCACCAATCCTTCAAGAGGCTTCTTCAATTTTCGCAGCGCACGCCCGAGTATTTGTCTGGTCCACTCTTTGGGCCTGCCAATCTCTGCAGCGATCTCGTCTATTTCGCGGCCCTCGTCATTCTCAATGCCGAATCGCAGCCGCACGATCTGTTGTTCATCGGAATTCAAATGTTCCTGTATGACCGCACGCACCTGTTCCTGCGTAAACAAACAGACGATATCCGCAGGTGATTTTTCGCGGCGGCTCCGCAAAAATACACTCAATCCTTCTTCCTTCCTCATTCCGATTCCCTGATCAAGAGAATGTGCCTGCCGGTTGTGACGGAGTAGTAAAGGCACTTCGTCAGCCGGCACACCAATGCGCTCCGCGATCTCGTGTTCATGCGGCTCGCGATGGAGTTCGTGACGCAGCTCATTAGCGGCTCTTCGCATGCGAGAGACGGTCTGGATGATATGAACGGGAACGCGGACGGTGCGCGACTGATTCGCTATGGCGCGACTGATTCGCTGTTTAATCCAATACGTCGCGTATGTGGAGAATTGGGTACCCCGGCTGACATCGAATTTCTCAGATGCTCTCATCAATCCTTTGTTGCCTTCCTGGATAAGCTCCACAAAAGAAAGCCCGCGATTGCGGTATCCCTTCGCAATGGTAACCGCCAGACGGAGGTTTCCCTGAACCATCCGCTGTAATGCGTTCTCGTAGAGTTCCTGCGCTTTCTGTTTGCCCGCGTCATTCGTCGCAAGCTGTGATGCAGTCAAATGTGCATCCCTTTCTTTCGCAATCGCAATTGTCTCTTCGGGTTGCAATAACGTGATATCTCCCATTTGCTGCAGATAGATCCCAACCTCGTCTATGGCAATAGACTTATCCTCCCGCGACTTTTGCGGTCTTTTTTCCTTGAAACCGGCACCGGCGACGGATTCCAGAAAAATTTCGTCTATTGATAATGTATCATCTCCGTCCACATCGAACCCCTCAAAAATGGCGTCCATGCTGCGCATGCATGTATAAAATACTACAATTCATGTTTTTTGCCAAAAATATGCAGAATATTTAGCAAACGTACTTTTGATCGATATGAGCGATGCGAAATGAGAAAATGGCGGCTGACTTTTGTCAGAGATCAGCACGAGTCCTGTCACAGAATGCAGTACTTCTTCCCCTTTTTCTTATGGCAACCATCATCGAACGGGATGTCCATCATGACAGCGGAAGCAGCAATTCCGCGGCCGGCGCCATCGTCGCCATCATTGCGGTGCTCGTGATCGTGGGACTCGCCTTCTTTGCCCTGCGCTACTACGGATACGGCACGACGCAGGCGCCGCAAAACACCGGCACGAACCCGCTCAACGTCAACGTCCAGGTCCCGGGAACGACCGGCGGCCAGGCAACGAGCCAGTAAGCACGACGCTTTCCCCCGTGGATACCTGCGGGGGATTTTTTATGCACTCAGAAAACGCGCATCGAAAGAAGCATGATGAGCGCCATCAGCGCCATGCCGAAATCCTCGATGAGCGTGACGTTCGTGAGCGGCACTTTGATCATAGTGCCCAGACATGCGCACTGAAATTTTCTGTGCTGCAGCAGACTGATCGCGACGCCCAGTCCGCTGAAAAGCATCAGGATGAGCGTCGCTGTGTTGGTCGCAACCGGCACGACGCGCGTGAGGTAGGCCAATCCAAGCAGGAGTTCGAGGAACGGATAGACGTAACCGTACGCCTTCACGCGTTGCGCAAGCAGATCGTAGGTTGAGTATCCCTCCGCGAAACCGGGAACGTCGAGGAGCTTGAGTCCGGAGAAAACCAGGAAGAATCCCGCCATGAAATGCTGCATGACCTCTCTCCACTGCAGCGATCCGACTGATGCATCGCGCCATGCGAGCGCGAGCGTCGGCAGCAGAATCAGACCGACGATGATGAAGAGCGGCTGGTACGTGCGCCAAAATCCGCCGTCGGTTGCATGGTGCGCGTGCACCTTCACCTGATCCTCCGGCACGAGCTTCATGCCGCAGATCGGGCATGATCCGGGCGTGTCTTGCCGGATCTCGGGATGCATCGGGCAGGTGTAAATCATAAGAAAACGGAAGGAGTCTATGGAGTATAGCACACATATCGAAACCCCCTCCGATACAAAGGGAGGGGGCACGGGAATGGCATAACATGTCAGACCGACGCCGCGTCTTCGAGTGTAGGCAGCGTTTTTGTGAAGGGAGACGGGAAAACGTAGGCGGGATAGTTCGCTGCGCCGACCGTCTGGCAAAACATATGCAAGTCACGATGATACGCCTTGACCTGCTGTTCAAAACCCCAGCGTTCCTCGGCATACGCTTCCCAACGATAGGCATCATCTGTGAACTGCAATTCATTCCAGTCTTCCTGAAGTCGGTCATAGTCTTTATCTAATTCATCTCTGGTACCTTCCAAAATCTCCAAGTCTTTGAACTGCCCCTTGCATCGGACATCCTCCAAGAAACGATCGTGCTGGCTACGCCGCTGATTCAGGAAAATGATTAACACGATGCATCCTATCGGGCATACGGCGGAGCAAAGCCGATAGACAATTCCAACGTTGGCGATTCGCAGTGCAAACACGAACGCCAACAAGAAGGGGAATACCCCGTACGCACACCACTGATATATGTGCAGCCGGTCTCTTTTTTTCATGATACGACCTCCTTTTCTGCCTTCTTCTGACAGTAAGACGAACACCGTTCCGTCCGCACGCATGTGGAGAGAACGATGTTCGCCGGGCCATTCCTGTGAAAGATCTCTTGAAGGAAATCCCTCAAGGAAGGAAAACGATAGCACGAATCCTGCATCTTTCCAGTATACTCACGCGTATGGATAAAACCCGCCTGATGACCTTCACCGACGGCGTGATCGCGATCATCATCACGATCATGGTGCTCGAGATGCACGTGCCGACGGGCACGGATTGGAATGCGCTCCGGCCGCTCATGCCGATTTTCCTCGCGTACGTGCTGAGCTTTGTGTATCTCGCGATCTACTGGAACAACCACCATCACCTGCTGCACGCCACCGATCACGTCGATGGAAAAATCCTCTGGGCGAACATGCACCTGCTCTTCTGGCTGACGCTCGTGCCGCTCACGACCGCCTGGATGGCGGAGAACGGATTCGCGAAACTTCCCACTGCGGTCTACGGAGTCGATTTGCTGCTCGCCGCGATCGCCTACTACATTCTCGAGCGCACGATCATCGCGCACGAGGATGCCAACGATGCACTTGCGGAAGCCATCGGCAAAGACGTGAAAGGCAAGGCATCGATCGTGCTCTACGTCGCGGCATTGATTTTGGCCTTTCTGAATCAATGGATCGCCATCGCGATCTTCGCGTTCGTCGCGCTCATGTGGCTCGTGCCCGACAGGCGTATCGAGCGCAAGCTTGGCCACCGGCATACATAAATGTGTCACACTGAGGTGCCCCGCACATGCGGGGCCACGAAGTGCGACACTCCCGGAAGTCATGGTTCGTGGCTCTCTCGCTTCGCGGTATCGCGCCTCACCATGACACAGAGGGACTTACATCGACGATGCCGCGGCCGATGCGCCGCAGCTGAAGGAATCGATCTTCCAACCGTCGGCCTGATGCACGGCCGAGACAGTCACGTCGATGTTGCTCCCCGCATGGAACATCTCGGTCACGACGACGTTGCGCTGCGTATTGCTTGCACCGATCGCGACGAGCGAGAAATTCGACGGCTTCTGGTTTGCGCAGAAGACGGTGCTCATGCCACCGGCTTGCACGGCCGCTTTGGCGGAATCGGTGAGGTACGGACTATTCGACAGATCGCTCTGATGCAGTGCGGAGATGTAGAAGTTCTGCACCGCCAGGACCGACGTCGCATTGTCCGCGGCAAGCGGCATGCTGCTGGCGGACGACGTGTTCGTCATCGCGCTGGACGCCTGCATCTGCGCGGAGGAAGTGGACTGCTCCATCATGGCGGATGATTCATTCATCATTGCCGATGATTCGTTCATCATCGCGCTGGACGCCTGCATCGGCGTCGACGATGCCTCGCTGTAGGAAAAAGAGGACGTCGATCCCCCGCCGGGGTTCGCATTGCTGCAGGCGGCGAGCAAAAGCGTCGTCAGTGCGGCCATCGCAAGAATGGTTGAGCGTGTGTGCATGGAAGAAGAAGGAAGAAGGCTAGATCGTTTAAGTAATAAAAGATCCTACCTGTTTGACACGCGGGAGGGAAGGAAACTTACGCGGTAAGACTGGCGGCATTCGCGTGTCATCGTCTATGTTTGCCCTACCCTTCCGCCTTTTGCCATGTCCTCCTCACGGATCTTCATTCTGTTTTCCGGCGCTCTGCTGCTTACTGCGTGCAGCACGACTCCGCCCGATAATACGACGGGCTCCGGCAATGTCGCCTGCACGATGGAGGCGAAGCTCTGCCCCGACGGTTCCTACGTCGGACGCGTGCCGCCGAGCTGCAACTTTGCGCCGTGTCCGGGTACGTCTTCGGGCTCGACCGCATCGTCGTCCTCGATGCCGCAGACCGTCTCCGACAACACGATCTCCTTCTCCGTGCCGAGTGATTTCGCACTGGCCGTGCAGGGAGAAGCGATCCAGAAGCCGTCGTACATTCCGCCGTGCAATGACGGTTTCACCTATTGTCTGTACTACACGGGCAATCAGTATCAGGGCACGAATTTTGAGAGCGCGGGATTGAGTATTGTAAAGCGGACGGATCTCACGACAAAGAACACCTGCCTTACGCGGCAGCCGGACGGCTACACAAGCATCACCCCGGTGACGCACGAAGGTACAACGTACGCGACGAGCGTCTTCGCGCCGCTCGGCGATGCCGCCATGGGACACTACGCGCAGGATCAGCTGTATCGGTTGTCCGTGGGAAGTTCCTGCTACGAATTCCGCACACGCATCGGTTCGACGCAGTTTGCCAACTATCCGCCGGGAACGATCAAAGAATTCTCCACGTCGGATGAAGCAACCCTGCAGGCGTCGCTCGATTCCATCCTGCACGGCATCACGCTCAAGGACGGCACGTCTCTCACCTTCCCCGCGGCACCGACGCAGTCGTAATGCTTCGCCTGCAGAGGCATAGACAACAATAATTGACAGTACTAAATTTTGATTTACATTACTACTATTGTCCGATCATTCACCGCCTCTTCAAAAAAGGATGCGATATGACAGCCCACCCGAACTCACTAGGTACACCCGGTGTGACTGACCATCTTCGACACCTGCCGGTTCTCATCGGCTCCTGTCTTCTCGCCGGATTGTACGAGGAGACCGGTAACGGCGTGCGGATCATGATTCCGCATCTGGCAACACTGCCCCCGCTGGAGATCCGGCAAAACTGTCAACAGATCAGTACCGGTCAGGGCTGGCGCGACGCGCAGTTCGTCGAAAAAGAGGGAAAGATCTATTTTTGCCTCATGAGCAAAGAGAGATGATCGTGAATCATCGGGGCAACACAGGGCCTGTCCTCCGCGGCAGGCTCTTTTTCTATGCATCACTGATTCAGCAGCACCACGCCGGCGACCGCACAGGTGATCGCGATGAATTTCTGAATCAGGCTCGTGGCTTTGATTTCCTCGGTGCCGACGTGCGGGAAGAAGAGCGACAGCACGACGCCGAAGAAGAGCACGAAGAACGGCCCCGTGCTCATGATCGCCTGCACCATCCCAAGCGGCGCCAGCACGAACGCGTAGCGCGCGCCGAGTCCGCCGCCGAGGTTGATGAGTTCGTTCGCCGCATTGATCCCGATCATCGCGTTGGTGTTTTCTTTCATGAGCCGCACGAAGCGGTGACGGTTCACTTTTCTGAGCATCAAGACCGCGCCGAAGATTGCCTCACCGACAAAATTCCAGAACGTCGTTACCCAGTACAAATCCTCCACCGCGAATACTTTGAAGATGAGCGAGCTGACCGCGAGCGCGAAGCAGCAGATTACCATGAGGAGGATCAATCGGCCCTTCAGATGTTTTTGTCCGCGTCCGAATCGGATCGTGAGCAGCGCCGAGCCGCCGATCACCATCAAACCGCCGATAATTTCGATCGGCGTGAGCCGCTCGCCGAGCACGAGGTACCCGAGCACCAGCGCGAAGAGTCCCGTCATCTGAAAGAGCGGCGCGACCGTCGATGCATCCTCCGACTGCAGCGCCTGCAGGTAAAAGTACATCGAGCCCATGTAGAGGATGCCCGAGGTCATCATCACGATGATCGATGCCATCGGGATCTTGAAAACGGCCGGATCAAACCACCAGATGAACGGCAGAGCGAGGACGCCGATGATCGCGGTGAACACCATCAGCACCGCGACGCTCTCATTTTTGAAATACTTCTCGACCAGATATTTATCGATATGCGTGCTTGCCGCCCAGAGCAGCGGGCCGGAGAATGCAAACAGCAGCCAGGTCATGCGCGGGAGTGTAGCAGAGCACGTTTTTCATCGCTTGCGGCGCACGCGGAAAACGGCAGAATGAAACCGATGTGGAACATCCTCCTCTACTTCGTGACGGGCGGCGTGGTGACAACATTGATCGTGCTTCTGGAAGAAAGCGGGTACCGTCTGCTTTCCGGCCTCGCGACGCTGGTGCCGGTCTTCACGCTCGTCGCATATTTCTTCATCGGTGAAACGCGCGGAGGGGCTGCGCTGCGCGAGCACGGACTTTTGGTTCTCATCGGCACGCTCGTGTCGTGGGTGCCGTACATGATCACGGTCATCGCACTCGCGCCGCATATGGGATCAGCCAAAGCAATCGCCGCGGGGCTCGGCGTCTTTTTCGTCTGCGCGATCATCTATCTGCTCCTCGTGCAGCACTTCGGATGGTTTCAGTGAGAGACACCGGGTGCGAGCAGATATCGGCCGAGCGATGAGCGCGAAAATCCGTAAGATTCATCTTATTCCCCTGTCTCAATAAGCATGAAGCACATCACCTGCAGACAGATGGGCGGCCCGTGCGATGCGGTCTTCGAGGGGGAC
This sequence comes from Candidatus Peribacteraceae bacterium, assembly GCA_035547395.1. Lineage (GTDB taxonomy): Bacteria > Patescibacteriota > Gracilibacteria > Peribacterales > Peribacteraceae > CALREJ01. Next base: position 62,362 of record DASZVA010000003.1, on the reverse strand, counting down.
ACTCCCGGCGAGATCGCGACCGCGGCGGAAGAGCACATCACCGAGATGGCCAAGACCGATCCCGCGCATCAGCAAACCTACGACATGATGGCAGCAATCGGCTCATCGCCGCAGTCCCATGCCAAGTGGCAGAAGGATTTCCAGCAGATGTTTGATGACGCGCCTGCGGTCTAAAGTCTCCTTTCACGCGGTTTTTACCGTTTGAAAGCAAAGCCTTTTTGGCTATACTCCCGGCTCGACTCGTTCATTTTCAATTTTCAATTTTTCATTTTCAATTTTTCACGGCCCTATCGTCTAACGGTTAGGACAGCAGGTTCTCATCCTGCAAATCGGGGTTCGATTCCCCGTGGGGCTGCCAAGTTTCAGAGTTATCGCGAAGCGTCTTAGCGATCCCTTTTAAGCTGTCTAAGATATATCCAATATTGCTACCTGCCTTCTTGCTATCAGCAACAATACCAAGCGCGACGCCCGCATTTTTAACGTACCGTCCCAAAGAAACCGTTTCACCATTATTGCATGTAACAAGGTAGCTACTCATTTTCGTCGTGCGCAGCTCGTCGATGCTACCTACACCAACGCAGTCCGCAAACTTCTTCAAGTCTGCCGCGACGTTTGCAGGATCTTGATAGTAATTTTTATCGCGCTTCGGAGGAGGAATAGGAGGGGTCCATCCAGTAATCTTCTTAAGATCTCTCAACGCTTCGGGGCAGTACCGGCTTGCTTCTTTAAGTTCGGTATGCCATCCACTAGCATCGGAACCATAACCAAATGCAAGTGCGGCATGGCGCAGATAGGTCATACAGTTCACCTTTTCTCCGGTTCCGCAAACAAAGTAATTACTTGAGAGATAAGTCGTCGTTAAGTCGGTATAGTCATCGATACCAACTGCTTGTGCGATCGCTTCCAAATCCGCTTTGACAATATTTGCATTCTCGTAATAGGCAAGATCTCTCTTTGGATATTCATTCTTGTTTATATCGAAACCTGCAATTCTTTTCAGGTGATCAATGATGTCTGCCTGATTCGATGCGGCATCCTTTCCCGTCCTGCCGTATCCCAAAGCCACTCCAGCATGTTTCAAATATGTTACGCCGTGTACTCGTTCTCCATTGTGACACACCGCGATCGTATTTTTGAAATCGGGGGTCTTGAGATCGATTCCCGAATCGAGACCAGAAGCAGCAGCGAACCGACTGAGGTCATGATAAACAATTTCTCTTTGCGAATAATATCGTACATCCCGGGGCGTGGGCGGTTCAAAAGGAAGCAACAATTGAACCATTTTCTTTCGTTTTGCTTCCAATAATTCTAGCAATCCTTTTCCTGTCAGTAATGCACGCATCTCAAATCTCCATTGTTCAAGATCGCGGAAGATGACGCGAGACATTCCCGGTGTTTCCATCAGTGTCCTTTTATCATTCTCTAAGTAAAAATGAATTGGCCTTTTTTCCTCACTCACAAAGGTTGCTTCGCCTTCTTCATCACATACCAACACTTGTCTTTCGATCTGCGGAATTTCCACAAGATGATAACTCTCTTTCCGCATCATATTGGAAGTGTTAATCCCCGCCGTATCGATGATGTCATCGTCAAGATTCTCTTCTCTGAGCAATTGATACAAAAAATATCTCCGATCTATTCTTCCCCGTTTCTTGAATGTACCTGCACCCCATCCTTTTTCTATCTCCAGATTTGGAATAGAAGGCAGGACAACTTCCGGAATTTTCAGGGTATTCACAATTGATTCATTCTCATCGTCTTGTGTCATGCCTTTTTTTACTCGTATTGTGACACTCGCATCTTCCGATTGAAGCAGACTGTAAATTGCATCTTGAATAGGAAGGATGAGATCTTCCAATTTTCGAGCACCACCTTCTGAATTGATAGCTATTTCTAGATTGATCGTGCCGTCAGATGGCTTTTGCAATTCCATAGTTCATTTACATTTAATCACATTATTAAAAAATGTCCATAATAGGGGGCGTTACCTTTTGAATATCGATTTCAAGAATGCTATCCCGAATTCAGGTGGAACTATCGCCACTTTTACGCATCACTCCCCAGCCGTGCCGGTCTTCAATTCACCACCCGGCTCATACGTCGCGATGATGACGCCGCTTGAGGTAATTTTCGTATCTACAGATTTAAAACGCTCAGGCTGTGTTCCTTCGGCGAATAATTTCTTTCCGGTGCCGATCGTGAGGGGATGAATCCAAATGTGCATTCGGTCTATGAGGTTATGTTTCAGGAGTGTCTGAATCAGATTGCCGCTTCCCCACACCCACAGATCGGGCGCATCCATGCTTTTCAGCTTTTGTATGTCTGCCACCACGTCTCCCGAAATAAGAGCGGAGTTATTCCACGGGAGCGGAATGGATGTATGCGAGACGACGTATTTTCTCGTGCTGTTGAAGGGTGTTGCGATGAGCTCAATTTCCGGATGATTGGGCCAGTACCCTGCAAAAATCTCATACGTGAGTCTTCCCAGGAGCAGTTCAAAAGGAGCTGTCATAAAATCATGGATGACCTTACCCGCTACTTCATCCTGGTAGTCCGCGCCAAACTGCCAGCCTCCATACTTGAAACCGCTTGCCGTATCTTCCGTCGATCCGCCCGGCGCCTGCATGACGCCATCCATCGTTACGAATGTGGTCGTGATGATTTTTCTCATAGGAGTGAGTGTAGCATCAAAGATATTTGTTTAAGAAAATCTCATGTTCGCTAAAGGCGAGAAATTGAAGAATATCCAGCACCTCCTTGTTTAGAATTATTCATAAAAATTTCAGCCTGCTTATTAGAAAAAAACGTTAATCGATGCTTCACATAAGTTGATTGTTCTATAATTGATCCACTGGCCGGTAACCATCCACCTCTATACAACAAAACTGAGAAATCTCTATAGGGCACAAATCTTTTTCTGAAAATTCCTATATAGATTCCATCTTCATCCGAATAAATACGAGTCGGCCAAAAAGCGCTTGCGAATCTTCTTCTGTAACCAAGTAAGTAATAAACAATTTTATTCTTTTTCATGAGTTTGAAAGTTATATGCTCGAAAATAAAACGCCACGAACAATCCCATGAATTTGAAAATTGTTAGGATCTTTTACAACATGGGGCGGATATTTCTCATTAAAAGAATAAAGAACTATATCGCCATACGATTCAACGTATCTTTTAATTTTGCATTCGTGTTCTTCTTCACATACAACAACTTTTCCATTAGGGCTATGCCTACCTTGAATGTATTTTTCGACTAAAACTATATCTTTGTCTTTAATACGCGGCGCCATTGAATCACCTTCGGCTTGGATAAGGTATGTCTCTTTGGTATGTGCAGGTATGAATGATGAACGCACCGGTATCCTTTCAATAACATGTTGTTCGTTTTCGATGCCTTTGCCACATGATGCCAGCGCAAGCAGAGGCAGGAAGGCAAATTCATCTTCAGCATGTTCTTCTCCAAAAACTATAAAGTGTGCTGAATTGTCAGGATCACGCTTAATTAATCCCCGTTTCTCTAGTTGTTGAAGATGATGTACAACCTGACTCTTTGACGATGCATCGATCGCAACTCGCATCTGTTCTAGCGAGTAGCTTTCATCATCTGGAATGCCTCGCAGAACTTCGAGCAGCTTTACCTGTAGACGATGTAATGGCTTCACCAAGCCAAGATAGCATGCAAATGTACGTAAATGCAAGTCTGACCTTGCATCGTACTAATTTTTCTGTACTCTAGCTGAGCATTACTTATTACCCCAAATTTTATGTCTACTGAAATGCCTGCAACGAGAAAAATGATCGACCGATCGGATGTCGGTTGTGGAGTTTTCTCAAATACCGCAAATGTAGCCGCTTCAGCACACGAAGTATTTTTAGATTTCGGTCTTATTGCGCCCCCCACATCTATATTTGGGGGAGAAAATGAAATCACGCTCGTAACACGTGTTATTTTGACAAAAGAACATGCAATCCAATTGAGAGATGCATTGTCTCGAACAATTGAACAAGAAAAATAATCCCTCGGCATTGATGACCGCAAAATATTGAAGCAGCTAATCTCTGCTAAAAACACACCGTAAACCGCGAGCCGTCCCCTTCCTTGCTCGCGACACTCATATTCCATCCTTCCTCATCGCAGATGCCTTTGCAGATGGCGAGTCCCAAGCCAGTGCCTTCCGTTTTGCGTGAGCTGTCCGCGCGGTAGAAACGCTCGAAAATGTGCGGCAGGTCTTTCCCGGAGATGCCCGGACCCGTGTCGCTGATCACCAAGCAATCGTCTTTGACCTCGACTTTGATTTCTCCTTTCTGTGTGAAGCGGATCGCGTTTTTGAGCAGGTTGCCGACGACCTTCTCGAGCGCCACGCGGTGCGCGTGGACGGTCGGCGTTTTCTTGGGAAGCATAAGCGTGAGCGCCAGTCCTTTCTCCTCCGCCATCGCGCGGAAATCGGCGGTGAAGCCGGTGAGGAACGTGCCGAGAGAGATGTCTTCCTTTTTGCCGCTCTGCATCCCGCGCGAGAGCACGAGCAATTCCTCCACGAGCGTCTGCATGCGAAGGGCTGCGTTCTGCATGAGCGTCAGCTTCTCGCGCTGCTGCGCTGTGAGAGTTTTGGCATTGGCTTCGATCAGCTCCAGCGAGCTTTTGATCACCATGAGCGGCGTGCGCAGTTCGTGGGATGCATCCTGCGTGAACTGCCGCTCGCGTTTGAACGCTTTGTCGAGCCTGCGGAGGAAATCGTCAAACGTGCGGGCAAGCTGTCCGATCTCATCATCCGGATAATTACCATCGAGCTTGGACGGCAGATGTTGCGGGTCGATCTCGCGCATGCGGCGGCTAAACTTGGTAAGCGGCTGCAACGCGCGTCCGGCGAACATCGCACTCAAACCGCCGGTGAGTAAGAGAGTAGCCACGAGCGTGAGGATCAGGATCGAGAGCAGCGCGCTCTGCGCCTCGTTGACGGTATCCAGGTCATGCCCGATGATGATGATGTACGGGCCGTAGCGGCTGCGGTAGAGCCGGTACTGTTCGGATCCGATCTGCACGTTGGAGTATCCGCTCTGCGCCGGCAACTGATTCAGCTGCGTCGATGAATGATCAAGCACGTTGCCATTTAAGTCGGTGATGACCACGAGAAACCCGAGCGTTTTGACGGTATCGATCTTGCGGTACATCTGATCCCGCCAGTCCGGAGCAGAAATATCCTCCAGAGTGATCGGAAGGCTGGATCTGAGAGACGCCGCCTGCACGTAGAGCAGCGTGTCTGCGTCCTGGCTCTCTTTGTTGATGAAGAGCACGAAGACCGCCGTCCCCGCGATGAGCAGCATGCCAAACACCACCAGCGTGAACTGGAGCGCGAGGCGCCACTTGATCGAGAGGTTACGAAACATCGTCGGTATCCGTGATCCGGTAGCCGGTGCCGTGCACGGTCTGAATCAGTTTCTTGGGGAAATCCTTGTCGACTTTCTCGCGCAGCTTCTGCATGTGAGACCTCACGACGTCGCTCCAGAGTTCTGCGGATGCATCCCAGATGTGCGCTTCAATCTCGGCCTTGGATACCACGCGGTCTTTATTGCGCATGAGAAGTTCCAGAATCTGAAAGAGTTTGCGGGTGAGCTTGATCGTCTGTCCGCCGCGCGTGGCCTGCTGGGTAGAGAGATCGAGCGTGAGATCGCCGACCGTGAGGACGTTGCCCTCGGGCTGATTGCGGTAACTGCGGCGAAGCAGCGACTGAATGCGCGCCATCAGTTCTTTGAGCGCGAAGGGTTTGACGATGTAATCGTCGGCGCCGGTATCGAGCCCGCTCACGCGATCGTCGACCGCGTCCTTGGCGGTGAGCATGATGATGCCAAGCGACGGGAAATCCTTGCGCAGCAGTTTGCAGAGCTCAAGTCCGTCGATGCCGGGAAGCATCCAGTCGAGCAGCGCGATGTCGTAGGTGTTGGCCTTCGCCAAATGGAGTCCGTCATTGCCGTCGTACGCGACGTCGACCGCGAACGAATACTGCCGCAAGTATTCGGCGATATTGTCGGCGATGCCGTGTTCGTCTTCAACAACCAGGATGCGCATGATGTGGAAAGTGTAGCAGACAATGGGGGGAGATACGGTGTTACCGGGAGAGGAGCCCTTCCCCCCTCCCCCGGTTGTTCTCCTATGGCTTTCGGTTTCTGTTGTGGAGTCTTGGATTTGTCATCCGAAGACAGTGCACAGCTTACGCACGCAATGTCACGCAAATGTCAAAACACGGTATTTTCCCTGAGAATTTTTCTTTGACTGTTTTTTTGACGGAGAAGACGCGAAGCGCGACAATAAGCGATTGTTATGGCATCACATCTTGCACTCGGCGACTGCGTGAAAATTCCGGACGGACGGATCGGCCGCGTGCGCGAGGTGACGGACAAGGGAGTGAGGGTCCGTGTGCGGCGGCTCACCAGCAACACGCATCATTTTCTGATGTATCCCGAATCGGATCTGAAAAAAGTCGATTGCCCTGACGGATGGATGAGCCCGGAAGGGTATGTGCAGTATCTGGAGAAGACGCTCGCGAAGATGAAGGAGCGTCGGGCAAAGAAATGACGCAAATGCGATGGTTCGTGGCCCCGCACATGCGGGGCGCCTCACCATGACACATTTGCAAAAATCGTGTCACCCTGAGGTGCTCCGAAGGAGCCACGAAGGGTGTGGTCGGCTACGCTCACCATGACGTTTTCAATGATGGTATCCGCTCCCCCTGTTGATCTCGAGCGCGCGATACAGCTGTTCGAGGAAGACAACCCTGCAGAGTTCGTGTGGCAGGACCATGTCGCTCAGCCGCAGGATTCTTCCTGCGGAACGAACCGCATCATTCAGCCCGTACGATCCGCCGAGTAGAAAGATCATCGGACGACCCGCGTCGCGCGCCTGCGCCACCACCTTTGCGAAGGCGGGTGAGCTCATCGCGGAGCCGCGCTCATCGAGTACCCACACGTCGCTGTCGAGGTCCGCGACGAATTTGAGCAGCCTGCGCGACTCGTCTTCCATCTGCCGGACGGGATCCGTCTCGCGGCTTGCCGGCAGATCCATCACCTCGAACTTAATCGCATGCTTCAGCCGTTCAGCATAAAACGCGGACGCGTCGCGCGCCCAGCTTTCCTTCGGGTGGCCGATACTGACGAGGGTGATTTTCTGCATGAAATGACGCTGTATTGTGCCAGAAACGGAGAAGGAGTACGTCAACTATTTTTTACATCCTTCTCTTTCTTTACTATGGCCTATCTCCGACTCAGCCGCGCGGTCGCGGCGACTCTCGCCAGCCTCGCAATGGCTGCCATGCCGATTGCGGCGGGCGCGGCACCGGTACAGGGCGCAACGGGCGGTACCACGCAGCCAAGCGCGGCGCAGATTGAACAGCGCATCCAGAGCGCACTTGGAGGTGCAAACCTCAAATGGAACGTGCTCGTGAATAATCCGCACATCATGGTGCTGCACGGAACGTCGGGCGCATCGAACCTGGACATCAGCATCAACTGCGTGATCACCTACAATCCGTTCTCGATCCGCTGCACGATCAACTTCTTCAGTTCGTCGCTGTAAGAAGTATCAATCCGGAGGACGCAGCGCCCCTGCGTCCTTTTTAAAAGTGTCACACTGAGGTGCTCCGTGAAACGGACCCACGAAGTGCGACCCATAAAAGAATGTCATGGTTCGTGGCTCTCCCGCTTCGCGGGATCGCACCTCACCATGACACGCTTGGCTCATTTATCTTTTTTGCAAAACAGAAACCGTCTCGATGTGCGCGGTGTGCGGGAACATGTCGACAGGCTGCACGGTGCGCAGTTCGTAGCCGGCCTTGAGCAGTTCTCCGAGATCGCGCGCGAAGGTCGCCGTGTTGCAGCTGACGTACACGATCTTCTTGGGACTGTGGCCGATGATCGACTCCAGCGCATGCGGATGCATGCCGGCCCGCGGCGGATCCACGACGACCACATCGAAGCTGTACTTGCCGCCGGGCTTCAGCTGATCCTTCAGGATCTGCTCCGCTCTGCCTTTGTAAAAACTGATGTTGCCGATGCGGTTCTTGCCGCTGGATTTCAGCGCGTCTTCGATTGCGGACGGATGGCTCTCGATGCCGACGACCTTCTGGCAGAAGCGTGCAAGATATTGGCCGATCGTGCCCATGCCGCAGTACGCGTCGAGCACGGTATCGCGCGGATTTAAATCCGCTCCGACAGAAATCGCCTGGTAGAGCTTTTCGGCTCCCAGCGTGTTCGTCTGAAAGAACGAGAACGGCGAGATGTCGAATTCAAGGTCAAAGAGGCGCTCGCGGATCGAGGGTTTCCCCACGAGGGTGTGGATGACCGGCTGCTCGGGCTTGTCGTTGAGACCGGTGTTCTCGATCACAAGCAGCGACGCCAATCCCGGCCGCCCTGCGAAGCGCATGAAGTACTGGAAGAGCGGCTCGAGTTCTTTCTTCTTCGCGTTCACGACGAACGCGATCATGTACTCATTGGTGTGAATGCCGCGGCGAAGCAGCAGCGTGCGGAGCAATCCCTTGTGGGTCTTCGGATTATGTACGGGGAGTTTTGTGTCCTGCATGAAGCGGCGCACGTCGGACAGAAGCGATCCGATCTGCTCGTCATAGAGATGGCATTCGACAATGGGGAGCACCGTCGACCATTGCTCGGGCTGATGAAATCCGATCGTCGGGTTTTCATCGAAGTAGATTTTCTTGCCGTTTTTCTCCTCCACCCGCATCGAGCCGAATCCGAAGCTCATCTCGAGTTTGTTACGGTAATGGAAGACCTGCGGGCTCGGCATGATCTTGAGCACGCGGCCGGGCAGCTGTTTGCGGACCGCTTCATCGGCAGGGGTCAGATGTTCGAGTGTTTCGCGGACGATGTCTTCTTTATAGGAGAGCTGGCGGTCATAGGGCAGGTTCTGCCACGTACAGCCGCCGCAATCGTGGAAATGCTGGCAGCGGGGCATGATTTCGTCCTTTGCCTTACGCAGGACCTTCTTAACCTTCGCTTCGGCGAAGCGCGGGGCGGTCTTGGTGATGACGATTTCGACCTGCTGGCCGGGAATCGTCCCGGCGACAAAGACGGAGAAACCGTCGATATGTGCCAGTCCAGAGCCCCCGTGGGTCACTTTTTCGATGGTGACGGTATAGGTCTGTCCGCTACGGACAGGCGTTTCTGAGGATATTGACATCGTACGAATATTATTATATAAATACTTCCTTTTTTCTTTCTGTCTATGCGTTCACACGCAGTCGTCAAAGCCTCCGTCTCTCTACTCGTTGCTGTGACCGCGACTGTCGTTGTTGGCGCCAGTGTAGCAGAGGGGTATGGCACCGCAAGCAAAATAACGATGTATCGGACTGTTTGGATGGCTTCCGTGAGCCATTTGCCATTGCAGATTCGACCGATTTTGTCGTCTCTCCGGCATCAGAATCCGTCTGCGCCGACGCTCGTTGCGGCAGCGGTGACCGTGCCGACGATCCAGTCATCCGAAGGATCCACCGCGCTTCTGCCGATCGTTGCACAGGCGGACATTCATCCGGATCAGCAAACACTCGCCAACGACGTTCTCGAGCGCCTCCCCTCTCTCTGCCGCGATAATCTCAAGAACTTCTACGTTCTCTATCAGGGCGCGACGCAGCGCGGGCTCGGCGGCAAAACCACGATCATTATTGACGGCCATGCCGTGGGCAATGAATTCGTCGGACTCATGGTGCACGAATGCGGACATGTGATTCACGGAAACCTGCTCGGCGATATCACGAGCGGCGCCAGCAATTTCACGGACGGCAACGACGTCTTCGCGAAGGATTCCCCCGCGGCAGCCTTCTTTTCGATCTCCTGGTCGACGCCGAACGTGATGAAAGCGGGTCTGACCAAGAAAGATTTTGTGAGCGGATATGCGCAGACCAATTGCTTCGAGGATTTCGCCGAGACTTTCACGGGCTACGTGCTCGAGCGACCTTGGATGGAAACCCGTGCAAAATCTGATCCGATCATCGCCGCCAAATTGCAGTGGATGGAAGCCAATCTGCCGCTGCCGGCAAACCTGCTCGGCACGGGAACGGAGCAGTGGACCGGCACAGTCCCATGGGATGCGACGAAGCTCGCGTATGTGTGGAGTCCGATATCCCTCAACTAAGAGCGCCCATTCTTGGGCGCATAGACGAAGGACATTTGCGATCTGCGGCCAGGAATGGCCGCGCTGTCATTTCTATTTCCCCCTAGCCGTCGCCCTAGCCCTCGCCCTACACTCCTCCCATGCGCTATCGCATTCTTCTGACGGCGTGGGTGATATCGGACATGCTGCTCTTTGTACTCAGCTATGCGCTCGCCTATTTTTTGCGCGTCGGATTCATCCTGTCCTCGGATTTTCCCTTCGGGCATTACATTCTGATCGCCGCCGAAGTCGCGCCGCTATGGGTGTTGGTACTGGCCAGCACGCGCACGTTCTTCCTCACGCACCGGCAGACGGGTCTGCGCAACGGCGCGTTCATCGCCTACAGCTCAGCCGTCGGTCTCGCGCTCTTCACGCTGGTCTACTACTTCGAGTACAAGCAATTCTTCAGCCGGGGGCTGCTCCTCTATTCCTTCGTCCTTCAAGCCGGTCTCACCTGGATCTGGCATGTCGCGTTCGACGCATTCAAGCGCGCGATGCTCCGGAAAAATCCTCCGGCGTTCCCCACTCTGCTGATCGGTCTCAACCGCGAGACGCAGTCGCTCATCAAACATTTACAACAAAGGAAGAGCGCGCTGCTCCCGGTCGCGATTCTGGAAAACCGCGGCACGCATGAAAAGACGGTGGAGGGCGTGCCGGTCCTCGGCAAACTCAACAAGCTGGAAGAGACGATCGAAACATACCGCATTACGCATCTGATCCAGTGCAGTGATCTGGAACAGTCGATCAACCTGGTGAGCGCCTGCCGGCAGCACAACATCACCTACATGCTGCTGCCGTCCGTGCTCGGCATGGTGGAGCGGGATGAACACATCGAATCGCTCGAGGGACGGCCCGTGACGGTGGTACATCCCAAAGCAACGTTCAAGCAGAAGTTTTTTGCCTGAGGACGCAGAGGATCCAGAGGATTCAGAAGACTCAGAGGAATCAGAAGAAATATCATCAACCCCTCTGATTCTTCTGAATCTTTTTCCCTAGCCCTAGCCCTTGCCCTAGCCCTACACTTTCCATGTGCATGCCTTCATCCTCGCCGGCGGCTTTGCCACGCGCCTGTGGCCGCTCACCGAATCGCGCGCCAAACCGCTTCTGCCGCTCGCGGGCAAACCGATGCTGACGCACATCGTGGAGAAAATTCCAGCCGATATCGCGATCACGGTCAGTACGAATGCGGTGTTCGAGAAGAGTTTTTGCGATTGGGCGGCGGAGCAAACGCGGAAGGATATCGAGATCCGGATTGAAGAGACGCGCAAAGACGATGAAAAGCTCGGTGCGCTCGGTGCGGTGCGGCAGTGGATTGAGGAAGAGAAGATTGCGGACGACGTACTGCTTCTCACCGGCGACAACTACTTCGGTTTCCGCTTCGAGGATTTTTTGAAGCACCACAAAGAAGGAAGCGCGCTCATCGCGGCATATGACATCGGATCGTCGGAGAAAGCGAAGAGCTTCGGCACCGTGATTGCCGTCGACGGCGCGGTCACGGGATTTGAGGAAAAGCCGCCGCACCCGAAAAGCACGCTCGTGAGCACCGGCTGCACGGTCATTCCGGCATCGGATCTGGATATACTCGTCATGTACGCAAAGGAACATCCGGATAACGTCGGCGGCATCTTTGAGGAATTGCTGAGACGCCGCAAAAAGATCCGCTGCTTCACGTTCACTGATCCGTGGTTCGACGTGGGATCATTTGAAGCATACCTCGATGCAACCAAAGCACTCGTCGGAAATGCTTTGCATGCGCTCAGTCCGGAATCGATTGATGAGGAATCGAAGAGGCGCAGGGAAGGGAGTGTCGTGATCGGGAAAGACACGACTGTCCGGCAGAGTGCATTAAAGGATACGGTCGTTTTTGAACACTGCGTGATTGAGGATTGCGTGCTGGACCAGTGCGTCATCGACAACGACTGTCATCTGAAAGGAATCGATCTGACGGGCAAAATGATCCGGGCGGGGACGGTGCTCCAGGCACAGCAATCGGCATAACAGGGCAAATTTATTGGTTTATTTGTTGATTCGTTTATTAGTTGATTCGTTGATTCGTGAATAAGAAAGGAATGAACAAAGAAACCAGTAAACCAGTAAACCAATAAACAAACATCCGACCGTGCCCCTAGCCTCATCGGCGGTTTTCATGTTTAAATTGCATGGAATGGAGGTCTCCCCTACACTCCTCCCACCCTATGAAACGACTTGTACTCGGGCTTTCGGCCGCAATCATCCTGGCAGGTTGCTCCACGCAGACAACCGTTCGCTACACTCTGACATTCAATGTCACGGATTCCAATGTACAAGACAGCCTTGCATTTGCCAGCCAGCGCGTCGCCGAACGCAGACTGGAGCATCTCAATGAGCAAATTATCAGCGATACCATCGATACATCCAAAAAGCCGTTCACTCTCTCCATTACCGTTCCCGACAAGGGCGCCGCGGATGAACTGACCAAGGAACTGACAGCTCCGTTTTCGTTGCAGGTCATGGCGCAAACGGGTACCGGCGAAACGGCCGACATCATGGTCCAGGGCCAGGGCAGCTTCCGGAAGACGGGAATCACAGAGAAAGATCTGACCGGCGTCGTCTCGCACAAAGACGCCGACGGCAAGGGCGAAGTGGCCCTTCTCCTCACGCCGGACGGCCAGGCGAAGATGCAGGATCTCTTCAAGCAGACGGTCGGCCGCAACATCGGCATTTTTGTGCGCGAGGGCGGATCAAAGGACTATCAGCTCGTGTCCAAGCTCCACGTGCAGACGACGGTCGCTCCCGACAACATCGTCATCAGTAATATTCCCAGCTCCGATCTCGCGGATGTCTTTGCCGACGATATGAACGTCGGTTTGCATGTCACCTTCACTCCCGTTCCGTAACCATCATGGCTTCCCGTTCCTCCCGTCAGTTCTGGCAGATCGCTTCCGTCATTGTCGCCGTCTTGGTGGTGATTGTCGCATTACCGAGCAATCTCAAGCAGGGTTGGCCGTCGTTTTTGAATCCCGGTTTCCATTTGGGACTGGATCTTGCCGGAGGCACGCAGCTTGATTTCCGCATTTCCGAAACGGAAATTCAGGATCAGCTCAAATCGATCAATCAGCAGATTGAACAAATGCAAGCGGGCGGCGGCAATAGCAGCGGTGAAACGCTCATCGAACTGCAGAATGAAAAAACAGTCCTGCAGCAGCAGGATCAGAACATCGTCGAGGCGATCCGCACGGTGCTCGAGCGCCGCATCAATTCGCTCGGCGTCAGTGAGGCAACCATCACGCCGTCGTACGTCGGCGGAGAGAAGCACCTGCTCGTGGAATGTCCGGGCGTGATCGACGTGCAGAAGTGTATCGACACGGTCGGCAAAACCATCCAGCTGCAATTCAAAGAAGAGTTCACGCAGTCGACCCCGGAGTATGAGAAACAGGTGCGTCAGAACGTCGCTGACGCAGTCGCGCAGATCACGCACAGCGGCGCAACGCTTGCCAAGCTCGGGCAGGACATCGGCTCGCAGCTCGGCATGGGCTACGAGGATTCCCACGTCTACTTTCAGGATCAGTTGCCCAAGGGGCTTGAGAGCGTGTGGAACGCGACGCCCGCAAACGGCGTGATCCAGAAGGACGGCGTGATCAACGTGCAGGCGACAGACGCACAGGGAAATCCGACGACGCAGAGCATGTCGGGCGTCTTCCTGGTGCAGGTGCTCAAGGCCAAGACGATGACCGGCCGCGTGATTCAGGATGCGCCGACGGCTTTCAGCCTGCTCGCGAAGCAGAATCCCGGCGTCACGCAGAACCTGCAGACAAATGTCGCCCTCGACAAGGTGCCGACCACCGTCGCGTCCGCCCTCAAGACGATGAAGGCCGGTGATCTGAAGGTCGTGCAGACCAGCGGTTCCAGCGCACAGGTGCTGTTTCTGCGCAGTCTGACTCCCGGCAAAGAAGTCGTGGACGTCAGCCACATCCTCGTCGCGTATAAGGGCGCCAACAGCGCACCCGCCAACGTGACGCGCACCAAGGAAGAGGCATTGGCGCGCGCGCAGGATCTCAAGAAGCAACTGGAAAACGGCGCCGATTTTGCCACGCTCGCCCGCCAGCAGTCCGACGGCCCCTCCGCCCAGAACGGCGGAGAACTGGGACCTATCTCCCGCGGCGATCTGGTGCCGGCGTTTGAAAACGTCGCCTTCAGCGAACCCGTCGGAACCGTCAGCGACCCGGTCGAGACGCCGTTCGGTTACCACCTCATCAAGGTCAACAAGGCCCCCACGCAGACGCCCGACACGGCGACCTACGACGTGCTGACGGTGACCGGTCCGGACGCGCAGGCCAAGGCAACGCAGCTGATGACGCAGATGCAGAGCGGCAACGTGCGCGAGCAGGAAAATGCCATCACGCTCCGCACGCTCTTCTTCTCGCTGCAGCCGACGGGCTGGAAGGACACGCCGCTCGACGGCAAGCACTTCCGCACAGCGACCGTGACGCTCGATCCGTCCACGAATCTGCCGGTCGTGCAGATCGTGTTCGACGCGCAGGGAGGCAAACTCTTCCAGGAACTGACGAAGGCGAACATCGGCAAGCGCATCGCGATCTTCGTCGGCGGCGACCTGGTCTCGGCCCCGACCGTACAGGGCGAAATCACGGGCGGCACCGCGATCATCACGGGCAGCTCCAGCTACTCTGAAGCCCAGCAGCTCGCGCAAGACCTGAACACGGGCGCGATCCCCGCTCCGATCTATCTGTCGGGTCAGCAAACCGTGGAGGCGACCCTCGGCGCACAGGCGCTGCACACATCTTTGCTCGCGGGCATCGTCGGCATGATCATCATCATGATTTACATGCTCTTCGCCTACCGCTTCCTCGGCCTCATCGCCGACGCGGCGCTCATCATCTACGCGCTGATCTTCATCGACATCCTCAAGCTTCCGCTCTTCTTCTTTACCAGCGAGTACGTGGTGCTCACGCTCGCGGGCGCGGCCGGCATGATCCTGAGTATCGGTATGGCCGTCGACTGCAACGTGCTCGTCTTCGAGCGCGTGAAGGAAGAACTGCGCAGAGGCAAGATGCTCAAGACCGCCGTGGAGGTCGGCTTCGAACGTGCCTGGCCGAGCATCCGCGATTCGAATATCTCGACCATCATCACCTGCGCGCTGCTGTTTATCATCGGCACGTCGATCGTCCGCGGATTTGCGATTACGCTCGGACTCGGCGTTCTCATCTCGATGTTCACGGGCATGATCATCGCCCGCTGGATGAGCCGCAAGGTTGCCAACTCCTCGATCGCTAGCAAGACGAATCTCTTCCCGGGTGCGCGTAAAGACGCGACCGAAGGTTTGGTAAGTTGAGTAGGTCCAGTAAGTTCAGTAGGTTTGGGGATACGTACCAAACATACTGAACTTACTTAACATCTACATCACCCTGCTATCGCGTACTCCATACCATTCGATTTCACGTATTCACTGATCACCTCCGCCGCCTCTGTATTGTAGCGGGTCTTGGACGCCTGCTCGGTCAGCTCCTCCATGGTCAGCGTTCCTTCATTCAATGCTTTCGCCCAGATTTCCTTCTGCAGCAGGGCCGGATCACCATGCTCCGTCAGCGTCTCATTCCATGCCTCCTCATGATCTGCCCGAATCTCTTCGGCGATGTCGTGCCCCTTTGCATACTCTTCCGGTTGATCGGCTCTGCGGCCATACCCGAGCGTCTCTGCCGTATGCGTTTCAGTATCGCCTTCGTAGAGCAGAATATCGTCTTTGATTTCTTCGCCGGACGCCGTGACGAGCAGCGTGCCGCCCGCACTTTGAAGCGGCACCTGATCATTGTGCCTTTTTTCATGATCGATGACTTCCGCCAATGTATCGGGGTCTTCCGATAGCAATGCTGTGCTGACGGTAATATCGCTGTCACTGCCACCGATTTCAGTGAACCCGTTCAGGCCCGGTTCGAGATCATCGACTTTGATGGATGTCGATCCGTCCGAGGCTTCCTGAACGCCGGTCGCATTTTTTCCCAGTGCCCGACCGACCTTCTGCAATTCGCCTCCGCCTTCCAGAAGGGCGGATGCTTTTCCCCGAATATCCGATGTGTACTCGC
This sequence comes from Candidatus Peribacteraceae bacterium, assembly GCA_035547395.1. Lineage (GTDB taxonomy): Bacteria > Patescibacteriota > Gracilibacteria > Peribacterales > Peribacteraceae > CALREJ01. The sequence goes on along the minus strand of DASZVA010000003.1, from coordinate 46,129 downwards.
CGATGGTGTGTGCCTCTTTGGCGGCAGCCTGCTCGATGTCACGTGCAAGTTGTTCCGTGTCCAAGGCAGCCGGTGCTGTATCGAGTGATGCCATATGCGCACATGATCCCCCTGCGTCAAAATGCTGCAATCACAGGAGAATGCAAAACATGCAACACAACAAAAAATGGCTTCCATACAACAAAATCATGATGTGTCCGAAGTCGGGATTACGGCAAACGGATCCGTTCGTAGGTCGCCATGCTGAACGGAATCGGGTTCTCTTCATCTGCCGGATGCTCGACGCGCTCCGTCTCCTGCCACTGCCGGTAATCGATCTCGGGAAAGAACGCATCGCCATCTTCGACGTACGTATGCACGAGCGTCAGGTACATGTGAGTGGCGAGCGACATTGCGGACTGATAAATCTGCTCACCGCCGATGACCATTGCCTCCCCGGCCCCGCCGTCCTCCGCCATCGCGATCGCGTCGTCGAGAGTGTGAGCAATGTCGCATCCCTCCGCCTGAAATGTTTCATCGCGCGTCAGGATGATGTTCTGTCTGTTGGGCAGCGGTCTGCCGATCGATGCAAACGTCTTGCGCCCCATGATGACGGGTTTGCCGGTCGTCAGTGCGCGGAAGTGCGCGAGGTCCGCGGGCAGATGCCACGGGAGCGTTCCGCCTTTGCCGATGACGTTGTTTTCCGAGACGGCGGCGATGAGGGAGAGAAGCATAAAGCGAAGCTTATAGGTTTTAGCTTTTAGGTTCTAGCTTCTCAAAGGAATAATTCAGGAACCTAACAGCTAACAGCTAAAACCTAACACCTATCAATCAGACCGCAATTGGCGCCTTGATCGCGGGATGCGGATCGTAGTCCAGAATCTCAATGTCCTCGAAGCGGAAATCGTTGATGTTCTTCACGTCTTTGTTCAGGCGAAGATGCGGGAGCGGTCGCGGGTCGCGACTGAGCTGCTCACGGGCCTGATCCAGATGATTGAGGTACAAGTGCGCGTCGCCGAGCGTATGGATGAAATCCCCCACCTTCAGATCACATACCTGCGCGATCATGTGCGTGAGCAGCGAATAGGACGCGATGTTGAACGGTACGCCGAGGAATACGTCGGCGCTGCGCTGGTAGAGCTGACAACTCAACTTTCCGTCCCAGACGTAAAATTGAAACAGCGTGTGGCAGAGCGGCGGCGCGGTCTTGGTGTGGCCGTACACGTCCGACACGTTCCAGGCGGAGACGAGGATGCGCCGAGAATCGGGATTCTTCTTGATCTGCTCGATGGCGGCCCCAATTTGATCATAGGTTTTGCCGTCCGACCCCTGCCAGCGCCTCCACTGCTTGCCGTACACGGGACCCAGATCGCCCCACTTTGCCGCAAAGTCCGCATCGTCTTTGATACGCTGAATGAACTCCTTCTTCTGCTCCTTCCAGCTGTCGGAATACATCGGGAACTGATCGGTCAATTTGTTCGCGATCAAGTAATCCTGAAACGGCCACTCATCCCAGATGTGCACGTCGTGATCGGCGAGGTATTTGATATTCGTGTCGCCCTGCAAAAACCACAAAAGCTCGTGGATGATCGCCTTCGTCGCCATCTTCTTGGTGGTGAGAAGCGGGAATCCTTCATTCAGAGGAATACGCATCTGGTAGCCGAAAATGCTGATCGTCCCCACGCCCGTTCGGTCGGATTTTTCGTGTCCCGTTTCCAGGATGTGCCGCATCAAATCCAAGTACTGTTTCATGAGGAAACGATACTAGCTGCTTGCAGGAAAAGCGTCCATGAACCGTTGTCCGAAACTGCATTTTTTGCTATACTTTCTTGATTCGTTTCACACATATATGAACACCCACAACGACATCGAGAAACGGCTGCAGGAATTGGAAGAAGACCTGTTTGAAGCCACATGGTCCGGCAATGAAAAACGCCTGAGTCAGCTGCAAAATGAGTACAACGACCTGACCCGAAAGCTCCTCGGCGAGATCTGAGATGCGATGCAATTGCATCCTGTGATACACTGCGCGCATGAAGTTCTTCGACGAATTCCGTGAATTTGCGGTAAAGGGCAACGCAATGGATCTGGCGGTCGGCGTCGTGATCGGCGCCGCGTTCCAGAACATCGTGAACGCGCTCGTCGGAGACATCATCATGCCTCCCATCGGTCAGCTGACGGGCAAAGTAAGCTTCAATAATCTCTTTTTAAATCTCTCGGGCACGCCGGTCGCGTCTCTCGCGGACGCCAAGGCAAAAGGCATCGCCGTCATCGCCTACGGCGATTTCATTAATCAGGTAGTCAATTTCCTCATCATTGCCTTCACATTGTTTCTGGTCGTGAAAATCATGAACAAACTGCGACGCGGGCGCGACAAGAATGAGGAAGCGGTAAAAAGCTGAATAGAGTTTCGATGCATACCTTTATAGGTATTTGACAAATTTAAACAAAAGTTTATAATATATAAGTTACCCGCTTCTTATCTCATATGAAGAATTTTGAGCACATGACCTTGGACCAGCTGGCGGAAGAAGGCCGCAGAATCACGCAGGAGCTCGCCGCTCTCCCTGAAGACACGGCATGGGGTGGTGAAGGCCATTCGAATGAGCAATATGACAGGTTTACCTTCAGTGACGAAGACGAGACCGACGCACGCCGTGCTAACGAAGATGTCGCTGAGCAGCGCCGCAATCTCGAAAGAGAACAGAATGCCGTGAAAGAATTGATCAGAAAGAGAATAGAAGTGGAACGAACTGCCAGAAAACAGCAGGCGCTGGATGTGACAAAAGTCGAAGCAGAGGTGGATAAAGAAGATTCCGATTATTACGTCGATCACGGGCATGGTACCGCAGAGGAGTTCGGCTGGTGATTACACAATTGCTGATACAAAAAAGGCGGCCACTGGCCGCCTTTTTCTAAATGACGAGAGAAATTACTGACCCATCGCGTCCGTGTTGGCGTCCGCGCTCGTGCCTTCATTCATTTCGAGGGCTGCAACGCTGCTGCTGGAGTCGCTGGATGCATTCATCATCGCTGCGCTGTCCGTGCTCATGGCCGAGCTGTCATCCATCATGGCCGTGCTGCTGTATTCAGAGCCCTCATCCGTGGGCGTCGTGTTGGCGGTGTTGCTGGAGCAAGCCGCGAGAGCGAGAAGGGAAACCGACATGGCAACAAGAAGCTTCTTGTGCATATGCAAAAAAGAAAAGGAGATAAAGAGGGGGCTACTATAGCAGTCCCTTTGAGGGTGCCAAGAGATAATGAAAAAGGCACTGCCGGAACCTATAGGTGTTTACCTTGGTGCCTTTGGTCCCCTCGGTCACCGCTTCTTTCTCCCCTTCTTCGGTTTGGCGCGGTCCGGGTGATGCAGGATGAGCGATGACGGACAGTCCTTTTTGAATACGCATGCGCCGCATTTGCGGTTACGCGCGGTACAGACAGCGCGGCCGTGGCTGATGAGCAAAACCGTCACGTCCCGCCACTTCTTACGCGGCGCCTGTTCCATCAGGTCGAGTTCGATCTTCTTGGGATCGTCGAACGTGCTGAGGCCGAGTCGCTGGGCCAGTCGCTGCACGTGCGTGTCGACGGCGATGCCGAGGTTTTTGCCGTAGGCCGCGGAGAGAATCACCGAAGCTGTCTTTCGGCCGACGCCGGGGAGCGTGAGAAGCGCCTCCATCGTGTCCGGCACCTTGCCGCCGAATTCCTCGATGATCTTTGCACACGCGCCGCGAATGGATTTCGCTTTCATACGAAACGTCCCGCACGAATGGATGTCGTCTTCCAGTTCGTGAATCGGAACCTTCACGTAATCCTCCGCCCTCTTGTATTTGGGATACAGAATCGTCTCTGTCACGATGTTGACCCTGGCGTCGGTGCACTGCGCGGACAGAATCACCGCCACGAGCAGATCGAGCGGCGTGCGGTAGTGCAGAAACGTCTTCGGCGGATGATACAGCTTGCCCAGCTTTGTGAGGACCGTGCCCATCGGGATGCCATCTGCGCGCTGCATGAGGAAACTATATGGTTGAATTATTCCATTGTTAAATTGTTTGGATTGCCTATTTCGCAAACACCGCCTTCTCCAGTTTCCGCACACGCTTTGGCAACTCTTCGATTTCGATAGCGTCGAGGCGCTTGTCGATGGCACTAATCTGCGCCGTCAGATTTCTTTCCATACGATCCATACGACCTTCCAGACCTCCCATACGCCCCTCCACACCTCCCATCCGGCCTTCGAACCGGTCCATGCGACCGTTGATCTGAATCTGAAATGCCTGCAGATGATCAAGAATGACTTTAAGTGTGATGCGTTTCGACTGTGCCATAGACGTGCACTGTAATCCCCGATCGAGCGAACAGACAAGGAAAGAAAGATGCAAAAAGGAACAACCGTTCACTTTTCAACTATCTCTTTTAACAAGGTAACAATTTGGCAAAGGAACAATCTCCAGTCCTAAAAAGTACAGCAAACTTTCTTTTTGATGCTGACAGATGAGCTATAGTCGGTGCCCATGCTTCCCGCACTGACCGTCTTCGACTTGGAAACAACAGGCCTCGATCCCCGCAAAGGACATCGTATTGTCGAGATCGCGGGCGTGCGCATCGAAGGAGGAAGAGTGATCGAAACATCGACTTTTTCGAGTTTCGTGAATCCGGAACGCGACATCCCGCTCGAAGCCCAGCGCATAAACAACATCCGCAACGAAGACGTGTCCGACGCCCCGACAATCATGACGGTGCTGCCGCAGTTTCTCGCGTTCGCCCAGGGATCGATTCTGCTCGCGCATAATGCCGCGTTCGACAAAGGATTTTTGGAAGCGGAAAAGGAATTCTGCTGGGGATTCATCGAGCTGCCCGAGATCCTCTGCACCATGCGACTCAGCCAGAGCCTATTTCCCACTGCGTTCCGGCATAACCTGGATGTTCTGAGCGAACGGTTCAACATGCCGCTGCCCCAGGGCCGCCACCGTGCGCTGCCCGATGTGCTGCAGACGGCAAATATTCTGATCAAGATGCTCGATCACGGCAAAATCCAGTCGATGGATGAATTGCGCCGGAAAGCATCGCTGGCGCAGGCAGTAGGAGCATTCCGATAAAAAACGGGCGGAAGAACGGATAATTATCAATTTTCAATTATCCATTTTCAATTTAGGCTATGCCTATGGCAATCCTCCCCATCATTACCGGTGCCGATAATCCGATTCTTCGCTCCAGGACGAAAAAAATTCCGCACGTCACCAAAGACATTTTGCGGCTGATCAAAGACATGGAAGCGACGGTGATTTCGGCGGACGGACTGGGCCTCGCCGCGCCGCAAGTCGCGCGACTGGAGAGGGTGTGCATTGTGAAGATCGGCAACAAGCTGACGCCGCTCATCAATCCCGACATCACGTTTAAAAGCGAAGACATCGAAGTCGCGGAAGAAGGATGCCTGAGCCTGCCGAATATCTGGCTGCCCGTCCCCCGCTCAGTCTCGATCGTCGTGAAATACTGGAATACCAAAGGAGAGGAACAGGAGCGCATGCTGGAACACATGGACGCGCGAGTCGTGCAGCATGAAGTCGATCACCTGGAAGGCAAACTCATCGTCGATTACGACCACCACCCGAAGCCGATGTGAGACGGTTTGTAGTTTGTAGTTTTTAGTTTGTAGTTATAAGATTCTGCCATGTCTTTGCCGCAGCTGGAAGCCATCATCGGCCTTGAGGTCCACGCCCAGATGAACACGAAGACGAAGATGTTCTGCGGATGTGACAACGATGCGTTCGGTAAAGAACCGAACACGACCGTCTGCCCGGTCTGCATGGGACACCCCGGCACGCTTCCCGCACCGAATGCCAGTGCCATTGAGAAAGCAATCCGAGCGTCGCTCGCGATCGGCTGCTCGATTGCGCCTGACTGCCATTTCGACCGCAAGCATTACTTCTACCCCGATCTCCCGTACGGCTACCAGATTTCGCAGTATGATTTCCCGCTGGGGAAAGCAGGATCAGTGCGCTACGACCTGCGCGATTCGAGCGGACGCAAAACGGGTGAGATGATCTGCGGTATCACGCGCCTTCACATGGAGAACGACGCGGGGAAACTGAGCCACTATGGATCGAGCACGCTCTGCGACTACAACCGCGCGGGAACTCCCCTCATGGAAATCGTGACGGAACCGGATCTCAGAAACAGCGATGAAGCCGTCGCATTCGCGCAGGAGCTCCGCCGCATTTTGATCGCGGTCGATGCATCGGACGCCGACATGTTCAAGGGCATGATGCGTTTTGATGCGTCGATTTCATTGCGTGAGAAGGGAACGGAAAAGCTGAACCCGCGCAGCGAAATCAAAAACCTGAACTCGTTTAAAGCGCTTGAAAAAGCGCTGCAGTATGAGGAAAAAAGACTGCGCGAGCTGTGGGCTGAAACCGGCGGACCGCTCAAAGGAAACATCACGGTCGGCTGGGTAGATGATGAAGAGCGCACGCGGATGCTCCGCGATAAAGAAGACGCGCAGGATTACCGCTACTTCCCGGAGCCCGACATTCCGCCGCTGCATTTTGAGGAGAAGGAAATCGAAGACATCAAGCAATGCCTGCCGATGCTCCCCCGCGCGCGCCGCGAAGGATATGTGGCACAAGGACTGGAAGAAGCGCAGGCGCTGCAGCTGGTCGATGATCCGGTGCTGCTTTCGATCTTCGATGCCGTCCTCCAAAAGACCAAAGACATCAAGCGGACGTCAGGCATCGTGCTCACACAGCTGCTCGGCTTCTTGAAGGCGGAGGAAAAAACAGTCGCGGACGGACCGAACGCGGATGCGATGCTGGAGCTGGTCGAAGCTATCGACTCCGGCACGATCTCGGGCAACACCGGCAAGGATGTCCTGCTTATGATGATCCAGACCGGCAAAGGCGCGAACGCGATCATCGAGGAGCAGGGGCTCAAACAGATCAGCGACGATTCAGCGTTGGAGACTCTCGTCGCGCAGGCGATCAAGGAAAATGAGAAGTCGGTGGCGGATTTCAAAGCCGGCAAGCAGGCGGCCTTCGGCGCGCTCGTCGGCTACGTGATGAAGCAGACAAAGGGCCAGGCCAACCCGCAAAAGGTCAATGAACTTCTCCGCAAAGCGCTGCAATGAAGAAGGCGGCCATCATCGCATTCGCGCTGCTGAGTCTTGCCGCTTGCAATAAGACGCCGCGGCACACGCCGTTTCCGCAGCTGAAATGGAATCATGTCCAGACAGGCACCGGCACCTATAACTCCCCGATCACTCAGTTGATGCTGACCGAATCGGGCGGCACCAAGGCGCTCGCGACACAAACCTGCACGGGCATCGCTGGAGACGCAACGGACATCACAGGAGCGCTGGCCGCCGTGCGCTGCTGGTGGGCGGGCGGAGGCGACGACTATGCGGCCTTTGCCAGTGGTACGGGATTTATCATCAGACACCGCACGCTGGATGAAGAAGCAGGTGCGGGAGAGTGGCGGGAGATACGGTAAATCAGATTCTCCTCTGCTCGTCGGGGCTGTCCGGATCGCCGGGGCTGCTGTGCGGACCGATTTGTTCTTCGACCGTGTCGATATGCAGAACCCATGCATCGGGATTGGGTGAGTCAATGAGTCCTGCAACTTGATTGGCCGCTCTCCATACTGCATAGCGAAATTCACCGATCTTGTTTGGATCGGCATGTTCGAATTGCCTGTCTTTCACGAGTTCGACTGCATTGTCGATTCGAGTATCTTTGATGTCGATACGTTCACTCATAGAGGCCGCACATTCTGCTACCCGCCATGAAAAAATCAATAACAATCTTCCGTATTTCCTAACCCAACCCTAACCCTATTTCGCCACATACACCGTCCGCGTCGGGAAGGCGAACTCGATCTTGTCCTTTGCAAACGCCTTCATGAGCTCCAGATTGATCGTCTGCTGGATGTCCATGTACTTGGTGTAATCGGGATCAAGCACGTAGTAGACGATCTCGAAGTTCAGGCTGGAATCCGCAAATGCGGAGAAATGCGCGCGATCAAAACGCGTGGGCGACTGCGATTCGATGATCTTTTTGATCGTTTCGGGAATGGCTTTCATTTTATCCACCGGCGTGTCGTAGGTGACGCCGATCGTGAACACCACGCGGCGCTCCTTCATGCGCTTGTAGTTCTGCACGCGCACGCTGGTAAGCTCCCGGTTGGAGATGACGATCTCTTCGCCGCTCAGCGACAGAATGCGCGTCGATTTCATGCCGACCCGCTTCACGGTTCCCATGTCCTGTCCGACGATGATGAAGTCCCCTTCCTTGAACGGCTGGTCCAGATAGATGGAAAACGAACTGAAGATATCACCGAGAATATTTTGGACGGCCAGCGCCACCGCCACGCCGCCGATGCCCAGCCCCGTCACCAGTGACAGCACGTTGATGCCGATGTTGGAGAGAACCAAGAGAACGCCGAGTGTCCACAGAATGATCAGGATCGTGGCGCGCAAAACCGCCGGTGTTTCGGTCGCGTCGCGCCGGAGTCGGGGCAGATGCGCCGCGATCATATATTCGATTACGCGCTGCGCCAGCAGCACCGCCAGAATGACAAAGGTCACGAAGAGAAGAACATTGATCGTCTGCAGGATAATGATCGGCAGGATTAGATCGCGCACGACAAGCAAAAATGCCAGCAGCGTCCAAATGAGCGCCGGCACTCCCTCCAGGAACGTCGCGACGACTTCGTAGACGCCGATACGGGTTCTGAGTGCGACGCCGCGCAGCGCACGCAGTACCACGTGCAAAATGAACCAGATAACGATGTTGATGCCGATAAACCAGGCCAATGCCAGCACCACTGCCTGCGGGCTGTTTCCCCACAGATAGGCGGATGGAGACGCTGAAAGCGTCGTAAGAACGGGCAGGGCAAAGGAAAGCGATGTCATTGCTCTCTTGTATAGCAGGAGACGGGCATGATCGCACCATTCTTCATTATTCCCGCAAGGGCTCTGATCAGAGAATACTCGCTTCTTTGGAACAATGAGAAACTGAAAATGGCCTCTGAATTCGAACACTAAATGTAGTCATGTCATGATTTAATGATCAGTCTATGGCTGATTCTTGCGGAAAAGTTGAGGGTGAGTATGATGACGTGATTTGCCAAGAGCAAGTCGCCCACACACAAGACACAGACAAACATTCGTTCTTTTTACCACCGGAACCAGCCAGAGAGAGGCGTGATCACGGGCCTTGCACCCGTTCCCCCAGGACAACATATCGCAACATCTTTGCACATTTACTGGGCGAGGATACGTGATTGTGAGACGTGGTCACACCCCTCTCTGCTCTGCAACGTTCGTACGGATGATGTGAGGTCGCTCTCCGTACGCAGCCCCTTTCCTCCCCAGTGTCCCACATGCGCCTTAGTGCCTTGCCTGCGGACCGGTACGGGGACTTCGTCGGGTCACGAGGAGAAACAAGAGACCAGAGCAAGGCAGAGAAATAGGGCTCCTCCCCTTCGTCAACCTTCCAATACATGAACGGCTCAATGGTGTTTCGATGCCATCGATAGTCGTTGAAGGGAGACAAAACAAACACAAAAAGATCACGCAAGTGGTCTTTTTGTTAAAGAGTCAAAGGACAACCTACGGTTTTCCTTTGGCTGGAAATCCTTTCCCTAAGAGGAGTCGCTTAGTCGCGGGGCCCGTAAGACCCGCAACACGCGACGATTCATTTATAAATTTACTATCGTTGGGCGGGAATCCGCACGCCACGGGGGGTGAAGGGGAAGCTCTGTTTCATGCCGCTGCAAGCGGCATATGACGAAGCGATGCGGATGCATCGCGAGGAAATCACAGAGCGGGCGGAGGGGCTTTGGCGGGCGGCGGCGTTTTCTTCTCCATTTCTTTGTCGCTGCAGACAAAGAAATGGAAATGATCAGCTGACCCGCGTCATATACATTCCCGTCTCGGTATTCACCTTAACGACGTCGCCTTCATTGATGAAGAGCGGGACGTTCACCGTGAGTCCGCTTTCGAGCTTCGCCGGTTTGTTGCCGCCGGTTGCAGTGTCGCCTTTCACGCCGGGGATCGTCTCGACGACTTTGAGCTCCACTGTTGCCTTCAGCTGAATACCGATCGGTTTGCCATCAAACATCAGCGCATCGACTTCGTTTCCGTCGACGAGGTAGAGCGATTGATCGCCGAGCGTTTCTTTGTCGAATGTGAACTGATCGTAACTATCGAGATCCATGAACGTGTAATCGGTGCCGTCGTTATACAGATACTGCACCTTGCGGTAACCGACATCCGCCGGCTCGATTTTTTCCGATCCCTGGAAGTTGCGGGAAATCACCGCGCCCGTGAGCAGGTTCTTGAGTTTGCACTGCATGTTCGCCTTGCTCTGGCTTTTGCGGCCGAACTGGGAATCAATGACCAGATACGGTTCTCCGTCGATCTGAATGGCGCGGCCGGGCTTGAGGTCGGTTATTTCGTACATAGGCGCAAAGAGTAGCGAGACAGCCCAAAAGAAGTCAAATATCTAAGCCCCTTCGTCGATTCTGCTCATTTCGTCTCCCCGCTTCCGGAGCCACCCACTCCGCTCAGAATCTGTTTCTCGCGGAGCAGTTGGATTTGATGACGGACGAGTTCGCTGAAGCTGGTGCCGTCCGGCATGGCGCTGTAGAGACGGCGCAGGAACCGGCCTTCGTCCGGGCTGTTCTCAAACTTCTTCATCTCCACGCGCAATTGGTTCTCCTGGCTCTGCGGCATGCTGTACACATCGAAGATTCTGTGCAGCGCCCCCTGCACCGCGGCATCGAGCTCGGCATCGGTGAGCGACGGCAGCTGAGCGACGATCACCGGCACGCGCTGCGGCACTTCCGCCGGATTGGCCGGCAGATACGGCGAGAGTGTCTGCGACACGACCTGGCTGATGACGTCGGAACCGCTACCCGAAGACGTCTGTTGGGCGGCATCAGCGACGTCGCTGATGAGGGAAATCGCTTCTTTCTTCACTTCGGGCTTGAGGAGCGAACCGCTCTGCAGTGCGGGCAGATAGGGCGTCAATGCCGCGAGCGTTTGCGCGACCTGCGTGCCGCTGCCCGACTGGACGGCCTGATGAAGCGCATCGAGCGTGTCGACGAGCAGTGTGCCCGTCACGTCCTGCGGGCCGATGACGGAATCCGGCATTTGCGCGCTGGCTTCGAGCACGGTTTTCTTGAGCAAATAGGATGTATCATCCGGCAAAGCCGCACTCAATTGAGCGGAATTCTGCGCGAGCGTCTGCTGCAGCAGCGTTTTGACGGAGGCATTCCCACCCGATCCGCTCGCGACGGCAAGCAATGTCTGCTTGTATTCGTCGAGGGGGATGGAGGCTCCCGTATCGCCGGCTGCGATTAAGGCAGCGGCTTCGTTGAGTCGTGTATTGGCCTGTTCCAATTGCTTCTGCAATTTCGCCTGGGGGTCGAGCGTCAGGAGCACGTCGACCGCTTCCGCGACGCGCTTGACCGGATAGAACGGAGAATTGGGCAGAATCCCCGCCTGCGCCGCATGGCGCTCTTCCTGCATCTGTGCCATTTCGCGCTGGTGGACCGCATCGCGTCGCAGGTTCTGCGCGACCCATGAACCCTTGTAGGCATCGGCAGGCAGATCCCGGATTTGCGACACGCTGTGATTGCCGATATCCACGGTCTCCCCCGCTACCAATGCAAATGACTGGTCACCGCGGACAATCGTCGCATGGCGATCCCATACCTCCACGTGCGTCGTATCATTCACAACGTCAATGGAAACGCTGCCACCGTGCACCGTCACGCTTCCCTGCGGCGTCTGCACGGTAAACCCGCGCACGGAATCGGGCAGCAGTCCCTGCAGCCAGATCTCGCCGGATGCAATCGTCATACTGGAACCGTTGAAAGACAGGATCGACGAATGATCGGACACATCGTTCAATGTCAGTGTGGTATTGGGCGCCAAACGGACGTTGCCGTTATCGTGCAGGAGAATCGTCGCCTCGCCGCCCTCGGTGCGGAGTGCAACCGCCTGCTTGAGTTCTATTTCATTGCTGATCGGCTGCCACAGATTATCGATCGACACCTCCACCCCGCCCTGCGTCGGTTCAAGAAGCACGGACGATTCCGCAATCGTGGCGGGAGCGATGAAGAACACCGGACTCAGCTGCACAACAAACACGACCACGACGAACGCCGCCACCCACCGATAGGCTTTGCGATGCAGAGGAACAACCGCCACGGGCGCGAGGCGCGAGAACAGATTCATCTTCACGGACTGCTGGACGGACTGCTCGGGAGCAATCAAACCGCGTATCCGGTCAAAAAGAGAGCGGACGGCGACGGGCTCGATGCGGCCGAGAATGCGCTGCCAGAGGGTCGCATGCAGAGCATCGTCGGGCGTGAGTTCGAGTTTTGCTTTGGCCAGCATCGCCGGACCGTCGATTCGGCGCTTGAGCATGCCGCGTACGCGCTCTTTCTGCGCGTTTTTAGGCGAGACATCGTCGGCCAGCCGGCGGAGGAGAGATTCACTGTCCATCAGCACCTTTAAAACGATTGAAAACAGCGTCTGTTACAGCTCAAAGTCCATTTCCGGAGGAAGAATCGCCTCCAGTTTTCGCAGAGCCCGGAGCTTGAGGATGCGCACCGCCCCCTCCGACATATGGAGAACGCGCGAGACTTCGCTGTAGGGCAATTCGGACACGTACGTTAAAAGCAGCACTTCCCGGTACCGGGGGGACAGCCGGTCCAGAGCCGCGCGCACGATGCGCAGCGTGTCTTTGCGCTGCAGGCGTGATTCGGCACGGTTGAGAGAATCGCCGTCCGGAATGGTATCCGGCACCTCTTCAAACCCGCGGTGGGTGCGGTACGTGTCGATCACGGCATGGCGCGCAATGCGGAAGATCCACGCTGCAAACGGCACGCCTTTCTGAATCTTGTAGGTATGCAGCTTCTCCCATGCTTTCACGAAAATATCCGCGGTCGTGTCCTCCGCGACTTCTTTGGGGAGCCTGAAAGCACAATAGCGATAGACAGGCGTGAAAAAATGGTCGTACATACGACCGAACGCGTCGGTATCACCGTCCTGCGCAAGGGAAATCAGCTTCTGCAACGCTGCTTCATTCATGGGAGGGGCAATCGCGGGAAGACCAAGAGGAGAACGGTCGCGTTCGCGCGCGCCGCTGCCCTTTGAGACACGCAAGCCCTTCAGCTCTGACGCCTGTGCTGCATCGCGCATGCTCATGATCCAAAGAAATCTGCGGCAATCACTATACGGCCAAATGCATCGATTCAGCTAGTGCATTGCGCGCCAGCGTAGGGCGACCAGATTAAGACTGGATAAAGAAGACTATCGATAATTGACTTATATTTATTATCATTTTATTATGTACATTACAGACCTGGGCAATTACTGCTCAGCTGCGCCCCTTCAATCACAGGAGAACATGGATGCCACTGATTGAACTCATTCATTTTTCTGCAGAGTACCGAGAACCGGACAGTATGCAGAGGCTGCTGACGCTCATCGTCAGCAGACCCGATCTTGGCACAGCCAATCGCTGGCTGCGACACCTCGCCGAGTCACGCATCGAGACTTACGGCGTGGATGTGGCTCTCACGACCGCGGAGTGCAACCGACTTCTCACTATTCCCGCCTGGGAGTGGGACGCGACTGCTCTCGCCCGCGCCCTCTTCAGTCCCGTCAGCATCGCGAACCTGCGATTGACGGCCCGGAAGGGCGGCGTGCACCAGAGTTACCTGGCGACGGCTTGATCTTCCGCCAAGACAGGGCACATGGCCGACGGGAAATCCCGTCGGTCTTTTTTTATTCCCACTCGATCGTTCCCGGGGGTTTGTTACTCAGATCGACGAAGACGCAGTCGATACCGTTGAGAGCACAGATGCGATCCGTCATCCGCTTCACCACTTCTTCGGGAAGCACGACTGCGTTCGCCGTCATCGCTTCCTGTGATTCAATTGGCCGGAGCACAATCGACTGGCCGCCTTCCTTTGTACCGAATGGAAGCAGCACGACCGGGAACTGCCAGATCGTTTCGTACATGCCGGCGCGATGCATCTCGTCATAGACGATGTCGTCCGCCTCGCGAAGTAAGTCCGCCCGCTCGCGCGTGACATACCCGGGCGTGAAGACGAATGACGGAGGACTGTCATGCGACGTGCAGAGCAGCACGCGGTTGATGGATTTGTGCGTATTGGGGACGCTCGTCGCAAGCTCCATGTGATGCGGCTCGATGCGCGCGGGAGTCTTGCTGAAGAGAGAGACCGCATGACGGTACGTGCGGCCGTCACCCTGAACTCCCACAGACCGTACGGGCAGTACAACGTGCGGCAGATCAATTTTCAATTCTTCATTTTCAATTTCCAATTCGGATTCTGCGCATAGAATCCGCACCCCCAGCCCCGGGCCAGGGAACGGATGGCGCCACACCAGATCGTGCGGGAGTCCGATCTCTTCACCGAGTTTGCGCACTTCATCTTTGTACAGATCCTTGAGCGGTTCGATGATCAGCCCCGCCTCGATCATTTTCTGCACCGCTTCGACTCTGTTGTGATGCGTCTTGATGCGGTCGGCGTGCTGCGTGCCGCCGGTCTCGATGGTGTCGGGGTAGATCGTCCCCTGCCCCAGCATCCAGCCATCCTCGATTCTGAGATGCATCTCTTCGCTGATGCGTTTCTGCACGGCCAGAAACCGATCGCCGATGATCTGACGCTTCATCTCCGGATCGTAGATGCCCTTCAGGTGCTCGAAGAATTCGTCCGACGCGTCGACCACTTCGAGGTTCTCGATACCGAGCAGATCAAACGCGTCCATGATGTTCTTGGCTTCGTGTTTGCGAAGGAGTCCCGTATCGACGAGCAGCCCCTGCACGCGATGGCTGCCGAGCACTTCGTTGATCACCGTGAACGCGACTGTGGAATCGACACCACCGGAAACCATCATGAAGACCCGTTTGCCCGTCGGCTGCATTCCGCCGGAAACGGACGAAGGCAGATCGCCGACGTCCTTCTTCACCTCGTCGCCGATGCGCTGCGCGTAACTCTCCACCGACCATGGCGCGTGATCCGTGAGCGAGACGAATTGTTGGATGATCTCCGCTCCGTGCTCCGTGTGTACGACCTCCAAGTGAAACTGCACGCCGTAGATCTTGCGCGAGGCATCAGCCATTGCGGCGTTCATACAGTCGCCGGACGTCGCGATATTGATGAATCCCTCCGGGAGCGTCGCGACTTCATCGCCGTGCGACATCCACACCGTAAACTGCTCCGGGAGCCCCTGCATAATTCCTGATTCCTGATTCCTGATTCTAATCATCGCCTTTCCGTATTCCTTCGTCTTCCCGCTTGTAACCGTTCCGCCGAGCGTGTGCGCGATCCACTGATGTCCGTAGCAGATGCCGAGCACCGGGATGCCGAGCTCCAGAATGTTCGGATCGGCCTGCGGGCTGCCGCTGTCGTACACACTCTGCGGTCCGCCGGACAGAATAATGCCAGCGGCGTCTTTCAATTCACTGACCGGAATCGACGGCTGCCGGATCTCCGAAAACGCTCCGGCCTCGCGTACTCTGCGCGCGATCAAGTGGGCGTACTGTCCACCGAAATCCAGAATGACGATGCTCTTTGGGTGAATCGGCGCTTCCATGACGGAAGTGTAAGGATAGAAAGTGGAAGAGACAACGTTTGACTAATGTACTAAAAAATTTTATAAAATCCTAACATGTCCAGTGAAGCAAAAACACCGGCGGAGTGGTGCGAGTATGCATTGCGTCTCGCGGACGAATCCGATGAATCGATACCGACCGATCTAAAACTCGAACGCATTCTTCATATCACTGCTGCGATGCACGGCCTCTTGATGCACATGATCATTCCTCATATCGAAGACGCAGAACATATTATTCCTCAGACATCCGTCGATCAGAATGACACCATTTTCAGTTATAAGGGAGCCATCGGTGAATTTTCACATTATTATCAATCAACTCCTGAGCAGAAAATTAATTACCATCGTCTCTTGTTGAGATATATGACGCGCATTTTTGAAAAAGCCCCCATCTCTCTTGCGTGTAGAGAAAATGCGGAACTGCAGGAGATAATAGACACGCCGATCGAAATCAATCTTCCATAGGTGCGCTCCTTCTGTCATGACGCAGTACGGCCGCGAGCATCATCCACGCGCCGTACGCAACCGCGGCATCTTCCCATGCGTGCAGGAACAGCGCCGCGACGGAAATGCCGAGAAACATGAGGAAGAACGCCATCCCCTCTCCGTGCACTTCGTGAATGCGCGTCAGGCGAACGAGCACGAGCACGATGAGCGCCAGGTACACGACAAATCCGATCCACCCGAGCTCGACGCCGATCTGCAGATACCAGTTCTCGGGCAGGAACGGACATTGGCAGACGCGATTCATCGGCTGCACCTGCGTGTCGCCGAGGAAGACACACAAATTCGGCTGCGATTTCGCCCAGGATGGATCGTCCTGCGGACGCAGCAGCACGCACGCATCGCTCACGTGATTCGATGCCGGGCCGGCGCTGCCAAGCCCCTGTCCAAACGGATGTGCGATCATCATCTGCACCGCCTGCAGGGGATGCTCCAGATGTCCGCGCGTAGACGACACGCGCACGAGCTCTCCCGGGAAAAGCGCAGCCGCGGCAAAGACGAGCACCAGCAGCGTGAACGCGCCGCCGTACCACATACGGCGCGACGAGTGATTCCTCAGCCACGGATAGACGATGATGAGAAGCATCACGAACGTCGCGACCCACGCCGCTCTGCAGAACGTCATCAGTAGCGCGATGAGAAGAATGATGAGCAGTGCCCATAGCTTCGCTCCCGCTTTTTTCTGCACGCGCAGAAGCGCGATGCTGATTGGAATCAAAAGCCAGATGCCAAGCTGGTTCGGACCGCTCATCGGACCCTGGATGCGGTTCACGTTAAGCCCGCCGATCTGCTGGAAGGCTGCGAGCGGACCGTTGGGAATATAGAGCGACGTCGCATCCGAGTAGCCGAGCGCATAGAAGAATTGCGGCGGCAAAAAGAAGCTCACGATGCCATAGACCGCAACGATGCCGCCGACCCAGAGGATCACCGTCATCAATACCTCAAGGAACCATGCGGACCACCCAACACGCCGTGCGACAAAGAACGCGGCGAGCGGCAGCAGATCGTATTTGAATCCGAGCAGCGCAAGCGAGCGGCCGGTGTGCAGGACATCACTGATCGTCGCCGTGAGGATGACGAGTATCAGAATCAGAACATCCAGCCAGTCGATCGAGATGTTCCACGAACGCTTCTTCGCCCATTCAATAATCGCGATGAGCAGAATGATTCCAAGCAGAGCTTCCTTCCATCCCGCGAGCACGCTGAGCGGCGCATGACCGGGCCCCGCGATAATCTTGGTGAGGACTGTCACCGCGAGCGCGTGAAACGGCAGCAGTGCGATGAGCACTAAGGTCAGCCACTCACGAACGCGTTGGAGCATGACAGGAAATGTAGAATGTAGGATGTAGAATGTAAAATGAAAGGAATTCCGTCATTCTGCATTTTTCATTTTTAATTTTACATTTGGAAAAGTCTCTCTTCTTCCGTCCGGAACACTTCCCCCTTCGCAAGCACGTCCTCCACCGCCGTGATGCAGTTGCTGCTCACGTTCTCGCCGTAGATTTTCGGGGCTTTGCGCATGTTGCGGTTATCCCATGCGAAGTCGATGATGCGGCGGATGAGTTGACTATCGACCGGAGGCGCGATGAGGTTGCCGCCGTTGATCGCGGATTCCGCTCTGTCGGATCCGAAGCGCAATGTGACGCACGGCACCCCAAGCACATTCATTTCTTCCTGCATGGATCCGGAGTCCGTCGCGCAGACGGCCGCTTTGTTCATCGCGGCGATCACGTCGGTGTAGAGCGGCCACACCGGCGAGTACACGAAGTTGGCGTACTCACTGGCCATCTTTTCGACTTCATCTTTAAGTCCGTAACGATCGAATGCGTTCTCTGTCTGGAAGAGCGAGATGAGCAGAACCGTGCGGCCTTCGTGAATCAGCGATTTCATTGCGTCGTAGATCGCGCGGAATCGCGTCTCGCTGATACAGTTCTCGCGGCGGTGGATGCAGAAGCGGACGAAGTCGCCTTTCGCAAGCACCGGATAACGTTCAAAGATCGAGGATTCCGCGGAATTCTTCAGCGCATCCTGCGTCGCGTCGACGACGGAATTGCCGACGACGAAGATGCGATCTTCCGGATAGCCTTCGCTAATCAAGAACTTCCGGTCAAGCTCGACCGGGGCTAAGTGCACGCCGGTACCGGCCTCCGCCGCGCGCGTGTTGAACTGCTCGGGATAGGGTTCGAGACTTCCCCGCTCCCAGTTCTCGGCATTCATCAGAAATTCCCTCCACGCCGCAACATCAAATACATCCGGAGAGCTAAACGCTGATCGCTGATCGCTAAACGCTCCGTATTGCGGCGTGAGCGTGCGGATGCCCGCCTCCACGTGCACCGATGCAAACCCGTTGCAGTAGCCGGCGTTCGCAGCCGCCATCGCGGTGGTCGTGTCGCCGTGCACGTACGGAATCACGATCTTTCCTTTGTTCTTGAGTTCGCTGATCACATGCCCCAGCCGCCCGATGATCTGGCTCACCACTTCGTGCATCGAGCCGCGGACGTTCAAATTGAAATCCGGCTCGACGCCGAATTCCTTCAGCATGCCGCCGCTCAAGTTTTCATCGTAATGCTGGCCGGTATGCCCGAGTACCGCGAGGTGTCCGCGGTTCTTGAGTTCTTTATAAAGAGGGACCTGCTTGATGATGTCGGGTTTGGTCGCGATGAGGATCAAATGCACGTGCTTGTCAGCCTGACCCGCAAGGTCATCGAAAAATGTCGGTGAGCGGTACGTGATCTCGGTCATGCACAGAGACTAGCGGAAAACTACCCAAAGGACAGCTTGTCACATCGATGATCCTGAGTACACTTATGATCTATGGCGAGCGCAGAACTCGACAAAATTTGCGACTATAATGGCGAGCTGATCAGCTTAGCCCGTGAGGGATGGCTGGATGAACAGTTACGTGCGGAGGCAGCCGAAAAAAACATTGCAATCGAAGAAATCGATCAATGGATCAGAAAGCAACTCAGCACGCTGTCCGATCATTTGAAATTTTGCGAGCGCTGCCAGGCGACCCGAACAAGTATCGAGAGCGAGGGGTCCGTGTTCGACGGAACTCGCGCCGATCCGCGTATCTTCCCCGATGCGCCCGCATCAAACGACTAGCCGCTCACTGATGAAGCAAATTGAGCCGCTCATACGTACTGAATGTAGACAGTCGCCTTCTTTTCCTGCACGTGCATCGCGCCTTTTTCATCCACGTCGATTCTGTTCATGCACGCGATCGGCTGATTTCGAAAATTCAGATCTTCGCGTTTTTCCGCGTCCGCCAAAATCACCTCGTTCGTGCAGCCGTGCCCCACGATGACAATGTTGCGTGGCGGAAGATTCAGACAGTTCCGGAATGCCGCACGGACGCGCGACTGAAAATGTGACACCGGTTCGCCGTTCGGCATTTCCAGATGCTGCGCGCGGCTTGAGGCGATCTCGAATTGCTCCGGCCAGCGCAGCTTGATCTCTTCCCACGACAATCCTTCCCAATCCCCCGCGCCGATCGTACGGAAACGTTTATCGACGGTATGAGGAACGCCGTGCATGGCGAGTTCACGTCCGAAAAAATCACTGCGCTCCATGCTCGATGTGACCACGTGCATCTCGCTCGGTTCAAGATACGACAAAAGATAGGCGATGTTGCCGCGGGTCTGCTGCATTCCTTCCGGCGACAAATCGCAGTGCGTGTCGCCGCCCCGGCAGCGGCCCTGGAGCGCTTCTTCGGGCGTGCCATGCCGGAAGAGATGGATCGTTTTTTGCATGAGGCGGCACTCTAAAGACCACACCAAACCAAGTCAATCATACCTTACACCCGTCCCCCTTCCACTTTCTTCACTGTCTGAGACGCGCCCAGCGTGACGATGCCGGGGATCTCGCGGATTTCTTTGTTCACGACTTTGTCACCCTCGAAGGTGTAGATGTACGGCGTGCAGAGTCCGATTTCGAGCACAGCGACTTCGTCACCCGTAAGATTATCAAGGTTCTTCACGATCGGACGCAGGCTGTTGCCGTGCGCGGAGATCAGCACAGTTTCGTTCGCAACGAGATGCGGCAGCACGTACTGCTTGAAAAACGGCCACGTGCGGCGCTCGCAGTCCTCGATGCTCTCGCCGTTGGGCGGACGCGTCGCGAAGCTTCTGCGCCAGAGCGTCACCTTTTCCTGTCCGTATTTCTCGGCGATCTCCGCTTTGTTGAGTCCCTGTAAATCTCCATAATGACGCTCGTTCAATGCGGAATCCTGCATGACGGGGATCTGCGACTGACCGATACCGGTGAGGATGATCGTGAGTGTTTCCAGTGCACGTTCCAGGCGCGATGTGAATGCAACATCAAATTTGAATTCCGCAAGATGCTGAGCGGTTGTTGCAGCATCCTTTCTTCCCTGTTCTGTCAATGGAACGTCTGTCCAGCCCGTAAAGCGATTCTCCAGGTTCCATTGCGATTGACCGTGCCGAAGCATGACGAGAGTGCCCATAAGGCACAGCCTAGCACGGCTCAATCTGGCGGAGAAACCATATTTTCGCTATAATGTCTTGATACCTATGAAAACACACTTCCACATACACGCTCTCTCTACCCGTCGCTACGGTCACACCGTCAGCTGGGCAATCCTGCTGAGCGTCGCAATCGTCTGCGCGACGGCCGCCCTCGGTCGAGCGGCTCACAACTTCCGCGCCGCCCTCACGGACAAACCTGATGTCGCGGTGTACCTGCTGCTTCCCAAAGAAGGACTGGGAAACACCACCCTCCTGAAGCAGAACCAGGATGACAGCAAGCGCATCTATCTGGGGCAGACGTCGCACGGACCGGAGCTCATCACGCTGCGCAGAAACCACACATGGATCGTCGATGCTATCGAACCTCTGCACGAGGGAGCCCAGACCGGTAGCGGAATGCAAGCCACGGGAACACCACCACTGCATTGAGAATGCGTGTGAACCTGCGCGGTTCACGCATCAGTCGCCAGAGCCATTCGAGTCCGAGTGATTGAAGCATTTTCGGTGCGCGGATCTGCGTGCCGGCGATGAAATCAAACGTTCCCCCGACACCCATCGCCACACGGACCGATGGGAGCTTTGCCAGATGTTCATGAATCCACAGATCCTGTGCGGGCGCGCCGTAGGCCACGAGCAACAAGTGCGGCTTGGCATCGGCGATCCGCCGGATGATCTCCATCGCGTCGTTCTCTTTCGGACTGCCGGCGAATGTGCCGACAATCGTCAGGTGCGGATTGCGGACGCGAAGAACGTCCGCGGTTTTCTCGGCGATACCCGGTGCGGCACCGAGCAGAAACACAGGATGATCTTTTGAAAGAGAGGCGCAGAGATCTGTCACGGTGTCGACGCCCGTCACGCGTTCGGGAAGGCTCTGTCCGATCAGTCGCGACATCCACACGAGCCCCTGGCTGTCGGCGATATTGAGATCGCTTTTCTGGAGGACGGAACGAAACGCTTCGTCGTGTGACGCCGCAACGAGCATTTCGCTGTTGGGGGTCATCACATGATGTTGCCCAGCAGACGAGAGCATGGATTGCAGACGCGCGACCGCTTCCCCGCGCGTGAGCGGATCGACCGGAACGCCGAGAATGACAATACGGGACATGGAACCAAGCATAGCGGAAAACATGCAAAAGAGAGGGACATCGAATGTGATGGGTCTTGATCGCTTTACACCTATTCACTGGTGAATAGACATTCGGAAGGACAGACTCATATATGCTTATATGAATGCATTGATTAGGAGAAAAAAATAGTCGGCGATACACTGGATCCATGCGCACTCCCCTGCTTGCCATCGCTTCCGCAGCCTTACTGCTCGCCGCCTGCACCGCAACAAACGGGCAGACCGATCTGCCGCAGACGGGCACCGGCATGCAGCAGTCATCGGTGATGCAAAATGTGCTGAGTGGTACCGGCAACGTCTCACTTTCGGAAAGACTTCTCAGCGGCGGCATTCTCGAGATCGGCGATGCGCACGCACCCGTCTCACTCACGCTCTTCATTAATTACTCGTCCAGCTACAGCCAGCAGTTCGATCAGAAGCTTCTGCCGCAGCTGATGCACGATTTCGTGTCGACCGGACAACTCCGCGTCGGCATCGTGCCGCTGGAGCTCAAGAAGTATCCCGACAGCAATACGAGCGCGGAGCTGCTGCTGTGCGCGGCTAAGCAGGGCAAAGGCCGGGCGATGAACGATCTGCTGTTCGGTAATGCATCCGCGTCCGAACTGCAGAAGAAGATCAACGACATCGGACTCGACGTTCACACTCTTCAGTCCTGCATGCAAAGCGACGATATGAAGACGATGCTGGCCCAAGAAGCGCAGACCGCCAACGCCTACAGCATCACGCTGGTGCCGAGCTATCTGCTGAGCGGTCATGTGTATACCGGCCTTCCCGAATACAGCGATCTGAAGGGTCAGGTACACGATGCATTGAACGGACGGTGATCAGGCAGCTGCCTTTCCCCTGATGTCCTGCACTCTTTTTTCACCGAGAATTTCCGTGCAGCGCGCGAGAATCTCATTTTTCATAAGAAGTAATCGATCGCCAAGTATTCGCGCATACGGTCCGTCCTCGGGACGGTACGCGTCATTCTCTGCGACAGACAAATACAGAAGGAGTCTTTCGGCCGCTTCCTGTGATTCCTCCAATGCCATGTCATCACTCTAAAGAATGCAAAACGACTGTCAACGAGACGTGATCCGCACCAGTTTCATGCGGCCCGTTTTGCCGGAGAGAATTTTGACGTTGCCCTGCGGAACTTCAAACTGTTCCGCGAGAAATCGAATGAGTGCAAGATTGCCGCGGTTGTCCTGCGCCGGCGCCGCGATGTCGATCTTCAGCGACTGATCGTCGAGCACGGATTGCAGCTGCGTGCGCATCGCCTGTGGCCGGACGCGGATGACGAGATCCACGCTTCCCTTCTCGCTCAGCGACTGATGGAATGCTTCGAGCATGAATCCAGTGTACGTGAAAATGCCTCCCGTCACGCGGGGTGAGGGAGGCGGATACGAGACTGCTTCTGACGGGTTAGTAACGATTACAGGGAAGTACCCTTCGTTTGTGCCTTGGCTTACACTTCGGTTTCGCGACGGACCTGCCTTGTGGCGTTCTTCGCCGTGATCGATCTTCCCGGCCGATGTCCGTCAGCATCAACGACGCGGTGAGTCCCAAAGGACAATGAACCACAAAATGCAGCATGTGACACTCCTTCAAACAGAGAAGCAGTAACGACTGCGGAGAGTGTAACGGCATTCGATTCTTCTGCACACTGTTCTGTTTTCATAGTGCCCCGGGAGGAAATCCTCCCGGGGCCGCTCCTTACGCCATCGGATCGAACGGATTGGGCGGCCGACCGTGCTCAGGTGCCTGAGCATTGCCATGCTGCCATCCGTCGATATAGCCCCGGTTAAACTCCTCATTTCCGCTAAGAGGATCACTCCCCTTTGGCGGATCAAGAAGTTTCCGGAGTCCATCACAGAAACCCGCACCGTATCCCGCGTCGTACGCACGCGGTTGCGGCGGAGCATCCGGCTCCCATGGCGCTTTCCTTTCGGAACTAGACATCCTTTCCTCCATTCGAAAGTACTAGGAACGTTTCTCCTGTTTTCATCCGTAAAAACAGGACACTGCGCAGACAAAGAGCGGTCTGCCAGTATAACAGAACACGACGACAATGAATCAGGAAAGTTTTCCTTTCCGCCACTTCTCGATTTCCTTGTGATGACCGCTGAGCAGCACGTCCGGCACTTTCAAACCCTGAAACTCCGCAGGTTTGGTGTAGTGCGGATATTCTTTTTTACGATTGAGCGCTTTGGAAAAACTTTCTTCGGCGGCCGATTCCTCATGCCCGAGCACGCCGGGGATCTGCCGCGCGACTGCGTCGATGAGCACCATCGCGGGCAGCTCGCCGCCGGTCAGCACGTAGTCGCCGATGGACATTTCTTCGTCGATCCATCCCCCGTCAATGATGCGTTGATCAATCCCTTCATAATGGCCGCAGAGAAGAATCAGCCAGTCATGTTTTTTCGCGATTTTTTCAACTGTCGTCTGCGTCAATCTTTTGCCCCGCGGAGAAAAATAGATCCGATGAGGTTTTGCATATTCACTGACCGCTGACCGCTGACCGCTGACCGCTTCGATTGCCTTCGCCAGCACGTCGACGCGCATCACCATCCCGGCTCCGCCGCCGTAGGGCGTGTCGTCGATCTGATGATATTTCCCGAGGCCGAATTGGCGCAGATCATGCAGATGCACGTCAAAGAGCTCCTGTTCCCGGGCGCGCACGAGAATCGATTCCGTGAGCGGACCCGTAAACATTTGCGGGAATAACGTGATAACATCGATACGCATAGGGCAAGCTTATAGGTTCTAGGTTTTAGCTTCTAGGTGAGAAATCGGACTATAAGCCGAAAGCGGAAAGCTATAAGCTGAGGGGGTGCAATCGCCTCTGATCGATATCCTCGTCCCGACGTATGAACCGGATCCCGCATTCTTGAAAGCGGCGATCGAATCCGCGATTCATCAGACGGAAACACGCTGGCAGATGTTCATCCATGATGATGCGTCGACCGTCGATGTAAAAGCCATCGTTGAACCGTATTTGAAAGATGAACGCATCACGTTTGAGAGGAGCGACCACCGGCTCGGGATCGGCGGCAATTGGAACGCGTGCCTGAATATGTGTCACCCTGAGGTGCTCCGAAGGAGCCACGAAGGGCGACACATCATGGTTCGTGGCTCTGCTGACGCAGAGCACCTCACCATGACACCTTCGCCCTACATTCAATTTCTGTTTCAGGATGATCTTTGGAAACCACATTACCTCGAAAAGATACTACATGCATTAGAGAAGAATCCGACGGCGGGATTTGTATCCGCCGATCACGACTATGACTGCACGAAGATGAAAGACAGCGCCGCGTTCTACGCATCCATCGCCGACGAGAGGCACGGCATTTCTGGAGGGCTCCATGGAGGCCACGTATTTTTGCAGACATGGATCGAGAGTGAACTGCATCCGAACCTCATCGGCGAGCCGAGCTTCGTGATGCTCAGGCGGTCGACCGTAGAGAAAGTCGGACGATTCCGAGAGGACATGCCGCAGTTTCTGGATGTCGAGTATTGGATCCGCTGTCTTATGGCGACGGACCTGTATCACGTCACGGAGAACCTCGGCACGTTCCGCGTGCATGGAGGCGGCGCGAGCGCGCAGAATCAGATGACAGGCGTCGGCATCTACGATCGGCTCCGCTGTTTCGAGATGCTGATCTCAAAGCTCCCGAAGAGTGCATTGAAAACGGCGACGATCCGCGCGCGCGACCGGGCGCTCACGGACATGGCGCGCAAATTTTTACAGAGACTCGGGAGCAAGAAATCAATTCCCGCGAAAGGCACCGGCGGCATGACGGCTTTTGCTCTCAAACACCCTTTCTTGGTTCTCAAAAGCCTGTTCAAGGCTCTGCGGAAAAGTCCGTAAAGTGCTCCACAATACGGCAGATGTACAGTAAAATGTACATTTACCGTAGGGTAGATCATTCTCAACTCAGGACTAGGAAACCACAATGGAAGGCAGTATCGACCGGGTCATGCGGGCAAAAGGGAGAATGTTGTGCGGCGCAGACTGGGACGGGCTGCGGCAACAACTCCGCGACGGAGAACATCTCGTTGCCTGCATACAGGACACCGCAACGGGTGCGGAGCGCATCGTCACACTGGAATCGCAAACCCAGTGGCATACGATACGCACACTGAGTCGAACGGTAACGGTGCTCGGCTACTTCTCCACACCGGAGCCGATGGAAGCGAATATGTAAGAAGAACCTGCGGCATCCCCCGCATACGGCGCGAGCTGCATGCGGGGATTTTATTGATATTTTGCAAATCCGCCGTCATATCCCGGTTTAAAACTATTCGATCTGGACTTTCGGAAGGGACGGCTTTGCGGCTCGCTGGGCGGCTTGAGAAATTCTGCAGCTTCCGCAAACAGCGCATCATATGTCGTGTCGAGCAACGCGTCATCTTCTCCGAGCTCATTGACCAGTGTGGCTTGCAGTTGTTCTCTCAACAAATAAATGCGCCTCTTCAATCTCTGAAGAACATCCGCATCGATACTTTCAGATCCTTCCTTCAATGCAGCTCTCAGTGTCTCGGCAATATCCGATGACGGTACGTTGTTTTCGGCTGCTGATGTTTCGAAATCGATCGACATAAGGCCGCGATTCTACGGACGCTCTGTTTGATGTCAAGAATAGATAACCGATATGTTGTCCATCAGACAAATTGCTGCATCAAGTGTGAGACATCCTGCACTTTTACTTCGTCGACGAGCGTCGTCTTTTTGTCCTGTCGCGGTATCAGCCGCTCGTAGAAATTCGGCACGTCTTCGTTCTGATACAGGATGCCCGTCGCGATTTTTTGCGAAGTATCGACGGCGAGCTCGCGTGCTTTTTTGAAATCCGACGTGTCGTGATTCTGCACGTGAGTGCAGCGCTCCAGCAGATAATCGTGTGTGGCAAAGTAGTTGTATGTGGGGCATGCCTGCAGCATGTCGACGAAGGCGAATCCGCGATGGCTGATGGCTGCTTTGAGGATCTCCACCATCTGCGGAATGTCACCGGTGAAACCTCTGGCGACGAACGTCGGCTCCAATGAAAAAACGAAATCCATGCTCGGCAGCGTGTGCTCCGGAATTCCATTGGGCGATGCGTTCATCTTCTTCCCCTGCCAGGTCAGGCTGCTCGCCTGTCCGGTCGTGAGTCCGTAGTTGCCGTTATTGTGCAGCACGAACACGATCGGATAATTGCTGCGGATCGCGTGCACCAGGTGCCCGACGCCTTCGGAAAAACTCGCGCCGTCCCCGCCAAACGCCATGACCGGCAGTTTCATGTTGCTGAGTTTCGCCGCCGCCGCAAAGGGCAACACGCGACCGTGGAGTCCGTGGAAGCGGTAGCCCATGAGCTTGTCGCTGGTGTTCCCGTGGCAGCCGATGTCGTAGCAGAGCAACACCTCGTGCGGCGCAATATTGAGCTCGCTGAGCGCGCGCTTGGTCGCCGTCCAGATTCCGTAGTCGCCGCAGCCGTCGCACCATGTGCACTTGTTCTCGGAGTGGTACTCCTTCATAAGTGCGGCCGTTTTGGTATCGAGGGGGATGGACATGGATAGGGTTAGGGTTAGGGTTAGGGATTATGGAAGATGCTTCATCAGGGCTTCTTTCAATTCGTGATAGAAAAAGGGACGGCCGTCGTACTTGAGCAGCACCTTATTTTCCTTTGTGCCACATTGCATGCGCAGCAACTGGAGCAGCTGCGCCTGGTAGTTGCACTCGATGAAGACGACGTGTTTTGCTTTCTTCGACAGCGCTTCGAAACGCTCCGTCTTGAGCGGCCACATGTAGGTGTAGTGAAGATAGCCGATCTTCTTTTTCGCAAACGATGATTCCTGGAGCACATCGAGAATCACGCCCTTGTTCGACCCCCAACTCACGATGAGCAGATCAAGTGCTTGATCTTTCTGACCTCTGACCTCTGACCTCTGACCACTTATAAACAATTCCGGCTCCGGCAGCGCCTGCTTCATTGCGTCCATCTTGCGCATGCGCTTCTCCATCTGCAGCACCGCATTGTGTGCGGATTCATCGACGGATCCATCGGGGCTATGCTCGTCGGCCTGCGCGTTGTAGGTCGCGGCCTTCGCGCCCGGCAGCCAGCGCTTGCTGATGCCGTCTTTGGCCGTCGGATCGAAACGATCGGAGGATTTTACTTTCTTGAGTTCCTCCGCTTTCACGATCAGTTTGCCGCGGCGGATCTTTGTCTTCTTTTGATCGTACAGTTTTTGCGTGTAGATGCCTTCGGCGATGTGCTTGTCGGTAAGAACGATCACCGGCGTCTGAAATTCCTCGGCGATATTGAACGCCTCGGGCATCAGGTGAAACGCATCCTCGCTGTCGCTCGCGCTCATCACGCATCGCGCGAATTCACCGTGCGACGTATTCACCGCCATCAGCAGATCGCCCTGCGCGGTCCAGGTGGGAAGTCCCGTCGCGGGGCCGGGCCGCTGCGCGAGCACGTACACCGATGGATTTTCAATCATGCCATCAAGCGAGAGCGTCTCGCTCATGAGGTCGAATCCCCCGCCGGAGGTCGCGGTGATCGCGCGCGTTCCCATGAAATTTCCTCCGCTCATCATCTGCGCGGCGGTAATCTCATCCTCCGCCTGCTTGATCGCCATGCCGGTTTCGTTCTGCACTTCTGCGATGTAGCTGAGTAGAGGTGAACTCGGCGTCATAGGATAGCCGGCATACAGCCTGCAACCCGCGTGCACGATGCCCATGCCCATCGCCTGGCTGCCCGTCAGAAGCAGATGGTCTTTCCATTTTTTGTCCGCCTTCGGAAGCGCGGACGCCAGATGGCAGCCGGTTTCTTTTTGATACGCGAAGCCTTCGTCGATGCAGCGCATGTTGAGATCGAGCAAGTCTTTTTTCTTCGCGAACCTTTCGCCGACGAGCAGTTTGAGAAGCTTAATGTCGCCGCCGAACGCCGCCCACACGAACGAACTGAAAAGAACGTTCCCCAGGATCGGTTTCGCCTTGAGCTTTTTGAGAATGTCCTCGATCGGCAGGAACTGCACCGCGATCTTTTTCTTCTTGAACATCGCGAGATCCTCTTTGGAAAATTTCCACGTCGCCGTGTCGTGCAGAATGAGCCCGCCGTCTTTTACGTCGTGCAGGTTGTATTCGAATCCGTGATGGTTGAGGCAGAGCAGTACATCGACCGTTTCTTCGGAGCTTTGGATGAGCGAGTCGGAGACATCGATCTGATAACTGCCGTGTCCGCCCTTGATGAGTGAGTTGTATTCGCGGTAGCCAAACACGCAATAGCCGGACCTCTTGAACGCCTTCGCGAGAATCTCCCCGATCGAGATCAGGCCCTGCCCCGACGCGCCGACGATTTTGAGGGATGCACGAGACATGTACATGTTAAGAATACAACAGGTGTTGTCGGAAATACGTTTTTTCGTTGATTCGTTTTTTCGTTGATTCGCAGCAACTGCACAATACCATTTCAGGACATTCGAATAAACGAATAAACAAATAAACAAGGAAACGATTCATAAAATGATCGCAGAAAGAAATTCTTTTCCCCATTCTTGCACAATTTTCTCCTGACCGTAGGGTTCGTTGATGATGCGAAGTACCGGTTCGATGAGGACTCCGTTATGCGTGCGGACGAAATCGATCAGATGATCCGCGGCTTTCGCCGTGTAGTAGTAGCGATGATCGCCGAGTCCGATGACCGCGACATTCTTGCCACCGAGATCGATGTTTGCCGCACGCTCTTTAAGAAACGCATGCATGTGCGGATTGAGCTGCCCTTCAATGCTGCCAGTGTTCCATGAACTCGTGGCAAGCAGCAGCACATCGCCGCGCAACAGGTCCTCCGGCTTTGCCAGCTCCGCTCGCTGCTTTTCGACCGAAAGCTGCGGCCGTTTCTTTTGCAATTCCGCGATCAGCGTATCGACGACGTACTCCGTATGTCCGCTCGTCGAGGCAACGATAATATGAAGTGTCGGCACAGGTGCATTGTATACACTGTAAGAGGCGAAGGCACCGAAAAACCGCACCGCTTTAACATGCCTAAAAGTGTGTTTTTATGGTATAATAAAAGGAAACATCCATATCCATGTCCCTGCTTTCCCCCACCTCCATCGCCGTCATCGGCGCGTCCTCGGTTGAGGGCAAGGTCGGCCATGATATCCTCAAAAACCTGCTCACGCAGGGGTACGGCGGAACCGTGTTTCCGGTGAACGTGAAGGGCGGCGAGATTCTGGGGAAGAAAGTTTTTGTGTCGGTGAAAGACATTCCGGATACGGTCGATCTCGCGATCATCGTGATTCCCGCGGCGGCGGTTCCACAGGCACTCACGGAGTGCGGCGAGAAAGGCATCAAGAACGCCGTGGTGATCAGTGCGGGTTTTACCGAAGTGCACACCGATGACGGAAAAAAGTTGGAAGAAGAGTTGGTCTCGATCGCGAAGAAGTACGATATCGCGCTCATCGGTCCCAACTGCCTCGGCATCGTGCGGCCGTCATCCAAAATGAACGCGTCGTTTGCAAAAGAATTGCCCCCGGCCGGAAGTGTCGGCTTCATCAGCCAATCGGGTGCGACGGCGGTCGCGCTCATGGACATGGCACCTCTCTTCGGCATCGGATTTTCGATGATGCTGAGCATCGGCAACAAAGCGGTGCTCGATGAATGCGAAACGCTCGAGATGCTGGCGGCGGATGAGGAGACGCGCGTCATCGGGTTTTACCTGGAGAGCATTCGCGACGGCCGGAAATTCCGCGACATCGCATCGCGCGTCGCGCAGACAAAACCGATCGTGCTCCTGAAAGACGGCATCTCCGCGCGCGGCAAGATCGCAGCGTCATCGCACACGGGAGCGCTTGCCGGCAGCAACGGAGCCATCGACGCGCTCTGCGCGGAAACCGGTATCCACCGTGCGCAGACGTCGGAAGAATTTTTTGATCTGCTCAGCGTGCTCAGCACGCAACCGCAGCTGCAGAGCAACCGCATTGCGGTGATCACAAACGCAGGCGGACCCGGCATTCTCGCGACCGACGCGGCCGAATCCGCAGGCGTCATGCTGCCGGAATTATCAACGAACGTCGCTGCGGAACTTCGAACCAAACTCCCCCCTGCCGCATCGGTCCATAATCCGATCGATGTGATCGGTGATGCAAGCGCAGATCGCTATGAAGCAGCGCTGACCGCCTGCCGTGAAGATCCGACAATCGACGGAATCGTCGTCCTGCTCACGCCGCAGGTCATGACGCCGTGTACCCAAGTGGCGCAGACGATCATCGATGTCATGAAGTCCGCCCCGCTCATGCCGGTCGTCGCCTGCTTCATGGGCAACGGCAGCGTGCTCGAAGCGACGGAACTGCTGCGAAAAAACAACATCCCCGTGTTTTCGACGCCGGAGAGAGCGGTGCGGGCGATGGCAGCGCTGCGTGAAAGTGTGAGAAGCGATCAGCGATCAGCGATCAGTCACATAAAATCTCATTCCACCAAGGCTGAACGCTGCGCGCTATTCACTGACCGCTCTCCCGGCCTCCTCGATGAAGACACAACCGCCAAGCTTTTCGCTCTGTACGATCTGCCGCTGCCCAAACAGGCACTCGCAAAGTCACCGGAGGAAGCCGTCACGTTTGCGGAGCGCATCGGCTATCCCGTGATCATGAAGGTGCAGTCGAAGGACATTCTCCACAAGACCGACATCGGCGGCGTGCGGGCGAATCTGCAATCAAAAGACGATGTCCTGCGCGCCTGGCGCGAGATTCAGTCAGCCGTCAAAACAAATGCACCCAACGCAATCGTCGACGGGCTGCTCGTTCAGCAATTTCTGCCCGCTGGAGACGAATTCATCGTCGGATCCGTACGTGATCCGTCCTTCGGACCGCTCGTGCTTGCGGGCCTCGGCGGCATCTACACCGAACTCTTCCGCGACTCGACGATGCGTATGGCGCCGGTCAGCAATAAAACCGCCTACGACATGCTTGAGCAGCTCAAAGCGTGGAAGCTGCTGCTCGGCATGCGCGGCAAAGCGCAGGCGGACATCGACGCACTCGCCTCTCTCATTGAACGCGTGTCAGTGATGGTCGCGGAAAATCCGCAGATCACGGAGCTGGATTTGAATCCGGTACTCGTCACACATGAAGCGGTCGTGATTGCGGATGCGAAGGTGGTTATTCGGCAGTAGCTTCGCGCGACATCACCGCATGACATGCGCGCCACACCGAATGCTGTGCGACTGCCACGTCGTTCGCTTTTCCACGCGTCACGGGGCTGACGCCCAATACCTTGCGCCCGATCTCCTGATCATAGCGTGCCGTATACACATCATCGAGCCGGTGCGGTTCTTCGTTGATCAAACGCGCGAAGCTCCGGGCTTCTTTCAAAAGGATCGCTCTCCTCCGTTCATCCTCTAGAAAAGCGGCCGGAGCGGCTTCTTCGATCCTCGGCCACAATTGCTCGGCGGACCACGACATATAAATCGCATTTTCCGCGTATGAGAGAGTGGCTGTCAACAAATCGGTTGCCAAAGGATGAATTGTCGAAAGATCGCTTTACTTCCC
Source organism: Candidatus Peribacteraceae bacterium (assembly GCA_035547395.1). Classification (GTDB taxonomy): domain Bacteria; phylum Patescibacteriota; class Gracilibacteria; order Peribacterales; family Peribacteraceae; genus CALREJ01. Next base: position 13,875 of record DASZVA010000003.1, on the reverse strand, counting down.
GCCGCGTGTGACCGTACTCTACGACCCAGTTTTGTTATTTCCTTTGATTCCATGAAGTTAAAGACCCTCTTTGAGCGCTCCGTCCAGATCGGCATCGACAGTGATCCGCGCGGCCGCGCCTACATCGAAAAAATGCTCAAGAAAGAGCAGGATCGCTCCAAGAAACTCGAAGGCAGAGAGAAAGAGCTCTACGACGACGAGCGCACATGGAATCCGTACGCCGACTCCCGCATTCTGTGGGGCGACGACGACGTGGAAGTAAAGCGCCTGATGGTCGGTATCGACATCGAGACGCAGGAATTTCTGCTCGCAGACAGGCTGCGCGAAAAAGGCGAACAGATCGACGCCGTCCTGATCCACCATCCGGAGGGCCGCGCGCTTGCGGATCTGGATAAGGTGATGCCGCTGCAGATTGATGTCTACGCTGCCGCAGGAGTTCCCGTGAACCACAGCGAAAACTTGCTCCGCCCGCGCATGGACAGAATCTGGCGCGCGATCCACGCGGACAACCTGTTCCGTTCGGAACGCACCGCGCAGTTGCTCAATATCCCCGCTCTCGGCTGCCACACAATCACGGATAACCTCGTGTGGAAGTTCATCGAGGACACGGTGTGCAAGAAGCAGTTTGATGAAGTCGGCGAGATTCTCGACGCGCTCTTCGAGATTGAAGAATTCAAGTACTACGCCAAGAAGGGCAACCCGCCCATCATCGTGAACGGATCCCGCGGAAGCCGTCCGGGCAAGCTGGTCGCCACGGAATTCACCGGCGGCACCAACGGCCCCGAGGATCTGATCGAGCGTCAGTCGCAAGCAGGCGTCGGCACCATCCTCGCGATGCACTTCACCGAAAAAGAAGTCGAGCAGGGCAAGGCGCACAATTTGAACCTGATCCAGTGCAGCCACATGGCCTCCGACTCACTCGGCGTGAACCTGCTGATCGACGCGCTCAACAAAGAAGAGCCGATCGACGTGCTCGAAGTGTCGGGATTTGTGAGGGTGAAGCGCTAAGAAGTAACCAAGGGAACCGAAGGTACCAACGGAACCGACGTGAAAACACCTCGGCACCGTCGGTACCCCTGGTCCCATCGGCAACTTCTTTACTGTCCACAGGTGCATCCATCCGTCTCCCGATCCGGACATCCGTCGCTGCAGATTTTGCCTCCGCAGACCGGACACGTGATGATCTCTTCTCCGCATGCACCGCATGTTTTGGCGTCAGCCATGAAAAGGGGGAAATGACAATCGTCCAGTTTGGGGCATAAGACCAAAATTTGCAAGTAAATCGTGTTTTCAATGTCGTCTGACCTTTACTTTACGGCAGAGCCGAGAGAAGATCCCTCCGTCTCATGCCAGGAATTTTTCAACTGATCGGCGACGCATGGAATTTTGGCCGCAAGCAGCCGGCGCTCATTCACGTGTCGTTCTGGCTGCTGCTTCTGCCGATGCTCGCGATGAGCCTGCTCTCCCGTTTGATCGCAATGCAGCGGTTTTCCAATGCCGCGACGAGCGGACCTGCAACTGCAGCGTCGCTGCTCATGATCGTGCTGGCAGTCGTATTCGTGTGGGGCATGGCCTGCGTGCTGATCATCGGCAAACGGATGCTGGCGGCCAAAGCCGGTCGCAGCCGAACGTCGTTCAAGGCGGTACGCAGAGAGGCGCGCGGCTTCATCATTCCGTTGATTCTCACATCAATCCTGCGCAGCGTCTTTGCCTTTCTCTGGGCGCTGCTTCTGATCATTCCGGGAATCATCTATTCCGTTCGCACCGCGTTTTATTTCATCATCATCGTCGAAGAAGGCGTCTCCTACCGTGCGGCTTTGCAGCGCAGTAAAGAGATTGCACGCGGACACGTATGGGATATCTTTTGGCGATTCGTCGTCCTTGCCATCATCCTTTTTGCACCGATCAGCATCGTGACAGCGATACTTCATGCATTTTCCGATACGTACGCCGCTCAATTCGGTACGGATCTGCTCAGCACGATTTTTACAACGTTGAGCGCGGTGCTTTTCATTCTCTGCATCGTGCAAATGTACGGCTCATTGCGGCCGGCGACCGCGCCCGTGACTGGCAGCGTCGCGAGAAGCGCGAAAAAGAGGAAATAATTACCGGTTCACCGCGTCATACGAGTGTATGAAATGGGGACTGGTCCTGTCCGGCGGAGGCGCTCTGGGACTCGCCAACGTGGGCATCCTGGAGGTTCTCGAACGGGAAAATCTCCGACCGAATTCCGTTGCGGCCAGCAGTATGGGCGCGATAATCGGCGCGCTGTATTGCGTCGGCATCAAACCGTCGGAGATGGAAGATCTGTGTATCCGCTGGAGCCTGCGGGATTTTTTGCACCACTATCCCTGGCCGTTCCGCCGGTTCCAAAAGGCGCTCTTCCGCTTCACGTTTCGAAAGAAGATGCTGCACCTGCTGCATCAAACCCGAATCCGCGACTGCACCACGCAATTTCTCTGCATCGCGGGCAGACAGAAAAAACAGATTCAATGGTCGAATATGCTGCGAAAAGGATTTGCCGAAGAAGCGACGCGCAATCTGGAGCCATACGTGTTTCCGCCCGACACGCGCATGCTCGACGCCATCATGGCCAGCAGCGCGATCCCCCCTTTCTTTCACCCGATCCGCATCGGCATCGATATGTTCGTCGATCTCTGCAATTTCGCGGGTGCCCCGGCGCACATCATGCGCACCCGCCTGCATCCCGACATCGTCATCGCGACCGATACGGCACCGCGCTACGGGCTGCTGACGCGCATGCTGCCGCCATCCTGGAGTAAAATTCTGAATGCCTCCGAGGATCTGCTGAAGCTCAATGCCAAAGCGGCCGACTTGATCATCCTGCCCGACATGCCTGCATCCACCTGGCGGTTCGACAAAGCGGAAGCCTTCATCGAAGCCGGACGCAAGGCAGCCGAAAAAGCACTGCCGGAGATTAAAAGACTCATAAAAACTTTATAACATCAACAAAACGATCATTGTAACCGCTCTTGCGATAAAAATCATACGCCCGCCTGTTTGCTGACAGCACCTCAATGCGCACCACGTCGCAGTTCTTTTCTAGAAAATATGTCTCCATTTTCTGCATTAACATCTTTCCTATTCCCTGTGCGCGATGATGATCGGATATATACAATTCCAAAACTCTGCCGGTTGTATGAGGTATCCACTCAAGGAGGTCATCCTCCATTTGATTTTCGATGATACCCGCAATGACACCGACAGCTATGTTTTGTACTTCCGCTATCAGAATCAGCCCTTGATGCTCTTGTATTTCCTGCAAAAGATAATTCGCGTAGGTTTCACCATATGCAGGAAGGCGCCTGCGCAAATGCATAGAATCAATGCTGACCATATAATCTTGCAATTCCTCCATAAAACGAATCAATTCCGATCGGTCAGAATCCTGATATGGACGAATGGAAAATCCCATGAAAAAAAGCTTATCGCGAAGCGCTCTCCGCTCACAGCTTATTTCGTCACTTGCTCGACGATCTTTTTGAATGCCTCCGGCTCGCGGATGGCGAGCTCGCTCAAAACCTTGCGGTCGAGCTGGATGTTTTTCTTCTTGAGCTGGTCGATGAAGACCGAGTACTTGCCGCCTGCTTCGCGGATGGCTGCATTCAGACGCACGATCCAGAGACTGCGAAAATTGCGCTTCTTCTTGCGGCGGTCCATATAGGCGTGTTGGCCGGCCTTGATAATGGCCTCCTTCGCCTTCGCAGTGTTCTTGCGGCCGCCATGATAGCCCTTCGCAAGCTTGCGAATCTTCTTGTGCTTCTTGTGCCGGACTGTACCTCGCTTTACGCGCATGGGTCTAAAGGGTTTAGAGGTTCGGGAGAAGGGATTTTACCGTCGGAACGTTGGTCGGGTGCAGCATCAGCGTGCGATCCAGGCGCTTCTGGCGCTTGCTCTTTTGCATGAGCAGATGATTGCGGCTGTGGCGCTTCATGGCGAGTTTTCCGGAGCCGGTCTTGCGAACCCGCTTCTTGGCGCCGCTGTGTGACTTGAGCTTACCCATAAGAAAATGACGGACGGGGCGGCAGTATAGGGAGAATGTAGGGTTAGGGCAAGGGCTAGGAAATAAAACACAAAAAATTCCATTCCCTAGCCCTAGTCCTATCGCCTAGCCCTATCTCGTCTTCGGCCTCACAACCGCAATAAACTGGTTTCCCTGGGCTTTCACGTTCTGTTCGACATCGGACACATCCGCGAGGCTCGCAATAAGTCCTTTCAGCTTCTGGATCGCATAATCCTTGTTGGTAAGCTCACGACCGCGCAGACGGACGGCGAATTTTACCATGTGGCGCTCGGCGAGGAATTCGCGGGCGCGGTCGACGAGGCGGTCGAGATCGTGCTTCTCGGTGCGGAATCCAAAGCGAAGCATCTTGGTTTCAGACTGCTTGCTGTGCGCTTTCTGCTTCTTTTCCTTTTTCTGCATCTGATAGAGATAGTGACCGAAATCCCCGATCTTCACGACGGGCGGGTTGGCTTTGGGCGACACCTCGATGAGATCCATCTCCGCTGTTTTTGCACGCTCCAGAGCTTCGGCAATCGTCATTTGCTCCGCTTCGCCTTCGTCATCAATGAGAAGAACGCGGGGGCTGGTGATCTGTTCATTCATACGCGGTCGTTTCTCGATTTTCTGTTGGCGACCGTGGGAAAAACGCTGTCTCAGACGTAAGTGGGGAAAGTGGCGTCAATCTACGGAAAAGCGCCTCAACGGTCAAGATGACACGTCCTCTACTTTTTTAAAATGTGTCATGCCGAGTGACTGTAATAGTACGTATTAAGATCCAAGGACAAAGCGGTGTCACACTGAGGTCGCTCGAAGTGCGACACCGCGTGTTCATGGTTCGACCCGTCCGAACGGATGTTCATCCGGGCGGGGCGGCCTCACCATGACACGCTTGCCATTTGCGAGATCATTTTTTACTGAGCCCGTGAATATGCGTCAAACGAGAGCGACACGCGGTAGAGACCGTTGCCCGCATCATTGACCGAACTCTTGGAAAGCGTCAGGAAACGAAGTGGCCACAGTTTCTGGGAATCCAGCTGCTGGCCGATGCCGCCGTGGAGAAGCTGCGATACATCCGCAAGCTGGGAAGCGGAGATCACCGCATGGAACGACTGCGCGAAGCTGTCGGAACTGAAGGAGCGCATGAGCTGATCCTCGAACGCACCCGGATCCTGCGCGTACTGCAGCAGATCCGTCGCGAAGAATTCCTCGAGCGATGTAATGGCAGCGGGATTCTCTTGTTCGGTGAGAGCGATGAGCGTGTCGATGTCCTTTTGCGAGAGCGCATCGCTCACGGTCAGAAGTCCCGAAACGTTGGAGAAAAGCAGCAGCGTCTTGAGCCCCTGTTCATTGGTGACCGCATCGAAACTGACCGGTGTTTTCTGCAACTTTTGCAGGCTTGCTCCCGATGCACGGAGCGGCGCATCAATGGTGTCACCGACCTGCACGGACGGTACCGACTGCAATTCATTGTTTTTCTGAAGCTGATTGAAGAGCATCGTGAACGTTCCGACGAGACGATCCAGAGACGCATCCGCCGGCAACGTGTAGACGTGCAGCAGTTCTTCGCTCGATCCCCCACTGATGCTTGCAGTCAGCTGAGCGGCATCCGCCTGCTGCTTGAGAATCGAGATATGCTGCTCGATACTGGAAAGCTGGATCGCAGCCGGCAGACCGATGTCCCGCGTTTGGCGCACGTCGACCGCATGCGCGACGAGCAGTAATGCCGAGAGCCCCAGCAGTCCCGTGCTTGTCAGAAGCTGCATCCGCGGGGAAAGCCGATGGATGATCTGCGGCAGCTTCATTGCGCGGGGCTGAAGATGAATTGCATCGAAAACGGCGAGTGGAAGTTGCCGCTGCCATCCTGCGTGCGCGTGAAGGACGGACGCTGCAGGTGCGAGACGAATGGCATCTTCTCCACTGCATCGATGTACGCGGCAAGCTGCGTCATGCTGCTCGGATCTTTGGTTACAACATCGCCGGTGATGCTGACGACATTCGTCGCAGAATCGACATCGAGAGTTTTAATGGCGATCGTCGCGTCGCCGGTTACGACCGTTCCGGCCGCGTTGATGAGCGCGGTACGGATGAGGAGCGGATCGGGAAGCTGATTCTTTTCGGACTTGAGCGCGGTGTAGGTTGGATCCGTCTGCGGCAGCACGAGTTCGTCGCGCTTCTGTTCGAGCGTCGCAAGCTGCACATTCTGCTGCTGCGTGTATGCAGCCATTTCGAGAGGCGTGAGTGACGCGCCCGCAACGTCGAACCGCGTGAAACGCGGGAGGATAAAGAGCCATGAGAACATCAGGAGCACAAAAAGCGCACCACTGAAGAGCAGCATGGGCGTCGCGATGCGCTCAAGAATCGTCGTCTCGGCCACATCACACACAACCGTGTCACTTCGAGCGGAGCCCGCCCGGACGTTGTTCGGTACGGACGGGTCGAGAAGTGCATCTTCTGCCTCTGTTTGAGTGTTTGTATTAGACATGTGTTTTCCTCTTATTATAGCAAAAAACGGCTGTTTCCGCTGACGTCAGAACTTGCACATATTTAGGAATATTGTATGGTTTTCTATGCAGTGATCTTTGCACTACATAGGGGACCTACGATGGCCATGTTTCCAGATATTGATGAGATTAGGTTTGACCCCCGCACTAATAGTTTCACATTCTATAAGATGAGTAAGCCCGTTCCTGTAACACAGACTTTAGAAGTGAGACATGCTTTAGAAGTAAGAATGAGCGCCATGATAATCAAGATGGATTTTATAGCGATTTGCGAACTCTTGGCATTAGCAATGCGACAAGAAGAATTAACATACGAATTAAGTGACATCCCTTGGAAATGCAAATTCGCTGTCCCCACCGAGTGACCCACTGTCATTCGGTCCTCCATCCCCCGCCACCGCCTTTGGGCGCCCGGGGGATTTGGATATTGCTTCGGATCCACTGCCATTCTACGATCCAATCCACTTGGAAATTTCGTGGCCATCCAAGGATCCGCTCGTTGAAAATTTAACGGAGAAATCATGAAAAACGGAATGCTGGTACTGCTGTGGATCGCGCTTCTTGCGTATTTTTTTGCAACGATGGATACAAACAAAAAGGAGGCAAGACTGCCGTTTCTTACCGTGGCACTTATGGAAACAGTCGGCAACGAACATGTGTATGCGATTGAACGGAATACGCCGGATGATATGGTGACTGTCCTGCGGCAAAGAGGATACGAATGCCATACGGGATCCATCCCATCCGTCGTCGTTCACCAGCCCTGTTTCACGCTCAAGGGTCCGCTGCTGTTCGGCGACTACGCATCATTCGATGTGTATGGCGATGGCTATAGCAGCTGGCCGCCGGGCTGCGACTGCATGCAATACAAGTCGGAAGCCGAGAAAATACTATCTGCGGTGTTCTCCCGTTAAATCGCGACGAGCATCGGGGGACGTAGCGTGCTGCGTCCCTCCCTGTTATTCTTCTGATCCAGAATTCATTTCCCCCTTTCCCGTGGAAGAACTCCTCCTCAAACTTCGCGAACTGCAGTCTGCAGTGAACATGGGAAAGGACTCTCTTTGAGGCGCGTAAGGTGCCAGAAAAGATTGCCGAACTGGAAGCGAAGGCGGCCGCTCCGAATATTTGGGATGATCAAAAAGCGGCGAATGAACTCTTTGCGGAGCTGCGCAGTTTGAAGAAGCAGTGGGAGCCGGTCGAGTCGCTCAAGGGCGACGTCGACAGTTTGATTGATCTCACCACGCAGGCGACGGACAGCGATCTCCCCAGTCTGCAGACGGAATATGAGAAAGCTCAGACACAATGGAATGAGATCGAACCGATGCTCTACTTGTCCGGGGAATTCGATCACAACAATGCGTACATCACAATCAGCGGCGGCGCCGGCGGCACCGAGGCGCAGGACTGGGCGGGATTTTTGATGCGCATGTATCTGCGCTACTGCGAACGCATGGACTGGAAGACGAGCGTGCTTGAAAAAACCGACGGACAGGAAGCCGGTATCAAGACCGTGACGATCTATGTGGAGGGCGATCCGGCGTACGGCTATCTCAAGTGCGAGAAAGGCACGCACCGCCTCGTGCGCCTCTCCCCCTTCAATGCCAAAAACCTGCGCCAGACGAGCTTCGCATTGGTGGAAGTGCTGCCGGAAATCAAAGACACCGGCAAGATCGAAATCAGTCCGAACGATCTGCGCGTCGATACATACAGAAGCGGCGGCGCGGGCGGCCAGCACGTGAATAAAACCGACTCTGCCGTGCGCATCACGCACATTCCGACCGGCATCGTGGTCGCGTGTCAGACCGAAAGAAGCCAGATCCAGAACCGTGAGCGCGCGATGAACATGCTCTACGCCAAGCTTCTGGAAAAACAGGAAGAGGAACGCATGGCGCAGAACAAAGAATTGAAAGGCGCGACGCAATCCGCCTCCTTCGGACAACAGATCAGAAGCTACGTGTTGCATCCGTATCAGATGGTCAAAGACCTGCGCACGGACTACGAAACATCGAACACGCAGGCCGTGCTCGACGGGGATATTCAGGGATTCATCGATGCGGAATTGAAGAGGGAAGCACGGGAGGATTAATCCCATTTCTTTGTCCGAACCCGCCGCTGGGAATGGCGGCTGATTAGTTAAAAAATAAAATAACCGTGCTGAAGCGAAAACTTGTTTTTCGCTGGAAGCACTCTTTGCCGAAAAGATAGTTCATGAAAGAAAAACGGGGCGTTTGTCTTTCATGTATCGTGGCGGAGAGAGAGGGATTCGAACCCTCGAGACCCTTTTGGGGCCTACGCGATTTCGAGTCGCGCGCCTTCGACCACTCGGCCATCTCTCCGCGATGCGCCCCATTGTACTGATAATGCTCAGACTGCAAACAGCAGCCTCGTCAATTGCATGTTCGAACAGATTATTGATGCAAAATTGCAATTCTCGCTTGCATACAGGGGTTTAGGGTGCCTAGAATCCCATCCGCATTATTTCTTACCCCTTTTTTATGAGCTACGTCGTTGCCTCCAAGATCAAGGAGTTCATCAACAGCAAGGGTATGATGTCCGCCGGTGACCTCGCGGAACATGCCAGCAAGTACCTCGAAGAGGCTCTTGCGCAGGCTGTGAAGCGCGCCGCTGCAAACGGCCGCAAGACGGTCCGCGGTGAGGATCTGTAATATCGCTCCAAGCGAATAGAACGAAGCCCCTCACGGGGCTTTTTTCTTGTCTCTTCAGGATATCCACTTGAGCAGACGGATGACGCCCATCTTGGCGGGCAGGCGATGTGCGGATGCGGATGACCGGGACGCGATCTCGTCGCGATGCGCGATGTAATACTCATACGCCTTCCAGAGCATCTCGGTATTGCTCAGTGTCGGCTGCCACTGCAATCGGGCTTTGATGCGCGTAGTATCGAAGACGAAATCCTCCGCGATCATTTTGTAGTGATACGGACCGAGCGGCGAGATCCCCAATGCATGCGCGGCTTTCATCGCGGGGATTGCGATGCCTGCCGGAAGCGAGGCAACGCGGGCAGCGGTGCCGGCACGCCGGATTACTTCTTCGTAGGATTCCCGAAGCAGAGGCACGTCGTCGGATCCGATATGAAAGACGCCGGAAACGCCGCTTTGCATCGCGCGCAGGCAGGCGTCGACCAGATCCTGTCCGTAGATAAATTGATAGCGATTGGTTCCCCCGCCGACCGTCCAGACTTTCCGGCCTTCCTCGATGAAGGCAAACAGAATCGCGAGCAAACCCAGACGTCCTTCGTCGATGATCGTGGGGCAGCGGATGATCACCGGATGGAGAGACGGGGTTTGCAGCACTATCCGTTCCGCTTCCCATTTCGATCGACCGTAGAGATCCACCGGCGACGGCGTTTCATCTTCCGTCACAGGATGATGCATTCCCTGTCCCCACAGGCAGTTGCTGGATATGAAAACGATGCGTGAGACGCCGTGTGCCGCCGCTTCGTCCGCAATCATGCGCGTGCCGTCGACGTTAGTGCTCCAGAGCATCCCCCGTTGAGCCCGATCATGCGCGAGGATCGCGGCGCAGTGAAAGACGGCGGCAACATCGTGGGTATCAAACAGATCGCGCATAATCGATCGGTTCCGAATGTCTCCCTGAACAGAAACGAGTTGCGGATGCGTATCGTCGTCCCGTTGCAGATCGACACTCACGCAGCGATACCCTTTGTCCAGAAGCGCGCGCTTGAGGAGCCCTCCGAAAAATCCCGCTCCGCCCGTGATCAGCACAGACTGCATGCTTTCATGGTAGCATGGCTGTGTTTTTCTCAATGGAAGTGCTCGATCAACTCTGGACATCGGCCCTCTGCGTTGTCGTATCCGCGGCTCTGATCCCGCTGCTGCACATTCCGATCATGCGTCTGCGCCGGAACCACGTGCAGGAAATGCTCCTGTGGATGATTGCATCGTGGGCCGTGTCATTCGTTGCATGGCACGTCCTGTTTCTGTGGATCGAAAGAAGTTACCCATTGCACATCAACGCATTCGTGGAGGCGTATGCATTGCTCGGCTTTCTCTGGCTCGGCTATCTGGAGATGATGTTCAAGCTCTACCGGGGACTGTCGCACACAATCGTGACGGACATCGAGCGCACGCAGCCGGTGACGCTGGAGACGATCATGCGGGACTTTGCGCAGGGTACCGGTGCAGAAGAGATGCTCAACAGACGTTTGCGCGCGATGCAGATCAGCGGATTGATCCGCATCGAACATGACCGGCTGATACTGACCGGCAAGGGCGAACGCGCCGCGCGGATGACGTCCGCACTGAAATCATTTCTGAAGCTCGGTTCCTGCGGCTGATGAACATCATCCCCCCTCTCCTGACGGCACTGCTCGCGCTCGTGATCTTCTTCGCGGTACACGTCGTCATGTGGCGGGCGGTGCAGCCGAAAGGTTTGATGATCCTGGTGGCAATCGCCGCCGGATCGTTCGCCATCGCCGCGATGGTCATGATGACTGCCGGAGTGATATCCGCGGATGTCTGGGTCGGATTGTGCGTTTATCTCTTCTGCATCCTCGCCTATCTGCATTTCTATGTCGGCACCTGCCGCGCGCTCTCGGCGCGCATTCTGGAAGAGCTGATGCACGCAAACGGCGCGATGACACTGGAAGAGTTGGACCGGGTGTATCCGCTGCAATGGATCTATGCATCGCGTTTGCGGCTCCTCGTCGAACACGGATGGCTGATAGAGGAAAGCGGGCTGTTCCGGACCACCCCGAAGGCGCGATTTTTTGCGCGGATCATCGTGGCATTGCGGCGTGTGTATGGAATTACACGGGCCGGATAGGATTTGACCCTAGCCCTGGCCCTAATCCTGACCCTATACTCATCTCATGACTATCGCCGTTATTGGTACAGGATACGTCGGACTTGTCTCAGCCGCATGCTTCGCGGAGCTGGGGCACACGGTGTGGGGCGTTGATATCGACGAGAAAAAGATCGAGATGCTGCGCCAGGGCAAAAGCCCGATCTTCGAACCGGGGTTGGAAGAACTGATCCGGCAGGGACTCGAGAACGGACGGCTGCGATTCGAAACGGATCTCACGAAAATTCTGCCGGACGTTGAGATTGTTTTCTCCGCCGTCGCCACTCCCCCGGGCGAAGGACACAAGGCGGATCTGCGCGCGGTCTTCACCGTCGCCGAGACCGTCGCGAAACACGCGGAACAGGACATCATCTTCGTGAACAAATCGACGGTGCCCGTCGGAACCGGCGCAAAGTGTGAAGAACGGATGGCAGCGATTTTGAGCGAGCGCGGGAAAAAATTCACCATTCCCGTGATCAGCAATCCGGAATTTCTGCGTGAAGGCATGGCGGTCCCGGACACGATGATGCCGGAGAGGATTGTGGTTGGAATCAATGGAGCAAAGAAATCAGAGGACAGAAATCAGAGGACAGATAAAAAAGATTCCGCCAGTACTGACTTCTCATCTCTGACCTCTGACAACTCCATCAACGCCCGGGCGTTGATGGAAGAGCTCTATCGCCCGATCACGCGGGTCGGCAAGCCTCTCGTCTTCATGAGCCGCGAGAGCGCGGAGATCGTGAAGTATGCAAGCAACGCCTTCCTCGCGACGAAGATCAGCTTCATCAATATGCTCACCGAGCTCACCGAAAAAACCGGCGGCAACATCCGCGACGTGGCAACCGGCATGGGGCTCGACAGCCGCATCGGTCCGCGCTTTCTGCATGCCGGTATCGGCTACGGCGGCAGCTGTTTCCCCAAGGACGTGAAGGCGCTGATGGCGACCGCAAAAGAATACGGCGTTTCCATGCCGATCGTGGAAGCGACGGACAGCGTGAACACGCATCAGCGCAAGCGCTTCATCGATCTGATTCTGAAAAACACCCCCGCAAAATCGCGCATCGCAATCTGGGGACTTAGCTTCAAACCCAAGACCGACGACATGCGCGAATCTCCGAGTCTGGACGTGATCCCCTCACTCCTCGAATCGGGACATGAGGTGATCGCCTTTGATCCGGCGGCGATGGACCGCGCGAAAGGATTGCTGCCCGAACACGTCACCTATACCGAGTCGCCGATGGAAGCGGTGTCGGGCGTCGATGCGCTCGTCGTCCTCACCGAATGGGACGTCTTTCGCGGACTCGATCTACAGGACGTCAAAGGCGTCATGCGGGGCAATCTGCTGTTCGACGGACGCAATGTGTATGAGCCGCGAGAGGTGAAAGAAGCTGGATTAGAATATTTTGGAATCGGGATTGGATGAATTTTGAAGATTGAATTTCGAATTATGGAATGAATGAATAACCAAAATTCAAAATTCGAACCCCGATATTCATCACTACTTTTTTACCCTCTGCTACACTGCCCATCTATGAAAATCCTTTTAACTGGCGCCGCCGGCTTCATCGGATTCCACACCATCAACAAGCTTCTTGATCGCGGAGACGAAGTGATCGGTCTCGATAACGTCAGCCCGTACTACGATCCGACGCTCAAGGAACACCGGTTGAAGCTCTTACAGGAGAGAAAAGGTTTCACGTTCATCCGCGGCGATATCCTGGATCGCGAGACGGTCGCAAAGGCGATGAAGGGCGTGGATCGTGTCGTACACCTGGCGGCACTCGCCGGCGTGCGGTACGCGTTCGATCATCCGACCGAATACATCGACATCAACATCAAGGGATTCTTCCATGTATTGGATGAAGTGCGCGTGCAAGAGATTCCCGGACTCGTCTACGCGTCGTCGAGCTCGGTCTACGGCGGCAACACCAAGTTGCCGTCATCGGAGGAAGACCGGACGGACAACCAGCTCTCGCTCTACGGCATGAACAAGAAGGACAACGAGCTGATGGCGCACACGTACCATCACCTCTACGGCACGCACGTGACGGGCCTGCGCTTCTTCACGGTCTACGGACCCTACGGCCGCCCGGACATGGCGCTCTTCCTCTTCACCGATGCGCTTCTGCACGACAAACCGCTGCAGGTGTTCGGTGAAGGAAAGATGCAGCGCGACTTCACGTACGTGGATGACATCGCAGACGGCATCATTGCCTCCGTCGACAAGAACTACGAGGAAGAGGTCTTTAACCTCGGATGCGGACGGCAGGAAGAACTGATGGACTACATCAAGATGGTGGAGGAAAGCGTCGGCAAGGAAGCCAAGAAGGATTTTCTCCCGATGCAGCCGGGCGACGTCGTCGCATCGCTCGCGGATATCTCCAAGGCGCAAAAGATGCTGGGATATGAACCGAAGACCACGATCCGCGAAGGCGTGCCAAAGTTCGTACAGTGGTATCGGGAATACTACGGGCTTTAAGGTTTTGCTTTCTTTCGTCGGGGGTGCTAGGGAACCTTGTCCGGTTC
>DASZVA010000002.1:0-36373 GCA_035547395.1 Candidatus Peribacteraceae bacterium | reverse complement strand
TGCAATCGTCGATGGATACGCCCGCGATTATCGGTGCGCTCAAGGGCGGCAAGACGCAACAGGAAGTGATCACTATTCCCGAAGGCTACACCGTGGAAGACATTGACGCGCTGCTTGCAAAGAAAGGATTGATCCAGCCCGGCGATCTGGTCCATTGTGCGCAGACGTGTGATTTTTCCAGCTTTGCGTTTTTGCCGAAAGACACGGCAGACCTGGCTCCACGCGGCGGGAAAGTGGAAGGATACCTGTATCCGGACACCTACTACGTCGAGACGGACAACTTCGTGCCGAAATTTTTCATTGAGCGATTGCTCTCCACCTTCAAGGCCAAAGTGCTCGATCCTGATGCAGCGGATATCAAGGCATCCGGCAGATCCGCGAACGATATTGTGACCATGGCGTCGCTCATTGAAAAGGAAACGCGCAATGCCGACGAACGTCCGACGGTATCGGGGATTTTGTGGAAGCGCCTCGATCAGCACATGACGCTCGGGGTCGACGCCGCCGTGCGCTACGTGCTTGATCGCGGCAATCAGCCCATTACCGCGAGCGATCTGCAGGTCGAATCTCCCTATAACTTGCGCAAGGAGCAGGGCTTGCCGCCGGGGCCGATCGCGAGTCCCAGCTTGTCGAGCATCGAAGCGGCATTGCATCCGCAGGCGAGTCCGTACTTCTACTATCTGCACGACTCAAACGGCAACATCCATTACGCCGTCACGAACGACGAACAGAACGCGAATAGGGCGAAGTACCTTCAGTAACACGGTCGCCAATGAGATGGATTGTCCTGTTGTCGGATCATTTCTTGAAATTCCTCTTGTCTTTTACGCATCGCATCTAGGTCTGTAAAAATTTCCACAAGCTTCTTTTTTTGCTCATCGGTGAGATACGTGCAGTACTGTGTAGAAAGCTTTGTGGCAATTTTTGCAGTCTCGTGGAATTTACCGGACTTCCTAAGCTGCACTATTGAATCGAACAATTCAGAAGATTCTTGTTTTTTCCACTCTTCAAGTTCAGATGTTTCCATATCCATAGCCATCATTATAAATCGTTGCCAAACCGCGTAAAGAGCTCATAGATGAAGCTCGTAAAAATGGCTTTTCTATGCTATAATACTCAGTGAACAAGTGAATTCACAAACATGCACTCCTACACTGCAGCCATGACCCCGTTACCTCTGAACAATACGAGCGGAAATTCCCACTATCATCGCCTGAAGATCGGCGTGATGGGCAGCGCCAGCGGCCCGCAGACGTTGGATGCTGAAGCACGCGCGAAGGCGCGCAAGATCGGCGAAGAGATCGGCAAGCGCGGACACATCTTCATCAATGGGGCATGTCCCGGCCTGCCGAATGATGCGCTCATCGGCTGTAAAGAATCCGGAGGATTTTCCATCGGCATCTCGCCCGCATTTTCCGAGTACCAACACGTGCACGAATATCTGTCGCCGCACGATCATGACATGATCATCTTCACAGGCATGGGATTCATGGAGCGCGACATCATCAACATCCGCTCCGCCGACGGCGTCGTCATCATCGGCGGCGGCATCGGCACATTGAACGAACTCACGATCGCCTACGACGAAGGCCGACCGATCGGTGTTGTGACGGGATCGGGCGGCATCAGTGATTCCATCCCGCACGTCATTGAGGAGCTCTGCAAGCGATCGATCCCGCCGAACATGGTCTTTGACGACGATCCGGTGAAGCTTCTCGATAAATTGGAAACAGCCATCCGCGCGTTCCCGCTGCCGATCCGCGAAGACGGCAGAGTCGTGGATAAGAGAGAAGGTCGAGGTTGAAAAATATCACATGCATACGTGATGGAAGAGCGCGGCCAGGATGGGCAGCTTTATTTTCCCAGCAGCCCCTTCTGCTTCATCGCAGTGAGAAGTTGATTCGCAAACGCGTTCTGCGGATCGATGTCGAGAATGCGCCGGAGCACGTTGACGGTGTGCGGGACGTCGTTCTGCTGCGCGTACACTCCCGCCAGTGCGGTAAGGGTGTCGACTTTGTCGCCTTCCAGCTGCAGCGTCATTTCAAATTCATGGGCTGCGGTCGCAAGATCATTCTGTTTTTCTGCAATGACGCCCAGATTGTAATGTGCATCAACGTTGTAAGGGTTGAGCGAGAGCGTCTTTTTGTATGCAGCCTGCGCATCGGCGACGTCATTTTTCTTCATGTAGGCCGAACCGAGCGTGTCGTACGCGTCAGGGAAATTCGGACTGATCGCGTTCACCTGCTTGTAGAGACTGATCGCGTCGTCCAGCCGCCCCTGTTTTTCGTAGAGCAGCCCGAGCGCGTAAAACGAATCCTGCATGCGGGGGTTCGCCGCCATGCCTTTTTGGAACATGGCAACCGCATCGTCGGTCCGGCCCTGCTCTTCATACACAGCGCCAATGTTCGCGTAGGCCAATGCGTTGTCCGGTTCATAACTGAGCACGGCATTGAACTGCGTGAGTGCTTTGTCGTACTGGCCGATCTCGCGATAGACGTATCCCAGATTGATGCGCGCGGTGGTCGCATGCGGATAGATCGAGAGCGTATGCAGGAAAAGCGTCTGCGTATCGCGCCACGTTTTCGCCTGCGCGTACGACAGAAATCCGTAGACGCACAGCAGCATTCCGAACGCCGCGAAGACGACGGATCTTTCGAATTCTTTGCGATGCTCAAGAGCCCGGTCGATGAGCACGAGAATGACGATGAAAATGCCGATTTCCGGAACGTACGCATAGCGGTCCGATGCGAAATACGCGTAACCGCCTTTGGCGAAGTTGAAGAACGTCGGGATCAGTGTCAGCACATAAAATGCGATGCCGAAAGACAGGATTCTGAACTTCTTGAAGAGCAGCACTGCTGCGGCAAGAAGAAGCAGCACGAGAATGATCGGAATGAAGAAATCGGGCGATGAGAGAACGATCGCTTTGTCGTATGGATACAAGACCGACAGATTCGCCGGCCAGAGGAGATTTTGCAGATACGTGACGGTGCTTTTGGCCGCCATCAATATCTTTTCGAGCGTCGTCGATTCCAGCGTCGTATCGGTTTTGCCAAAAAGCGCGACGCAGCCGAAAATGATCGAGAAGATGAAGTACGGAATTTTTTCTACGAACATCGCGACTGTCCATTTGCGGTTTTGCAGCACGTCAATCATGAGCAGAACAACCGGCAATGTCAGCACCATGACCTTGGACAGCAGCCCGAGCACGAAGAGAAGCAGGCTCGCGATATAGAGCCACGATCGCATAGGCCGAAGCGTGCCCGTGTCGTCGGCGATACGCGCCTGCCAGTGCATATATGCGATGAGCGACAGCAGGAAGAAGAGCGTCGACAGCACATCTTTTAACGCCGCCGCCCAAGCGGTCGCTTCGACGTTGAGCGGATGCAGCAGGAATAAAAGTCCGCCGACGAGTCCGATCCAACGTCTCTTTGTCAGCAGCAGCAACAGCCATCCGACGCAGAGTGCATTGAGCGTGTGAAGCAGCAGATTGATGCCATGGAAAACGGGCGGGACCACGCCGCCTCCGATCGTGTAGGCGAGCTGATACGTGAGCGTCGTGAGGGGCACGTAGAGTTCGGGATCGAACGACGTGAATGCATTCACCGTATGCTGCCAACTGAATCCCTTGATGAGAGCGCTCGTGACGATCAGGTAGTTGTCATCCCATGCGACAAACAGATTCTTTGCGACTGCTTCTCCATAGACCGCGATCGCAGCAACGAAAAATCCCAGGATGATCCAGAGAAGCGTGAAGCGTTGCGGGAGGCGCGGAAGGTCTTGCATGAAGGTAGTGTAGCGGATCGGGTTCTAGTCAAAATGTTAATTGATACTTGAATTCATCGCATATTTTCACTTTGTATTTCAAATTTGACATAGTTAGGAACCCAAACTATATTGACTCACAATTATGAAAAAGTCCATTCATTTAGCACCGGCAGAAGAGGTATTCCTTCAATTGTCACGATGTCATTATTTGGCTCAGAACATGACGGAAAAAATGCTTGCACCGTGCTATCTGACTCCTGTCGAATACAACGTGCTACGCATCATTCAAAATTCCCCGGATATCAGTGCTGCAGAAATGAGAAAACGTCTTTTTGTATCAGCTCCTTCTATTGCGGAAATAATTGCTAGCCTTACCAAAAAGGGTTACCTCAAAAAAGAACGGCATGCGAAGGACTCGCGCGTGTATCAACTATCTCTTCTTCCGAAAGGCGAGATTCAAATCAAAATGGCACAAGAAGTAATACAAGATACTCTGTGTCATTTAAAATTGACGGACGCGAAACTTCAAACGATTGCAGTCGCTTTGAATAGCTTGCAACTTTCTCTTCTTCAATTTGGCTATGCAAAATGAAAGTAAATTTTCTCTCGGCGACTGCAGTCCCAAGGTCATGGTTCATTTTATTTTTGGAATGATCATGGGTGTGATAGTAATAATGTTTATCTCACAATTGGAATTCATCTTTCATCGACTTTATCTCGTATCATTTCCTTTCGATTTTGAAGACGTACGGTTGGAGGTCATAAGCGGCATTGTCGGTGGTGTGCTGTTTGTATATCTCAGCGACAAATATTTTTCTTCCTTTTTACAGGTAATTATTCTAGTGATTACCACAACCGGATGTGTTTATCTCGTGCCGAATGAGTTTATCAGCTTCCCGATATTGTTGCTTGTAATCTTCTTCGAAGATATCCGGATAGATATTGTCTGTGGAATTATTTGCGTCCTTGTTCTTACGTATTTTAGCAGAAAATTGTTCTTGTCTTTTTTACAAGCATCGATTGTTATGTTGATCGGAGCCGGCCTTCTCTATCTTGTGCCGAGAGAGCTCATTAGTTCCCGTATATCTTACCTGTTGCCGGCCCCTCCAAACGCTCAATTAGTTGGATCAAGAATACACTTGTGGGGAGAATTTTTCGGTCCAGGACCCAGCGTATCTTATGACTATATTTCGTACGGCTCACAACAAGCTATTGAAGATTATTATATTTCAGAAATGGCGCGACGTGGTTGGAAATTTGATAAATTTAATTCGCACTACATAACAAAAAGCGAATATGCCATGGTTTTTTATTTATCATATTCACCGGACAACCCAGTACCATCTTTGCCTGAGGCCGATATCGATATTAACAGGAGATGGGGTGATTTCTTGAATGTAAATACGCAAGGAATTCCTGTAACAATTGGAATTTCGTATTAATTTTCTTAGTCCGAAAAAATCACCCCTTCTTGGTAATCCACTTCACCGGCGTTCCCTCGAAGGCGAATGTCTCGCGCAGGCGATTGTCCAAATAGCGCAGCTGCGACACGCCCACTTTCTTGGGATCGCGGACGAAGATGACGAACGTTGGCGGGATTTCCTCCGCCTGCGTGATAAACTTGCTCTTGGCGAGCATGTTCGCCGGGATGCCATGCACCGCCTCTTCGTACCAGCGCAGAAGCTCCTTGGTCGGAATCCTGCGCAATCTGTTGCGGGCGATGCTTTCGATCATCGGGAACAGCTTCGGCAGATTTTCGCGCGTGGTTGCGGATGTGAACAGGAGCGGAGCGAATTTGCAGAAAGGAAGTGATGCACGCGTCTCCGTTTCTTTTTCCTCGCGCTCCTCCCGCGTGAGCTTGTCTGTTTTGTTGAGCACGATCATCAGCCCTTTGCCGCTTTCGATCGCCAAGCTCGCGATGCGCTTGTCCTGGCGGCTGATGATATCCGCCGCATCGAGCATAAGAATCGTCACGTCGCTGTCCTCCACGGCCTGGATACTCTTCACGTTGCTCAAATATTCCAAGTCTTCCTCCACTCTGGCTTTGCGGCGCAGTCCCGCGGTGTCGATAAAGATGTAGTCTTTGTCGTCGCGGCGGATGATCGTATCCGAGCTGTCGCGCGTTGTTCCCGGAATATCCGACACGATGCGCGCGTTCATCTCGCGTTGCGGATCGCTCATGAGCGCATTTACCACGGAACTTTTTCCCACGTTCGGTTTGCCGACAATCGCGATGCGCGGCGGTTTTGTCGCTTGCGCCTCGAGGCTCGAATCTTCTTTTTCAAAGTGCAGTTCTTTCAATTTCTCGATGATCGCGTCTTCGAGCTCACCGATGCCGGTGTTATGCACGGCGCTCAGGCCGATGACATCATCGCCGAGGCCGAACGCAAAATATTGCGGCAGCAGATCGTCAATCGTATCCGGCCGATCACATTTGGTCGCGACCACGATTACAGGCACATGCGCCTTCTTCTTTTTGCGAAGCAGTTCCGCGACGCGCTCGTCGCTCGATGTCAGCTCTTCCTTGCTGTTCACCGTAAAGATGATCACGTCCGCGGCCGCAAGTGCAATGACTGATTGCGCCGAAACGTCCTGCTCGAAATCCTTATCCGTCGATCCGCCGCCGATGCCGCCGGTATCCAGCAGCAGATAATCCATCTCGTCGGTTTCCACTTTGTAGGCGACGTGATCGCGTGTTGTGCCGGCGACGTCGCTCTCGATGGCGCGGCGCTTGCCCACGAGTCTGTTAAACAGCGTGGATTTGCCCGTGTTGGGTCTGCCAATGATCGCGACAGTCGGAATACGCGGCATGAGGCCCGGATTGTACAGGAATTCTTACAATGATCGAATCATTTTACTCACACCCTTTGTGCCTTTTGTCGCTTCCTGACGAGCACTTTTGGGGACCCCTTGAATACATCGAAGACGCCACGCGTGTAGTTGAGCTCATTATTGATGATTCGAGCGATATCTCCTCTATACGACTCCACCCATGCATCCAATTCCAAGTCATATTGATGGGCGATCGTCTCCATGGTCGTGAGCGTCTCATCTAGTTTTTTCAGGAGCTGCATGCGCGCTTCAGGATCCGCACTGCGTTTCAGTTTTTTGATGTCCTTTGCCCGAGTGTCATCTTCGTCCTGCAATGTCACGTCGCTATTCACGATCAATTGCATGATTTGCGCGTAATCATCCAGCAGTCTTTTAATCGGACCGGGAACGTGGTCAGGCAGCTGCAGCCGTTCTTGTAGACACATCGCTTCCATGTGGCATTTGAAATTTGGCTTATTCTTCTCATTTTCAGCTCCAATGCAAGTGAATCCATCGGGATTGAGACCGCTTCGCATGAAATGTCTTCTTTTGCTATGCTTTTTTCATGCATCCCGAGTACAACCCATCGGACGTTGAGGCGAAGTGGCAGAAGAAGTGGGCAGATGCCCATGAGTTTGAGTTCGACATCAAGAAGGCAAAGAATCCTTATTATTTAATGGTCATGTTCCCGTATCCGAGCGGAGCACAATTGCACGTCGGGCATTGGTTCCAATATTCCATTCCCGATTCCTTCGGACGATTCCAGCGGATGCGCGGCAAAGACGTTTTCCATCCGATGGGCTTCGACGCGTTCGGTCTCCCCGCGGAGAACTATGCGATCAAGACCGGAACGCCGCCGGCGAAATCCACTCAGGAAAACGTCGATGCCATGATCGAACAATTCAAACGCATGGGGGTCATGTTTGATTGGAAATATTCACTCAACACCTCGACGCCCGAGTATTATCGCTGGACGCAGTGGTTGTTTCTGCAGATGCACAAGCACGATCTCGCGTATCGCAAAGAGGGAAACGTGAACTGGTGCCCGAAGGATCAGACGGTGCTCGCGAACGAACAGGTGAAGGACGGATGCTGCGAGCGCTGCGGAACGGAAGTGATTCAAAAACCGCTGACGCAGTGGTACTGGAAGATCACCGACTATGCGCAAAGACTTCTTGATGGTTTGGAAAATTTGGTTTGGCCAGAAAAGACCAAGCTCATGCAGCAGCACTGGATCGGAAGGAGTGAAGGCGCGGAGATCATCTTTGAGATTGCGAATGATGAGAAGCGCGCACCGTGGGCGGAAGATGAAGCACCCTCGAAAATCACGGTCTTCACGACGCGGCCGGACACGCTTTTCGGCGTTACCTATGTCGTGCTCGCGCCGGAACATCCGCTCGTCGAGAAGATCACGCCCGAGAAACACCGGGGCGCGGTCAATGCGTATAAAGAGGAAGTAAAAAAGAAAACGGAGATGCAGCGCACGGCACTCGAGAAAGACAAGACAGGAGTTGCGACCGGCGCATACGCGATTCATCCCGTCACGGGCGAGAAGCTGCCGATCTGGATTGCGGATTACGTACTCATGAATTACGGAACCGGTGCGGTGATGGCGGTGCCCGCACATGACGAGCGTGACTTCGCATTTGCGAAAGAATATTCGTTGCCGGTTATACAGGTGGTCGACGGCGGCGACATCACCGAGTCCGCTTTCACGAGCGAAGGCATCGCGACGAATTCCGAATTCCTCGATGGACTTCCGACGAAAGAGGCGAAGAAAAAAATGATCGCATGGCTCGAAGACGCAGAGAAAGGCCGCGGCATCATCAACTACCGCCTGCGCGATTGGCTCGTCTCGCGACAGCGCTACTGGGGATCTCCGATTCCGATCGTGTACGATCCGGAGGGCAATCCGCATCCGATCCCCGAGAAGCATTTGCCGTGGATGCTTCCGACCGACGTCGAATTCAAACCGACCGGAAAATCGCCGCTCACCGAAAGCAAAGAATTCATCGAGCGGACGGAGAAAATTTTCGGCAAGGGCTGGACGCCGGAGTTCGACACGATGGATACATTCGTGTGTTCGAGTTTCTATTATCTGCGCTATCTGGCGAGCGGAGACGACAAACATCTCATCGATCCCACGATCGAAAAAAAGTGGATGCCGGTCGACATGTACATCGGCGGACCGGAACATGCGACGATGCACCTGATCTATGCGCGCTTCGTGATGATGGCGCTCAAGGATTTCGGATTCGTCTCGCACGAGGAACCGTTCCAGAGGCTTGTGCATCAGGGGCTCATCACGAATCAAGGAGCCAAGATGAGCAAGAGCAAAGGCAACGTCGTGAGCCCGGACAGTTTCGTGGAGGAATACGGATCGGACGTGTTCCGCATGTATCTGATGTTCATGGGCCCGTTCACCGACGGCGGCGACTGGAGCGACACCGGCATCAAGGGCATCGCGCGTTTCGTGCAGAGAGTCTGGCGACTTATTTCCGAGAAATCCGATGCGAAGGTGAGCGACAGCCGCGACGTGCTCATGAAACTCCATCGCACGATCAAGAGCGTGACGGACGGACTTGAGACATTGCACTTCAATACCGCGATTGCGTCGCTGATGGAATTGCTCAACACGCTTGAGTCGCAGGAAAAAATTTCTCTGGAGACAGCGCAGACTTTTGCAAAACTTCTCAGCCCGATCGCGCCGCACCTCGCCGAGGAACTCTGGAGCACGCTCGGCGGCAAGGGATTTGTCATCGATCAATCGTGGCCGCAGTTTGATCACGCGCAGTTGCAGTCGGATACACTCACGATCGTCGTGCAGGTGAACGGCAAGCTGCGCGGAGACATCACCGTCGATGCAAAGGCGAAAAAGGAAGACATCATCGCGGAAGCAAAGAAAGATCCGAACGTCGCCAAGTACATCGAATCGGGGATCAAGAAAGAGATTTACGTCCCGGAGAAGCTTGTGAGCTTTGTCGTTTGATCTTGCATTCCGCCCCAGGAATCGTAGAGTGCGCCGCTATGTCAGCTGAATCTTTCACTGTCGTTGATCTCGATCCGAAGCCCGATTCTTTGCCGGATGAAACCGTCGACTCGTGGTTGGGAAATACCGTGGGGGTTGCCGGTAAAAATTCGGATGCCACTTTGGAAGATCTGCACATCGATCATGCGAGTCATCCGGCCTTTCACGATCTCACGTATTTGTTTAACAAGGAAGCAATGCTGCCAGTCTCGACAGAAGAATTATGGACGAATGTCGGATGCGCACATGCAACAATCAAAGAAGTGCGTAAAACTGCCCGCTATCTGCTCACGATCACGCCTGAGTGATCGCCTGTGCATCGGTCGTGTGCGTCGATGCAATGATTGATGCGTCAATTAACAATCCAACATCTTTCATCCATGCACGGACGTGATACGTCACTTCCTGCGTGCGGCTGACATGCGGATAATGATCGGCATCTTGAATGGTGCTGATGGCGATTGATTCCGAATGCAAATCATCGAGTTCCTTAATATCCCATGGATCTTGTGGAGCGCGAATGACGAGAAGAGAAGTGCCGTTCAATTGATCGAGGAAATGCGACAACGGCGGGCCGTTTTTGATCAGTCCCAATTCCGTGCGCATGCGATTTTTTGCTTCCGATTGTTCGCCCTGCGATTCATGGCGGCTCAGAAATCTTTCATAGACATCCGGTCCCATTGCATACGTGATCGGCTTCATCATCATCTCGGTAAGCGAACGTCCGTCTTCGGCAGGCGGAACGTTGACGCCGTTTTTTCCGGGTGCAACCAAAATGCCGCCTTTGAGATTCGATGTTTGCAGAAGCGTATCGATTGCAATGCGTGATCCAAATGAATGTGCAATCAGAATATCGCAATCATGTTCCTGTGCCTGTTGAAGATAATGAGTATCGAGCGTTTGCAGCCATTCATCCGGATTTGATCGAAAACGTTTGTCGAAAGAAGGCCTCTTGGAATGAATAAGGATGAGGTCATTACCAAGTTGGTGTTGCAGATCATCCCAGTCTTCGGGTGTGTCTTGTATACCGGGAATAACGAGTGCGCGCGGCATCGCACCTATATTGTGAATTTCAGTTCACATGTCAAGAAGCGCCAATGGTAGATACGAACATGCGAAAATGCTAGTCTGGAAGCGGTTTATGTCATCAACACATCCCTTCGACCGTTACGCGGCTTTTACCGATCTCACAGCTCTGAAGGATTTCAGCGCCCGACCGCTGCGCAAATCCGTGCGCGTGAATACGCTCAAGATGTCCGTTGAGGATTTCAAAGCATATGCGCAGGAAAAAGGATGGAAACTGTCGCCCGTGCCGTGGACGCGGGAAGGATTTTTCATCGAGCGAGAAGATAGAAGTGTTGCGCTCGGCCGCGATCTGCTGCATTTGATCGGATGTTTTTACATGCAGGAAGCGGCGTCGATGCTGCCGGCGTCGCTGCTCAACGCACAACCGGGCGACGTGATTCTGGACATGAGCGCCGCGCCGGGAAGCAAAACCACGGAGCTCGGCGATCACATGCAGGGAAGGGGAGTAATCGTCGCAAACGACGTGCAGGAGAAGAGACTCTGGACACTCAAGACCGCGATTCATCGCTCGGGAGTCATCAATACGATCGTTACCAAAAAAGTCGGACAATGGTTCGCCAAGCACATGACGGAAACGTTTGATGCCGTGCTCTGCGATGCGCCGTGTACCGCGCAGGGGACTGCCCGCAAAGACAGCGATGCGCTGAAGTACTGCTCGATGGAGAACATCGAGAAGATGGCAAGGCTTCAATTTCAGCTCCTCGAATCCGCGATTCACAGCGCGAAAGTCGGCGGGCGCATCATCTACTCCACCTGCACGCTCACGCCGGAGGAAAACGAAGGCCTCATTCTGCAGATCCTCGATCGCTTCCCGGATCAGGTGGAGGTGATCGATCCTCGTTCATTGGGGATTGCGGATGATCCCTCTGTGTTTGATCAGGCGATAAAAGACTCCATCAAAGTACAGCAGTCTCTGAAAAATAATTTTCAATTTTCAACTTTCAATTTTCCATTCCTCCGCCTCTGGCCGCAGACGTACGATACCGAGGGATTTTTCTCCGTTGTGCTCCAAAAAAAGAAACCGACAAAGCAGCCCGAGCGCATGGATATCGTGCGGTTTCAGGAACGCGAGCTGCCGCGGTCCAAAAAAGAATCTGTCGAGCAGCAACTGCACAAACACTTCGGCTCCGGGTTCATGATGAAAGAGGATCGCTTGTTCGAGCGCGGTGAGATGCTGATTCTCTCCACGACCGACGTCGCGCAATTCAAACTGCCGATGCAGAACTACTCGCTCGGGATTCCGTTTGCGAAGCAACTCAAGGACGGACGCGTGATTCTGGATCATGAAGCGGCGACCTTGCGCGGACATCTGGCGACCACGCAGCGTCTCGATCTCACCGATGATCAGCTCGCAAACATTCTCGATGCAAAAGACATCGACTGTCCGACAGATCTGAAGGATCGCGTGCTGCTTTTCTACAACGGACATTGCATTGGACTCGGGCTCGCGAAAGATGGCCGATTGAAGAACAACCTGCCGCGGTGGATGGTGAGGTTTGGGTGAAAAAGTGTGTCACACTGAGGTGCTCCGTGAAACGGAGCCATCCTTCGTCAGGCTCAGGACAGGCTGCGTGCGACACGTCATGGTTCGTGGCTCGCTTTGCGAGCACCTCACCATGACACATGCGCATGATTGATCTATACTTGCGGACCCATGGACGCCGTCTCCGACATCAAAGCGCGCCTGCCGATTGAGGAACTCGTCCGCCAGTACACGCAACTCACCAAAAAAGGCAGAAACCTCGTCGGTCTCTGTCCGTTTCATCACGATACCAAACCCAGTTTCCTTGTCTCGCCCGACAAAGGCATCTGTTACTGCTTCCCGTGTCAGAAGGGCGGCGATATTTTCACGTTTTATGAACTCATCGAAGGCGTTGATTTCAAGCAGGCGCTCAAGGACCTCGCCGAACGCACCGGGGTAAAGCTCGATGATATGCCGACGGATGTCATCAAGAAAGACGAGAAAGAACGCCTGCGCGATTGTCTGACGGCAGCCGCGACGTTCTATGCAGCGCAGCTGAAAACATCCGACGCGACGAAAAAATATCTGGCGGATCGCGGCGTGACGGCATCCGAAATCGATGCATTTCAGCTCGGTCTCGCTCCGGACTCGTTCGATGCGACCTATCAGCAGCTTCTCAAATCAGGCTACAGCCGCAAGGAAATCGTCGGCGCGGGCCTCGGCGTTCAGAAGGACATGCGCGATGAAAAAATCTATGACCGCTTCCGCAACCGTCTGATGTTCCCGATCCGCGATGTGCAAGCGCGCATCGTGGGGTTCGGCGGCCGTACGCTCGGAAATGACGATGCGAAATATCTGAATACGTCCGACTCGCCGCTTTACCACAAGTCGGCGGTGCTCTTCGGCCTCGATCATGCGCTCAAGTCCATGCGCGACCGCAAGCGCGTGGTGCTCGTCGAGGGATACTTCGATGTGCTGGCATGCCACCGTGTCGGCGTCACCGAAGCGGTCGCCACCTGCGGCACTGCATTAACGGAAGAACACGTCCGCCTGCTCAAGCGCTACGTCGATGTCGTCGTGTTGTGCCTCGATCAGGATCGAGCCGGTCGTGATGCCGCCGAACGCGCGTTCATCGTCGCATCCAAGGAAGGACTGCAGATCGAGGGCGTCGTGCTCGCGGACAAAGATCCGGCGGACAGTGCGCTCACCAATCCCGAAGAACTAAAGACGCTGCTCACGTCGTCGCGTCCATATCTGGCGATTGTCCTTGATCAGATCCGCGCGATGGATCTGTCTTCACCCGCAATCCGCAGGCAGGCGCTCCAGAGACTTCTCCCGCTGCTGCAGGCAATTGATTCCTCCACCGAGCGCATGCAGGCCGTACACGACTCAGCATTGGCACTCGGCACGGCTGAAACCGCGCTGATGGACGATCTGCAGCAATTTGAAAAGACCGCGACGATGCAGAAGGTGACCGTATCTGATTCGACGACAGTTCCAGCGAGCAATCTCTACACGGCTGCCGAAGTTGCACTCGGACTTTTCCTTCTCTATCCGCAGAACGTCACGCTGCTTGATGCATTGATTCCGCCGGAAGACGGATTCGCACTCAGCCTCTTTGCCGCCCTCAAGAAAAACGCCGATGCCAAAGCGTCGTGCGAGATCGATGCACTGGATCTCGATGCAGATACGCGGGCGAAGGCGGGCGTTCTTCTTCTTTACTGCGAGGAAAATGCATTCGATCAGTGGAACGAGTCGATCGCGATCCGCGAGATCCGCAGAAACTGCCGCCTGGCCAACAAAGAATACATCCACCGCAAGCAAGTCGAGATTACCAAAAAGCTGCTGGAAGCCCGCAAAGCCGGCAGTACGCAGGACGAGCAAGCGCTCAGCGCACAGTATCTGGAGCTTCTGAAGCTCTCCAAAATGGCTGCCTGAAGCCCCCCGCAAAAAAAGTCGTGAAAGTTGGGGCGCATGCTTGCATCATCTGCTATACTGACAAGTCATCCAAAGATTCCGTTTTCCCTTTGCGATTCGCGATTCTTTGAGTACCCTGACTCTGATCCCGTCAGGGAATTGCTTTCCCCATCTCGTTTCCTATGGCGTCCCATCCCCGTAAATTCATCGCGCAACCGACTGAAGAAGACCTCAATAAATTTCCCGAGGCTATTCGTCATCTGGTGAAGAAAGGGCGCGAACAGCGCTACGTCACGCACCAGGAAATTATTGCGGCCATTCCGAATGCCGAAGAAGACGTCGATCTGCTCGATGAAATTTACATGCTCTTCGTCGATCTGGGCATCGAGGTTATCGACGTAAAAGACGCGCTGATCTGGGACAAAAAAGGAAAGGGCGGACCGATGCAAATGCCCGAGACCGAAGACCTGGCCGAGATCGTCACGGAAGATCTGACGGCGGATGAGGAAACCGAAGGAGATGAAGTGGAGGAAGTGGAGAGCGTTGCCGAGAAGCTCGATGATGACGAAGACGGCGTCATGCAGATGGTCGCGACGGCGGGTATCGCCATCGATGACAAAGACGCATCCGACGAAGAAAAGAAGAAGCGCCGCCGCGAACGGGAGGTGGATCTGCTCGAAATTTCCAACGACTCCGTCCGCATGTACTTGAGCGAAATCGGCCGCGTGCCGCTCATCGATGCCAAGAAAGAAGTCGAACTCGCACGCCGCATCCGCAAGGGTGATGCAAGCGCCAAGCAACAGCTGGCCGAAGCCAACCTGCGCTTGGTCGTGTCCATCGCAAAGAAATACATCGGCCGCGGACTCAGCTTCCTCGATCTCATTCAGGAAGGAAACATCGGACTCTTCCGCGCCGTCGAGAAATTCGATCCGGAGCGCGGATTCAAATTCAGCACCTACGCGACATGGTGGATCCGCCAGGCGATCACGCGCGCGATCGCGGACCAGGCCAGAACGATCCGCATTCCGGTGCATATGGTCGAGACCATCAACAAACTGACGCATACGCAGCGCCGTCTCGTACAGGAGCTCGGCCGCGAGCCGACGCTCGAGGAACTGGCGGTGGAAATGGAGATGGACATCAAGAAAGTGCAGCACATCCAGAAGATCAGCCAGGACATCGTCTCGCTCGAGGCGCCGGTGGGATCCGAAGAAGATTCCAAGCTCGGGGATTTCATCGAGGACGAAGAAGCGATCAACCCGTTCGAAGCGACGAACCGACAGCTGAAAAAAGAAAACGTCCACGCGATGCTCGACTTCCTCACGCCGCGCGAACGCAAAATCATCGAAATGCGTTTCGGACTGCAGGACGGCATCGGCCACACGCTCGAGGAAGTGGGACAGGAATTCGGCGTCACGCGCGAACGCATCCGTCAGATCGAAGCGAAGGTGCTGCAGAAAATGCGCGACCACCCGCGATCTCTCACCATCCGCGAG
The DNA here is from genome assembly GCA_035547395.1 of Candidatus Peribacteraceae bacterium. Taxonomy (GTDB): domain Bacteria; phylum Patescibacteriota; class Gracilibacteria; order Peribacterales; family Peribacteraceae; genus CALREJ01. The sequence continues at coordinate 20,805 of DASZVA010000002.1, read as the reverse complement.
CACGGTCTTCCGCCGAAGCGCGTCGGGTTTGCCCCCGTGCCGTCATTCGCGCAGGCATTGCTCTGCCCGAAGTGCCATCAGGGAATCATGTCGCCGCTCAAGAAAAACGGCAAAGCGATTCTCAAATGCGATCACTGCGCGTTTGAGAAAGACGATGATGAACTGTGAAAAACCCCGGCCATCCTGGGCCGGGGGACCACGATCCCAATCTGGTAGGGCAGACTGAGCAGGTCTCTCGCAGCAAAACCCGGCTGCGATCATGTAAGTATAACAAAAAAGCTCCTGCCGAAGGAGCGATTTTCTCCGCAAAGAACGAAAATTCCCGGGAGAAAAAAAGATGAGCGTTGCTCTGGCAGGAGCGTCCTTCAACGCTAAGTTAGGACCAAGTCGCTGAAGTAAAAGCATCCTACGATGATTTTTGAGAATGGCAATAAAAAAGCCGTGTGGAGCGTTCGGGCAGGGGAACTCGAAAACGCTGCACACACGGCCTCTCACGGTAGGGTGGAGGACGCTACCGGAGATGAGAATCGCCAGCGAGCGGTGCTCGTTGGATGTCTATCATTCCATTGATTTTTCATTTTTCAAGTACGTTCTTCCTCTTTTCGAAAAGACCCTCTGTCACGGAGTGTCTCCCGGGTGGAGAGGACGCTGCGACGTGACAGAGGGGTGACCGCTCAGTGCAGGTGCGGCACTGAGGGTCATCCAACGAAAATTCGTTGGTAAAAGATATTATCGTCTATGATAGTCGACAACAAGCCCGTTTGGATTCCGGCAGGAATTTCGGTCGGGAATCATCATTTGTCTGTGCTATGATCCGCACATGCCGACCTTTGACCAGCATTTCGAGAAACTGAATCCCGAGCAGCGCAAAGCGGTTGAGGCGATCGAGGGTCCGGTGATGGTGGTCGCGGGACCGGGAACGGGCAAGACTCAGGTGCTTGGCATGAGGGTGGCAAACATTCTCAAAAAAACGCAGGCGCGGCCGAGCGAAATTCTTTGCCTGACTTTTTCCATCGCGGGTGCCACGGCGATGCGCGACCGACTCCGGCAACTGATTGGGGCCGATGCGTATGGCGTCACAGTCAGTACCGTGCACGGATTTTGCGACAGCATCATCCGCCGCAATGCGTCTGCGTTCTCGGACTGGTCGCTCAAAAAGCCGCTGTCGGATATCGACCGCTACACGATGATGCGCGATATCATTGATCAACTCGGCGCAGACATGGCGCTCATCCATCCCAAGCGTCCGTACGATCGCATCCCGGACATCATCTCGCGCATCAGCGACTGCAAGCGAGAAGGAAAGACGCTCGAGGATCTGCAAAAAGTCGCGAACGAGTATGACGTGGAGATGGCAGGCAAAAGCCGCGCCGGCACCAAGGCGAATACAAACAACCGACTGGCCGCCCAGAAGTTCCGCGAGTTTATCCGTATCTTTGCGCGCTATCAGGAGATGCTCGAAGAGACGGAGACCTACGACTACGACGACATGATTCTGACAGTGCTGGATGTATTGAATCAGGAAGAATGGCTTCTTTTAAATCTTCAGGAACGCTACCAGTACATTCTGGTCGACGAGGCGCAGGATTTAAACGGCGGCCAGTGGAAGGTGATCGAGCGGCTCACGACCTACGATACCGTACCGCATGATCCGAATTTCTTTCTCGTCGGCGACGACGACCAGTCCATCTACCGTTTTCAGGGCGCGAACATGGAGCACATGCTGCGGTTTTGCGACCGCTTTCCGAGCGCCCCTGTCATTGTGCTTACCGAAAACTACCGATCCACGCAGACCATTCTCGACGCTGCGGGCAGGCTGATCGCGCACAATGACGAAAGGCTGATCGGCAGGCTGCCGGACCTCACGAAAGATTTACATGCGTACACGGCGGAGAAGGGAATCGAACCGATTCTTTTGCGCCCGCCATCGGATACCGCAGAGCCGTGGCTGATTGCCGATCTCTGCGAAGAGAGAATCGTCGCCGGTATTCCTCCCGAGGAGATTGCGGTGCTCGTTCAGACCAACCGGGAACTCAAGCCTATCTACGATGTGCTGCGCGCACGCAAGTTGCCCGTGATCATGCAGGGCAAAGCGGACCTGCTCACGCACCGGGTGGTCAGTCAGGCGCTTACCATTCTGCGCTGCCTGCTTGCGGATACCGACCGCGACTTCATCCATGCGCTCGCGTGCGACTGCTTCGGCTGCAACAGCGCCGACGTCGCACGAGTGATTTCCACCGCTCTTGAAACAAAAAAGGGTGAGCGTGACGTGTTGCTTTCCATCGAGACATCGGAGGTATCGTTTGCCGATCGCGAATGTCTTCTCTATGCGCGTGACACATTGTTTGCGCTCGTGCAGAAGCAGACATCCCGTACGGTGCTCGAAACCGTCGAGGCCACACTGCGTGAGTCACATCTTATTCCGGATGGTGACGACGCCGATCCGCTCGATCTCGCGGCGATCGAGGCATTTTTTCACTATGTGAAGGATCTGTGTCTCGATCGGCCGATGCTCACACTTAAGCAGTTTTTACATGATCTGGAATGGTACGCCGACGACTCATTCGCGCAATTGCGACTCACCTATGCCGTACCGCATCTCGTGACGTCCGGCATTCAGCTCCTCACGGCTCACCAGAGCAAAGGACTCGAGTACCACACGGTGATCCTCTCCCAATTCCGAGAGGGCCATTGGGACGAACGCAAGTCGCGCGCGTCGGTTGCCGTGCCGGAAGAGCTGCTTTTCGGCTGGGAAAGCGAGCGAAAACGCGCGGAGAAGCATCAGGATGAACGACGCGTCGCATATGTGGCCATGACGCGCGCCAAGCGCGAGCTCATCATGCTCTGCCCGCACGAGTTCGTGGTGGGCGAGCGGGCTCGGCCTGTGGCGCCGTCTGCGTACTTTGCGGAAGCCGGTCCGCTGCCCGAACGAGATGAACAGCTCAAGCAACCCGAAGAAGCGTCTTTGCTGCTTTTGCACCCCAAGCGCGATCTGAACGCCGACGTTGAGGCGTACGTGCGCAGTCGCCTGGAGCACTTTGAGCTCTCCCCAAGTTCATTGAGCGCATTTCTGGATGATCCGCAGGCATTCCTGAACCATCATCTGCTGTATTTACCTGAAAAACTGACCGAGGAAAGCATGCGTGCGATGGCCTACGGAAACGCCGTGCACTGGGCGTTGAAGGAATGGGCGGGTGCATTGCAGAAAAAATCCCCGGCAACGATCGAGAAATTCCTGCAGGACTTCGAGTGGAACCTGCGTGAACGCAACGTGCTGATTCCCAAAGAGTACGACGCTCTTGTACGCCTCGCGCACCAGACGCTCCCCGCCTACTTTACGGGTCGCCTTCAGTCGCAGACGCCGGTCATCTATGCCGTTGAGCGCAGTTACAACGCGCGCATCGCAGGCGGTACCACTTCTGCCGTGAGCATTCCCATCAAAGGGAAAATCGACCGCATCGACCTGCTGTCCGAAACGTCAGGCGATGCCATCGTCATCGACTTCAAGACCGGTAAGCCGAAGTCGCAGAACGCAATCCGAGGGAACGCGGAAGACGGATCTGTCTCGCGGACGGCCGATGACGGCGCCTACTTCCGGCAGCTCGTCTTCTACGCGCTCTTGCTCGAACAGGCCGAGCCGCTCCTGCATCCGCAGTCGTTCGTGATCGAATTTGTCGGCGAGCGCGAGGATGAACCCGTCACGCGGCCGTTTACGATCAGCGACGCGGAAAAAGAAAGCCTTCGCCGCCTCATCCGCGACGTCTGGGCAAAGATCCAGGCACTGGACTTCACGCCGCTGTGAACGATTTTGTCATTGCCTTGTTTCGTTACTTTCGTGATACTCGTCCTCTTTATGGAAACCGGAAATCCCGATTGGGCACTGCGGACGCTTCAAGCGCGATGGGAAGAATTGGAGGATGTCATCAAAGCGAATGAACGCCGGCGCGGAGTCAATCAGGATCTGCTCCAAGCACTCAGGGATGAATGCGTGCAATGCAGGTTGCGCTATTACGAAATAATGCATTTGGACATGAAAGGAATAAAAACGGATTTATATCCGGAGTTTCAAATGTTGTGCGAGGACATCAAAGACTTGCGCATGCAGCTTCATGAAACGATCGCCAGATGGATGAAATTGAACCTCGGCCTGACTGTCGCAGGCACTGCCGCGGTCGGAATTCTCCAGTGTATTGCGGGAATCGAAATGGCGATATTTGTATCCATTACCTCCATGTGCGGCATCGGTTCTGTTCGCATCGGCTCTGCGGCACGGACGATTCATCGATCAAGGTCCACGTACGAACGAAAGGAGGATAAAATATTCGATTTGCAGAGGGCACTGGCGTCAACGACGGATCTTCGCTTCGCCTGCGAAGCAATGCAGACGATCGGTTTCGAAAGATTTCAGGAGATAAACGATGTGAACGCCTGCAACGCTCTGCCGCGGTGACTGATCGAATTTTTCTCCTCAACAGATAAAGCCGAAAACACTTTGTCATAGCCGTTTGGTTTGAAGCAGGCCGAGATCGGCAGTCCCGGCAGGAAATCCGCTTCCAGTTCGTCGGTTATGACACCGTCGCAGTTTCCTTCAAACAAATGTAACTCGCCTGCTTCGTTGATGTATGCAAGCGCACACACGAAGCGCGCGTCGCGATTGCGTTCCGTTCTCATGCGTTCCAGAAAGAATTCCACCCATTCGTGATCCGTCGCATCGGGTCCTTTGCCCCATCTGCGCGTATGGATGCCGAGTTCGTTTTGTAACGCTTCGACGATGATGCCCGAGTCGTCGGCAATCGTGGGAATGCCGGACCGTTCGAAGTAAAAACTCGCCTTCTGCTGCGCATTCTCCGCAAACGTCTCACCGGTTTCCGCCGGACTATCCGTGATGTCGAGCTGTCCGGGGGTCACGACGTCGATCGAAAGCCCCGCGAGAGCTTCTCGCATTTCCTGAATTTTGCCTTTGTTGCCCGTCCCGATCAAAAGCTTCATGCATCAGTTTGGTCTCGTGAGTCTTTTTCCGTATCTAGCTGGAGCAGATCGTCCATGAGCCGGTGCAGTCCCTCGATTTCCCGATGCGTCAGCGTGGTCGGCACCGCAGGATGTCCAAGCGGGCCCGGGACTCGTCCTTGTCCCCGTATGCCGTCGAATTGTTCGTTCCGTTCCGGTCCGTTGAGAAATGCCATGCGGAGGTGGAAATGTGGTCTGAGCATAGCAGAAGGCACCCGCAGGTAATAGAAAGGAAATTGTCTTCATTGTTGTAAGACAGGAACCGATGCGGCGTCGTTAATATGCGTCACTTTCCCCCAATTGACCTATGAGACAGTCTCCGAAATCGGCAAGTATGCCGACGGTTCCGCCTCTGTCGCACGAAGCGAATGAAAGGCTTTTGCGAAGCGCCCGTCGCGATTGCGCCCGCGCCCGCAATCGCAGCAATGACACAGGCGCGGATCTTTTAGAAAACGCCGAAGAAACCGAGACAGAGACGGGCGCGCAGCGTCATCGGGTGGCAAGCTGAATAATGTCACGTCGTGTATGCCGCAAACAGGAACAGCAATATATCGATATATTGTAATGCAGGCAGCGGTGCGTCGTATTCGTTATTATGATTCGCCGTTCGCCAGTTGTTCGATGTACACCTTGCGCGGCTTGGCGCCGTCTGCGGGACCGACGATGCCTTTCTCTTCCATGATGTCGAGTAGTCTCGCGGCGCGCGCGTAGCCGACTTTGAGCTGACGCTGGAGCAAACTCGCGGATGCTTTGCCGGATGATTGAACGACACGAACCGCATCGAAGAACAGATCGTCGCCGCCGTTGTCATCGGCTTCCAGATCGATCATGCCGGCGCGCTGCTCGTCGGAAATATTTCCCTCTTCGTCATCGGCGAGGCCGATCTGTTCCGTGATCTTGCCGCCTCCGGCGATTTTCACCGCGTTGATGACGCGTTCGACTTCCTTGGTGGAGACAAAAATCCCCTGAATGCGAAGCGGCTTCGCGGTGGATGCTGTCATGTAAAGCATGTCGCCTTTGCCGAGCAGATCCTCGGCGCCGATGCCGTCCAGAATCGTACGGCTGTCGACGGAGCTCACGACGCGGAACGCCATGCGCGTCGGAATGTTGGCTTTGATGAGACCTGTGATGACGTCGACGCTCGGGCGCTGCGTGGCGATGATCAGGTGCATGCCGACGGCGCGCGCCATCTGTGCGATACGGACGATCATCGTTTCCGTATCCCTGCGGAACTGGCGCATCATGAGATCCGCGAGTTCATCGACGACGATCACGATGCGCGGAAGCAAATTCGCCTCGTCGGTCTGCTTCTCGTTGTATTCGACGATGTTGCGCGCTCCCTGCTCCGAGAACCGGTGCAGGCGTCGCCCCATTTCCGCGACCGCCCAGCGCAGCGCCTGCAGCGCTTTGTCCGATTCCGTGATGACCGGCGTAAGCAAATGCGGGATGCCGTTATACGGCATGAGCTCGACTCTCTTCGGATCGATGAGGATGAACTTCAGTTCGTGCGGCGCGTTCTGATACAGCAGGGCCGTCAGGAACACGTTCATCGCGACGGATTTTCCCGAACCCGTGGCGCCGGCAATCAGCAGGTGCGGCATGTCTTCCAGGCTCGCGACCACTTCCATGCCCGACACGTCGCGGCCGAGCGGGAAGGTGAGAGACGACGGACTGTCGTTGAAGCTGGGGCTCTCAAGGATTTCACGCAGGTGCACCACCGTGCGGTCGATGTTCGGCATTTCGATGCCGACCAGAGACTTGCCGGGGATCGGAGCCTCGATGCGCAAGCTCTGCGCGGCGAGTGCCAGCGCGAGGTCGTCTTTGAGATTCGCAATCGAGCTCAGCTTTACGCCTTCCGCGGGCTGCAGCGTGAATTGCGTGACGGTGGGGCCGGGGTGCGCGTCGCGCACGGTCACCTCTATGCCGAATTCCTCAAGTTTCTCTTCGATGCGTTTGGCCTGCGCCTTCAATTCCGCGTCGTTCACGGTTAAAACGCTCTGCTGGTCATCCAGCAGATCCATGCCCGGGAATGTCCATTCCTCGAAGCGCGTGTCTTTCATTTCGAGAGCGTCGCTGTTCTTGCGGGCCTTTTCCTTGATCAGTTTTTGACTGGCCTTCTTGGCCGTCGCTTGCGCAAACTGCGGTCGGACGATGTTGAGCTCCGCGGGTTCGGCGTCTTCTTCGATAAGGTCTTCATCCTCCTCATCCTCTTCGAATTCTTCGTCTTCGTCTTCCTCTATGGCGGCCGCGGGCTGCCTGCGCGTGGTGCGTTCGGGACGGACGGCGGCGACTGGCTTGCTCGCAAAGAGTTTCAAGATGGCCGTGATATCGGGTTCGAATGCAAGGAAGAGGCCGATCAAAAAGGTGGCGGACAGGACGACGTATCCGACAGCCCTGCTCATAAAGAGGAGAAACGGCAGACTCACCATGAAACCGATGGCACCCGCCAGCTGGTCGCGGCCGGGGCCGATCTGATCGAGCGGCGCACCGATGTGCATCAGTCCAAGGAAAGAGAGCAGGCAGACGACCAGCCCCAGTGACCGTTTCAATTCCAGTTTCCCGGCGCCGAACGTGTGCAGGAGTCCCGATACAAGCAAAAAGAACGGGAACAGGAATCCCCAGTATCCGAAGAAGAACGTCATTACTTTGTGCGCGTCGGCGCCGAGCGTTCCGGCGTCTTCATTTAACGCCAAAAACAGCAAAATCGCGCCGGAGATCTGCACGATGCCGCTGATGGTGCGCTTGGTCGCCGGATCCAGTTCGATCACGGGATCCGCCGAAACCTTGGCCTTTTTGCGCGTGCTCTTTTTTCGTCGTTTGCGGGGCATCGGCAATCAGTATAGCGAAAGAGAGAGGCGAATCGAAGGTGATTTAGAGCTTGTAACACTCCCTTTTCACAATATCGTACATGATCTTTTCAAGCACCCGGGTCGTCTGTTGCTTCCGTTCCAATGTGCTCCATGCATTTTCCAGCGTATCCCCCTGTTTTTGGAGCGATACACCGATCCATGCCAGAGCCGATGCCATCATGATATGACAGAAAATACGCATCCTGATGAAGCTCAGCGCATATTCGTCTTTGGTTTCGATATCGCATAATCGCAGATACACATCTTCTATCTCGGATGATTGCAGCTGCATCATCAAAACGACATCCTCTAGCCATGAACGCAACTGATGGTTTGGAACTTCGTAAAATTCGTCGGTATCGACATTGTGCACTGTTTGCATCAGAGGATTGTTTTTGCATTTTTCCCGGCACATGTTGATGAAATTGTCGGGTCCATAAAAATATTCATCTCTTTCATTTTGCCATCCGTTTTGGGTGTCCATGGAGGACATCGCAGAAGTTTTAGCATTTCCCGATTTCCTCGTCTATCATTGACATATGAAGGTTATTCTTTTCGGAGGCCGGGGCTATCTGGGTCAGCAGTTTTTGACCATCTATCCCGATGCACTCACGCCCTCGACGGACATTGCGGACAGATCCGCCGTCGCGGAAATTCTCGATCGTGAAAAGCCGGACGTAGTGATCAACTGCGCCGGTAAAACCGGCCGGCCAAACGTCGACTGGTGCGAGGATCACAAGGAAGAGACGATTCACGCCAACGTCCTCGGTCCGCTGGTACTCAATGAAGAATGCAGCAAACGCGGCGTGTACTGGGTACACATGAGTTCCGGCTGTATTTACGAAGGCGACAATGAAGGGAAAGGATTTGCGGAAGACAATGAGCCGAATTTCACCGGCAGCTTCTATTCGCGCAGCAAGATCTGGTCCGATCAAATCCTCAGCGAATTTCCGGTTCTGATCCTGCGCATCCGCATGCCGTTTGACGACTCATTGCATCCGCGCAGCCTCATCACCAAGATTGCCAAATATCAGAAGGTGCTCGACGTGCGGAATTCCCTCACGTATCTGCCGGATTTTCTGCAGGCGGCAAAGACGCTGATCGAGCGCCGCCGCACCGGTATTTTCAATCTGGTGAACCCGGGCGTTATCTCGCCGTTTGAGATCATGACTCTCTATAAGGAGATCGTCGATCCGTCGCATGTCATCGAACGCCTGACGCTCGATCATTTGTCCGATGTGGTGAAAGCTGGCCGCAGCAACTGCACGCTCAGTACCGCCAAAGCGGAAAAAGAGGGGGTTACGCTGCGGCCGGTGGATGAAGCCGTGCGCACGGCGCTCGCAGCTATCGCCCGCGGTAAGACCGAATCAGGAGCACTGGAGACAGATCCGTCGGCCGAGCCCGTCATCTGCTGAAGGTACGTGAAACGGCTAATATGTATCATATTTTCTGCGTATCAGCTCTTGACCGTATCTTTAGGCATGTATATTATTAGATACTCTAATAATTATTCTATCTATGAACCCGAAACAGGACGCTCCTGACCGGATTATCACCCTCTGGATGCAGATCACACGTCTGCTGCATCAGCGAATGGTGCACCTCCGCAAAGGAAAAGGGCCGTCGGCGTTGAATCCCATGCAGATACATGCATTGATCATTATTAAGGAACACGACGGACTGACGATGAAAGAATTCGCTCAGTTCCTTCATGTTACCTCGCCGTCGGCGACGTCGTTTGCCAACCGGCTTGTGCGTCTCAAATGGATCAAGCGCATCGCCGATAAAAAGAATCGCAAGCTTGTTCGTCTTCGTCTCACCGACGCGGGCACGAAAGTCATTACGACCAAGATGAAGGAGCACACCAAGGTGATGCGTGAACTGTTTGAACTGCTTTCCGGAAGCGATCAGGAGGAGTTTGTCCGAATTCTTGCAAATTTACACACAGCACTCGCGAAACACACAAAATAACCGTAGTATTTCGAACTTCTTCTCATCCCTCCCATGTCCTTCGTCTCATCCTTCCTCGGCACGATCAAGCGTCACAAATGGGCGACCGCCATCACGATCATCGTACTGATTCCCATCATCGGGCTTGTCGTATTCGCATTGCAGCCCAGCAAACCAACCTACGTGACGCAGAAAGCCGTCCGCGGAGATCTCAAGCAGACGGTCGAAGCCGTCGGTACGGTCATTTCGGACCGCGATCTTGATCTGCAGTTTCCGTCTTCGGGCATCGTGTCCTCGGTGAGCGTAAAGGAAGGAGACCACGTGACAGCGGGTCAGACGATTGCAACTCTCCGGTCCGGCAATCTTGCCGCGGCCGTTGCGAGCGCGCAGGGCCAGGTGCAGGCGGCGCAGGCGAATCTCGACGCACTTCTGCAAGGAAGCCGTCCGGAGGATATCGCCATAACCCAGGCGGACGTCGACAACAAGAAGGCGTCGCTCCAGGCCGCGCAGCAGAGTCTGCAGACGGCGACCGACGCCGTGCAGAGCGCCCAGCAGAATCTGGCCGCGCTCAAGCAGCAGGCTTCCACCAGCCTTGCCGGCTACGTGACGACGATGGATTCCTCATCCCAGCAGCAGCTGACGACGGCCGACATCGCGCTCTCGTCGATGCTCGACATCTTCAATAACAATGACGTCGCCGATGCCGTGATCAAATACGGCACCAGTGAATATGATCTGCTCAAACAGGATATTCACAGCAATGACGCAGTGATCAAGCAGCTTGCCAATACGCCGGCCCCCGTCGATTACGACACGGCCATGTCCCTGATGACCCAGACAAGAATCGCCGTGCAGAACGCCGCCACGGACGTTGATCGCACGTATGCGCTCATCAGCAAGCTCCCCGTGACGTCGTACTTCACGGAAAGTTCGCGCGCGACCTACAAGTCGTCCATTTCGACGCAGAGGTCGGCCATTCAGGCCGCGGTCGCGGCGATCGATTCGACGATCAAGACGGTACAGGATGCTTCCGCCGGCTACGATACGCAGATCACCCAGCAGGAGGCGGCTCTGACCAGCGCGCAGGGAGCGCGCGACAAAGCGCAGGCGGACATCGCCACATACCAGTCTGCGTTGCAGATTTCCGAAGCCCAGCTCCAGCTCAAGACCGCTCCTCCGCGCCAGACCGACATCGACACGGCCGAAGCCCAATTGCAGCAGGCCAAAGGTGCCCTTGCGGCTGCGGCGGCAAATTATCAGAACACCATCCTGACGGCTCCCATTGACGGTGTGATTACGAAGGTGAACGTAAAAACCGGCGAAGTGACGCCGGTCGGCGCCGCCGTCACGATGCTCGGCACCAGCCCCTACCGCGTCGAGATGTACGTATCGGAAATCGATATTCCCAAGGTACAGGTCTCGCAGAGCGGTTCGGTGGAACTGGATGCATTCCGCGGAACGCACTTCAAGCTGCACGTCAGTGAAATCGACACCGCCCCCACGAACCAGGACGGCGTGAACAAATACCGGGTCCGCCTTGATTTCAATTATCCGCACGATGATTTGAAGGTCGGCATGACCGGCGATGCTGAAATCGACACGGGTATCCGCACCAATGTCGTCTATGTTCCGCTCAGGTCCGTGCTCACGAACGCCGACGGCACGAAAACCGTGCGTGTTCTGACGGCCGACGGTACTCTGTCGCAGCGCCCCGTCACGACCGGCATGGAAGGATCCGACGGGAACGTCGAGATCGTCAGCGGCGTGAAGGAAGGGGACAATGTCGTCGTTCTCGTTAAATAATCCATGACCAGCGATCATCCGCTCATCGAAACCCGGCACCTCTACAAGTCATACTTCAATGACACCGTGGAGACGCCGGTTCTTTTCGATATCAATCTGGCGATCGAAAAGGGTGAATTCGTCTCGATCATGGGCCCGTCAGGTTCCGGCAAATCAACGCTGATGCACATCATCGGTTTTCTCGATAACCACACGAAAGGGGAGTACCTCTTTCAGGGTCAGCCGACCATCACGCTCGGCGACGACGATCTGGCGCGCATCCGCGCAACCAGAGTGAGCTTCGTGTTTCAGGCATTCAATCTGCTGCCGCGCACGACCGTCATGCAGAACGTGCTTCTGCCGCTCATCTACCACCCGACAATTCCGGAACGCGAACGCATGGACCGCGTGCTGAAGGCGATCGATCTCGTCGGCCTGACGGAACGCAAGGACTTCCTGAGCAGCCAGCTCTCCGGCGGACAGAAGCAGAGGGTCGCGATTGCGCGTGCGCTCGTCACGGATCCCGACGTGATCTTTGCCGATGAGCCGACCGGCAACCTTGATTCGGCATCCGGCGTTGCCGTCATGGAAGCGCTGCAGACGCTCAACGAACAGGGTCACACGATCATTCTTGTCACGCACGAAAGCACGACCGCCGCCCATGCCAAGCGCATCATCCGCATTCGCGACGGGCGCATCGAGTCGGACGACAAGAACTTCAAGCGCGTCATTGCCCGTGATCACGAGCATCTGAAATGATCTTTTTTCATGTAAATGTGTCATGGTGAGGACGCCCCGCCCGGATGAACATCCGTTCGGACGGGTCGAACCATGACAGATACCATCCTTCGAGCGTCCTCAGGGTGACACTGTATTCCATGCTCTCCAAAGATCTTCTCTCAACGGCATTGAAAGGAGTAACGGCCAATGCGTCGCGGTCGCTTCTCACCATGCTCGGCATCATCATCGGCGTCGGGGCAGTGATCCTGATGAGTTCGGTCGGAGCCAGCATGCAGGATGTCATTTTGAGTCAGGTGAGCAGCCTGGGCTCTAAAAGCATGATTATTTTTCCTGGACAGCAGGAAGGAGGAGCGGCAGCGGTGCAGACGGGATTTGACAGTCTGACGCTCGGCGACATCGATGCACTGAAGCGTCTGCCGTCCATCACCGATGTGTCGCCCGTGATTTTCGTGCCCGGCATCACGACCTATGGCAATGAGAAAGGTTCGCCGCAGGTCATCGGCATCACCGTCGAATCCTACAAAGTCGCGTCGCTCGACGCCGCCGAAGGACGGCTTATCGATCAATCGGACATCGATGGGGCGATCAGTGTCGCGGTCGTCGGACCGGACGTGGTGAAGAAATTTTTTCCGAACATTGATCCTATCGGCCAGCGCATTCAGGTCGGGAACAATCATTTCACCATCGTGGGCGTGACCAAGGCGCTCGGGTCGCAATTTTTCCAGAGCGCGGATAACCGCATTTACGTTCCGTACTCTCTTGCCGAAAATATCACGGGACAGAAATACGTGAACTACGTGACGATGAACGCGACTGCTGATTTTGACGTCGCGGAAGCTGATGTAAAAGCTCTGCTGCGGCAGCGTCACGGCATCAAAAATCCGAACGACGATCCCAAGAAAGACGACTTTATCGTCCATACGTCCGCGCAGGCGGATCAGATTCTGGGAGCCGTGTCGCTGGGGCTTACGATGTTCATCACGACGATCGCCGCGATCAGCCTGCTTGTCGGCGGCATCGGTATCATGAACATCATGCTGGTATCGGTGACGGAACGCACGAGTGAGATCGGTCTGCGCAAGGCGGTCGGCGCGAAGCGGCGCGATATCCTGCTGCAGTTTCTGGCCGAGTCGATCATATTGACCTTTATCGGCGGGATTGTCGGGTTGCTGCTCGGCATGGGGCTGGCATGGCTGACTGCGCTTCTCATTCATAAACTGCTGGCATCGTATGTCTTTGCGATGTCCGTCGGTTCCACCGTTGCCGCTCTGCTGATGGCCGCGTTGACGGGACTCGTCTTCGGCATTTCCCCGGCCCGGCATGCGGCATCCTTAAGTCCTATCGAAGCACTTCGCTACGAATGATATGACGGTACGCGATCTCCTCAAAACGGCTTCACGTGGCATCACGATCAACGGGATGCGCACCTTTCTCACGATGCTCGGCATCATCATCGGCGTCGCGTCCGTGGTGCTGATGGTTTCCATCGGAAAGACATTTCAGAATTACATCATCACGCAAATCGAGAGCGTCGGTGCGAACATGATGGAAGTGGCGCCGGCGGGACTCGAAAAATTCGGCGGTAATCTGCAGAGCCTTACGTTTGAAGATTACCGTCAGATCGCGCAGCTTCCCGAAGTGCAGAACGTCACGCCGGTGATCATCGTGGCCAAACCCGTGCAGCACGGCAAAGATCAAACGAATCCGCTGGTGTTCGGCGCTTACAATTACATCTTCGACAACTACGGCCTGAAGCTGGATCACGGACGCCTGCTGGAACAGGCGGACGAAGACGGGGCGAAGAACAATGTCGTCATCGGTCATCAGACGGCCGTCGATTTTTTCGGCGACAGCGATCCCGTCGGGCAGAAGATCAATGTCGGCGGCGTGTCGTTCCTCGTCGTCGGCGAACTGCAAAAGCAGTCTTCCGCTCTTTTGGCGTCTCTTGATTCGCCCGTCTTCATGCCTTTTTCCACCGCCAAAGCGCTCACGGGACAAACGTCGTACCTCACGTACATCGCGCTCAAGACGCGCCCCGGCGAGGCGCAGGTTGCCAAGGATGACATTACGACGATCCTGCGTCAGCAGCACCACATTACCAATCCGACGAACGATCCGGACAAAGATGATTTCGTGATTCAGAGCGCGGAGCAGGTGACGGCGATTATCGGAACGGTGACGCTTGGCCTGACGCTCTTCCTCGCGCTCGTCGCGGGCATCAGTCTGCTTGTCGGCGGCATCGGCATCATGAACATCATGCTGGTGTCGGTCACGGAGCGCACGCGTGAAATCGGTCTGCGCAAAGCGGTGGGAGCCAAGAAGCGCGACATCCTGTTGCAGTTTCTTTTTGAGGCCGTCTTTCTGACCCTCGCGGGAGGACTCATCGGCATCGCGGTCGGCATGTTTTTCGGCTGGCTGCTGACTGCCATAGCCGCCAAGTTCCTCGGGCAGCTAACTTTCATTCTATCCATGCAGGCGATTGTGCTTGCAGTCGGCATGGCGGCCGCGATCGGACTGGTCTTCGGCATCTACCCCGCGAGACGGGCATCCAATCTCAGTCCGATGGAAGCCCTGCGATACGAATAACACCGTCTGGAGGAGTGATACGCGGATGCGGGAGAGCGTCCCGAAAGGCCGATTGAGGCTTTGGGAGACGCATAAGCCATCGATTGGTCGGTGGCGACGGCGCGGGTTTTGCGCTATCATTCCCTCTCAATGGCTCGTGTTTTTCGTGCATCGGCATTCCTTCTGACCATCGCGCTCGCGGCATGCTCGTCGGCGTCCGCCTATCCGTTTCCGACCCAGCTGCCCTCGAAACAGGTGTTGGATACCCAGTATCAGGCGCTGCATCACGATCTGTCGCCGCTCCCCAAATATCATTTCCGCATCCAGATTCCCAAGGAGTGGAAGGTGCTGAAGGTGGATCTTGAAAAAGAGCCGGAGAAGGGGGGTCTTGCCGACGTCGCGATTTTTCGTCAGCCGGGAAACTGGATGAATGATCCTACGCAGCCGATCAACGGCGAAATCGCCATCAATGTCGTGAATCTCGACGCCTCCGGCGCGAGCCTCACGCCGGAGGCATGGCTGGATAACGTCCTGCAGAAAAACGCGAAGGGATTCACCGAGCTTGCACGTCGCACGTCGCCGTCCTCAAGCGGGCCCGTGCCCGACGTGCTCATCAAATATATGAACGGCTCACAGACGTTGATCTCGCGCATGATGGCGTTCAAATCCGGTAACGACATGTTCGTCATCACCTGCAGCGATACGGCTGACGAATACAAGCAAAATGCCGAGGCTTACAACGTCGCCATCTCCACGTTCCGTCTGGACAGCGCCGGCGATCAGCCGCTCATGTCGGGAACGGGCGTGAAGATCATCAGGCAGTAAAGACACTATGCCGACTTTGCGCGCCTGATCTGTTTGATGCGCATCTTCTGCATCTTCTGCATGATGCCGTGCGTGATGTTGGCAGCGACGATGTCTGCAACCTTTTCGGGCCATTCGCTGTTGTCTCCGGTCATATGCTTTTCCCTGTACTCGCGAATGGAATGCCCGACGACCTCCAGGTACGTGCTGCGCCTGTCCGGATCATTTTTCAGTTGCAAAAATAAATCGTACGACAATCCCGCATGCACCATTGCCTTCGCGGTATGCGCGATGAGAGACGAGCGGCTTTCCGCGTGCGGATCGCGGCTGATCAGCATCGCCTGTATCTCATCGTCGTTCATGATATGGCGCGGATCCAATGACAGAACGCTCGCGTATTCCCCCCGCGCCCGGATAATCGTATCCACGATGCCGCTCATTTTCCCGAAGCGGACGGGATCTGTTTCGAGCAGGGTGCGGAAATACGTTCTCTGCAGCGCCTGAAGATCGGATACGGTTTCAGAAGCGGGATGTTCCGCATGTTCGGGAAACTGCGCGCGTGCGCCGGCCAGATCCACGGACCAGTTTTTGAAGTCGCCGTCGAAGTAATCCAGGACGCTCATGAAAAAAGTTGATGAAGCTTACGTTGTTATTTGTGAAAAAAAAGTGATTTTTTCCGCTTATTCATGCAAAAATAGAGGAGAGGGGGCATTCAGTCCGCGGAAATATGGCGCTTCACGAGTTCAAACAAAAGAATGACGACGTACAGCGCCGACATAAACATGACCAGATCCACCGCTCGCAGCAGCAGCGTATCGGCGCCGAGCATCTGTTCCAGAAGGTCGCGTTCGAACAGCGCGCGCATGCCGCGGTTCACGCCGCCGAGCAGCAGCCAGTCGATCGCGCATTTGTCGGTGAAGTTGAGGCGTTTCATACGTACTATGACGATAGGGGAATGCGCATGAGTACATCAGTCGCTGATTTTTTTCAAGAGTCTAAGAGGAGGTTTTGGAATCGTCCGCGCCCGTGAGATGTCGAGGAACACACGACTCTGATAGGCTTTCCCTATGAGGAGGCAGCTGCGTTTTTCGGCCGACGTTCTGACGGGGTTCCTTATTTTTCTGTTATTTTCGGCTGTCATTCTTCTGCTGCGAAATCCCACGTCGCTCGATGACGGCCTGAGGCATTTTGCCATGGCGCAGCAGTTGCGCGGGCACGGCATCGGGAGCGTGTCCGGCTGGAATGTGTTTCTGTACGAAGGATATTTGAGCAGAGTCATCGTCGATCCGTGGTTTTTGTCGGACGTGCTCATGATTCCGTTCACCTATCTGCCTCCGATTGCGGGACTCCATCTCTTTGTCGTTGCGACGCTTTTTGGTCTCGTTGCGGTAAGCATACTGCTGTTCCGGTCGCTGCAGCTCAAACCGGGTGCTTCGGCGTTCTTTCTGGCTCTTTTGCTGTTCGGGGACCAGCAATTTATGGGCAGATTTTTATTCGCGCGCCCCTATTCTCTTATCACGATTGCGCTTCTCTGCGTCGTATGGGCGATTATCCGCCGCAACTGGATCGCCGTGATGATCGTCGCATGCGTGAGCGTTTTACTGTCGCAGCTGTTCGTATTTCCGCTGCTTGTGTGTTTCGTTGCCGCAGCCGCGCTGTTTCTTTCGTCGCGCAAACGCGATGCGGGGCTCCTGCTTCTGGCGGCAGGTACCGGTGCCGGCATGGGGATTTTTCTCCATCCGGATGCAGCCGCCTATGTGACGTATCTGGTGGATGCCTTTCTGCATATTCCGTTTCTGCGCAGCATCGGTTTGTCGGGGGAGATGAGCAGCGGACTGTCCAATCTTTCTTTCATAAGCGTCCTCTGCGCATGGACGCTGGTTATTTTGCTGCTCACAAACGCGCGGCGATCGGGGAAGCTTCGTTTTTTCGGCGCGGAACAGGCCGATGTGCTGTGGCTTTGCGCACTCTGCCTGCTTCTGACTGCCGGTTATCTTTTCTGGCTGCGCACGATCGACGTGCTCTGGCCGCTGCTTGTGGTTTGTCTGGCGCGCCTCTACGTCCTCGATACGGCGTTCGTATGGTCTCTCCCGCATCTGCTGCTGCCGTCGAATGCAAAGATGCGCCTAACGCTGTTGCTTGCGGGCGGCATTCTGTGTTCCGGCCAGATGATCGCCACGCCGTATACGTTCTTGCGAGACGACACGCTGCACTCCTTGTCTGACTATGTGTCCATCCGCGCCGTTCCCACTGGTTCACGCGTGCTGAATCTCGACTGGGACCGCTTCTTTATGTTCGTGTTTTTACGGCCCGATCTTCACTATGCGACGGGCATTGATCCGACCTTTACGTACCTGACGGATCCCGCGTCCTGGAGGATGATTCTGCGCATGACGGCAGGGCAGGCGTTGTATTCTTTGGCGATGCTGGATGACACGGTACGGCAACTGCTTATTGCCTATCCGTCCGATGACGTCGCATTATCAAAGCAGCGTTTTTCGCGGACCATCGCCGCCCTGAAGCAGGATGCGGAGTTCCGATTGCTGTCCGATTCCGGATCGATTGCGGTGTTCGCCGTTCCGGACCGGTATCGCTGACGCCCTGTATGCTGTATGCTTCGCGCGCTATGGCAACGCTGCGCGTTCCGGCTGTCCTCTTATGCACCAGTTTTGTGGTGCTTGCAGGGTGCACGCATCAGCAGCCGGTCGCGTGGCAGGGGAGTGACGAAATGACAAAACCGATCAGCATGCTTCCGGATACACCCGTGCATTCAGCCGTCCCTCTTGCACAGAAGGCGGTATCCCTGGTGACGCCCAAGGCCTATGCCGCTCATTCGGGTTCCACTCTCGGCAGGCGTTCATTCCGCGTCCCGATTCTCATGTACCACTACATCCGTCCGATGCCGGGTCCGCGGGACAAACTGGGACAAGGGTTGACGGTGACGCCGGAGACGTTTGCGAAGCAGCTCGATATTCTGCAGAGGAAGGGATATCAGACGATTTCATTCGAAACACTCGCGGATACCGGCTCGGTGCTGCCGCCCAAACCGATTATTATCAGTTTCGATGATGGCTACCAGGACGCGTACGACGCGGCGTTCCCGGCGCTTTTGAAGCATCACTTCACCGCGACTTTTTTCATTATCAGCGGTTTTGTCGGCAAACCGAATTTCGCAACATGGGATGAACTCCGGAACATGAGCGGATCGGGGATGGACATTGAAGCGCATACGGTCAGCCATTTGAATTTGTCATCGCTCTCGCACGCGCAGCAGGAGCACGAAATCAAAGACAGCATCGCGGCGATTGATGATGCATTGCATATCCATGTATTGGCACTTGCGTATCCCGCCGGCCGCTATAACGCCGACAGTATGAAGATTTGCAGAGAGGCCGGCATGAAATTCGCGGTCACCACGCATTTGGGTGTTGCCACCGACAAATACAATACGATGGAGCTTCCCCGCGTGCGGATCAGTGAGAAGTCGGATTTTGAGCGCATTTTCTAAATTCGGGCGAATTTGTCCTTATATTGAATGTGCTCCCATATTCACATACACTCTTCCCACTTCTTTTGGGTCGGTACCGAAGCGGTCAAACGGGGCAGACTGTAAATCTGCTGGCTTATGCCTTCGGGGGTTCGAGTCCCTCCCGGCCCACCATCTATTAAAATAAGAATAGCTTTGGTAAATATTTTTTAAGTACTCCCACATACATTTCACGTAAGGAAGTTTTTTTGTCATCCCTACTTTGTTGCATGAAAGGTGTACGAGCGTACACTACGAATACTTTTCCGCTCCACCTATGCAACCGATCGCAGATTCCACTCCGCTCGTCATCGATTTCTCCGCCATGCAACATAAAAACACACATCCCTCTTTTTCTTCCGAACTCGATGCGCTGGTCAACTGGATCAAGGCTCAGCCCCGCCGGCGCCATATTACCGTGTACGTGCGCAGCTCTATTGTGAGCGCCAGCAACCGAAAAATTCAAAGCAGATTGCAATCGCTGGGATGCACCGTGATCGCCCGTGCGACGATGCCGGTTTCTTCATCTTGTTAAGAAGTTCCGGTGCGAAAGTCTGGCAATCTCGTTCTGTGTTCCGTAGCATGTCGCCATGCCGGCGCGTCTCATAAGCCTGTTTCTCGCATGCATCGGTTTTGTTTCCATCGCGTACGCGGCTGAATTTGCCGACTTGTCATCGACGATTCATGCGAACGGCATTCAGTATCTGCAAACGAAAGGAATCATCAAAGGATATGCCGACAACACGTTCCGTCCCGACCATTCCATCAACCGCGTGGACTTTTTGAAACTGCTGGTAGAGATGACCACGACAAAGTCGGCCATCGCATCCTGTGAAAGCGCCGTGCATTTTAAGGATGTTCCGTCGGACAGCTGGTACGCACCGTATGTCTGCATTGCGACAAAAAAAGCGTATGCAACGGGCTACAGCGATCACACGTTCAGACCGGCGGAAACGTTGACTGTTGCGGAAGCCGCGACGATGCTGACCAAGGCATTTACATTGCCGCTCACGGGAACGGGAAGCGGGCCCTGGTACACACCGTACGTGACGGCGCTGGCAAACGCGCACGCGATTCCGCCGGATGTCGGATCTCCCAAGCAAAACGCGACGCGCGGGGAAGTGGCGGACATGCTCTGGAGGCTTGATCAGAAGATTACGGATCAACCGTCGGTGTCCGCGGATCAGCTGCTTGCGGCAAAATGCCAATGGTTTACGGATGATCAGATTCCGCATGTCGACATAGAAGAAGTACGCAGAGTCTGGATATCGTGGATCAACGACGCCCGCACAAAAGAGGGGCTTGCATCCTATCGCCAGGACAAGGAACTCGATCATACGGCGACGGTCTGGTCGTTGCAGGCGCGCGACGACGGCGCCATCAGCCATAAACGACCAGGACAGAAGGCCTATTATGACTACGCGATGATCAAGTCATGGTTTGCGGATCTGCACATCAGCTTTGCCAATGTCGCACGGCAGACCTTTACCGAAAACATCGGGTGGGGGGTGTATTCGTGTTCAAAAGGCGACTGCACGCAGAAGCTGATCGATGCGTTGCGCACGACATTTGATTTTTACA
>DASZVA010000001.1:0-47446 GCA_035547395.1 Candidatus Peribacteraceae bacterium | reverse complement strand
GCAGCACGCGCAAAAATTTCGTGCGGTCGAGAACGCGGATGCCGCTTGCCCGCGCTTCGGCAGCGACGACAGGATGTTTGGTCGCGATGCGGAGCCGCTGCTGGATTTTTTTACATTCCGCAAGAAAAGACTTGCGGACTTCCGGAGACTGAATGAGTTCTTCTTCGCGGCCCGACAGCACGAGCAGCAGCTCCCCGTCGGCTTCACGCATGCGCTTGCTGAGCGCGTTCCATCCTTCGCCATCCTGCGGGAAAATCAGATGAATCGCCTGTGAGGAAGACGGTGACATGTCTGAAAATTGCAAAGAAGAGAGGCTTACGCCGCAAGCGCCTGAAGAGCCGGAAGCTGTTGTCCCGACACGAATTCAAGCATGGCCCCGCCGCCCGTGCTCACGAAGGAATACGCCGTGAGAGGCAGGTTGTATCGCGTGTGCAGATCGATCGTATCCCCGCCGCCGATCACGGTGAACGCGCCGTTTTGGGTGGCGGTCGCGACCGCCTGCGCGATGCGCTTGCTGGCGGTCGCAAACGGTTCGACTTCGTACACGCCGATCGGGCCGTTCCAGACGATGCACTTCGATTTCTCGATCACGGAAATGTAATCGTTGATCGTCGCATCGCCGACGTCGTAGATCGCCATGTCCGCCGGAATCTCACTCACGTTCACGCGCTTCCAGTCCGCATCTTCTTTCAATTCCGCCGCGACGACGGCGTCGAGCGGGACGTGGATGCGCGCGCCTGTCGCGGCGAGCATGTCTTTGGCCTGCTCCGCGAATTCCGTCTCGAAGAGCGACCGTCCAACGTCGTTTCCTTCGGCCGCGACAAAGGTGTTGGCGATCGCGCCGCCAAGCAGGATGTCGTCGCCTTTGGTCTGGAAGAACGCGATGACGGGTACTTTGGTTTCCATCTTCGCGCCACTCACGATCAGCGTCAGCGGATGCGCGGGATCCTCCACGACCTTGGACAGATGAGACACCTCCTGCTCCAGCTGCAATCCCATGTAATGGGGAAGAAACGCCGGCACGCCGACCATGCTGGCATGCGCGCGATGGCAATTGGTGAATGCATCATTCACATAGACGTCCCCGAGCCCCGCGAGCTCCCTGGCGAATCCCTCATCGTTTTCTTTTTCACGCGGATCGAAACGCAGATTCTCGAGCAAAAGCACCTGCCCCGGAGCAAGGGAAGCGGCAAGATGCTGCGTCTCCGGACCCGTGCAGGATGACGCGAAGTGTACGGTCGTCCCCAGCAGTTTTTCGAGAACGGGGACGATCGGTTTTTGACTGAAGGCGGGATCAGGCTTTCCCTTGGGGCGGCCCTGATGAGCCATGATGACGAGCGAGGCATCGTGATCGAGAACATATCGCATCGTCGGCACCAGCGCTTCCACGCGCGAGATGTCCTGAATTTTTCCGTCTTCCATCGGCAGATCAAAACCCGCACGCAGAAGCACGCGCTTTCCGGTGAGTTCGGCCTGCGACAAAACGGGATACATGGGCATGCGGGCATTGTATCGGAGCCGTTGCGATGCACAATCGTTGACGAAACAAGTTTATTGGTTATTCGTTATTGGTTTTTAGCTGGCATACTGAAAGCAGTAACCTGGAACCATCAACCAAAAACTTTTTTTACGTTACACTCCCCGCGTGATCTCTCCCCTCTCGACCATTCCCCTGCTCGCGGGCCTGCTCTGCGTTGCACTGCACTTCATTGCACTGCATATGTTTCCGCGCTGGAAACTGCTCGATTTTCCGGAGCGGTACGGACTCATCCGCAGGAGACTCCCCTACCCCAGCGGCATTCTGGCCGTCATCGCGTTTCTGGCCGTCTTCTTTTTTATGAGCGCGCATGACATGAAGGACATCGGTTTGATGGCCGGCGTGACCATGCTCGGCATCATCTCCTTCATTGATGACCGCACACAACTCTCCCCCCGCGTCAGACTCCTGCTTCAGATACTGATTGCGCTGCTGCTGTTTGCGGCGGGCGTACGTATTTACACGATCACCAATCCGCTGCTCACGGGCGGATTTCTGAAACTCGACACTTGGAACGTCGTCGCTCCTTTTTTCGGATCATTGCCCGTGTGGAGCGGCGTCTTTACCGTTCTCTGGCTGCTGCTCACCATCAACGCACTCAACTGGTTTGACGGCATACCCGGGCAGGTCACGACATTGGGCACCATCGGCTTTCTGACGATCGGCCTGCTCTCACTCTCCGCCAGGGTGAACCAGCCCGCGCTCGCGCTGATCGCCTTCGTCCTCGCCGCCATCGCATTCGCCTGTCTGCTGTTTGATTTTCCGCCGCCGAAAGTTGTACTCGGCGACACCGGCTCGATGTTCTTCGGTCTCATGCTCGGCTCTCTGACGATTTTTGCCGGAGGCAAAGTGGCGACGGCGTTTCTGGTGCTTGGCGTGCCGCTCATCGACAGCTTCTTCGTCGTCATCCGCCGCATCGCACATGGCAAATCGCCACTGAAAGGAAGCAGCGCCGGCGAACATCTGCACCACCGGCTGCTCGCAAAGGGATGGACGCCGCGACAGGTCATCATCCTGACGGCATCGATCGGACTCCTCTTCGGCGGCACGGCACTCTTCCTGTCGTCCTTCCAGAAACTGCTCGCAGCGGTTTTTCTCTTCTGCATCATGCTGGCGCTCTCCATCTACAGCGCACCCGCGCGGAAAAACGCCCCCGCCGCCTGAGGTCTTGCTTTTCCGCGTAACCGTCGCATACTCATCCCGTGAAAACAGGAGTCTTCATCGGCCGCTTTCAGCCGTTCCACGAAGGACATCGGCGCTGCGTGGAAAAAATTCTGCAGGAGAATGACCGCTGCCTGATCATTCTGCGCGACACCGCAAAGACCGAGAAAAATCCGTTCGATCTGGCGGAGCGCAAGGCGCTCATCCGCGCAAAATTTCCGGATGCGTCCAGAGTGGAAATTCTTTCCGTCGACGATCCGGGAGCCGATCTCACCGTCTACATCGGCCGCGACGTCGGCTACCAGTTGATCCAGTTGGATGCCGCGACGGAGGCGATCTCCGCGACCGACATCCGCAAAAAACTCTACGCGGAACGCACCTGACCATGACGACGCGCAGACTGCCGATCCTGTGGCTTACCGGAAATACGGGTGCGGGAAAAACGACGCTCGCGACTGCCGCCGAATCCTACTTCAACGAACATCAGCCGGTCAGCTGCGACTGCGCCCGTCGCGTGGTGGTGCTCGACGGAGACGATATGCGCGCGACGATCTCGACGGAGGAAACGCTGTCGGCATCCGATCGACGGAAACACAATTTGCGCGTCGCACGCCTGGCCGCGCATCTGCAGCAGCGCGGGTTTCTGGTGATCGTCGCGGTCATCGCCCCGTTTCAGTCGGTGCGTGATGAAATCCAACCGATCTGCAATCCCCGCTGGATCTACGTGAAACGCAGCGGACTCGGTGCCGCGGACAGGCCGTATGAATCGCCGCTTGATCCCGACCTGATCATCGACAATGACGCGCTCGACATCTCGAATGCGGCGAGCCGTTTTCTGACCTACATCGAAACGATCGTCGCACAATCAGTCATCAAAAACGCCGCGGCAGGCGCGGCGTCCATGAACCGTTTGTAAGAAACATTATCTGGCGTACTGCATCGGGTCTCCCATGATGCCCATCGGCTGCAGCTCGACGACGATCGTCTTGGTGCCGCGGGGCAGCATCTGCACCGTCGCCGTGCCGTTTTTGAAATCACTCGGCGTCAGGACGGACGGATTGAATTCCGCATCGCCGTAGGCGGTGCGCATGTAGATCTTGGACGGAAGACCTTGCGTGTTGGACGTCGTGCCGCCATTTGATGACTGCAGCGTCAGGCGGATCGTCTGCCATTCACGCGCGGTGTACTGCCGGCCGGATTCGATATGGATGGTTGTTGCCGGGCTCTGCACCTGTGCGGCGGGAGTCGCGGGAGGGGCGACGATCACGGGAGCCGGAGCAAGATTGGCCGGCGACTGCGTATCGGATACGACGGTCGTCTTCTGAACAACGCCCGCGGAACTCGTCTGCGTATTGGATGCCACCGTGGTCGGAGGAACGTACGTCGGAGCAGTGAGGCCCATCGCTGCCAGACGTTCCGCGCGGCGCTGGGCGACCATTTGCGCGAGCGTCAGATGCGGGGATGAAGAGCTCGCAGCGGCTGCCGGATGCGTCGCGGTCGCGACCGTCGTCGGCGCTCCCTGATTGTACTGTGGCTGCGGATAGTCGGCCTGGACGTAGAGCATCGGGTTGACCGTATAGGCGTAGCCGTTGCTCTGGTGGAAGGCGGTATTGATGGCGGCGGTCGTGGTCAGGCCGGCCTGGCGCATGTCGGCGCCGGTGAACGGCCAGTACGGATGCCAGGGGGCAGAGTCACGGTCGATCTGGAAGTGCAGGTGCGGGCCTGTCGCGTCTCCGGTCTTGCCGGAGAGCCCGATTTCCTCGCCCTTGGTCACGACTTCGCCTTCGGTCACGAGCTGGGCGCTCAAGTGGGCGTAGACGGAATGCAGCGTCGTCGCGTAGTTCGGATTATTCGGATCGGGAACGTTCGGGTGGCGGATCACGATGTAGAGTCCGAAGCCCGACGGATCGTTGCGCACCGCCTCGACGATACCGTTTGCAATCGAGCGGATCGGCGTGCCTTCCGGAATGCGGATATCGACGGCGGGGTGGCTGCCCGCGCCTTCGTCACCCGTCTTGTAGTCGCCCATGTACGCGACGGAATACACGTCGCTGTTATCGGTGATCGGCTTGCTCTTTTCGTACGATTCGTTGTACGCCGGCAGCGGCATCAGATCATCCTGCGGCACCTGACGATACGTATCCTGATACGAATTGCCGCCGTACTGCGCCCATTTGGAATAATCCGGTACGAATGCGACCGGCGGCACTGTTCCGGTATACGCGATCATACTATCATCGTACTTGCCCAGCGCGGCCTTCCAGAATGCATACCAGCCATGCTCCCCTACCATGTTCCCCGTGAGAAATGCGACGAGCGACAGTGCGGCAATCAGAAAGGAAGATTTCTGCTTCATGTATGCGGAGACCTGTTTGGGCGGATCCTTGCGGTGCCGCAATTTCTTACCTGCAAAACCTGCTTTTTTGGCCGTGGTCAGTCGTGAGAGACTCATAGGATTTGGTGTGTATGTTCAAGAAATATAATATCATTTTTACTATAAAAAGTCAATGATCAGCACCCTCCAAATGTGGCTTGAAAACCCCTCCAAAACCCGCTCTGCAGGCCGATCTTTGGCACATACCGTCTATCATGTTCCCGTGACGATTTGCCTGACGGGAGACCTTGGTGCCGGCAAGACGACGTTCCTCCAGGGGCTTGCGGAAGAGCTGGGCATTGCGGAGCACGTCTCAAGCCCGACGTATGCATTGGAACAGCGGTACATCACGAGAACGGGCCGCGCGTTTCTGCATCTGGACCTCTACAGACTGAGCCCGTCCGATGCCGCCGCGATCGTCGACGGCACCGATGATGAAGACGCGATCCGCTGTATCGAATGGGCCGATAAACTGCCGGATACGTATTGCTTCGATCGCTCGATACGACTTCATTTTGAAGAATCCGGTGACGGGCGCGCGCTCACGGTCAACTACGACGACATGCCACTGCCCGATCTGGCAGTGATTGAAACATGGAGGCGCGACGCCAGACTGCCCGCGCACATCATCCGGCATTGCGATGCCGTCGCCGACGTCGCAGCCGTTCTTGCCGACCGGTTGACCGCCCGCGGTGACATGGTCCGCAAAGATGCATTGATTGCAGCCGCCCGCGTTCACGACCTCTTTCGCTTCATCGATTTCCGCGGTGCGGGGCCGCCGGGCGTGACCGAAACGGAAGACGAGAGACAGGCTTGGGACAGCTGGAAAAAGCGATTTGCCGACATGCGGCATGAAGCGGCCTGCGCGACATTTCTGCAAGAAAAGGGATTCCCGGAGATCGCCACGATCGTTTCAACGCACGGCCTCATGCTGCCCCAGCA
The DNA here is from genome assembly GCA_035547395.1 of Candidatus Peribacteraceae bacterium. Taxonomy (GTDB): domain Bacteria; phylum Patescibacteriota; class Gracilibacteria; order Peribacterales; family Peribacteraceae; genus CALREJ01. The sequence continues at coordinate 41,432 of DASZVA010000001.1, read as the reverse complement.
GGAATTTATGACGATCGAGCAGAAGCTGCTCTTCTACGCGGACAAACGCGTCGCCAACGACCGCATCACGTCGATCAGCGAGCGGTTCACGGATTTCAGCAGACGCTATTCGCACAATCAGCTCACGGACAAACATCTGCTCTGGTTCGAACAGACGCAGAAACTGGAGAAGGAATTGTTTCCGGAGGGGGCGCCGGTTTTGTGAAGAAAAAGAAGATACAGACGGCATAGATGAAAAAGAGGATTTGATTCCTCTTTACCCTCTAGTTCTTCTTCTTCCTCTATTTCTTCATCAAAACCTCCACGGCAGCAGTTCCGGCGCGAGCATCGATCCGAACTGCGTCATGTCGAGCCCGAGCACTCCGGATGCGACCGCAAGCAGCGCAAGCGCGATGAAGAGCGTCGACAGACTCACGTACTCGATAATGCCAAACGGCTTTCGAATGCGCGTATGCGGCGTCTGCATGTACGAAGGCAGATCGAACGCGATACGCAGGCTGTGGTGCAGAATCGTCAGCTTCGGCAGCAGAATCGCCAGCCCGCGCATGATCGTGACCCGCAGCTGCAGATCCGCATTGAGCATGCGGATCGAATCCAGAGACGGATTCAGATAGACGAACGTGGAAATCGCGAGGAACAGCAGAGCGATATCGATCAAGCTCCCGCGCACCACCCCCCGGAACGCCTTCAGGGAATTGTATCCCAGATGCACGCGGTACTTGTAAAAATCCAGCGCCACATGTGCCGCGATCAAACAGGCGAAGAACCCCAGATTGCACAGCCCCGCAAACACCAGCACGAGCATGATGTACGCGGCATGGAACGCCGGAAGATCCTCATACGCAAGCGAGAAACGTCGCAGAGAGATGCTGGGATTCTGGAGTTTCATGTTCGTTATAATTATAACATTTTTTACTACTTTTTGCAATGTCTCAATGAGTGAATAATTCTTATTTTTTTCTCAATAGCATTTTTAATCTATCAATAAATCCCCTTCTTAAAAATATGCAGGGATCGATTTTTTCTCGTATCGTTTCTCTCATAACCTGCAATTGCCCTTCATCAATACCATAATTCGAAAGATGGCCTTCGATCAGATAGTGAATATTATCCGCATTCCTCTCAACCAAAGAATCGCTAGTCATAAATTCCTTAATCAAACTGATACCAAGCCGAAAACGTTCTTCCGATAAAATCTCATACATCCTTTGATGAGCATTTTTCGTAATCTTCGCGATTTGTCTGTCGCTCAATTGCTTTCCTAGTTTCTTCAACGCAATTGTTTGCAATGCTTCTGCCACATGTTTGTAATCATTATCGTATGCTTTTTCTTCATACGATTGTAAAATACCGGCTTTCGCAATTGAGGGACCCGCTAGCGCTATTCTGAACAAAGACTCTGGAGAAGGGTCTTCTGAGCTATCACTTTCAAAAGGGCCATAGTCAACGCTCCCTCCCATTTCAATTCTTACTCTATCTTCATATTTCACTATTTCTACTTCGAAAGGAACAATGTCATAAATCTGTTGTCCCTCTAACATTGCCATAAAAGCATGGCTGGCTTCGTGAAGAGAGATGAATTCTTCAAAAATCTCTTTGGTCGGAAAATTTACAGCATCCATATAATTATTATGAAATTATATTTCAATAATGCAAGTTATTGCAGTTCCACTGATTTTCTCACAGCATTCTTCGTTTTTTCCCACCTTTCTTTAATCTCCGCTTCCATGCCGCGATCCGTCGGATCATAGAAATCCTGCGGCGGGATGCCGACCGGAAAATAATTTGCCGTCACGATGCCGCTTGGATCATTGTGCGGATACAGATACCCGGCGCCGTAGCCCTGCTGCGCCATCCCTTTCACCGGCGCATTGCGCAGATGATTCGGCACTTCGAGCGTCGGGGCTTCATGGATCAGTGACTTCACCGCGTCCTTGGCGCGGGTGACGGCATTGCTCTTCGGTGCCTGCGCCAGATAGATACAGGCATGCGCGAGGAAGAATTCGCCCTCGGGAAGCCCGACGAATTCAAATGCGTGCCAGCAATCCATCACCATGCCGATGGCGCGCGGATCGGCATTGCCGATGTCTTCGGATGCGAAGATCGCCATGCGGCGGAAGATGAACCGCGGCTCCTCACCGCTCGCGATCATTTTGAAGAGCCAGATCAGTGCCGCGTCGACGTCGCTCCCGCGCATCGTTTTGATAAAAGCCGAGATCGTGTCGTAGTGATCCTCCCCTTTCTTGCTGTAGCGCATGGCACGTTCACGAAACAGCTTATCCGCTTGCGCCAGCGTCACTCTGCCGCCCGCGGTCGCGACGGCGAGCTCGAGTGCATTGAGCGCGATGCGCGCGTCGCCGTTGCTGATCTGCGCGATCCGTTCGATCGCGGCATTGTCCACCTTCACCTTGCCGCCGAATCCCGCGGGATCCGCGAGTGCCCGCTCCAGAATTTTTTTCAGATCATCGACGCTGAGAGGTTTGAGCAGATACACGTGCGAGCGAGACACGAGCGCGGAGTTCACTTCAAAGTACGGATTCTCGGTCGTCGCGCCGATCAGAATCACACTCCCCTTCTCGACGAACGGCAGCAGCGCGTCCTGCTGCGCCTTGTTGAAGCGATGGATTTCATCGATGAAGAGCACGGTCTTCTGATGAAACGTTTCGAATAATCGCTCGGCCTCGGTGCAAATGTCTTTGAGCTCTTTCACGCCGCTCATCACGGCGTTCACCTGCACGAAATTCGCTTTCGTTGCGTCGCTGACGATGCGCGCGAGCGTCGTTTTTCCCGTTCCGGGAGGGCCCGACAAAATCACCGAGCTCAACGTGTCGTGTTCGATGGCATGGCGAAGCGCGGTTCCTTCTCCGACCACGTGTTCCTGACCAACGTACTGATTGAGCGTGGTGGGGCGGAGCCGGTATGCGATGGGTGCGGAGGCGTCTGCCATAGAGAAGGCAGTATACAGGAGACAGAGAATAGAAATCAGAGGTCAGAAGGCAGAGTGCAGAAAAAACATCACTGATCTCTGACCTCTGACCTCTACCTTCTTCTCCCAAGAATCTCTTGCAGAATCTTTGATTCCGTACGCATTAAAAATCAGCGTCTGCTATCGTTAACATATTTCCTACCCACCCTTCCCCCTTCCCCATGAACAGCATGGTCAAAACTGTCACATGGATCCTGGGTATCGTCCTCCTCATCGTCGGTATTCTCGGATTCTTCAATAACCCGGTCTTGGGTTATTTCCAGGTGGACACCATTCACAACTGGGTCCACATCATCAGCGGCGTACTCGGCATTCTGGCTGCCATGTCCGGCGAGTCGTATTCGCGGCTGTTTCTCATCGTCTTCGGTATCGTGTACGGCATCGTAACGATCATCGGATTCGTGAACGGCGGCAATATCCTCGGCATCTTCTCGGTCAATCAGGCGGATAATTACCTGCATGCCGTGATCGCGCTGATCTCACTCGGCGTCGGGTTCGGCGGAAAGAAATAATGCGAAGCTTTATCTCGGCGAAGTTCCGCCTATGCGGAACGAAGACGGATGACATCAATCATCAAAACGGGCGGATCACTCCGTCCGTTTTTTGTATGCGGAAAAACGCGAAGCAACTATGATGGAACACGCTATGCCGACACCCGCCAAAACCGTCGTCCTCATCGCGGCGATTGCCGTGATCATCGTCGCCATCGTCGACTGGCGGCAAAACATTCCGCATCAAACGACCGCACCGGAGGTCGAGGTCATGAACGCGCGCGTTGCTGCCTGTAATCGTACGGCCGGCGGGCAGACGATCTCGATGCCGAGGAGCGGATCGACGGTGACGGTTCTTGATACGACGCGCCGGTTCCTCACGCTGCCGCGCGATCTGTATCCGGAGGAAAACGTGCAGGTCCACGAACAGAACGCGATGATGGGAAAAATCAGCAACGGCGAATTTGCCAGTGACCCGAAGAGCCCCTGCTGGACGCATTATTATGAATTCGACGTCTCGCCGGGCGCGACCGAAGGCAAACTCGCAATCGTCGCAAAAAGCACGGATCCCGCCATTCCCGATTACAATCTGAACATCGATATTCTGACGCACTGATGCGGCTTCGCCCTGGTAAATCCTCAACGGTGTCACCCTGAGCGGAGACGAAGGGCGACACCGCGTGTTTATGGTTGTCGGAGCCTGTCCTGAGCGAAGCCGAAGGGCTCACCATGACACGTATATGTTGATTGCTTGCACATGCTGATACAATGAAGCGGAATCTTACTTTTCCTCTATGAAGAAATACCTGCTTCTCTCGGCCGCTTTTCTGACCCTTGGAGCCTGCTCTCAACAGAATGCGAACGGAACTCAAAATTCCTCGTCCTCGAGTTCCGCACCCGACTACGCATCGGTCCAGACACCCGAACTGACGCGCACGTACACCGATCCCAAAAAACAGTTTTCGATTCACTATCCGGAAAATTTCATCGTGAAGAAAAATGACACGCTTAACGGGAACGAGTACGAGATCAAAGGCGGCACGTCCTTCGTCTTTCCCGCGTCCTATGCGCCGAACACCACGCTCATCGACGCGAAAGTAAACATCGGCACCTCCGTCACCTGCCCGCCGCTCGATCACCCGGATCAGAGTGTCATCGGCGGCTATCCGTTTAACACCAGCACCTGGACAGATGTCGCCGCGGGAAATCTGTATGAAGGAACCGTCTACACATCCTACAAAGACGGCAAGTGTTACGTTGCAACGCTCGATATCCACAGCTGCAATCTGGGTCCCGATTGCGCGCCCGGACACACGCAGACATTCGCCCGCATTCCGATGAAGGCGCTGTTTTACAAGATGATGCAGACGTTCAGGTTTGCGTCAGAAACCGGGACAGGTACGACGTCAGCATCGTAACGTCCATCGAGGATGATCTGGCTGCCGCGTACATGTCGGGGCGGATCAAGACCCAGCCGCAGTCTTTGATGCCAAATGCTTCGTAGACTTCCTCGGTGCCGGGGAGTCTGGGAATCACGTCGACCTGCACGAGATCCGGATACCGCTCAAGAGTTTTTTGCATGTCATGCGGAATCTCCGACGACGATGCACCGGTGAAGACCCATAAATGAAACAAAGTTCCGGCGAGAAGATCCTGAATGTTTTTTCGGTTTCCGCGTTCATCTAGATACGGCACAAACGGCACGCGGTCGCCGGGCTCGACGGAAAGAGTCGGAAAATCGCCGAATGACGCATCGTGCGAGAGCGGACTTTTTGCGTACCGTATGCCGGTTTCCGATACGACACGAAAGACCCACCTGCGCAGAAACCCGACGCGCTCGACCGTTTTGAGAACCATGCGCAGCAGCACCGGAAAAATCCAGAGGCGGAACTCGCGCGTGAGCGCGTCTTCGTTCGTGATGAAGTGAAAAACGGTATCCGTCGTGTGCACGAGCGCGCGGGCGACCTCGATGCGCTCATCGTTGAACGTATCGAGCAAATCATCCTGCGCCTTTCCCTCCGCGACCAGAGCCAGCTTCCACGCCAGGTTGTACGCGTCCTGCAAACCCGTATTCATCCCCTGTCCGCCGACAGGACTGTGAATGTGCGCGCTGTCCCCGATCAGAAAACATCTGCCGATGCGAAACCGGGACGCATAGCGGTGGTGCGCGTGATAGACCGCGATCCACTCCGGATCATGCAGCGTCATTTTCATATGCGTGCGTTTGGCAAACGTCTTTTGCACGACGTCGAAGGTCAGCTCGTCATCCTTCATGCCTTCCGGAATCGTGCCGAGCACGCGGTAGCGCTTATGCGTGAGTGGAAAGAGTCCGCCAAGCCCCTCGCGGCTGAGCATCAGGTAGAGCTCGTTTTCCGGCAGATCGACATCGACTTTGCAGTCGAGCACGAAGAGCGACTGCTGATACGTTTTGCCGCCGAAGGGAATCTGCAGCTGATGTCGCACGACGCTGTGCGCGCCTTCCGCCGAGACCAGATACGCGGCCCGCACCGTCTCTTCTTTTCGAGTGGGCAACCGAATCACCGCTTCGACGCCATCCTCGTTCTGCATAAAGGAAAGCAGCTCCGTCTGCCGCTCCACCTCGTGTCCGTGCTGCTTGAGAAAATCGACGAGGAGCGCTTCTGTCTTGGACTGTTCGAGCATGAGCGCGAACGGAAATCTGGTGAGGCCCCGTCCGATGTCTTGGAGCTCGATGCGTGCGACGCCTGATCCGTTGAAATACATCCGCGCACCCTGTGCGATCTCCCCTTCTTTCACCGCGCGATCCGCAATGCCCATCTGCTCAAAAATCTCGAGGCTGCGCGCCTGCACCACGACCGCCCGCGACTGGGTGGTGTGATCGCTGGATTTGTCGATGATGCGAAACGGAATGCCGTGCAGCGCCAGCTGGCACGCCATCATCAGACCCGTCGGACCGGCACCAGCGATGAGAACGGTCGTCTTCTCTTGCATCACACCGCACTGTAGCAAGGATCACGAGGCGTAATAAAACCGGATTTGTTGCGGGACAAGCCGACTTTTTTCGCTATGATGTCCGCTCATATGGATTCCCCGATCCCCAATAAACCGCTTTCCTTCGGCCTTTTTGCCACCAAACCGTTCTGGCCGTGGATGGCGGGCGCGGCCTTTTCGGTCATCAGCGCCAGCACGCTCGACGGACTCACCAACGTGATTCTGAAGAAACTCGTCGACGCGATGACGTCGGCGTCGACCGTCGCGAACGCGGACTTCGGATCCGTGTGGTACTGGGCGATTCTGTACACGGCCGTCTTTTCGCTCGGTGGTTTTCTGTGGAGGTGCAGCGGATTTTGCGGCATGCAATGGATCACCAAAACGCGCGTGCACAGTTACAATGTACTCTTCTCCTACCTCACGCATCACAGCGCGCGGTACTTCAGCAACCGCTTCGCGGGAGCGCTCACGAATAAAATCAGCAACGTCGCGGAGGGCATCGCGAATATCTTTCAGAATCTTCTGTGGCAGTTTCTGCCGCTTGTCATCATCCTCGGCGTCGGCCTGTACACCGCCGCACTCGCGAGCCCCCTGTTCTCGGGCCTGCTTCTGCTGTGGTCGTTCTTGTATCTGATCGTGAACGTCACGCTCGTCGCGTGGAAACGCAAATACTCCGTCGCGCTCGCGCTGCATACGTCCGAGCTGCGCGGCGCGATGGTCGATAGCGCGACGAATATTTCCGCAGTGCAGCAGAGCGCGCATCAGGAATACGAAATCGAACACCTCGGTTCGTACCTCAAAAATTTCCGCGCGTCGGCGCTCAAGAACTGGTTTTTGTCCGAATGGATCCTCGTCTCCGGCAACGTGCTGCAGATGATCTTCGTCGGTGGAATGCTCGCACTCGCGGTCGTCATGCTGCAGCGCCATCAGATCACCGTGGGCGACGTCGCCATGATCATCTCGCTCATGATTCAGATGATCCGTCAGATATTTTTCATCGGCAACCAGATGAACCAGTTCATGGACAGCTTCGGCCAGGCGACGGAAGGACTTCAGGAACTGCTTCAGCCGCACGAGATCGTCGATCGTCCGAGCGCGGCGCATCTCTCGATGCAGCAGGGATCGGTGGAATTCCGCCACGTGGAATTCTCTTACGGCACACAGCCGGTCTTTCATGATTTCACGCTCGACATTCCTGCCGGACAGAAAGTGGGGCTCGTCGGGCACAGCGGCGCGGGCAAGACGTCGCTCACCTCCATTCTGCTCCGCCAGTACGACATTCAGAGCGGAGAGATCCTCATCGACGGGCAGAACATCGGTGAGCTCACGCAGAAGAGTCTACGCAATCACATCGCGATCGTGCCGCAGGACACATCGCTCTTCCATCGCAGCATTCGCGAGAACATCCGCTACGGCAGATTGGATGCGTCGGATGCAGACGTGCAGCGGGCGGCGGAGCTCGCACAGGCGCATCCGTTCATCGAGCGCCTCACCGACGGCTACGACACGCTCGTCGGCGAGCGCGGGGTGAAACTCAGCGGCGGCCAGCGTCAGCGCATCGCCGTTGCGCGTGCGATCCTCAAAAACGCGCCGATCCTCGTGCTCGATGAAGCGACCAGCGCGCTCGATAGCGAATCCGAACATCTCATTCAGCAGGCGCTCACGGAACTCATGAAAGGCAAAACCGTCCTCGCCATCGCGCACCGCCTCTCCACGCTGCGCATGATGGATCGCATCATCGTGCTCGACAAAGGCATCGTGATAGAAGACGGCACGCACGATGAACTCCTCGCGAAGAAAGGAATGTATGCGAGGCTCTGGGAGAGTCAGGTGAAGGGGTTTATTCAGGAATAAAACGTTTGCAAAGCAAACAAAAGTACGATATACTTATTTACGTATTTTCATGATTTCTTATGACTCAGAAAGTTATTAAAAGCACGGAACGCGGACAGATCACTCTCCCTAAGAAATGGAGAGGGCGTTTCCCTACCGACAACTATTTTATAGAAATGCATGATGACAAACTGATCATTCGTCCGTTGCATATAAAAGATATACAAGAAGAAATTCTTTTTGATGCAGATCGCGACAATGACGGAAAAGGTGTGAGTGCTGATGAAATCATTCGCGCGCTGAAGAAAATCAAGAAACATGGATAAAATCATTAAATTGCTAAGGCGCATGAATGCCAAAGAGCGAGATGCGATGCTTCTTCTTATGGAACAAATCAAGCGGGATCACACGAAAGTTCCAGGTGTGAAAGCACTGCAGAACATGGAAGGAATGTTCCGTGTTCGTATAGGACAATATCGAATTATCTTTGTTATTGATAAGAAAACAAAAAAAGCCGAAATCCGCCGCATTAGCCGACGGAATGAGAAGACCTACAAAGATTTGTAATCCCCTGTACTTCTCGTCTCACTGAGAAAAAATCGCGGCGAAGTCCCGCTCAAGCGGGACGAAGACGGATGGTCGGGACGGCGGGATCCTTCCTCGCAAGCTCGTCAGGACAAGCTCAAACTTTTCCATAATCGCTCTTTCTTTTCGCGACGCCACCCTTTGATTTCCTTTTCGCGCTTCCTTGCGGCAATACGATCCGGCTGTTTCTCCGACCACATCAATGCCTTCATCGGAATTTTCTTCGTATGCTCACAGGCGATTCCAAGAGCATGTTCGTGTAATCTACGCTGCAGATCATTTGTGAAGCCCACATAATATGAATTATCAGCCAATTTTAGAATATAGACGACAAACATCGTATTTAAATACTGGCTCGCCATGAGGAGCATCCGTTGAGGATGCGACGAATGGTCGGGACGGCGGGACTCGAACTCGCGACCTCCTGCTCCCAAAGCAGGCGCTCTAGCCAACTGAGCTACGTCCCGATGATGTGGAAAGAAGAGTCGAGGGTTAGCCCTGTCGACTGAGCGGAGCCTGCCCTGAGCCTGTCGAAGGGTCCCGAGACCGCGGACATAGTACGTGAAATATCCGGACTCGCCAGCTTAACCGTGTCACACTGAGGTGCTTCGCGCAGCGAAGCCACGAAGTGCGACACTTCCGGAAGTCATGGTTCGTGGCTCTCCCGCTAAAGCGGGATCGCACCTCACCATGACACACTGAACGTAAACGAATAACATTTGCCTCTTCCTTTATTGCCAAGTGATTTGGATCATTGTAGTGTACCATCGTCCACCATTTGTATGCGCAGTATTGTCCTCGTCGACTCTCGCTCCCCTGGTATCGGAAACGGTCTCACGTACAGCGTGGCCGACTTCACGGTGAAGCCCGGCAGCCTGGTCAACGTTCCGCTCAGGAAAAAATCGATGGAGGGATTGGTGCTCGCACTCGAAGAAAAAAAACAGGACGAAGAATTTTCCATCAAGAGCATCGAGGGCGTATTGAGCGAAGAGCCGCTGCTGAGCGACGCACATCTCAAAACATTGCAGTGGATGTCCGATTACTATTTCTGCTCGCTGCGCCAAGCCCTCACGCCGTTTCTGCCGCCGCCGCCATGGCGAACGCTACTGCCGAAGGACGTGCTCGGCTATCGCTATGTGCAGGAAGCAGGAAAACTCGGCAAAAAGCAGCAAATCGTACTCGAGTATCTCAATGGAAAAGACTGGATGCCGTTACAGGAATTGCGACGGCATACCGGCGCATCTGCAGAGACATTGCGCACGCTCGTCGCGCGCGGATGTATCAGTGAAGAAATGCGAAGCATGATCAAAAAAACGTCGGCGGATGATCACGTGCTGCTCGGGAAAGCGCCTGAGCTCACGCCGATTCAAAAGGAAGCATACGAATCGATGAAAGCGGATCCCCGGCCGTCGCTTCTCTTCGGCGTCACCGGCAGCGGAAAGACGGAAGTGTATGCATCACTCATTGCAGACGTCGCTGCACAGGGAAAGCAGTCGATTCTGCTCGTTCCCGAAATTCTCCTCACGCAGCATTCGATCAAGCGATTCGAGGAAATGTTCGACCGCGATCGCATCGCGGTGCTGCACAGCCGCCTCACGCCGTCATCGCGCAGACTGGAATGGATGCGGATCGCGAACGGCGAAGCGACTCTCGTGATCGGTTCGCGCTCCGCACTCTTTGCGCCGTGCAAGAATCTCGGCCTCGTGATCATCGATGAAGAACACGAATGGACGTACAAAAATGAACAAACACCGCGCTATCACGCGCGCGAAACGGCGGAAGCACTCACGCGATTTGCAAACGCGAAGCTTGTACTCGGTACCGCAACACCGTCACTCGAGACCTGGTCGCGCGCAAAAGAAGGCACATATCACATCGCGCGATTGCCGGAGCGCTACATGAATCGCCCGCTCCCGACCGTGAAGGTGATCGATCTGGTGAACGTGCGATTCGGTCAGCACTATCCGTTTTCAAAACCTCTCATCGATGCGATTGCAGACCGACTCAAGAAAGGAGAACAGACGGTGCTCTTCCTCAACAGACGCGGCATGGCATCGGCCGTCATGTGTCTGAAATGCAGACGGCGTCTCACGTCTCCCGAATCACAGCTTCCCTTCACCATGCACCGCGATCCGCACGGCAGGGCGTTTCTGCTCGATCACTTTTCCGGAGTGGAAGCGGAGCTGCCCGCTGCGTGTCCGTACTGCGGCAACCATGATTTGTTCCCGGTCGGCGCCGGCACGCAGAAACTGGAAGACACATTGGCTGCGCTCTTCCCGGAAGCGAGACTGCTAAGAGCCGACAGCGACACGCTGCAGTATCCGGAACAGATGCGATTGCTGCTCAAAAAAATGGAAGAGCGGCAGGCGGACATTCTGCTCGGCACGCAGTCGGTGGTAAAAGGCTTGGATCTTCCCGGCATCACGCTCGCAGCCGTCATGGTCGCGGACGTCGGTTTATCTCTCCCCCACTTCCGCGCGGGCGAACGCGTCTTTCAACTCCTCACGCAGCTCACCGGCAGAAGCGGCAGAAAAATTCCCGGTGAAGTCATCATCCAAACCTTCAGACCTGACAGTGCGGAAGTGATCGCTGCGTCGCAGCATCGCACCGAAGATTATCTCGAAGCGGAATTGAAACTGAGAAACACGCTCAAGTATCCGCCGGCGACGCAGATGATCCGTTTCATCCTGCGCGACGAAGGCGCAGAGAAACGTGCGAAGATGCTGCATGCGTCAATCCTGCGGCTCATCGAAGACAACCGTCTGCCCGCACAGGCGATGATCGCGCCGACTCTCTTCGGCGGCGGACGTGTGTGGCATATTCTGTTGCGCGGTCTGCATTTGCGCACGCTGCTTCCGAAACTGGATCTGATAAACGTCGTCGTGGACATCGATCCGGTGGATTGTATATGATTTTTTGTGTGCCTCGGTACAACTATTTCTTCGTGTCATACCGAGTTTTTTTGCGTCATACATAATTTTCCTTACGCAAAAAAGTACCGAGGTACACGAAGAAATAGTCACTCGGCATGACACAAAAAATATTGCGCATGGAAATCAAATTCTACTATCCGACTGCAATTTTCGGTGTCGCGCACTCGTGAGTGTGAGAATGATGAGTATACTTTGCAAAAGTACTTTCCTCTCTTCTCATGAAACCATCATCAAGATTATGGATCGCTTCTCTCGCGATCCTTCCCTTCATTCCCGTTGCGGCGTACGCAGCGGAAACGCATTTCGCCTCGATCAACGTCGGCAGTGACCAGTACATGGCGGGCCAGACGGTCTCGATCACAAACGACGTACCGGGTGATCTCAACATGGCCGGCGGCAGCGTGACGGTCGATGGCACCGTGCAGGGCAACCTGCAGGCAGTCGGCGGCACGATCGTCGTCGACGGTGACGTGCGTCACAACGTACGCGTCGCAGGCGGCACCATCGATGTGAATCACATCGTCGGCGGCAACCTTACCGTTCTCGGCGGCACGATCCATATCAGCAAAGACGCGATTATCGGCGGCAGCGTTCTCGTTCTCGGCGGCCGGGTGACGATCGATGGAACGATCCAGGGAGACCTGCAGATGCGCGGCGGCCAGACCACCATCAACGGCACGGTGCGCGGTTCGGCAAATTTGCAATCACAGCTGATGACGCTCAACGGCACGATCGGCAGCAACGCTGCAATCGCAGCCCAAAATATGACGTTCGGATCAGATGCGAAGATCGGCGGAAAACTGCGCTACTGGATTCCCGACAGCGTGCAGTCTCTTCCCAAGGTCGCAGCCGGAGGATCGATCTATGACTCGTCGCTCGCGTTCAATCAGGCGCAGACATCACCCTCGCAGGTCCTCGCAGCGATCACCTTCGCCGGCATCATCATGATTCTGATGGCGGCCGTCTCGATCGCGCTCATCTTGTGGGCAAGCAAAACGATCTTCCGCGACACGACAAAATATCTCACCAAGCAGCCGGCCATGAGCTTCTTTATCGGACTCCTCTACTTCGTCCTCACGCCGGTCGTCATTGTCATTCTGATGCTGACGGTTATCGGCATCCCGGTCGCGCTGGCACTGCTCGCGATGTACCTCGTCAGCATTCTGTTTGCGAAGGTGCTCACGGGTATCGTCCTCGCAAAATGGATCGAAGGCTACTACCGCCACAAGTGGACGTACATCCAGACATTCTTCGCATCACTCGGCGTCTATCTTGTTCTCAAGATGCTTATGCTGATTCCGTTTGTCGGATTCCTGCTCGTGCTGGTGCTCGTGCTCACGGCGTACGGCGCTCTCATCAAAGTGAAATACGAGAGAGTGCAGAAAATTCGATAACTATTTCTGAATTGATTTCCAACGTGTCACCCTGACCATAGACAAAGGGTGGCACGTTTTTTATGCACTGCGCAGCCGGTGCAATGCGATGCCCGCGGCCACCGCGACGTTGAGCGATTCTTTTTTGCCGAGCATGGGAATGAAGACGACGTCATCGCAGAGCGCGAGAATGTCATCGGGTACGCCCGTAAGTTCATGTCCGACGATCAGACACACGCGATCCGTCGGTTTGTAATCCTTGATATCAACGGCATCCTTGGTGAGTTCAAGTGCGACCAATTGCCATCCGTCGTCCTTCAGTTTTCGGAGAATTTCCAACGGATCCTGAAACTGCTCCCACTCGACGAATTCTTCCGCACCGATCGCCACTTTCGTAATTTCCCTGCGCGGCGGGACGCCCGTGTAGCCAGTGAGGTAAATTTTCTCCACACCCATTGCATCACTCGTGCGGAAAAACGATCCGACGTTCCACAGCGAGCGGACGTTGTGGGCCAAAAAACGAATATTCCTGTTTTTCATTTTCAATTATCAATTCTCAATTTTAAATTTTCATAACCTCCTCTTCCTTGTGCGTGCGGATTTCGTCGATTCTCTCATTAGCCTTATCGACTTCTTTCTGCAACTCCGCGGTCAGAGAATTTTTTAACGTTTCGTTGGGCTCCTGCTTGATACTGTCCTGCGCCTTTTGTCTCACCTGGCGGATGGAAATGCGCGCGTCTTCGGCGAGTTTGTGCACGAGCTTCTTGAGCTCCATACGTCTTTCTTCGGTCATGGCGGGAAGATTCAAACGAATCACCGTGCCGTCGTTCACCGGATTCACGCCGATGTTCGATATCTGAATCGCCTTCTCGATCGATGCGAGCACTCCCCTGTCCCATGGCTGAATCACGATCGTCCGCGCGTCTTGGATGCTGATGCCGGCGACCGACTTCATGTTCATCTTCTGACCGTACGCGTCGACGTCGATGTGCTCGATGAGCGACGCGTTCGCGCGGCCGGTTTGCAGCTTGCCGTATTCTCCCTGCAGAAAATGGATCGCCTTCTCGGCGTCCGAATGAAACGATGTGATGCGTTGGTCGGCCATAGTGGAAAGATAGTAGCAAAGCAGGAGGTATTCAGAAAGATGGAACAGTAGTAATGAAACCGATGGCACCAAGGGGACCAAAGTGACGCATGTTAAAAATCACCTCGGTTCCGTCGGTCCCCTCGGCCCCATCGGCTACCTCACCCATGCACCAACGTCCCGATATCATCCCCTTTCGCCGCTTTCATCAGATTCTCCGGATTCGAGAAATTGAAGACGCGGATCGGCAGGTTCTGATCCTGACAAAGGCTGAAGGCCGCCTGATCCATGACGTCCAGATGCTTCTCGAGCGCTTCCTGATAGGTCAGCTCATTATATTTCTTGGCATCAGGGAATTTGTTCGGGTCCTTGTCGTAAATGCCGTCGACGTTCGTGGCCTTGAGCAGACAATCGCAGTTGAGCTCCAGCGCACGGAGTGCGGCAGCCGAGTCCGTCGTGAAGAACGGATTGCCCGTGCCTCCCGCGCAGATCACCACACGACCTTTTTCCAGATGCCGGATCACGCGGCGGCGGATATAGGGCTCGGCCAGCTGCGGCACCTGAATGGCCGACGCCACGCGGCAGAAAATACCGAGTGATTCGAGTGAGGCCTGAAGAGCCACTCCGTTCATGATCGTCGCGAGCATGCCCATCGCGTCGCTCGCCGTCCTCTCGATGCCGCTGCCCGTCGTATCGCGGTAGCGCCAGATGTTTCCGCCGCCGACGACGATCACGACCTGCACGCCGGTCTTGGCAAGCTCCGCGACCGATTGCGCGACCTTGTAGAGCGTCTCCTGATGAATCCCCTGCCCCTTTCCTTCCTTGGAAAAGGATTCGCCGGACAGCTTGAGCATGATGCGCTTGTAGGTCATAGAGAAGGAGGGTTGGGGTTAGGGTTAGGATGAACAGGCGACTCCGGTTGTGCTTGAGTCGGTGTCGGTTCCTGCGCCTGTTCCGCCTTCTTTTTACCAGCATGTGTGATTCTTCGCCAGAGGCGCGCGCAACTCCCCACGATCTCGCGCCATGATGCGCGCACGTGGTTGAGGCGGCCGGATGCGAGATCGCCGATGATCGGCAGATCTTTCCATTGGCCCTGCGCGGCGCCGAGGAATCCGAAGACGCAGAATGCGAGAACGAGCAATTCGATCGCGCGGTTCACAATTGGAATAAACCAGGCGATCAGGCTGATGGCAAAGAGCACCATCCCCTGCCGCGCGTGAAAGCGCACGAACGGCGAATCTTTTTTCCAGAAAAAGAGGAAGACGGAGAGCACCCACGCATACGAAAGCGCCGCCAGATCTTTGTTCTCCGAAACGTCATTGCTCGGCGGCCGGACGACCGACGGAATCTCTCGAACAGGCTCTTGCGGTTGATATGGAGGTTGCGTTTCGTCCATCCTGTACAGTATACCAGAAATTGAGGATGCTGTGCAGACTTTGAAAGAAGCATGCATAGCTTAAAACAGGCTATTCCTCGAAAGGAATAGCCTGTCGGACCCTAACATACACATGCACGATTGATCGTTGTCACTACTCTCCTATATGAGGGGAATATGAACGGGAAGAAACGACTTCCTCCCAACTGAGAGGTAGTGTGCTCCTGTTCGGTCGAGATGCAAGCATGAGTGGAACACATTGAAATGAAAAACCGTGCCGAAGCGGAAATTCACTTTCCGCTGGAGGCATTCCTTACCGAAAAGATAGATCATGAAAGAAAAACGGGACATTTGTCTTTCATGCATGAATGGTACCCCGGACAGGGATCGAACCTGTGACCTGAAGCTTAGAAGGCTTCCGCTCTATCCAACTGAGCTACCGGGGCGTGGATGTGATGATGGAATGATCGAACAGATAATCGCGAGTCTTTTTATGATTGTTCGGATCCGCAAGCGGATCCTCAACCCAACTGAGCTACCGGGGCAAGTGAGGATTAGGGTTAGGGTTAGAAAAAAAAGAAAGTCCGCTTGGGAAGTATAATTCATTGCGAACATCGCTACACTAGCATTCATGAACCGCACGACGCAGGACAATTTCCTCACATTCCGACCGGTCGGCATCCTCACGCCATTGATGCAGATCGCGATCATCGCACTCCTCTACGCGTTCACCGCATTCCTTTTGTACAAGCAACGGGAGCTGCACGGAACGCTGTTTCCCTACCCGATTCTGATTTCGATTCTGCTCGCGCCGCTCTACGAAGAGATCATTCTGCGCGGATGGATTTTCCCCGCCCTCCTCAGGAAGCTCCCGACCGCCGAAGCGGTGATTTTGACCTCCGCTCTCTCGGCTCTCGTCTATCTCACGAATATCTGGACGATGGATACCGCCGCGTTAATCGAGCGGTTTTTGCTGATGGGATGCGTGATTGCGCCGGCGCTCTGCCTCGTCACCCTGAAGGCGCGCAGCGTGTGGCCCGCGGTTATCCTGCGCTACGTCCTCAGTCTGCTTCTCGGCTTGTCTCTCTGGACGATCGTCGCGCTTGTGATCGTTCTTTAATCGCGCCGTCGCTTGCCGTTCAGCGCCATATTCAGCGTGAAGAACAGAAGTACGATATTGAGAGCGATCAGCGCCTGCAGGAAGTGAATCGGCATGCGGAATGGGGAAAGAGGCGCGCAGCATGAGGGCTGTATGCAAACTTTTCCAGTCAGATTCCCGACTTTTTTAGGATTTCATCATCGCGTGCGCCGTTCGCACGGTAATAATCGCGATAATGATGAGAATCAGGAAGACGAACGCATACAGATATCCCGACGGGGAACTCGGCGCGGCGCTGTGCAGCGTGGTTCTCACTTTGCAATCCGGCGTGCACGTGGCGTTACCGTTGGGGCCGCCGTCGCATTGCTCGCCGGGATCTTTGACGCCGTCGCCGCAATGCGCGATCTTGCAGTTGGTACGGCAGGCTCCCGCTTTGCTGTCGGAATTGTTGATGCCGTTGTCGCACTGCTCGCCCGTATCCTTCACGCCGTCGCCGCAATGCGCAGGGACGCAGTTTAAGCGGCAGCCGTTGGGGCGCGTGTCGGAATTGTTGTAGCCGTCATCGCAGATTTCGCCGAAGGCGCGGTCGATGATGCCGTCGCCGCAATGCGGGAGCAGACATTTTGTGCTGCAGGAATCGGGCTTCGTATCGGAGTTGCGCGGACCGTCGTCACATTCTTCTCCCGGCTGCAGGATGCCGTCGCCGCAGATGCTGATTTTACACGTCGGCGTGCAGCCGTTGCCGATCGCGTTGTCTGCGTCTCCCCGGTCACATTCCTCACCCGGATCAATGATGCCGTCTCCGCAGCGCGACGCGGTGCAGTTGGTGCGGCAGGCGCCCGGGCGCGTGTCCGAGTTGGCCGGCCCGTCGTCGCATTGCTCCCCTGCCTGAATGACGCCGTCGCCGCAAACGGGAGGGCCGGGGGCAACCGAGACGGAAGATGAAGACCGTGCGGATGAAGAAACCGGCAAAATGAACGACGGTGCGGACGATGACTGCGATTTGCTCGATTTTGAGAATTGCGTTTGCTGTTCAATGCCGACGCCGATCTGCGTCTGTATGTCAATGCTGTGCGCACTGCTGCTTGCGCTCGATGCCGTGCACTTGATGTTAATCCACATGCAGCCGCCCGTGCAATTGCCGCTCGCGTCGCATACGGGAACCGAACATGTCAAACCGCATTTGTTCGTCGTGAAATTTCCGTTCGCATCTTTCGAGGGCTCGCATTCCTCACCCGGATCAACGGTGCCGTTTCCGCAAAACAGCGCGTGACACCAGCGGTCGCACTTGCCATCGAGCCCGTTGAAGCGGCCGTCGTCGCACTGTTCTCCTTTGTCGGGCTCCAGCTTGCCGTTGCCGCAGGACGGCGGCGGGCTCAGGCGCGCCGTTGAACTGCTGCTCGATGCCGTCGGCGTCGTATCGATGCCGATGCTTCGCTGCGGCGTGCAACTGGAGGAACAGGTGCTGTCGAGAGACGGTTCGCAGGATTCGTGAATTCCTTGGCCGTCCAGCGACTGTACGATGCCGTCGCCGCAGGTCGTCTTTTTGCAGGAGGTGTTGCACGTGCCCGTATTGCTGTTGCCGCTGTCGCCATTGTCACACTCTTCGCCCGCTGCCGTATTCACCTTGCCGTCGCCGCAGCGGGATGTGGTGCAATCACTGTTGCAGGTGGATGACTGGCCGTCGACGCCCGGGTCGCACTGCTCCGACCCGGCGACAATGTTATCGCCGCAAATCGTGGCGCAGGTGCTTTTGGGAGTCCCCGTGCAAGCCCAGCCCGATTCCACCGTACAAGTCGCAGAGCAACCGTCATTCGCCGTTGTGTTTCCGTCATCACACTGTTCCGAGCCCGCCTTGATGCTGTCGCCGCATGTCGTGCTGCAGGTACTCGGAGCGGCCCCCGTACACGTCCAACCGGACTCCACCGTACATGCCGCACTGCAACCGTCGCCGCTCGCGGTATTTCCATCGTCGCACTGTTCGGTTCCTTCTTTTGTTCCATTACCGCAGACTGCAGCTGCCGATGAAGACGACCCATACCCGTACGCGATGTTTCCGTACCGCAGGGAAAAACGAGCGGGTTGCTGCGTATGCAGCTGCGTTGAGACCTGCAACACAAAGAGCGCCAACATGGCACAGATCGACCCCGCGGTCAGAGCCAGTCCAATGGCTTTGTGTTTGTTCATAAATCCCATCATTATAGCATTCTTTGGCTCTTTCTGCCAGATCAACCATGTTCAAAAAGGGGGAATTATGATACAATGACACAGTTAGTTTCTTGTCCATATCCGATGAATAACGTACGACTCACAAAAATCATTTGCACGCTCGGCCCTGCCACCACCAGCCCGGAAAACATCGTGAAACTGCATAGTCAGGGCATGAACATCGCGCGCGTCAATTTCTCGCACGGATCGCAGGATCAACATAGATCCACGATTCAAATGATAAAAGATGTCAATAAAGAGCACGGCTATTGCATCGGATTGCTGCTTGATACCAAGGGCGCGGAAATCCGCACGGGAGACGTCAACGAGCCGATCGCGATCACCAAGGGGCAGGAGGTCGTGTTCTCGTCGACTCCTCTGCCCGCCGAAAAGCGGCCGGTGATCATCGTCAACTACGACAAATTTGCGCATGACGTGAAGGGCGCGGAACATATTCTGCTCGATAACGGCGTCATGTCGTTTCAGCTCGTCTCCCTGGAGGCGGACGGTTCCGTAATAGCTAGATCGAACGACGACGGAAAAATCGGATCGCGCAGGCACGTCAATCTGCCGGGGGCCGATATCAGCCTGCCCGCCTTGATGGAAAAAGATTGGGATGACTTGAAACTCGGCATCGAGATGGAGATGGATTACGTGGCTCTTTCTTTCGTCCGCACAGCTGAGGAAATCGTCGAAGTCGCCGACTTTTTGAAAAAGAACGGAAGTTCCATGCGCACGATCGCCAAAATCGAAACGCGTCAGGCCGTCGAGAATATCGACGCGATTATCGACGCGTCCGACGGCATTATGGTTGCGCGCGGCGATCTCGGCGCCGAAATGCCGTACGAAAAAATTCCCGCGGTTCAGGACATGATCGTCCGCAAATGCAGGCACGCGGGCAAGCCCGTGATCGTTGCGACGCAGATGCTCGAGAGCATGATCGAAAATCCCATGCCGACGCGGGCGGAAGTCACCGACATCGCGCACGCCTGCACCACGCGCGCGGATGCCACGATGCTGTCGGGGGAAACCGCCATGGGCCAGCATCCGTTTGCGTCGGTGAATGCCATGCACAAAATTCTCCTGGAAACGGAAGCGCATCTGTCCGCGGACATGGAGCGCGACATCATGTGCGCGTTCGGCGAACAGTCCGCGCTTGCCGATGCGGCCGTCAGCATGGCGCTGTCCGTTACGTCGCCCGCGATTTTGGTGCTGACGCGCACGGGGAAAACGGCCCGCGCCGTCAGCCAGCTACGCAGCAATCTGCCGATCGTCGCATTGACGGAAGACCCGAAGATCCAGCGCTATCTGCAGCTTCTGCAGGGCGTCACTCCACTGCTCATCACGTTTGATTCCGATCCTGAAGTCACCATCGATCACGCGCTCACCGCCGTGAAAGAGGCGAAGATTTTGGAAAGCGGTCAAAAAGTCGTACTGATCGCGGATCTCAAAACGCGCGCGGGCTCGGTGCATTCCGTGCACGTACGAACAATCGCCTAAAGTCAGCGAGTGCCGTCCGGCGGGGACGGATCATTCACGTATTGTATGTTTTTGGAATCCGGCATCGCTTGAATTTTGGGATCCTGCTGCAGGTTTTCCAGCGACTGTTCCTGCGCGATCTGCATGTTCTGCACTTCCTCATTCAGCAGAAGCTGGGAACGCTGCCGTTCCAGCGTGCGCAGCTGGTATCCCTTCGTCGCGTTCGCATTTTCATGAAAAAGAATGAGGAGCGCGAGAACAAGGATCAGTGAACCGATGGCGATCATGAGCATGACCGTGCTCTGATCGACCATTTTTCCGAGCGACGCGCGCCCGGTGGTGGCGGACTTCTTGAGCAGCGACAATGACGCGAGCAGATCTTTGATCACGGATGGCATTCTAGCTCTTTCTTTTGATCACGCGAAATTTCGCGCTCCGGGATCTTTGGTTTGCCGCGATCTCCCCGTCCGAGGGCACTAGAGCTTTTTTCGTTACGAGTTCAAAGTCGGCTTCCCGTGAAATTTTTCCCGTCACCGGGTTTTTTTTCGGCGCCGTAAGCGCGCGGAACGCATGCTTCACGAGCCGGTCTTCGAGCGAGTGATAGCTGAGTATCCCCATGCGACCGCCGGGATTGAGAAGAGACGACCCGACGTTGAGCAAGGCCTCCACCGCAAGCAGTTCGTCGTTCACCGCGATGCGCAGCGCCTGAAAGACCTGCGGCAGGATCTGTTTGGCGCGAAAGCCGAACGCTTTTTCCACCGCGTCGCGTAGCATCGTCGTCGTCTCAAACCGTTTGCCTGCCAGAACGGATGCAAGTCTTCGCGCTTCTTTGTAGAGCTCACCGTATGAGCGGAATGCCTGCGCCAAATCTTCTTCGTCCGCTTCCTCGATCCATTGCATCGCATTCCTGCCGGATGACTGATCGTAGCGCAGGTCGAGCGGACCCTCGGCGCGGAAGGTGAATCCCCTTGCCGGATCGTCGATATGCGGGGAGCTGAGTCCCAGATCCGCAAAGATGATATCGACGGACGGAAGCGACAGTTCACCCATATGCAGGAAGTTGATCTGATGGAACGCGACCGGAGCCGGATGGTTCGATAACTTCGACAAAGCGCGATCAAGATTCGATTTGTCAGCGTCGAGCACGATGAGCTTTCCGGACGAACCGATGGCATCGGAAAAAGAAGCACTGTGTCCGCCAAGCCCGACCGTCACATCCAGTACCGACTCCCCTGCCGCCGGCTGCAGCAATTGCAGCACCGTATCGTGCATGACGGGAATATGTGAGAACGTGTCATTCATGGATTGCAGTGTAAGTCAGAAAGAATCGATTAGCCCGCCTGAGATTGTATACAATAAGTATTCATGCGATGTAACAGAACGCCAATAGCGGCCATATATCGTCTTCATGGCTCATTTCAGCCATATCCAAGATCATTGACAAAAATGAATAGATGAGTATGATAATACGCTTTGCTGCAGATCATGAGCGTCCTTTTCGGCTTTGTCGTTGCGACGACGCCCGCGGCCTCGCCCGCCTTCATTCCTGTCCAGGAATGGGTGCCCATGCAACACGACCGGTTCATCGCCGACACCGAGGCGAATATGGGCTACATCGTGCACGATGATGGATCCTACACGGCGTTCCGCATCGGATCGGGTCAGCAGAAAACGGTGCATTACATGGGAATCACCTACGATGCCGCGACGCCTCTGGCGCACTGGGAAGTGAAATCGACGACGATTCAAACGGACCGCGGCACTTTCGGGCCGACGGGTTTCTTTTTGCGGCTCTACGAAAACGGCAAGGATTACACGTCCTACGGCATTCACTCGACGGGAAACATCAATGACATCCTCGCAGGCAACGACCGCTACAAGAGCATGGGCTGCATCCTCGTCTCCAACCAGGTTCTGAACCTTCTTGCAAAGACGTACGAGCTCAATGATCACGATTTGGATGTCGTGACGGTCTTTGGTCTCAGCGATCTGCTCGCAAGCGCGACAAACATGTGATGGCGGAGAGGGAGGGATTTGGTTCGGCTTCGCTCACCATAAACTTCTCATTCCTCCTTTGTTATACATCCCGGCGTAGTGCCGCACATGCGGTACGAAGCCGGATGGCGGAGAGGGAGGGATTCGAACCCTCGAAACGGTTTTACCCGTTTACCACATTAGCAGTGTGGTGCTTTCGGCCACTCAGCCACCTCTCCGTGGGAGTGCAGGCAGTATACGAATGCTTTTTCTCTATGGGAAGAGAGAAAATGGACCGGTTTCACACATGCGGCATCGAATTCCATGTGATACAGACGGGCATTACCATATATCGATATATGGTAACGGTCTTCAAACTGCAGATAGAAAATCTGCGCTGCATGTTCTCTTTCGCTTTCCCTGCCCTGTGAAACCCTGGCGAAGCGGTTTCAATTTTCAATGTCTCGCGCTTCCCGTCTATACCCACACCACTCACAGCTTTCGGTTGAAGGCGGCGGGAGATCTTCCTGCAATACGTCAAATGCTCCACGCAGCGCATCGTCGACCCAGCCGTCTTTTCCTTCATACGGCAGAATCTGCATTGTGAATTCGAGCTGACGATCAAAGAGATCCCGGTCTTTCACCGCGTTTGCAAACAGAAAATACCCGGTGTCGGACACGGAAAAATCATGCTGCCTAAAGAGCCATTGATAGAACTCGATCTGACGTTTGTACGAATCGCGGCCGTCGATGGAGATATCCGCAATGGTGCTCGTCGCCTTGTAATCGACGATCAGAATCTCACCTTTCTCATTCACCCAGAGATCGTCGATGATGCCGAACACATCGAAACGCGTCGGCGCATGAAAAACATGCATGCCTTTGCCGTCCCGCCATTCCAAAAAATCCTTGTGACGAAACGGCACCGCGTCGACTCCGTACATCGTCATAATCGGATGCGCTTCCCCACGCAAACGGTACGCGTCGAACTCGCGCTTGAGAAGCGCGTCGACCGCCAGATTGAGCGTGTACGGCGGACCGTCGATGCGACCGATGCCGGATCGGCGATCCAGGTAGAAGCAACGTGGACACTGCAGGAAAAGTTCCACCTTCGACCGGCTGAGCGGATAGGGATCACGGGAAGCCGGATCGTACAGGTTGCGCGTGCGCATGAGTGCGATGATACGACAAAAGGGAGAAGGGATCGACCCTCCTCCCCTTTTTAGATACTCAGACTGTTTCAGTAGTTCAGGAAGATATGATGATGACCGGCCATGAATTGCGAGAAGAGATCGTTGGATCCTCCCATGCCGTTCGTGCTGGCCGTGTACCCGTTGTACTGCGCCATGGCGCCGTTATTCACGGAACCGTTCTGCGAGACGCCGACATTATTGCCGGAGCCCGCGTTGACAGTGTTGTTCACCGTCGTGCTCGACGAGTTGCCGACGCCCGCATTCTGCGCGCCGTTGGCACCGCCGGCCTGATGAATCGTCGTATCGTTGCCGGACGCCGCGTTCACGCCGTTGTTCACGGTTGTGGAAGCGGGGGCATTGATGTCAAAATACTGGGCGAGAGCCCCGTGGCTGACGGAACCGTTCTGAGACGCGGAGATGTTATTCACCGTGCCGGCGTTCACCTGGTTATTCACCGTCGTGTTGGACGAGTTTCCAACGGTAGCATTGTCGACGCCGTTGCTGCCGCCGCCCTGACCGATCGTCGTGTCATTGCCGGACGCCGCGTTCACCTGGTTATTCACCGTGGTGGAAGCGGGTGCGTTCACCGTACCGTACTGCGCAAGAGCGCCGTTGTCGTTGGTACCCGTCTGCTGCACGCCGATGTTATTCACCGTGCCCGCGTTCACGCCGTTGTTCACGGTCGTGTTCGACTGATTGCCGACGACGGCATTGTCCGCACCGTTGGATCCGGCGCCCTGGCCGATCGTCGTGTCGTTGCCCGACGCCGCGTTCACGCCGTTGTTCACGGTCGTGTTGGCGGAAGCATCAATACCCGCACCCTGGACGGATGCGCCACCGTTGGCGGAAAGATTCTGTGCAAGCCCGACATTGTTAGCGGCGCCTGCATTCACGCCGTTGTTCACGGACGTATTCGAAGTGTTTCCGACCTGGGCGTTGTCGACGCCGTTGCTGCCGCCGCCCTGGCCGATCGTCGTGTCGTTCCCGGACGCCGCGTTCACGCCGTTGTTCACGGTCGTGTTGGCGGAGGTGTCGACTGCGCCGAACTGGGCTGCCGCGCCGTTGCCGAAATCAAAACCGTTGGCGGATCCCACGTTGCTGCAGCCGCAGCCGGTGTCCGAACCGCCGACAGATCCGACGCCCGTTCCAACGGTGCCGGTCATGTTCTGCGATACCTGATTGCTGTTGCCGGACGCGGCGTTGATCGAAGAGTTCTCGTTCGTCGTAGCCTGATTGCCGACTTCGGCGTTCTGGGCGGACGCTCCGCTGCCCGTGCCGCCGCCCGCCTGATTCACGCCCGTGGCGTTTCCGGACAGTGCGGTGTTGCTGGAGTTGACGCTCGTCCCTGCCTCGGACCCGATACCGGCGTTCTGTGCGCCATTGCCCCCGCCGTTCTGACTGATGCCGTTGTCATTGCCGCTGGCGGCATTGATCGTGCTGTTCTGATCCGTGCCGGCGACGTTGCCGACCTGTGCGTTCTGAGCGGATGCACCGTTATTGATGCCGCCACCCGTTTGATTCACGCCCGTGATATTGCCCGAAGCCGCGACGTTCGCGGAGCCCACGGACGTGTTCGCACCGCTCTCGATACCGGCGTTCTGGACGCCTGCACCGCTGCCGGCAGATGTACCGTTCTGACTGATGCCGTTGTCATTGCCGCTGGCGGCATTGATCGTGCTGTTCTGATCCGTGCCGGCGACGTTGCCGACCTGTGCGTTCTGAGCGGATGCACCGTTATTGATGCCGCCGCCGTTCTGATTGACTCCGGTAGCGTTGCCAGAGACGGCGACGTTGGTGGAACCGACGCCCGTGTTGGCATCGGAACCGATGCCCGCATTCTGCGCGCCGTTAGATCCGCCGTTCTGAGAAATTCCATTGTCATTACCGGATGCTGCGTTGATGGTAGAAGTCTGATCCGTGCCGGAGGCGTTCCCGACTTCGGCGTTCTGGGCAGCTGCACCATTGCTGACGCCGCCTCCATTCTGATTGACGGACGTTCCGTTACCGGACACCGCGACGTTCGTGGAACCCACGGACGTGTTGGCGCCGCTATCGATGCCCGCATTCTGCGCGCCGTTGCCGCCGCCGTTTTGAGAGACACTATTGTCATTGCCAGATGCGGCGTTGATCGTGGAATTCTGATCGGTCGTCGCTGAGTTTCCGACTTCCGCGTTCTGCGTGCTCACGCCGTTCTGGGTGGAGCCGCCGTTCTGGGTAACCGTGGTGGAATTGCCGGACACAGCGGTGTTGTTGGATGTCACCGTCGTGGTTGATGTCGATCCTACGTACGCGTTCTGAGATCCTCCGCCCGTGTCAGACCCCGCTCCTGCACCGACGCTCGAGCTGGAGCAGCCGCATCCGCCCGCTCCGCCGACGCTCGACGAGCTGCTGGAACTGCTCAGACTGCTGGATGAGCATCCGCAACCTCCTGCACCGCCGACGCTGGAGCTGCTGGAAGAAGAGGAAGAGCTGGAGATGCTGGAACTGGAACAGCCGCAGCCGCCGTTGCCGCCGGCTCCGGAACCGACTCCCGTGCCGCCGCCGCCGTTCTGATTGACCGTGATGCCATTACCTGAAATCGAGTTAATCAAAGACGTGACATCGCTGGCTGCGTTGGCACCGACGAAGGCGTTCTGTGCGCCGTTGCTGCCGCCGTTCTGCACGAGCTGAACAAGATTGGGCGCGAAGGAATTGATGTCAGAGAACACATTTGAAGCGGCGTTCGCTCCGACAAATGCATTCTGCACTCCGTTGTTCCCTCCTGTTTGATTCAAAAACAAACCATTGATACCCAGCGAATTGATATTGCTGGTGATGTCGGAGCCGGCACTGGCCGCAACTCCTGCGTTCTGCACCCCGTTTCCGTACGCGTTCTGCATGACGTTAATGAGATTGGGTGCGAGTGAATTGATCGTGCTGTTCACATTCGACTGCGCGTTCATGGAGACGCCCGCGTTCTGCGCGCCGTTTGCGCCACCGTTTTGGACAACTGAGACTCCGTTCAATGCAAAAGAATTAATGTCGGAATGCACGGTCGATTGTGCACTCGCACCTACATACGCATTCTGCGCGCCTGCGGCCATAGCCGTCAGTCCGCCCAGAAATGTCGATCCACCGCCGACGCTCGCGATCAGTGCGAGAACCATGGCGAACGTGGACAGTGGCCGTGTTCGGCGCGTCACGCGACGCGCCTTGATACCGGCGATGCCGGTCCTTTTGGCAATGCTTGCCTTCCTCAGTGGCATAGCGAGAAGGGAAAAAAATAAGAAATGAGGCATTCCAACATGTGTGTGGGCGCCCAGCTGGAAAACCGACGTGCGATGACGCAGTGTGTCTGTGAATCTTACGAAAAACCGGTGCTTTCTCGGCAAATAAACAAAAAGACAAACCTTATCTGTGCACCTCGCCCGACGAAGAAGAGGTTGCGGCGCGCGGACACGTCTGCATGAATGCGACAAGCGCCCGGCGTCCTTCCTCTTTCTCACCTGCTGTCAGATGCGGCGTCTTCGGTGATGATACTGCATGCGTCATTTGTTGTGTCTGACGGGGAACCGCTGTCTTACTTACGCTCCCCTTGCGCAAAAAAATTGTCAGCGAACGGCCGATTGTCCGCATGCTCATGCCGCGCAGACGCGACGAGATTGACGATGTGCTGGAGGTGTTCATGGGATTGACGGAAGGGCAGCAAAAATCCTCAGAGCGCAAGCCCCGAGGATGGGTTGCATTGTGGCATTATCGACGAGAAGGAGTGGCCGAGGGCGTGCGCACGTAGGCGTACGCATGTGCGGCTGCGAGCTTGTTCACGCGCAGGAACTTCAGCAGTTCATCCTTCGCGGACAGTTTTTCATCATCCGTCAACGACTCTGACCGTGCATCCCGGAAGAAGCAGGAGAGCAAATCCATGGGTAGGAATGGAAGTGATTAAAAGAAAGAGCGAACAGTACGCAAGCTATGCTTCAGGCCCTGCAACCGCAAGAAAACGGGCGACTTTTTCAGCCGTCGGAACGCCGGATGCGTTCATCCTTCGGCGAGTAAAGAGCGGAGCTGCTTGAGTCCGCGGTAGATGCGGACGGAGACGGTATTTGCCGACTCCCCCGTCACCTCGGCGATCTCGGACGGCGACAGGTCATTGATGTAACGCATGATGATGATGTCGCGATAGTGATCGTCGAGGCCTCCGAGCTTTTTGATCACGCGCGAATGTTCTATGCGACTGTGCATGCGCGGCGTTTCGTCTTTGCCGGGATCAAATCCTTCCTCCTGCAATTTTTCGAGAGACGTCTCCTTGCGTTTGCGCGATTCATCGACGATGAGATTGTTCGCGATGCGATAGAGGAACGCGCGCATGTTCAGAACTTTTTCACCTTTGCAAAGATATTCCCAGGCACGCATGAAAACTTCCTGCATCAGATCTTTCCCGCGCTCGCGATCGAACACGCGGAAATAGCAATGCCTGAAAATAGCGTCGGCATACTGGTCGTATGCGGTGAGAAATTCCTGTTCAACCGATGCCGATTGTGTGGACTGACCGGACGTAGTATATGCGATGGGCGTCGTCATAAGAAGCAAAAAAGTAGAGAAACAACAAACGGGAATGTTGGCACAACAGGTTGTGTTTGTCACTGCCTTCTTGCCACCAGATGCTGAGTTTGCCTTGACGCTTCTCTGCCGATTTTGCTCTTACGCTAGCCAAAAAACACCATAAAATCTGGATATTGTACTCAACCGATTCCCGTGCATCAAGAAAATCGTCGTGATAATGTTTCCTGCATATGGCATCACTCGTCGGAGTCGATCTCGGCGGAACACACCTTCGCATCGCGCGATACGATGCCGGCACGCTCGCTCTGCAATCAGACATTCAATCCGAAACGCGCGCGGAGCAGGGATTTGAGGCCGTGCTTCGGGAGTGCGTCGTACAGATACGGGGCATGTGCGCAGCCGATACCATCGGCGTCGGCGTCGGAATCCCGGGGCTCATTCATCAGCCCGACGGCATTGTCATCAAGACTCCGAACATTCCCGACAGCGAAGGCGTACATGCGAAAAAAATTCTCGAGACGGAATTGTCTCTCCCCGTCGCAGTTCAGAATGACGCAAACTGCTTCACGCTCGCCGAAGCGGTGATGGGCGCGGGCAAAGGAAAACACATCGTGATCGGCATCACGATGGGAACAGGGGTTGGGGGCGGCATCGTCGTCGACGGACGGCTTTTCAACGGAAGCCACGGCTTCGCCGGTGAATTCGGACACATGCTTCTGCAGCCGGGCAAGCCGCCGTTCAAGACCAGCGATTCCCGCGGCGAAGTGGAACAATTCATCTCCGGCACCGCGATGGGCAGGCGCTGCGTCGAGGCCACGCACCCCGGTGATTATCTCGACGGAGAAGTCTGCGAATGGATGCGGCCCGATATTTTTCGTGAAGTCGCGTGGCTCTGTACGAGTCTTCTCTACGTGCTTGATCCCGATGTCATCGTCTTCGGCGGCAGCGCGGGAGCATCCCTCAAGCCGCATCTTCCCAGTGTCATGGAGGAATTGAAACGCTGGACTCTGCCCGACACTCCCCTACCCGAGCTTGCGGCATGCATGGTGAAGGATGCCGGTACGATGGGGGCGGCGCTGCTCGTACGGGCAGTGAAGTAAACATGGAAAGTGAACATCAAAATTCACAGGATGTATTTGGCATTCCTTGAATCAATGTTACAGATGCATTTGGCTTCTATATGCGAATAAAAAAACATATCCATTAATTGATTAATTGTCACCATTCATTACAGAGTGAATGACTTATAAAAACACAGATAGCATGAAAGCCGCACCCGCGAAGGGGTGCTGCTCATTGCCTCTTTTATTCCCACTCCGTGTGGAATGTTCCGTCTTTGTCGATGCGCTGGTACGTATGCGCGCCGAAGAAATCGCGCTGCGCCTGCGTGAGGTTTTGCGGAAGACGCTCGGTAAAGTACCCGTCGAAGTATGCGAGAGACGCGCACATGGCGGGGAGCGGCACGCCCGCTTCAATGCCGTCCGCAATCACCTTTCTCCATGTCTGATGGTACTGCCTGAACATCTGAAGCAATTCATCATCGAGTAGAAGATTTTTCAGGCCCGGGTTTTTTGCGAATGCCTGTTCGAAATTTTTCAGCAACGTGGATCGGATGATGCAGCCGCCCTTCCAGATCCGGCAGATATGATCGTATTGCAGTTTCCATCCGTATTCCTCGGACGCCGCCGCAATCAATGCCATACCCTGCGCATAGGAACAGATTTTGCTGAGGAAGAGCGCATGCCTGACGTCATCCGCTTCCATGCCGGGAGTCTTCACCTTGAAATCATACGACTCGAGAGCCTTTGCAGCCGCGATGCGTTCTTCTTTGTGCGCTGACATGTAGCGCGCGTCGACCGCAGCGGTGATCGTTGGAATCATGACGCCCAGATCCAACGCCGATTGCGACGTCCACTTGCCGGTCCCTTTGGATCCGGCGCTGTCCAGAATGACATCGACCAGCTGTTTGCCGGTATCCGGATCTTTCTTGCGCAGCACTTTCGCCGTTATCTCGATCAGGAACGAATGCAGATCATCACCATTATTCCATTCCGCGAAGACATCCGCCTGCGCATCATCATCCAACCCCGCGACGTATCCGAGAAGATGGTACGTCTCGGCGATCAGCTGCATGTCTCCGTACTCAATCCCGTTGTGGACCATCTTCACGAAATGTCCCGCGCCGCCGGGTCCGATGTACTCGACGCATTTGCCGCCGTCGCCGTCATCCGCCGCCATTTTTTGCAAAAGCGGTGCGAGTTCGTCGTACGCGGATTTGTCGCCGCCGGGCATCATGCTGGGACCAAAGAGCGCGCCTTCCTCGCCGCCGGATACTCCCATGCCGATGAACCGGAATCCTTTCGCTTCCAGATCTTTTTCTCTGCGCTCGGAATCCGTGTAATGGCTGTTGCCGCCGTCAATGAAGATGTCGCCCTTGTCCATGAAGGGCATGAATTCCTCGATCACATCATCGACCGGTTGACCGGCTTTGACCATGATCAGAATCGCGCGCGGTGTGCTGAGCGCTTTGCAAAATTCCTCCGGCGTCTTGCATCCGACGATGTCGCCTTCGCCACCGTGATCCTTCATGAATGCATCCATCTTCGACGTCGTGCGATTGAAGACCGCAACGTGCGCGCCGTTTCTGGCCGCATTGCGCGCGAGGTTTGATCCCATGGTGCTGAGTCCGATGACGCCGAGTTGCATGCTACAAAGTGGAAAAAATTATTTGTCCTTGCCGGCCTTCTTCACTTTCTCCCAGTCGTCCATGAATTTCTTGAGGCCGTTGTCCGTGAGCGGATGATTCGGGAGCTTGCTGAAGACATCGAATGGAATCGTGCAGATGTGCGCGCCGAGCTTCGCAGCATCCACGATGTGGCGCGGATGGCGCGTGGACGCGACCAGCACCTCGCAGTCGAAGTCATAATTGTCCCAGATATCCATGATCTCGGCGATGAGCGACATGCCGTCTTCACTGATGTCATCGAGACGGCCGATGAACGGACTGATGATGTTGGCGCCGGCCTTCGCGGCCAGCAGCGCCTGAGATGCCGAGAAGATGAGCGTCGTATTCGTGCGGATTCCTTTCTCGCGGAAATAATGAAGCGCCTTGAGGCCTTCGGTTGTCATCGGCACTTTCACGTACACGTTCTTGTGCCACTTGGCGTACTCGGTTCCCTGCTTCTTCATGCCTTCAAAATCCAATGCGGTGACCTGCGCGGATACGCACGGCACGTACTTGCACATCTCGAGCACCGTCTCTTTGAAATCTTTGCCTTCTTTGGCGACCAGGGACGGATTGGTGGTGACGCCGTCAAGAACGCCCCAGCTGGCGGCGGTGGCGACCTGATCGGTGTTTGCAGTATCGAGGAAGAGTTTCATGTGACAAATGGAAATGATGCATTCGCATAATACAACGTAGGGGCATGGCATGCCATGCCCCTACGAATTGCAATGATTTCAATTCATTTACTGATCAACCACGATCGTCGCGGTGTCCGACGCATGCAGACGGTTTTCATAACTCCACGTACCGACGCGATTGAACGTGAAGGCATAGATCTCGCCCGTCGCATAACCCTGCTGAGAATCGAGTCCGGGATACGAGCTGCCCGCGATCCACATCGAGTTGTTGGATAGATTTTTGAACGTCACCGTCGTGCCGACTTTGACGTGCAGGATCGACGGCGAGAAGCCGCTGTTCGTGTATGTGACGGTCGTCTGTCCCTGCGACGTCGTTTCGGACGACGTGCCTCTGCCCTGTCCGACTTCGCCGTACTGCGCACGCGCAAGCAGTACCATTTTCACCATCTCCGCTCGCGCGACGCTGTCATCGGGGCGGAACATGTTGGTGAGATTGCCATTGGCGTCCGTATCGCCCGAGACGATCTTGTCGCGAGTGAGAGCACTGATCGACGGCGCGTAGGACGTCTGGGCGTTGACGTCGGAATAGTTCGTCGAGGCCTGCGCGTCGATGTTTACATGGAACGCCGACGTGAAGATGGACGCGACTTCCGCACGCGTCGCCGCCCGATTGTAATTGATCGCGCTGCCGACGATCGCGAAATGTTCGCCCTTGGCGACCGAGACGTACGGCGCGAACCAGCCGTTTGTGCCGCTGTCGATGACCGTACTGTAATTCTGCGTGTCATACCCCGCGCCTTCGATCGCGATCTTCAGTGCTTCGGCGACCGTCACCTGATTGCCCGGACCGAATCTGCCGGTGAAATTGCCGTACGCGTCTTTGTATCCGTTCACGATGCCGGCTTGCGCCGCATCATGCACGTATGTCGCATACCATGCCGTCTGCGGCACGTCATTGAACGTCACCGTCTTGCCGTCGACGATGACCTGAATGCCCATCGCATTCGCCATGAGCGGAAACGCGACGAGTAATGCCGTTGCTGTGGAGAGAATAGAATGTTTCATACAAATGAATGGGAAGGGTAACAGCCCCTATGAAACAGAGCGGCGTCAACTCTGACAAATCGAACTTGCGCGTATGACGTAAGTATTGTGGGTCTTTTTTGTCTATACTGGCAGCTATGCGCATTCTCTCTGGAACATCGGCGATCATCAGCCTGTCATTTTGTCTGCTCTCGGCCTGCTCGACCGACACGTATCAGGTGACGTTCCCGCTGCCCAACAGTTCTTCGTCATCGCAATCTTCATCGATCGGTACGGCGGATTCAACCGATAACCTGCAACCAATAACTGGCAATTCGTCCGCCGAATCGGAAACCTCTCCGCCACCGTCATCTTCGTCACTCCCCTCTTCCGTCAAAATCGACGTGCCGTTCCAGTCGCAAGCGCCGCTTTCCAATTGGGACGCCGTGCACGAGGAAGCGTGCGAGGAAGCATCGCTGATTTTGGTGCAGCGGTATCTGACGGGACAGACGACGTCGCCGCAGCAGATGGAAAATGAAATCCAAAAACTCGTCTCCTGGGAAACGCAGCACGGCTACGCGCAGGACGTGACCGTGGCGCAACTCAAAGACATCGCGCACGGCGTATACGGATTGCATGGAACCGTGCTTACCGACACGTCGGTCGATTCCATCAAGCGGCAGATCGCCAGCGGCAATCCGGTCATCATCCCCGCAGCCGGGCAGATGCTGGGGAATCCCTACTTCTCTGGACAAGGCCCCCCGTATCACATGCTTGTGATCATCGGTTACAATGACACGTCTTTCATCACGGATGACGTGGGAACGCGCCGAGGCGCGAACTATGCGTACAGTTTCGCCACGATCGAGAATGCGATTCATGACTGGACCGGCTCCAACGCGACGATCCAGAGCGGGAAGAAAGATGTCTTGGTGTTGAAAAAATAAATCGTGTCATACTGAGGTGCCCCGAAGGGGCCACGAAGTGCGACACTTCCTGAAGCCATGGTTCGTGGCTCGCTTCGCGAGCACCTCACCATGACACATCTTTTCAGATAAAAAATAATCAGAAGAGTCGTCCGCCCAGCGGCACGTCGTCATCCGGTGTGATGAGAATCACCTCACCATTCTCATCCGGCACACCGAGCGTGAGCACTTCCGAGATGAATGGACCAATCTGGCGAGGCGGAAAATTCACGACGCAGAGCACGAGGCGTCCGACAAGTTCTTCCATCGTATAATGAACAGTGATCTGTGCGGATGAGCGCTTGATGCCGATATCTTTTCCGCAATCGATCGTCAGTTTATATGCCGGTTTGCGCGCTTCGGGAAACGGTTCAGCTGCCGTAATCTTTCCGACGCGGATATCGAGTGCCTGAAAATCATCGATCGTCGCCATACTTCAATTCTAGCATGTTTTGATCTTTCGACGAATGTACAACGACGCGCTATGCTATTCTCATTCCATAAAACGCTGTCCGCTGATCGCTGACCGCTCTCCGCTTCTCACCTATGCTTTCCTCCAGACCCGACCGCAAATACCTCATTGGCAAAGATGTCGGCGACGTGCCGATGTCCGTGCAGCGCATTTTTAAAGCAAACCCGGATGCAGAGTCGTACTGGATCGGACCGG
Source organism: Candidatus Peribacteraceae bacterium (assembly GCA_035547395.1). Taxonomy (GTDB): domain Bacteria; phylum Patescibacteriota; class Gracilibacteria; order Peribacterales; family Peribacteraceae; genus CALREJ01. The sequence continues at coordinate 7,289 of DASZVA010000001.1, read as the reverse complement.
ATGAAACAGCAAAGCTGAGCAATGATGAAAAGAAGCAGTACGAACTCGCGCACACGATCATGTGTCATCTGTGCGTGGAAGCACCGTTTAAACATCAGTCGGGCCACCCCGGCGGTCCGCTCTCCGCCTTCACGTTTGCCTATCAACTCAGCAAAATCCGCGACCCGCACGTTGATCAGCCGCTCAGAATCAGCGCGGGGCATCTGTCGCTCCTCAGTTACGCGTTGCAGTGGATGTTCGGACGCGACAATCATGATCCGCGGCTGGCAAGTCCGCAGGCAATCATCGATCACTTCCGCATCCCGAACGGGCTTCCTGGCCATGTGGAAGCGGGTATCGGCGACATGCCGTTTGGCACGGGACCGCTGGGTAAAGGCGTGAGCCATGGCGTCGGGACGGCATTCGGTCTCAAGTATCAGAAGAAAGCCGGCATCGTGGACGTGCTCATGGGCGACGGCGACAGCCAGGAAGGACAGATCGCGGAAGCATTCCGTTTGGCGTCGCATCTGCAGCTGGATAACCTCATCGTCCACGGCGACTTCAACGACATTCAACTCTCGGACCTGCCGAGCCGCACGGTCGCGGCGGATTTCGCGGAGATCGCATACAGCGAAGGCTGGCATGTGATCGAAGTGCAGAACGGCAACGATCTGGCGCAGGTGAAGGCGGCGCTGGAAAAGGCCAACGAGCTGCGAGCTGCGAGCAACACGCCGCGTCCAATATTCATCGCCTACTACACGACGATGGGAAACGGCATCTCGTTCATGGAACAAGGAAGTAATGACGGGACAAAGAACTATCACGGATCACCGCTCAGCAAAGACGAAGTCGAGAAAGCGCGCGCGGAGCTGCCGCCGTTTTTGGATGCAATCAAAGAGTATGAAATGTATCAGGCAAAAGAACATGACCGGTATGTCGCGGCACCGGTGACGCAGACGGATATCGAGATCAACTGGAGAAGGCCCGTGGAATACAAGCGCGCAATCACGACGGAGAAAGGTGCAGCCAGAAAAGATTTCGGCGCAACGCATTTGAAAACTCTGATGAAATCAGACGACCGCATCGTCGTGCTGCACGCGGATCTCGCCGGATCCGGCGGCTTCGACAAAGTGCATAAGGATTTTCCTGACAGAGTCATCAACGTCGGCGTCGCGGAAGCAAACATGTACATGATGGCTGCCGGCATGCGGCAGACGGGACTGCTGCCCGTGACGTATACGTTTGCGGCGTTCGGTACGAACGAAGCACGCGCGAACGCGCGACTCATCGATGTGAACTGCGGCCACACGCGCTGCGCCATCTTGAACGACTGTACGCACGCAGGCCTCAGCGTCGGCGAAGACGGCGAGACGCATCAAGAACAGAATTACCTGAACATTCCCTTCCATCACACACAGGTCTGGATGCCCGGCGACAGCAATCAAGCTGGAGCGATGGCCGAGCGCGCGCTCGAGATCATCGCGCAGGGACATCAGTCCGTGTACGTCTTCTCACCCAGATCCGATCATCCGCAGCTTCTCTCTCCCAACGGCGAACCGATCTACGGCGCCGACTATGTGTATGACGGAAAAGCCGATCTGATCCGCGGTCACAACGATTCCATCGACGATATCACCGTGGTCGCGTCCGGTCTTACGCTGCACGAAGCGGTGAAGGCGGTGGATATGCTCGAAAACCGCGAGGAGAATAAGAGATCAATCCGGCTCCTCAATATTTCCTGTATTCGTCCGATTGATGCCGCGGCGATCATTCAGGCCGCTTTCGAGACGCAGCACTTTGTCGTCGTCGAGGATCACAATTCCGATGGCGGTATCGCAACGCAGGTGGCCGACGTCATCGCCGACTTCCAGCTCCCCTGTTCCATCCGCAGGCTCGGACTCAATCATTACTTCCCGTCGGGCAAGGCCGAGGATTTGCTCTTTTTCGCCGGCATCGACGCCGAAAGCATCGTCAACGCCGTGGAAGACGAATTGCATACGGAGGTCACCGGCGGCGAGGACGCATTCGTCAGCGCCGTCTACACGCTCACGCAGCACCTCGGCTTCAGCCGGTTCCGGGAACAGGCACTGCCTTTCGTCGACAAGCTCCTCAATGAGAAAGGATACCTCGAGGAACTCCGCAATGTCTGGAAAGCCCGGACCGTTCCCGCCGAGAAGCTCCCCAAGAACGACGACCTGCGTCAGCGCCTGGGCGAAGCGAGCAAAAACAGCCTCGGCGGAATGCTCGGAGAGATTGGAGAATAAGACCGGAAGCAATATTTGCTAATTTTTAGTAAATATTGTATAATATAAATATATGAAACACACATCCCATTCCAAGAAAGAATCATCGGACAAGGACCCGAAGAATAGCGATGAGGCACAAAAGGAAATGGCTCAATTGCTTCTCGCGCTAATGAAGCGAAAGCAATAAGCCTGCATCATCATTTTTCTTTCTCTTTAACATGAACACACACAAACACTTTCTGGCGGAAGATCGCGTGATCTTTTTTGCGGGACCCGAAACATCGAGCACCGTCGAGGCGGACAGCAGTCTGCCGACGGAAGCTCCGGAGGAATCAAAGACATTCGATCCAAAGAAGCGCAAAGAAGAACGGGAAAAACGAGAAGCCGAGGAAACAGACGACGCGAAAAAAGAAGAGAACGAACTGCAAACCATCGAAAACCAGCTCGATGGAATCGACACGCAAGAATTGCGGGAAGCCGAAGCGTTCATTCATGGCGCGAGAGAAACGCTGAAAACACCCGGGCAAAAAGAAATCTATGACGAAGGAGTCAGTACGCTCACGGCGCAGGAAAAAATCGCGATATACAAAGATGTCGTCATCTCGGACGAATCGATGTCAAAATATACCGCGTTTGATTCCGCCGATATCTCCGAATCAAGTTTGTCGTTTTTTGCGGAAAACGTGATCACAAGCAGCCTGGAGCCGATTGATTTGGGTGAGCTGCCGAAAATGCTGGAAGGAACGGTGGAGGCAATGTACGCGGATTGGCGCGCGCGCATCGGCGAAGACACACTGGCGCTCTTGCGACAGGCTCATGAGAAAATGAAGCAGCGTGTCAGCGATTTTCTGAATAAGAAGGACCCGAAAAATGCCGCTCTTTTGAAGGAAGTCACGCAGTTCCGCAATAAAAAGGAGAAAGAGCTCAAAATAGCGATGGGGGTGTTCAAACTCGGTGACGCATTCTTTCAGGACAAAAAACTGAGCGCGAATTTCAAATCAGATTCAGAGCTGCGGACAGTAGTCCGATCGGAGGCGGAGGAAATGATTGAAAAAATGGACGGTCAACATGGCATTAAAATCGAAAACACATCCAGCGAAAAGGATGACGAAATGTCTCTCTTGATCACGCCGAAGAACGAAGCACAGTACAAAAAAATTCTTGAGATCGCAAAAAAACAACACAGTTCAAACATTCACGAAACCAAGGCTTTCATGAAAAAGCCGTCGATCGAAATCAAGAAGATCGATCCGAACGAAATGAAAATATTCATTGCCAAGCTGCGGGACGCGAAGTTGCGCAATAACGATTAAAAGCGCCGCACGCGAGCAACATGGCGGTGGGAGTGGGATTCGAACCCACGGAGCCCGTTAGGGCTCACCTGATTTCAAGTCAGGCGCTTTCGACCACTCAGCCATCCCACCGAGTGCTAGTTTATCGTTTGTAGTTGATAGTTTGTAGAGAATTTGACGCGAAGCCATCAGGAAAACCACATCTCGTTTTCCAATTCCTGCACGTTGACGCCTTCCTCCTTGGCTTCGGCGAGAAAACGCCGCATGTCCGCATCGTTTACGGTCCCCTGCTCGAAATCCCGCAACGCGTCCTTCGCATGTCGCCTCCATGCGTCGAACGTATAGTTCCTCGCTTCTTCGCGCAGGTCCGACACGTCCGCGTGGTGACGCTCCGCGTATGCAAATGCTTCTTCCAGGTTGCGAAACATCCGTTTTGCATCGCCGCGGACCGGAGCGACCCTGCTTCCATCCGGAACGCTCAGATCCAGGTTCATATTGCGGATGCCGCCGACCATCACGCCCATCGCGTCCAAATCGGTCGCATACAGCCGCAGATGATGCAGCGCCTGTTCGGCGATGCTGCGCGCAATCGGCTGCTCAAGCGCGTCCAATCGACGCATTAATTCTTCATCATCGCCCGCCTGTTCACACAGATAACGCGCGTACTCGATATTCGTCACCCCGTAGAATCCGTTTCCGTGTGAAACGTATGCCTGATGCGCAAAATCCTCTTCCAATTTTTGCACCGCCTGCGCCGCCGTTTGCCGCGGGCTGGATTCCGTGCGACCGTCGGAATCGGAAGAATCATCTTGTTCGTACGACGGTGAATCAAGCGTCATACTGAAAGTATACAACGGTCGCGGCGGATTGGTCATTCTCATGATGACTTTCTTTGCAAAATTTGATGTTCCGCTACACTGAGCCCTTATGAAGATCACCAAATACGGACACTGCTGCATGCTCATCGAAGAAAACGGAACGCGGATCATCACCGATCCCGGTTCGTTTACCGACAAGCAAAACGACGCGGAGAACGTGCAGGTCATTCTCATCACGCACGAACACGCCGATCATTTCCACATCGAATCGGTCAAAAAAATCCTTGAAAAGAACAAAGAAGCCGTCATCGTCACGAACACGATGGTGGGATTGCTGCTTGCCAAAGAGCAGATCCCCTTCACGCCGGTGGAGCATCTCCAGAATGTTGAAATCGGCAACGTGAAAATCGAGGGATTCGGCACCGAACACGCACCGATGTTTCCCGGCGTGCCGCCAGCCATGAATACCGGATATTTCATCAATGACCAGTTCTTCTACCCCGGCGATGCGTTCGTGCTGCCGGGAAAGCCTGTCGATATTCTGGCGCTTCCCGTCGCGGGTCCGTGGATGAAAATCGGCGAAGCCATCGAGTATGCGCTCGCGATCAAACCGAAGACGGCGGTTCCCGTACACGACGGCGTCCTCAAGTATCCGGATATGATGTCGCAACGTCTGCAGGACTACCTCGGTTCGCAGGGCATTCAGTTCGTCCGCCTGGAAACGGAAAAAGAGACTGAATTGTAAGGAGAGTGCGAATCTCTGCAAAATTTCGTTGCGGAAGATGTTGTTGAAAAGATGCTTAGGACTATACTACGGAGTCTCTCCTTAACCCGCATTTATGCAGAAAATCTCTCCATTGATATTGGCAGTTCCCTTTATGACACTCCTCTCGGCCTGCACGCTGCCGTTCGGCACCTCCACAACCGGATCGGGAGCCGTCGCATCGGAATCAAATGCCAGTGTTCCGGTCACCGAAACGCAAAATGTAACGTATCAGGGAATGTTGGAACCTGCGGGTATCACGATCTTCATGGAAGGAACGCACAAGCTGAATCTTGCCGATGGCAGATTCATCATGCTGCGGAGTGCGGCGATCAATCTCGATCAGTACAACGGCAAAAACGTCGAAGTCTTCGGCGCCGTGCGTCCGACGAAGGAAGCCGGCGGCATCATCATGGACGTGCAGACGGTGACGGATCTGACTCCGAGCAGCAGCAGCGTCTCGAGCAGCAGCGAGTCCAGCATGTCGGAATCTTCCGAATCGTCGACGTCATCGACATCCGCCATGTCATCCGTTGAGTCATCCAAACAATCGTCATCGGTCATGTCTTCCGCAATCAGCAGCGCCACGCCTTCGTCGGCCGCAACTTCTTCCGTAGCCGCATCATCCTCCGCCTATCAGGGATCGACCGAATTGACGGATAAAGCGGCGGTGATGGCAAAAGATAACATGACGGCCTCGCTCTGGACTCAGCAATACTGCAGCGGAACAGCGGGTTTCTGCGTTCCCATTCACAAAAACTGGTACTACCGCGGATTCGGCGCGACCGCAACGACGCTGTGGCATGTCGAGGTGGGCCCGACCGACGTGAACAATATCGGCGACGGTCCGCTGATCGTGAATCTGATGTCCGGCTCGCTTGATTCCGTCGGCGCGAGCGACGGACAGGTGAAGGTGCAAAACGGTCAGGTGATCGGATATCACAGCTGGTCGGAAAACCGCCACTTCGAAATCATCGCACCGGCCAATCTGCAAACCGCGGTCACCTTCATGATCGCGAATCTGAAGATTGCGGGAGCGCAGTGAGGATTGAAGTAGTGCGTTGTTCTGGTGTGGACGCACTGGCTCAAACCATCATCTTCATCCTATACTTGCGACATGCCCCACTTCTCGTACATCGCCCATACACAGGACGGTCAGGTGAATCGCGGAACGCTCGAGGCGCCGAGCATGGAGGACGCGCGCGAGATGATGCGCAAGAAAGGATGGACGGTGGAGGAGATTACTTCGATGCCGACACCCGAACCGCTCGTGCAGTTCACGGCGGCGATGCCGTGGACGACGATCGACGACGCGAAGGAACAGAAAAAAACCGAACGCAAAATGAAAGCGGAGGAAAAAACGTACATGCCGCTCGTGGATACGTTGCGGCTCTTCGCCGGCTGGCTGCTTGCCTGGTACGGACTCATTTATCTGCTCGGCGATTTGCAATCGCGGCCGCATTCCCCTCTTGCACTTCCATTCATCGACGCGCTCTTTACGTCATCGCTCGTGCTGCGATTCACGTTCGGCACGTTTCTCTTTTTGCTTCTCACCAGCGTTCATCAGTGGCTCGGCCGCGGCATCGGCAAAGGCATCACGCTCACGATCATCGGCGTGATCGTGTTCATGCTGTTTCATTGGAATGTTCCGTGAGGATAGATGTAGGTTTTAGCCGTTAGCTTTCAGGTTTTAGATTTTGTAAAAAAGAAACTAAAAGCTAGAACCTAAAACCTAACAGCTGTTACAGTCCGAGCTGCTTTCTGATCTCATCCGCCTGCGCCTGTTCCTGCTGCTTGGCGCCTTCCTGCACATACGCGGATTGCAGATCCTGCCAGTCGGTGGCGTGCTTCTGCTCCAGCTTCATCAGCTGCGCGAGATGCTTTGGGGAGAGTTCGCTGAATTTGCGGCGCTCTTCTTCCAGAATTTTCTGCAGTTCGTCGACCTGAAACTGGCTGAGCTTCGGAATCGCCTGCACGATGCGCCACTTTTCGTCGCGCGTGAGCGAGATGGAGCCGCGAAGCAGCATCAGGAAACGTTGCTCATCGAATTGCGTCTCGGGATGCGCCGGCACGTGGATGTTATCGTTCGTGAGCTGATCGCTGACGGTCCCGAAGCGATAGTTGCCTACCTCGCTCAACACGCGCAGATCTTCGTCGTCATAGCCCATTTCCTTGGTCGCAACCGTTCCGA